>NZ_JBIAWG010000007.1:180470-396779 GCF_042895285.1 Streptomyces sp. NPDC001406
GTGTCCCGTCGAAGAGCCCTCGGGCGTCCTGGGTGGTGCCCTGGCGGGCGGGTGCCCGTGTGTGGTTGCCCACCCGGGCGTGCCCCCGGCAGGGCGGTGCACCCCGCCGAAAACACCCCCGTGGGCATAGCTGAAGCCTCCCGGGCGTCCAGGGGGTGCTTCTGGGGATTCCCCCGTGCCCTAGCGATAAACCAGGCGTTTCACCTGCGGGAGTCGTACACTGGTCGATCCACCGCAGGCCGGTTCCCCGCTGGGAACCGGCCTGATCGTCCCTCAAGGAGGTGCGCCCGGATGACCAGCACGGTCCCCGCGCTCGGAACCCGTACGGCGGAAGGCTCAGCCCTCCAGGCCGTGCTCCTCGACATGGACGGAACCCTGGTGGACACCGAGGGCTTCTGGTGGGACGTGGAGGTCGAGATCTTCGCGCGCCTCGGCCACGCCCTCGACGACTCCTGGCGCCATGTGGTGGTCGGCGGCCCCATGACCCGCAGCGCGGGCTTCCTGATCGAGGCCACCGGCGCCGACATCACCCTCGCCGAGCTGAGCGTGCTGCTCAACGAGGGCTTCGAGGACCGTATCGACCGCGCCCTGCCCCTGATGCCGGGCGCCGCCAGGCTGCTCGCCGAGCTGTACGAGCACGAGATCCCCACGGCTCTGGTCTCCGCCTCGCACCGGCGCATCATCGACCGCGTGCTGGCCTCCCTCGGCGCCCAGCACTTCGCCCTGTCCATCGCCGGGGACGAGGTGTCGCGCACCAAGCCGTACCCGGACCCGTACCTTCTCGCCGCCTCCGGGCTGGGTGTCGATCCGGCCAGATGTGCCGTCGTCGAGGACACCGCGACCGGCGTCGCGGCGGCGGAGGCCGCCGGCTGTCAGGTCGTCGCGGTGCCGTCCGTGGCCCCCATCGCCCCCGCCGACCGCCGCACCGTGGTGACCTCTCTCGAAGAGGTCGACCTGGCATTTCTGCACGGTCTGATGACGCAAATGCGCTAGCCGTTCACCCAGCGTGCAAAGTCCATTGGGTAAAAAGACGCCTTCCCCGACCCAGCGAAATTCGAACCGAGTCGTTTGGCCGAATTCAGCCAGCACTCAACCTGGTTGAAGCTGTGACGTTCACCACGTCCCCAGGGGTCGACATCGATGTCGAGGTGTGCAGGACACCCCCGTTCGGGGGGAATCACCGCGTCTTTGTGTCCCGATTGGTGGAACGCTGCACTAATCATGCCTCTGTCGGGTTTTCGGTGTGTCCGCACCCGGTTTCACTGCGTGATGGGGACTCAACTCCGGCGGCTGTGAACCCGCGTGCGGGCGCGGACTAATCTCATCGCGAGAACATCGCCGTTACCCCCGTGATCCGCCGCGACACCCCTGCATGCCGGGTACACGGACCCGAAGAGCTGGAGAACTTCGAGCATGAACCGTAAGCATTTGGTGCTGCCGGCCCTGGCCGGCCTGCTCACGCCGGTTCTCGCCGCGTGCGGCGGATCGGACAGCGGGAGCAAGAGCGGCGACGCGATCGTCGTCGGCACCACGGATCGGTTCACCGCCACCAAGGACGCTCCGGCGCCGCTCGACCCCGCCTACGCGTACGACGTCGGCACCTGGAACATCCTGCGCCAGACCGTGCAGACCCTGATGATCCAGCCCAAGGGCGAGGGCGACCCGGTGCCCGAGGCCGCAGAGAGCTGCGGCTTCACCGACAGCGGCAACGAACGCTATGCCTGCAAGCTCCGCGATGGCCTGAAGTTCGCCAACGGCGACGCCATCACGGCCGAGGACGTCAAGTACTCCATCGAGCGTGCCCTGCGCATCAAGGCGGACAGTGGTGTGTTCGCCCTGATGTCCGACATCGACACCATCGAGACGCAGGGCGACCGCGAGGTGATCTTCCACCTCAAGACCGCCGACGCCACCTTCCCCTACAAGCTGTCCACTCCGGTCGCGGGCATCGTCAACCCCGCGGACTACGACAAGGGCAAGCTGCGCGACGGGTTCGACATCGACGGCTCGGGCCCGTACACCCTGCAGGCCGACGTCAAGAACGATGAGATCGTCACCGCCACCTTCGCCAAGAACCCCAACTACAAGGGGAGCCTGCAGGTGAGCAACGACGAGGTCGTGATGCGCTCCTTCACGGATGCCGCCGCCATGGGCGCCGCCATCGACAAGGGTGACATCGACGTCATGATCCGCACGATGACGCCGTCGCAGATCAAGAAGCTCGACGCCGGCACCGACGCGAATGCCGACCTGGTCGACATGCCGGGCCTGGAGATCCGCTACCTGGCCTTCAACACCAACGCGCCCACCGTGAAGAACAAGGCCGTCCGTGAGGCGATGGCCCAGGTCATCAACCGCGGTGAGCTCGTCTCCAAGGTGTACGGCACCCAGGCCGAGCCGCTGTACTCGCTGGTCCCGGCCACCTTGACCGGCCACTCCAACTCGTTCTTCAACAAGTACGGCAACCCCAGCGTCACCAAGGCGAAGGACCTGCTGACGCAGGCCGGCATCACCACCCCGGTGAAGCTGACCCTGCACTACACCACCGACCACTACGGTGCGGCCACCAAGCAGGAGTTCGAGATCCTGCAGAAGCAGCTCAACGACAGCGGTCTGTTCGACGTCCGCATCCAGGGCACCCCGTGGGCGACGTTCCAGTCCGCTTCGCGCAAGGGCGCGTACGACGTCTGGGGCATGGGTTGGTTCCCCGACTTCCCGGACGCCGACAACTATTTGGCGCCGTTCCTCGACAAGGACAACTTCCTCGGCTCGCCGTACGCCAACAACAAGATCCGCGGCACCCTGATCCCGGAGTCCCGCCGCGAGGCCGACCGGCTGACCGCCTCCAAGAGCCTCACGGACATCCAGGACATCGTTGCCGCCGACGTTCCGGTGCTGCCGCTGTGGCAGGGCAAGCAGTACGTCGCCGCGCGCAGTGACATCTCGGGTACCTCCTACGCGCTCAACTCGTCCTCGACGCTTCAGCTGTGGGAGCTCAGCCGCGGAGCGGGCAGCTGACGATCCCTCACTTACCGCCCGTCGGACGCATAGCGCCGACGGGCGGTAAGGTAATCGGGTTTGTGCCCCGGGTCCGGGACGGTGGCTCCGGGGACGAGATCCGACGACAAGGCACATGCACGTGAACAAGCGCAACCAGTGGCCGGTCCTTCCCATCGTGGCGGGGCTGGCCTCCGGCCTGTTGACCGGCTGCGGCTCGGAGACCGGTGATTCCGGGGGAACCGGCTCCTCCGTGGTGATGGGGATGTCCGACGACGTCCTCGCCACGGACCCCGCCTCCGGTTATGACCCCGGGTCCTGGCTGTTGTTCAACAACGTCTTCCAGTCCCTGCTGAGCTTCCCCAAGGGCGCGGTGGAGCCCCAGCCGGAAGCGGCGAAGGAGTGCACCTTCACCGACAGCCAGGCCAAGGTCTACCGGTGCACACTCCAGGACGGCCTCAAGTTCAGCAACGGTGACCCGCTCACCTCGAAGGACGTCAAGTTCTCCTTCGACCGCATGCTGAAGATCAACGACTCGGCCGGTCCCGCGATCATGTTCCCGATGCTGGAGAGCGTCGCGACCCCGGACGAGAAGACCGTCGTCTTCCGGCTCAACGTCCCCGACGCCACCTTCCCCAGCAAGATCGCCTCCGGTGCCGGCTCCATCGTCGACCACCGGCAGTACGACGCGAACGGCCTCCGCAAGGACGACAAGGCCGTCGGCTCCGGCCCCTACAAGCTGGACTCCTTCGGCGACGACGAAGCCGTCTTCTCACCCAACTCCCACTACAAGGGCACCGCCGAGATCAAGAACTCCGGCGTCACCCTCAAGTTCTTCCACGGCGACCAGAGTGCCCTGAAGAAGGCCCTCCTCGACGACGAGGTCGACATCGCCTACCGCGGTCTGACCGCGAGCGACATCGCCGACATCGAGAAGCAGGACGACAGCAAGGGCGTCGAGGTCATCGAGGGCAGCAGCGCCGAGGTCCAGCACCTGGTCTTCAACATGCACGACCCGGTCGCCGGAAAGGTCGGCGTCCGCAAGGCCATCGCCCATCTGATCGACCGCGACGCCCTGATCAAGAACGTCTACCAGGGCACCGCCACCCCGCTCTACTCGATCATCCCGGCCGGTATCGCGGGCCACAACACGGCCTTCTTCGACACCTACGGCGCCCGCCCCTCCCAGGCCAAGGCCGCCGCCGCCCTGCACGCCGCCGGCATCAACGGCAAGGTGAAGCTCACCCTCTGGTCCACCCCGTCCCGCTACGGCCCCGCCACCGACCAGGAGCTGAAGGCCATCGCCGGGCAGCTCAACGCCAGCGGCCTGTTCGACGCCGACGTCAAGTCCGTCGCCTTCGACCAGTACGAGAAGGACATCGCCAAGGGCAAGTACGGCGTCTACGTGAAGGGCTGGGTGCCCGACTACCCGGACGCCGACAACTTCACGGCCCCCTTCTTCGGCAAGGGCAACGTGCTGAGCAACAACTACCGCAACCCCACGATCACCGGCTCCCTCATCCCGAGCACCGCCGCCCAGAGCGACCGCTCCGCCACCGACGGGGACTTCGGCCGCCTCCAGAACATCGTCGCCGACGAGCTCCCGGTGCTCCCCGTCTGGCAGGCCAAGCAGTACGCGGTCACCCGCGACGGCGTCTACGGGCTGGAGTACTGCCTCGACGCCTCGACCGTGTTCCGCTTCTGGGAGCTCAGCAAGAGCTGACGGCCCCCGGCACACGCACGAAGGGCGCCCCTTCCCCGCGGATCTCTCCACCGGGGAAGGGGCGCCCTCGTCGTCACGACGGGCTGCTCCGCCCTTCTCCTACCGCTACTGCTACTTGCTACTGCGCGCCGGGGCGCACCAGACCGCTCTCGTACGCGTACACCGCCGCCTGCACCCGGTCCCGCAGCCCCAGCTTGGTCAGCACATGCCCGACATGCGTCTTGACCGTCGTCTCGCTGACGAACAGGTCCGCGGCGATCTCGGCGTTCGACAGCCCACGCGCCACCAGCTTCAGCACCTCCACCTCACGGTCGGTGAGTGTGTGCAGCGTGTCCGGCACCGGCTCGTCACCCGACGGCAGATGAGTGGCGTACTTGTCGAGCAGCCGCCGCGTGATGCTCGGCGCGAGCATGGCCTCACCGTCGGCCACCACCCGGATCGCCTGCACCAGCTCATTGGCGGGCGCGTCCTTCAGCAGGAACCCGCTGGCCCCGGCCCGCAGCGCCTCCACCACGTACTCGTCCAGGTCGAAGGTGGTCAGCACGAGCACCTTCGCCGGCCCGTCCCGGCCCGGCCCGGTGATCTGCCGGGTCGCCTCCACACCGTCCATCCGCGGCATGCGAATGTCCATCAGAACCACATCGGGCTGCAGGGCCCGCACCTGGTCGAGCGCCTGGAGGCCGTCTCCGGCCTCGCCGACGACCGCGATGTCCTGCTCGGCCTCCAGGATCATCCGGAAGCCCGTACGCAGCAGCGGCTGGTCGTCGACCAGTAGGACGCGGATGGCCACGTGAGTCTCCTTCGCTAGTCCGGCCCCATTCTGCCCTGCGCGGGCTCATCGGCTCGCGTCCGGGGCACGGCCCCGAAGGCTCACACCTCGCCGGACCCGGCCGCGGTGACCGGCAGCGGATACGGCGGGGGAGTGCCGCCGAACTCCGGGCAGTGCGCCTGGTGGTCGCACCAGCCGCACAGCTTGGTCGGACGCGGCCGCCACTCACCCGTCTCGGTGGCCTGCCGGATCGCCTCCCACAGCGCGAGCAGCTTCCGCTCGACGCGCTCCAGGTCGGCGAGGACCGGGTCGTACGTCAGCACATCACCACTGCCGAGGTAGACGAGCTGCAGCCGCCGCGGGATCACGTTCTTCAGCCGCCACACGACCAGCGCGTAGAACTTCATCTGGAACAGCGCACCCTCGGCGTATTCGGGCCGGGGCGCCTTGCCCGTCTTGTAGTCGACGATCCGCACCTCACCCGTCGGCGCCACATCGACCCGGTCGATGATCCCGCGCAGCCGCAGCCCCGACTCCAGCTCGGCCTCCACGAACAGCTCGCGCTCGGCGGGCTCCAGCCGGGTCGGGTCCTCCAGCGTGAACCACCGCTCCACGAGCCGCTCGGCCTCGCCCATCCAGCGCGCGAGCCGCTCGCCCTCCGGATCCTCCGCGAACAGCTCCAGCACCTCGGGCTTCGTCTCCCGCAGCCGGTCCCACTGTCCCGGGATCAGCGACTTCGCCCTGGGCGCGGTCCGCTCGGCGGCGGGTGCGTCGAAGAGCCGCTCAAGGACCGCGTGCACCAAGGTGCCCCTGGTCGCCGCCTCGCTCGGCTTCTCCGGCAGCCGGTCGATCACCCGGAACCGGTACAGCAGCGGGCACTGCATGAAGTCACTGGCCCGCGAGGGAGACAGCGAAGCGGGCGCTATGACCACGGGCCGCGCAGCGGCCGCCGCCGCAGCCTCGGTCTCCGCCGCCACCGGCTCGGTCACGACCGGTGGAACCGCCTCTGCGCCCTCGATGCTGCTGTCCATGACCACAGACCATACGGCCCGCCACTGACAGTCACCCACCCGCGGGCCGCGGTCCCGTACTGCCGCCGGGCAAACACAGGGGGTGCCGGGGCGGAACGAGTCACGACGGCCGCATACCATCGACCCCAGACCCTTCCGCCCGGATGGTGCGGAAGACGCTTCGAACGAGGGGACACCGTGGACGTGAGCGGCGGGAGCGGGCAGCCGCGGCCCGGCAACGAAAAGCCGACCGAACACCCCACAGTTCCTACGACCCCGGCCACCGAGCCCCCCGGGCCGCAGCCCGACGCCGCCGCGCAACCGCCCACCGCGGACGGCGCCGACAGCCCCACCCGCCCCGAGCCGAAGCCGGAGCCGACCACTCCCGCGGAAGCCGAGGACAAGGCCTCGGCCCCGGGCGGCGAGCAGGACACGGGTGACACCCCGGCCCCCGGCACCACCCCCGCCGGCCACCCGGAACCCGACCCCGCCCCCGGCTTCGACAAGCACCCCGACCGGTCCCACGCCGCCGCCGGGATCGCCAAGGGGCAGCCGCCGGTGCGACCCAAGGAACCCGGCGGCGGGCTGCTCATGGGACGGCCCTTCGGAGTGCCCGTCTACGTGGCACCCAGCTGGTTCCTGGTCGCCGCCCTGATCACCTGGGTGTTCGGCGGACAGCTGGACCGCGTGCTGCCGGAGCTCGGCGCCGCCCGCTACCTCGTGTCCCTCTTCTTCGCGGTCGCCTTCTACGCCTCCGTCCTGGTCCACGAGCTCGCCCACACCGTCGCCGCCATCCGCTTCAAGCTCCCGGTCCGCCGCATCCAGCTCCAGTTCTTCGGCGGCGTCTCCGAGATCGAGAAGGAGGCCGAGACACCGGGCCGGGAGTTCGTGCTGGCCTTCGTCGGCCCGCTGCTCTCGCTCGTGCTCGCCGGGGTGTTCTACCTCGCCATGCAGCCCGTGCGACCCGGCACCGTCCCCGGTGTCCTGCTGGCCGGCCTGATGATCTCCAACCTCATCGTCGCCGCCTTCAACCTGCTGCCCGGCCTCCCCCTCGACGGCGGCCGTATGCTCCGCGCCGTCGTCTGGAAAATCACCGGCAAGCCCATGAGCGGCACCGTCGCCGCCGCCTGGGTCGGCCGCGCCCTCGCCATCTCCGTCCTGATCGGCCTGCCCCTCCTCAACCAGTCCGGCGCCCTCGGCTCCGGCAACGAGGAGATCAACGGCATGGACACGGTCACCGACGCCCTGCTCGCCGCCATCCTCGCCGCGATCATCTGGACCGGCGCCGGCAACAGCCTCCGCATGGCCCGCCTGCGCGAACACCTCCCCGAGCTGCGCGCCCGCAACCTCACCCGCCGGGCCGTCCCCGTGCAGACCGACACCCCGCTCTCGGAGGCCCTGCGCCGGGCCAACGCGGCCGGTGCCCGCGCCCTCGTGGTCGTCGACGCCGACGGCAACCCCCTCTCGCTCGTCCGCGAGGCCGCCATCGTCGGCGTACCCGAACACCGCCGCCCCTGGGTCTCCGTCGGCGGTCTCGCCCAGGAACTCACCGAAGGCATGCGCGTCTCCGCCGAGCTCTCCGGGGAGGAACTCCTCGACGCCCTGCGCGCCACCCCGGCCACCGAGTACCTCGTCGTCGAGGAGACCGGGGAGATCTACGGAGTGCTCTCCGCCGCCGACGTCGAGCGCGCCTTCGTCAAGGCCATGGCAAGACCCGCGTGACGCGGCCGCGGCCGGCCCGCACCGTTCGCCCGCACCGTCGGCCCGCCCACCTCTTGTGTTGGTCCGAGCCGCCCGTGGGGACCGGTAGGCTGTTCACATGTCCGAACCGACCGGTGCCGCCCGCAGGCGCGGGCCCTTCAAGGTCGGGGACCAGGTACAGCTGACCGACCCCAAGGGCCGCCACTACACGTTCACGCTCGAAGCCGGGAAGAACTTCCACACCCACAAGGGCTCCTTCCCCCACGACGAGCTGATCGGCGCTCCCGAGGGCAGCGTTGTCCGCACCACCGGAAACGTCGCCTACCTCGCGCTGCGCCCCCTGCTCCCCGACTACGTCCTGTCCATGCCCCGCGGGGCAGCCGTCGTCTACCCGAAGGACGCGGGACAGATCCTCGCCTTCGCCGACATCTTCCCCGGCGCCCGCGTCGTGGAGGCCGGCGTCGGCTCCGGCTCGCTCAGCAGCTTCCTGCTGCGGGCCATCGGCGACCAGGGCATGCTGCACTCCTACGAGCGCCGCGAGGACTTCGCCGACATCGCCCGGCAGAACGTCGAGCGCTACTTCGGCGGCCCGCACCCGGCCTGGCAGCTCACCGTCGGCGACCTCCAGGACAACCTGTCCGACACCGACGTCGACCGCGTCATCCTCGACATGCTCGCCCCCTGGGAGTGCCTGGAGGCCGTCTCCAAGGCACTCGTGCCCGGCGGCATCCTGTGCTGTTACGTCGCCACCACCACCCAGCTCGCCCGGACCGTCGAGTCCATCCGCGAGATCGGCTGCTTCAACGAGCCGACCTCCTGGGAGACGATGATCCGCAACTGGCACATCGAGGGCCTGGCCGTCCGCCCCGACCACCGGATGATCGGCCACACCGGCTTCCTCCTCACCGCCCGCCGCCTCGCCGACGGCGTCGAGCCGCCCATGCGCCGCCGCCGCCCCGCCAAGGGCGCCTACGGCGAGGACTACGCAGGCCCCAACGCCGACGGAGGCGCCGGTCGCTGAGGCGCCGCTTTGTCGCCTTCCTGCCACCTTCGTCGCCTTTCGCCAGAGCAACGCACGGGCGCCGTGGCCGAGTTCCCAGGACCGCTTCGGAACTCCGCCACGGCGCCCGCGCGTTGACAGAGCACCAGGATTCCCGGGCCTTCGCCGCCCACAAACCGCACAGCCTGCCGAAATCCCGGACCCCGCCGTTCCCCCACGGTGTGACGTGTGGCACCATGCTGGCCACCCCCACCCCCACCGGCACAGCCACCACAGGAGACACTCCTAGTGCAGCAATCCGCCGTCCCGGAACTGGCTCACACTCACGCCCGCCCCATCCACTGGGTCACCACCGCGGCCGCTGTCGCCGGCGTCGTGGCCCTCTCCTCCGTGCTGCAGCCCGGCTCGGCCAAGGCCGCCCAGCCCGACCCCGGCACCGGGACGAAGTCCGCCCCCGCGGCCGCCGCGCCGCCCAGCACCGAGGGCGTCGACTTCCCCCTCAAATGCGGTCCGGTGAAAGTGAAGATCCAGAAGAAGGCCGCCGGAGACCTCGACGGCGACGGCCGGCCCGAAACGGTCGCGGTGGTCCACTGCGACGCCCCCATGGGCACCCCGCCCGACGGCGTCTACGTCCTCACCCAGGCCGCCGGCGCCCAACGGCCCCGCGTCGTCGCCACCCTCGTCGACCCCAAGGACCGGCTCACCGTCACGGACTTCACCGTCCGCACCGGAGCCGTCACCGCGACCCTGCTCGGCTACTCCTCGGCCGACGTGCCCAGTTGCTGCCCCGACGTCAGGACGGGAGCCAAGTGGCAGTGGAAGGACGGCGCGTTCGTCCGCTCCACACCCGCCGGCGCCCACAGCGTGTGAGCTCCGGCGCGCGCGCCGGACACACGAAACACGCCCTGGGATCCCAGGGCGTGTGAGAAATCAGACAATGATCACGGTGAGTGGCTGCAGGCTCACTCCGCGTCGGGTCCGTAGATCTCCACCTTGTCCGAAACCCGACGCACATGAATGCACTCGCCGGGGCACTCCTTCGCCGAGTCCACCACGTCCGTCAAAAGCGGCAACGGCACCGCGGTGACTGCCCCCTTGGCCTGCAGCAGCTCGTCGTCCGCGCCCTTCACATAGGCCAGCCCGTCGATGTCCAGCTCGAACACTTCCGGCGCGTACTGGGCGCAGATTCCGTCGCCCGTACACAGGTCCTGGTCGATCCAGACCTCCAGCGCCTCGCCGCCGCTTCGGGTCGCCTGCTGCACGGTCATCTCTCCTGACGTATCTGCGCCGAGCCGACGGGAATCCGGCCAGCTCTGACGGGTGTTGAACCCTTGGAGCCTACCTCCGGCGGCTTCCCAATCATGTTCGGTGGGTATTCCCCTGGCGTGAGGGAGAGCGCAAGGGTGAAGATCGGACACTCCTTGACAGTCTTTGTGATCTAGGGGTTTCAATCGACACCCACCCAGGTAGGGTCTGGAAGCGTCCAGCTCCCCTTGGAGGAGGTGAGGACCGTGGCAGCCCACGACGACGACATGAACCGCGGCATCCGCCCGGGACGAGGGTCCGACGACCCGGCCGGGCAGATCGCCTACCTTGAGCAGGAGATCGCCGTCCTGCGACGCAAGCTCGCCGACTCTCCGCGACACACGAGGATTCTCGAAGAGCGGATCGTCGAGCTGCAGACGAACCTGGCCGGCGTGTCCGCCCAGAACGAGCGACTCGCCAACACGCTCCGCGAGGCCCGAGACCAGATCGTGGCCCTCAAGGAAGAGGTCGACAGGCTCGCGCAGCCTCCGGCCGGCTTCGGCGTCTTCCTGACGGCGAACGAGGACGGCACGGCCGACATCTTCACCGGGGGCCGCAAGCTCCGGGTGAACGTCAGCCCCAGCGTCGACCTCGACGACCTCAGGCGCGGCCAGGAAGTCATGCTCAACGAGGCGCTCAACGTGGTCGAGGCCATGGAGTACGAGCGTGTCGGGGACATCGTCACCCTCAAGGAGATCCTCGAGGACGGCGAGCGCGCCCTGGTGCTCGGGCACACCGACGAGGAACGGGTGGTACGGCTCGCCGAGCCGCTGCTGGACGTCACCATCCGCCCCGGCGACGCCCTCCTGCTCGAACCCCGCTCCGGCTACGTCTACGAGGTCGTCCCCAAGAGCGAGGTCGAGGAACTCGTCCTCGAAGAGGTCCCCGACATCGGCTACGAGCAGATCGGCGGCCTCGGCAACCAGATCGAGGCCATCCGCGACGCCGTCGAGCTCCCCTACCTCTACCCCGACCTGTTCAAGGAGCACGAACTGCGGCCGCCGAAGGGCGTCCTCCTGTACGGGCCTCCCGGATGCGGAAAGACACTCATCGCCAAGGCCGTGGCCAACTCGCTGGCCAAGAAGGTCGCCGAGGTGACCGGCCAGGCCGCCGGCAAGAGCTTCTTCCTCAACATCAAGGGCCCCGAGCTCCTGAACAAGTACGTCGGCGAGACCGAGCGGCAGATCCGCCTCGTCTTCCAGCGGGCACGCGAGAAGGCGAGCGAGGGCACACCCGTCATCGTCTTCTTCGACGAGATGGAGTCCCTGTTCCGCACCCGTGGCTCCGGCGTCAGCTCGGACGTGGAGAACACCATCGTCCCCCAGCTGCTCGCCGAGATCGACGGTGTCGAGGGCCTGGAGAACGTGGTCGTCATCGGCGCCTCCAACCGCGAGGACATGATCGACCCCGCCATCCTGCGCCCCGGCCGCCTCGACGTGAAGATCAAGATCGAGCGTCCGGACGCCGAAGCGGCCAAGGACATCTTCGGGAAGTACCTCACCGAGCGCCTCCCGCTGCACGCGGACGACCTCGGTGAGCACGGCGGCGACAAGTCCACCACGGTCCAGAGCATGATCCAGACCGCGGTCGAGCACATGTACGCCGAATCCGAGGAAAACCGCTTCCTGGAGGTCACCTACGCCAACGGTGACAAGGAAGTCCTCTACTTCAAGGACTTCAACTCCGGCGCCATGATCGAAAACATTGTCGGACGCGCCAAGAAAATGGCGATCAAGGAATTCCTCGAACACAACCAGAAGGGTCTCCGCGTCTCCCACCTGCTCCAGGCCTGCGTGGACGAGTTCAAGGAGAACGAGGACCTGCCCAACACCACCAACCCCGACGACTGGGCCCGGATCTCCGGAAAGAAGGGCGAACGGATCGTCTACATCCGTACCCTCATCACCGGAAAGCAGGGCGCGGACACCGGACGCTCCATCGACACGGTGGCGAACACCGGTCAGTACCTGTAAAAGACAGGGCGGCTGCGGGTGCCCTCACCGGGTACCCGCAGCCGACTGTTTTTCGGGCCACGGCTGGAGCAGGCAATGACGCAAATGATCTCCCCACCAGCGCAAAGGCGTTCTAGGCTCTTTCCTACCGCCGAGTCGCGCAGTGCGGGGACGGGCACCGCACACGCACCGGAGCGCCAGCGGTACTTGAGCGGCGTCCACGACCGAGGGTGCCGCCGGGCAAGGAGGGCCGCATGACCGTACGGCGAGTAATGGGCATCGAGACGGAGTACGGGATCTCCGTCCCCGGCCACCCCAACGCCAATGCCATGCTCACCTCATCCCAGATCGTCAACGCCTACGCGGCGGCGATGCACCGGGCCCGCCGGGCCCGCTGGGACTTCGAGGAGGAGAACCCGCTGCGGGACGCCCGAGGCTTCGACCTCGCCCGCGAGGCCGCCGACGCCAGCCAGCTCACCGACGAGGACATCGGACTCGCCAATGTGATCCTCACCAACGGCGCCCGCCTCTACGTCGACCACGCACACCCCGAATACAGCGCCCCCGAGGTCACCAACCCCCGCGACGCCGTCCTCTGGGACAAGGCCGGCGAGCGGATCATGGCCGAGGCCGCGGAACGCGCCGCCCAGCTGCCCGGCGCCCAGCCCATCCACCTCTACAAGAACAACACCGACAACAAGGGCGCCTCCTACGGCACGCACGAGAACTACCTGATGAAGCGGGAGACCCCCTTCTCGGACATCGTGCGCCACCTCACGCCCTTCTTCGTCTCCCGTCAGGTCTTCGCCGGAGCGGGCCGCGTCGGCATCGGCCAGGACGGCCACGAGCACGGCTTCCAGCTCAGCCAGCGCGCCGACTACTTCGAGGTCGAGGTGGGCCTGGAGACGACCCTCAAACGGCCGATCATCAACACCCGCGACGAGCCCCACGCCGACGCGGAGAAGTACCGCCGCCTCCATGTGATCATCGGCGACGCGAACCTCTCCGAGATCTCCACCTACCTGAAGCTCGGCACGACGGCCCTGGTCCTCTCCATGATCGAGGACGGCTTCATCGCGGTCGACCTCGCCGTGGACCAGCCCGTACGGACCCTGCACCAGGTCTCCCACGACCCGACCCTCAAGCGTCTCGTCACGCTCCGCAGCGGCCGGACACTCACCGCGGTCCAGCTGCAGATGGAGTACTTCGAGCTGTCGCGCAAGTACGTCGAGGACCGCTTCGGCGCCGACGCCGACGAACAGACCAAGGACGTCCTCACCCGCTGGGAGGACACCCTGAACCGCCTGGAGAACGACCCCATGAGCCTCGCGGGGGAGCTGGACTGGGTGGCCAAGCGGGAGCTCATGGAGGGCTACCGCCGCCGCGACGGCCTCGACTGGGACGCCGCCCGGCTGCACCTCGTCGACCTGCAGTACGCGGACGTACGGGCCGAGAAGGGCCTCTACAACCGCCTGGTGGCCCGTGGACGCATCAAGCGGCTCCTGGACGAGGCCGACGTCGAGCGGGCCCGTACGAGCCCTCCGGAGGACACCCGGGCCTACTTCCGCGGCCGCTGCCTGGAGCAGTACGCGGACGACGTCGCCGCGGCCTCCTGGGACTCGGTCATCTTCGACCTCCCCGGCCGCGACAGCCTCCAGCGCGTCCCAACCCTCGAACCGCTTCGCGGAACGCGAAATCACGTCAAGGAGCTCCTGGACCGCTGCCGCACCGCAGAAGACCTGGTCAGGGTCCTTTCCGGCGGCTGACCGGACACGCGGACCGCATCGGGCGCGCGGGGTGGAAATCCCGGCGCCCGGGAATCATCGAGGTGGCCCCCGTACGTTGGAGAAACTGCGGGGCCGATGTCGGACCCGGCTTGTAGGGTCTGATCATCACCGATCGGCAGGAATGCCGACCTGTCGACCATGTCGGGCGAACTGAGCGGGGTGAGGGTTATGGCGACCAAGGACACCGGCGGCGGCCAGCAGAAGGCGACGCGCTCCACGGAGGAGGTCGAGGAGCAGGCGCAGGACGCGCAGGCTTCCGACGACCTCAAGGAGCGGCACGAGAAGCTGAGCGATGACGTGGACTCCGTCCTGGACGAGATTGACGACGTACTCGAGGAAAACGCCGAGGATTTCGTGCGGTCCTTCGTGCAGAAAGGTGGACAGTAAAGGTCGCTGGGCCACTTTTACCTTCGAATTGAAGGGTGCGGAGGGTTGGGGTGGCTGGCGAGACGAATGCGAAGCACTGCAGGAAATGCGAGCGAGACCTGCCGCTCAGCGCATTTGCGCGGGACAAGAATCGGCGTGACGGCCTTCAGGTCCACTGCCGGGAGTGCGTGGCAGAGTACGGCGCCGCGCACTACCGGCGCCGTCGGGAGGCCATAGGCAAGCCTGTCCGGGAGCAAGCGGATGTCCCGGTCGGGCACAAACTCTGCCGGACATGCGGCGAGGTCAAGCCGCACAGCGAATGGCATCGCAACGCGACCGCTTCCGATGGTCTGTCCACCCGCTGCAAGGCGTGCCGGGCAGCGCGTGGACGACAGGACCATCTGAAGCGCCAGTACGGCATCACCGAAGCCGAGCGCGACGAACTGATCACCTCTCAAGGAAGCGTCTGCTGCATATGTTTGTCGGCTCTGCCTGTGCATGTGGATCACTGCCATGAGACGGGTAGGGTCCGTGGCGTACTGTGCTTCAGCTGCAACGCCGCGCTGGGGCAGTTCAAGGATCGGCCCGACGTCATAAGGCGGGCTGCCGCATACGTGGAAGGAATCGCGTGGAAGCCAACACTCGTAGCACCGGGCGTCTACCAGCTGCCTTCCTGACGCCAGGGTCCTCTTCGTTCATGGACTTTCTCTCCGAGCACCAGCCCGAGCTGCTGCCCGGCAAGCGGCAGCTGCCGCCCACGCAGGGTGTGATCGAGGCGCCGCACGGCACGACCATCGTGGCCGTGACGTTCCCCGGGGGCGTGGTGCTCGCCGGTGACCGCCGGGCCACCATGGGCAACGTCATCGCCCAGCGGGACATCGAGAAGGTGTTCCCGGCCGACGAGTACTCGGCGGTCGGTATCGCCGGCACCGCCGGTCTGGCCGTCGAGATGGTCAAGCTCTTCCAGCTGGAGCTGGAGCACTTCGAGAAGGTCGAAGGCGCGCAGCTGTCGCTGGAGGGCAAGGCGAACCGGCTGTCGACGATGATCCGGTCCAACCTCGGCATGGCGATGCAGGGCCTGGCCGTGGTGCCGCTGTTCGCCGGGTTCGACGTGGACCGGGTCAAGGGGCGGATCTTCTCCTACGACGTGACGGGCGGCCGCTCCGAGGAGCACAACTTCGCCGCCACCGGCTCGGGCTCGATCTTCGCGCGCGGTGCGATGAAGAAGCTGTTCCGTGAGGATCTGACCGAGGACCAGGCGACTACGCTCGTGGTGCAGGCCCTGTACGACGCGGCAGACGACGACTCGGCGACCGGTGGTCCCGATGTCGCCCGCCGGATCTACCCGATCGTCACCGTGATCACCGAGGACGGTTTCCGCCGGCTGACCGAGGACGAGTCCTCCGAGGTCGCCCGTGCGGTGCTGGCGCGGCGTCTGGAGGAGCCGGACGGCCCGCGGGCCGCTCTGCTCTAGCCCGGCGCCCGGTCTTGTGAAGGTGGTCCAGTGACTTCGACAGAAAGGGATGGATAACCGGTGTCGACGCCGTTCTATGTCTCACCCCAGCAGGCCATGGCCGACCGGGCGGAGTACGCCCGCAAGGGCATCGCCCGTGGCCGCAGCCTGGTCGTGCTGCAGTACGCCGACGGCATTGTCTTCGTCGGTGAGAACCCGTCCCGCGCGCTGCACAAGTTCAGCGAGATCTACGACCGGATCGGCTTCGCGGCCGCCGGCAAGTACAACGAGTACGAGAACCTGCGCATCGGCGGTGTCCGCTATGCCGATCTGCGGGGTTACACCTACGACCGGGACGATGTGACCGCCCGCGGTCTGGCCAATGTGTACGCCCAGACGCTGGGCACGATCTTCTCCAGTGCGGCCGAGAAGCCGTACGAGGTGGAGCTGGTCGTGGCCGAGGTCGGGGAGACGCCGGAGGGTGACCAGATCTACCGGCTGCCGCACGACGGGTCGATCGTGGACGAGCACGGTTCGGTCGCGGTGGGCGGTAACGCCGAGCAGATCAGCAGTTTTCTCGATCAGCGTCACCAGGACGGTATGAGTCTGGCCGAGGCGCTGAAGCTGGCCGTGCAGGCCCTGTCCCGCGACACGAACGGCAGTGAGCGGGAGATTCCCGCGGAGCGCCTGGAGGTCGCGGTGCTGGACCGGACGCGTCCGCAGCAGCGCAAGTTCAAGCGCATCGTCGGCCGTCAGCTGTCGCGCCTGCTGGAGGCGGACGGTGCGGCCACGGAGGCGGAGAGCTCCGAGGAGGAGTAGCTCCGCGTCTCACCTCGCCCCGCGTGCCCCGGCCGGTTGTCATCGGCCGGGGCGCGGTCGTCATGGCGGGCGGGACCGAGGGGTGAGCGGCGGGCCTCAGGCGTCCCGTGGCGGCGCCGTGGAGCCCCGTACGACCAGTTCCACCGGGATGTCGCCGCCGGCGGGGTCGCGGCCCTCCAGGACGGCCAGGAGGGCCTGCATGCCGCGTTCGCCGAAGGTTTCCGCGTCGAGGCGCACGGTGGTGAGCTCGGGGTCGATGGCGGTGGCGAGGGCGAGGTCGTCGAGGCCGGTGACGGAGATGTCGTCGGGGATGCGCAGGCCTCGGCGGCGCAGTGCCTTGTAGGCGCCGGCTGCCAGTTTGTCGTCGTCGCACACGAGGGCGGTGGGCCGGGGTCCGGGCCGGGTCAGGGCGGCCTCCGTGGCGGCGAGGGCGCCCTCGATCGAGATGGGCGCGTGGATGGTGCGGACGTCCGTGCCGGGGACGGTGCGGACGCGTGCCGCCAGTTCGCGCGCGCGTACCTCGAAGGTCCAGGAGGCGATGTCGGCGGCGAGGTGGAGGAAGCGGCGGTGGCCGAGGCCCAGGAGGTGGTCGGCGACCTGGCGGACGCCGTCGGTGATGTCGAGGTTGACGGTGGCGGCGCCGAGGCTGCCTTCCGGGTCGCTGTCGAGCATGACGAGGGGGAGCTGGTCGCCGCGGATGGCGGTGAGGGCGTCGGCAGCCATGGAGGAGGCGATGACGCCGTCGAGGGCGGCCTGTGCGGAGGCGAAGGGGTCGCGGGCGGGGCCGATGCCTTCGGGGGAGGGGTAGAGGACGACGCCGAAGCCGTGCTGGGCGGCGACTCTGGCGGCGCCGGTGTAGACGCCGGCGAAGAATTCGGTGGTGAGGGCCGGGACGACGAGGAGGACGGTGCGGGTGCGGCCCAGGCGCAGGTTGCGGGCGGCGAGGTTGGGCCGGTAGCCGAGTTCGCGTGCGGCCTCGCGGACGCGTTCGGCGGTGGCTTCGGAGACGCGGCCGCGCCATTTGTCGCCGAGCACGAGCGAGACGGCGGCCTGGGAGACCCCGGCGGCCTGTGCCACGTCACGGCTTGTCGGGCGCGTGCTGCTGCGTGACACCGTGGATGTGCTCCTTCGTAGGGTCCCGTGCTGTTCGTCGTCTGGACGCCCGAACAGCGCACATGGTACGTATGACAGTGGAAGTTATACGTAAAACGTGAGGGTGGGGCATGGCCGCGGGATACCTGGAGATCCTCAGGGCGAGGCACGCGGCCCGGCTGCTGGTGGGCACGCTGGTGGGCCGGCTGCCGAACGCCACGGCGGCGATCGCGATGGTGCTGTTCGTCCGCGCGCAGGGCGGCACCTACAGCCTCGCCGGCGCCCTGGCGGCCGTGTACGGAGTGGCCAACGCCGTGGGACAGCCGGTGCTGGGGCGTCTGGTGGACCTGTACGGGCAGCCGCGCGTGCAGTTTCCCGCCGCGGTCCTGTCGGCCCTCTCGATGACCGCCTTCGCCTTCGCCGGCACCGACCCGCTGCCCGCGGCGTACGCCACGGTCGCGGCCGCGGGTCTGTTCACTCCGCCCCTGGAGGGCGGGCTGCGTGCCCTGTGGCCCTCGGTGCTGCGCCGGGAGGGGCAGGTGCACACGGCGTACGCCATGGACGCGGTGGCCCAGGAAGTGATGTACACCGTCGGGCCGTTGCTCGTGACGCTGTGCGTGTCGCTGTGGTCGGAGCGGGCCGCGCTGCTCGTCCTGAGCGTCGTCGGCGTGCTGGGGGCGCTCTCCGTGGTCGTCTCGCCGCCTTCGCGCGCATGGCGTTCGGCGCCGCGCGAGGCGCACTGGCTGGGCGCGCTCAGGTCGCCCGGGCTGCTGGCGCTGCTGGGCTCGTTCCTGTTCGTGGGCATCGCGATGGGCTCCATCACGGTGGCCTCCGTGCCGTACGCGGACGACCACGGCGGTGATGCGGTGTACGGCTGGCTGATGGCGGCGCTGGGGCTGGGCGCGTTGCTGGGCGGGTCCGTGTACGGGGCGCGGCGGTGGGCCGGTGCGCCGGAGCGGCGACTCAGGGTCCTGGTGGGGCTTCTGGCGGTGTGTTACCTGCCGCTGATGCTGATGCCGGGCGCGGTGGCGATGGTGCTGCTCACGGTGGTCGCGGGAGTCTTCCTGGCGCCGGCCATCGCCTGCGCGTTCGTGATCGTGGACCGGCACGCGCCGAGCGGTACGGTCACCGAGGCGTTCTCCTGGCTCGTGACGACGTTCACGGTGGGCGCGTCGGTGGGAACGGGCGTGGCGGGCCCGGTGGTCCAGTCGGGTGGCGCGCTGTGGGGCTTCGCGGTGCCGGGTGCGGCGGGGGCCGTGTCGTTGCTGGTTCTGCTGGCCACCGGGCGGGTCCTCGCAGCTCCCGCTGGGGGTGCGGTGGTTGCGGCTTCATCGGAAAATGATCCAAATCGTGCTGCCGAACCCCGTTTCAGCTCAGGGGATCGGGCGTAATGTTCAGTCATGGACCGCCGCATTTTCGGGCTGGAGAACGAGTACGGCGTCACGTGCACGTTCAGGGGACAGCGCCGCCTGTCGCCTGACGAGGTGGCGCGGTACCTCTTCCGCCGTGTCGTGTCATGGGGTCGTAGCAGCAATGTCTTTCTGCGGAACGGCGCCCGGCTCTATCTCGACGTGGGGTCACATCCGGAATACGCGACACCCGAATGTGACAATGTGACCGAACTGGTCACCCACGACAAGGCCGGAGAGCGCATTCTCGAAGGGCTTCTGGTGGACGCGGAACGACGCCTGCACGAGGAGGGAATCGCGGGCGACGTCTACCTTTTCAAGAACAACACGGACTCGGCGGGCAACTCCTACGGTTGTCACGAGAACTATCTGGTGGCGCGGCACGGGGAGTTCTCCCGGCTCGCCGACATCCTCATTCCGTTCCTGGTGACCCGGCAGCTGCTGTGCGGCGCGGGCAAGGTGCTGCAGACGCCGCGCGGTGCGGTGTACTGCGTGAGCCAGCGGGCGGAGCACATCTGGGAGGGCGTCTCCTCGGCGACGACCCGTTCCCGGCCCATCATCAACACCCGGGACGAGCCGCACGCGGACGCGGAGCGCTACCGCCGGCTGCATGTCATCGTGGGCGACTCGAACATGTCCGAGACGACGATGCTGCTGAAGGTCGGCGCGACGGACCTGGTGCTGCGCATGATCGAGGCGGGCACGGTGATGCGGGATCTGACCCTGGAGAACCCGATCCGGGCGATCCGCGAGGTCAGCCACGACATCACGGGCCGGCGCAAGGTGCGCCTGGCCAGCGGCCGGGAGGCCTCGGCGCTCGAGGTGCAGCGGGAGTACTACGAGAAGGCCGTGGACTTCTGTGAGCGCCGTGGGATCCGCACCGGCACGGTCGAGCAGGTCCTGGAGCTGTGGGGCCGCACACTGGACGCCATCGAGGCGGAGGACCTGGACCGGATCGGCACCGAGATCGACTGGGTGATGAAGTACAAACTCATCGAGCGGTACCGGGCCAAGCACAATATGACGATGTCGCATCCGCGGGTCGCGCAGATAGACCTCGCGTACCACGACATCCACCGTCGTCGTGGCCTGTACTACCTGCTGGAGAAACGCGGTCAAGCCGCCCGGATCTGCAATGACTTGAAGATCTTCGAGGGCAAGTCGGTGCCCCCGCAGACCACTCGGGCGCGGCTGCGCGGCGATTTCATCCGGCGCGCGCAGGAACAGCGCCGGGACTTCACGGTCGACTGGGTACATCTGAAGCTGAACGACCAGGCACAGCGCACGGTGTTGTGCAAGGACCCGTTCCGTTCGGTGGACGACCGGGTGGAGAAGCTGATCGCCGGAATGTGATCGGTATGACGTGAGCGGAGCGTTTCCTGCACAAGAGTGCCGGAACGCCACACGGGCGCCGTACGTTTCCGTACGGCGCCCCTGTCACACCGTAGAGTTGCGCGCACGCCATCAACAAGATCGACCGATTACGAGGTCACGACCGTGCGCCGACGCTCACTTCTCCTTGCCGCCCTGCCCGCAGGACTGGTCACGCTCGCCGGATGCGGTGACGACAAGTCCGACTCCAGCAAGGCGAGCGCGTCGCCGTCGCCCTCGGCATCCGTACCACCGCCGAAGATCGTGGAGGGCCCGCTGCCGGCCATCACGGCGGGCACCAAGTTCAACGAGAAGCCGACGGTCGCCAAGGGGCCGGGGGAGCCGTCGGCGAACCTCGCGGTGAAGACGGTGATCGCGGGCTCCGGGAAGCCGGTCGCGGAGAACGACTTCATCCAGGCGAACTACCTCGGCCAGATCTGGTCCTCGGGGAAGGTCTTCGACAACTCCTACGACCGCAACCGGCCGATCGTCATCCAGCTCGCGCAGGGCAGCGTGATCGACGGCTGGCGGTACGCGCTGACCGGCAAGAAGGTCGGCAGCCGGGTCGAGATGGCGGTGCCGCCGACGTGGGGCTACGGCAAGTCGGGCAATTCCCAGGCGGGCATCAAGGGCACGGACACGCTGGTGTTCGTCGTCGACGTGCTGGACTCCTTCAACTCGAAGAGCTCGTCCCAGGGCAAGCCGGTCGCGCAGAGCGACGCGGCCCTGCCGAAGGTGGGTACCAACACCGACGGCAAGGCTCCCTCGATCGACATCCCCAAGACGGACCCGCCGAAGAAGCTGGTGTCGAACTACGTCCTGGAGGGCGACGGCGCCGAGGTCAAGGCGGACCAGACGATCCTGTGCCAGTTCAAGGGCGTGGTCTGGGACGGCGGCCAGACGTTCCAGCAGACGTACGACTCGGGACGGCTGAGCCAGTTCTCGGTGGAGCAGATGAAGCAGGTCGTCGACGGTCTGGCACAGGGCGTGACCGGCAAGAAGGTGGGCAGCCGGGTGATGATCGTCGTCCCGCCGGACCTGGCGTACGGCGACAACCCGCCGGCCGGCGGTGTCGTCAAGAAGGGGGCCACCCTGGTGTTCTCCGTGGACATCCTCGCGGCGATGTAGCGGCGCGGGCGAGGCCTGCCGTCGCGGGCAGGACCCGGGCGGAGATGAAAGACTGTTCGCGTTCCGTGTCGTACACAAGCAGGAGCTAGAGACGTGAGCATCGACAAGCCCGAGATCGACTTCCCGGGCGGCGAGCCCCCGGCGGACCTTGAGATCAAGGACATCTGGGAGGGCGACGGCGAGGTGGCGCAGGCGGGTCAGACCGTCACCGTCCACTACGTGGGTGTCGCCTTCAGCACCGGCGAGGAGTTCGACGCCAGCTGGAACCGGGGTACCCCGTTCCGCTTCCCGCTGGGCGGGGGGCGCGTCATCAAGGGCTGGGACCAGGGCGTGCAGGGCATGAAGGTCGGCGGCCGTCGCCAGCTGACCATCCCGGCCCACCTCGCCTACGGCAACCAGAGCCCGACGCCGGCGATCAAGCCCGGTGAGACGCTGATCTTCGTCGTGGACCTGCTCGGGGTCTGATCGTCGTCCGATCGGAGTCGATCATCTGGGGCCCATGCCTGACTCGGCATGGGCCCTCGGCTTTTGCCGCGCCACTGTGGAGCGGTACGGTCGTCGATCATAAGCACCATAGGGAGGCGAAGGGCGTCGATGGCCATTGCCAAGGCCGAGCGGCTGATGAACCTGGCGCTGTGTCTGCTGGGGACGCGGCGGCCGCTCAGCAAGCGTGAGCTGCGCGATTCCATCGAGGCGTATGTCGAGGCCTCCAGGCCGGAGAAGGGCGCGGCGGGCAGCGACGACTCCTTCAACCGCATGTTCGAGCGGGACAAGGACGACCTGCGCGAGCTGGGCCTGGTCATCGAGACCGTCGAGAACCTGGACGGCGAGGTCGGCTATCTGGCCCGCCGCGACAGCAACCGCCTCCCGCCCATCACCCTGGACGCCGAGGAGGCCGCCGCGCTGGGGCTGGCCGCCAAGGTGTGGCAGCAGGCCCGGCTCGCGGGTGCGGCCAGCGGCGCCCTGCAGAAGCTGCGCGCGGCCGGGTTGCCCGAGGGCGTCGACCCGTACGAGGCCCATGGCGCCCTGGAGCCGCGCATCCCGGTGCACGAGGCCGCCTTCGAGCCGTTGATGCTGGCCTGCCGCGACCGCCGCCCGGTGGTCTTCGACTACCGCAAGGCCAACGCCGCCCATCCGGAGACCCGGCATGTGGAGCCGTGGGCCCTGGAGTGCTGGCGCGGCCACTGGTATCTGGCGGGCTGGGACCGCGACCGGGGCGCCGAGCGGGTCTTCAGGCTGTCCCGGATCCCCGGCAGGGTCCGCTCCCGGGGCACCGGCTTCACGGCGCCGGTGCCGGACGTCGTCACGGTGCGCGAGACCGTCGCGAGCTGGGCCGGCGAGACGGCCGACCGCTCCGCGCTGATCCGGCTGCGCTCGGGTTCGGGGTACCCCCTTCGGGCGAAAGCCACCGCGGTGCGGGAACTCGGTGACGGGTGGGACGAGTTGGAGATTCCGTACGGGCACGGGCTGGACGCCTGGCTGGTGGAGTTCGGGCCGGACGTGGTGGTGCTGGAGCCGGCCGAGCTGCGCGCGGACGTGGTGGACCGGCTGCGTGCCGTGGCCAAGGGCTGAGGGGGAGCGGAGCAAGACAGTGGCAGGCAAACCGGTCAGGGCCGTGAACGCCATCGACCAGACCCGGCGGATGCTCTCCCTGGTGACCTATCTGCGGGAGCGCCCCGGCGCCCGGGTCGCGGACGTCGCGCGCGCCTTCGGCATCACCGAGGACGAGCTGGTCTCCGACCTCGACGTGCTGCCCATGTGCGGCACCAGCTTCCGCGGCGGCGACCTGCTCGACATCGACACCGACGGTGAGCGCATCTGGTGGCACAACCCCGCCGCCCTCGGGGCGGAGGCCGCCGAGCCGCTCAGACTGGCCGCCGACGAGGCGACCGCGCTGCTGGTGGCCGCCCGGGCGGTGGCGACCCTGCCGGGTCTGCGCGAGGGCGACCGGCAGGCCCTGCTGCGGGCGACGGCCAAGGTCGAGGCGTCGGCCGGTGAGGCGGCGGGCGCCAGCGCGCGCCTGTCGGTGACCTTCGAGTCCGAGGGCGGTGTCTTCGCCGACGTCGACCGGGCGATCTCCGAGCGCCGCCGGCTGTGGATCCGCTACTACTCGCCCGCCCGTGACGAGGTCACCGAGCGCGAGATCGACCCCATCCGCCTGGTCAGCGTCGGGCACACCTATGTGGAGGCCTGGTGCCGCCGCTCCGAGGCGCGCCGCACCTTCCGGCTCGACCGGGTCGCCGAGATCAGGATCCTGGACGAGCCGTCCGCGCCGCCGGAGATCGAGCTGCGCGATCTGTCGGAGGCGCTGGTCCAGCCGGCCGCCGAGGACCCGGAGGTCGTCGTCGAGGTCGCCCCGGGCGGCCGCTGGGTCGCCGAGTACTACCCCCACGACAGCGCCGATGAGCTTCCCGACGGCGGGCTGCGTATTACTCTGCGCACCCCCGACCCGGCGTCGCTCAGACGACTGGCGCTGCGCCTGGGCCGTGACGGCCGGATCGTCTCGCCGCCCGAGCTCGCCGACAGCGCCCGGCAGGCGGCCCGCGAGGCGCTGGCCGCGTACGACGGGCTGGAGGCGGCGCACGGAGCCGGCTGACCGGCTGCGACGCGGCGGCCGGGACCGCCGTCGCGGCCGACGCCGGCTGTGGCGTCCCAGAGGCGAACGACCAGAGAAAGAGGAGCGAGAGCTTTGAGCGAGTCTCCGGTGTCCGGTGCCAGGGAAATGACGGTCGCGGCCGCTTTCGCGGGGATGAAGAGAGTGGTCCCCGTGGTGTTCAGGGCGGGCTGCCCGGACTGCCGGGGCAGGTTCGAACTCTCCGCGGGCGCCCTGCGCCTCGCCATCGGCGCCACCAGCCGTACGACCTTCTACTCCTTCACCTGCCCGGACTGCGGGGTCTCGGTCCGCAAGCCCGCGGGAGAACGCATCGTCGAACTGCTGACCGGGGGCGGGGTCAAGACGCTGCGGCTGCACTCGACGGTGTGACGGGGGTTAGGCTCGCCCTCATGTTCTGGCCGATGTTCGCGATAGCTGTGGGTTTCGTGGGTCTCGCCGTCCTCGGCGTGCTCGCCGTCCGGGTCTTCCTGGAGGCGCGGCGCCTGGGAGCGCAGGTCGCGGACTCGGCGCGCCGTATCAGCCGGGCGGCCGAGGACCTGGAGCGGGCGGCCGTGAGCGCGGCCGGCACCGTCGACTCACTGTGACTGCCCCTGTCGACGCACTGTGAGTACTGCGCCGCAAGCCTGTGAGTACTGAGCCGCAAGCGTTTTGCGTCACTTCGCCCTGTCATGCTGCCCACCCCGGCAGGTACGCTGCTGATCGCGGCGCGGAGAACGAGGCCCGTACCGCTGACCGGGAGTACGCACGGGGATTGCCTGACGTTTACCCCTGAGCGTTACGATCGCTGTCAGCACGATCACTCGGACACATGTCCGACGGATCGGACAGCACCCACCCAGCCGCCTCGGTGAGAAGGTAAAGACTTATGTTCGGAAGGCTCGGAGCTCCCGAGATCATTCTCATCCTCGTCGTCATCATCCTGCTGTTCGGCGCGAAGAAGCTTCCGGACATGGCCCGCTCGCTCGGCAAGTCCGCGCGCATCCTCAAGAGCGAGGCCAAGGCGATGAAGGAAGAGGGCAACGCCTCCGCCGAGGCGCCCACCACCAACGAGCAGCCCGCGGCGCAGCGCACCATCCAGGCGGCTCCCGGCGACGTGACCAGCTCGCGGCCGGTCAACGAGCCGACGGACACCACCCAGCGCTGACGCAGGGCCGGTAGCCCCCGGCCCGCCGCACGAGATGAGGACGTGGGTTGCCCAAGTCTGCCCGCAAACAGGAGAAGGATCCCGAGGGGCGGATGCCTCTCGCGGATCACCTTCGTGAGCTCCGCAACCGGCTCGCGAAAGCGATGCTGGCCATCGTCATCATCACGGTGGTCGCCGCCTTCTTCTACAACGACATCATCAACTTCCTCACCAGACCGGTCCTCGACTCGGTCGGGTGCGGGGAGACCTTCGAGCAGCTGGCCAAGTCCAAGGCCAGCTCTCACCCGTGCGCACAGATCACGATCAACGGTCTGCTCGCGCCCTTCACGCTGGCCCTGCAGGTCTCCCTGATGGCCGGTGTGGTGTTCGCCTCGCCGATCTGGCTGTACCAGCTGTGGGCCTTCGTCGCGCCCGGTCTGCACAAGCACGAGAAGAAGTACGCCTACGCGTTCGTCGGTACCGGCGTCCCGCTCTTCTTCGGCGGCGCGTTCTTCGCGTACAAGGTCCTGCCGACCACCGCGAAGGTGCTCATCACCTTCACCCCGCACGGGGTGGACAACCTGCTGCCGCTCGACGACCTGCTGCAGCTGGTCACCCGCATGGTGATCGTCTTCGGTCTCTCCTTCGAGCTGCCGCTGCTCCTGGTGATGCTCAATCTCACCGGCATCATCACCGGCAGGCGGATGCTCGGCTGGTGGCGCGGGATGATCCTGGGCATCACGATCTTCGCCGCCGTGGCCACGCCGAGCACCGACCCGCTGTCCATGCTGGCGCTCGCCGGACCGATCTGGGTGCTGTACTTCGGCGCGGTCGCCTTCTCGCTGATGAACGACAAGCGCAAGCGCCGCCGCGAGGCAGAGGGCCCCGACGACGACGAGGCCTCCGACCTGGATCTCACCCCCGAGGACGTCGGCGAGGTCGAGACCGTCTCCGCCGGCCGGACACTGCCCGAGCAGTCCGGTCCGGACCGGGTCAACGGCTACGACGACGTGACCTGACCCGAGGCCGCCACACCGTCAGGAGGTGCCTTCGTCCCTGAGGACAAAGGCACCTCCTGTTGTCGTTCGTCCCTCGTTCCGGATAATGATCGTCCTGTTGTCAGTGCGGCCCGGTACGCTCGAAAGCACGATGACAGAGGACCTCTCACCGGCCGAGCGGTATGCGGCGGCCCGCAGGCGGGCTGCCGAGCAGGCCACCGCGCTCGCGTCCTTCCGCGAGATGTACGACTTCGGCCTCGACCCCTTCCAGATCGAGGCCTGCCAGGCGCTCGAAGCGGGGAAGGGCGTGCTGGTGGCCGCCCCCACCGGCTCCGGCAAGACGATCGTGGGCGAGTTCGCCGTCCACCTCGCCCTGATGCAGGGCAAGAAGTGCTTCTACACGACACCGATCAAGGCGCTGTCGAACCAGAAGTACGCCGACCTGTGCCGCCGCTACGGCACGGGCATGGTCGGCCTCCTCACCGGCGACAACAGCGTCAACCCCGACGCCCCGGTGGTCGTGATGACCACCGAGGTGCTGCGGAACATGCTCTACGCCGGTTCCCAGACCCTCCTCGGCCTCGGATATGTGGTCATGGACGAGGTGCACTACCTCTCCGACCGCTTCCGGGGCGCGGTGTGGGAAGAGGTGATCATCCACCTGCCCGAGTCGGTGACCCTGGTGTCCCTGTCGGCGACCGTGTCCAACGCCGAGGAGTTCGGCGACTGGCTCGACACGGTCCGTGGCGACACCGAGGTGATCGTCTCCGAGCACCGGCCGGTGCCGCTGTTCCAGCATGTGCTGGCCGGACGCCGGATGTACGACCTGTTCGAGGAGGGCGAGGGCCACAAGAAGGCCGTCAATCCCGACCTCGCCCGGCTGGCCCGCATGGAGGCCAGCCGGCCCTCCTACCAGGACCGCAGACGCGGCCGCGCGATGCGCGAGGCCGACCGCGAGCGGGAGCGCAGACAGCGCTCGCGCGTCTGGACGCCGGGCCGGCCCGAGGTCATCGAGCGGCTCGACGCCGAGGGCCTGCTGCCCGCGATCACCTTCATCTTCAGCCGCGCGGCCTGCGAGGCCGCCGTCCAGCAGTGTCTGTACGCGGGCCTCAGGCTCAACGACGAGGAGGCACGGGAACAGGTCCGCGCCCTCGTCGAGGAGCGCACCGCCTCCATCCCCTCCGAGGATCTGCACGTCCTCGGCTACTACGAGTGGCTGGAGGGCCTGGAACGCGGTATCGCCGCCCACCACGCGGGCATGCTCCCGACCTTCAAGGAGGTCGTCGAGGAACTGTTCGTGCGCGGACTGGTCAAGGCCGTGTTCGCGACCGAGACCCTCGCCCTCGGCATCAACATGCCGGCCCGTTCGGTGGTGCTGGAGAAGCTCGTCAAGTGGAACGGCGAGCAGCACGCCGACATCACCCCCGGTGAGTACACCCAGCTGACCGGCCGCGCGGGCCGCCGTGGCATCGACGTCGAGGGCCACGCGGTGGTGCTCTGGCAGCGCGGCATGAGCCCCGAGCACCTGGCGGGTCTGGCGGGTACGCGCACCTACCCGCTGCGCTCCAGCTTCAAGCCGTCGTACAACATGGCGGTCAACCTCGTCGAGCAGTTCGGCCGGCACCGCTCGCGCGAGCTGCTGGAGACCTCCTTCGCACAGTTCCAGGCCGACAAGTCGGTCGTCGGGATCTCCCGGCAGGTGCAGCGCAACGAGGAGGGCCTGGAGGGCTACAAGGCCTCCATGACCTGCCACCTCGGCGACTTCGAGGAGTACGCGCGACTGCGCCGCGAGCTCAAGGACCGCGAGACCGAACTGGCCCGGCAGGGCGTGGCCCAGCGGCGCGCCGAGGCGGCCGTCGCCCTGGAGAAGCTGAAGCCGGGCGACGTCATCCACGTACCGACGGGCAAGTACGCGGGGCTGGCGCTGGTGCTGGACCCCGGCCTGCCCGCGGGGCGTTCCAACGGCCACCGTGGCTTCGAGCACCACGACGGCCCGCGCCCGCTGGTCCTGACCGCAGAGCGGCAGGTCAAGCGGCTGGCGTCGATGGACTTCCCGGTGCCCGTCGAGCCGCTGGAGCGGATGCGGATCCCGAAGTCCTTCAACCCGCGCTCCCCGCAGTCCCGCCGGGACCTCGCCTCCGCGCTGCGCACCAAGGCCGGGCACATCCCGCCGGAGCGGGCCCGCAAGAAGCGCTCCCAGGCCGCCGACGACCGGGAGATCGCCCGGCTGCGCACCGCGCTGCGCGCCCACCCCTGCCATGGCTGCAACGACCGTGAGGACCACGCCCGTTGGGCCGAGCGCTACCACCGGCTGCTGCGCGACACCTCGCAGCTGGAGCGGCGCATCGAGGGCCGTACGAACACGATCGCGCGCACCTTTGACCGGATCGTGGCGCTGCTGACCGAGCTCGACTATCTGCGCAGCGACGAGGTCACCGAGCACGGCAAGCGGCTCGCCCGGCTGTACGGCGAGCTGGACCTGCTGGCGAGCGAATGCCTGCGCGAGGGCGTGTGGGAGGGCCTGGGGCCCGCCGAACTCGCCGCGTGTGTCTCCGCGTTGGTGTACGAGGCGCGGGTCGGCGACGACGCCATGGCGCCGAAGCTGCCCTCGGGCAAGGCGAAGGCCGCGCTCGGCGAGATGGTCCGCATCTGGGGCCGGCTCGATGCGCTGGAGGAGGAGTTCCGGATCACCCAGACCGAGGGCGTCGGCCAGCGCGAGCCCGACCTCGGCTTCGCCTGGGCCGCGTACATGTGGGCCTCGGGGAAGGGGCTCGACGAGGTGCTGCGGGAGGCGGAGATGCCGGCGGGCGACTTCGTGCGGTGGTGCAAGCAGGTGATCGATGTGCTGGGGCAGATCTCGGCGGCGTCTCCCGTGGAGGGCTCCACCGTGGCCAAGGTCGCGCGCAAGGCGGTTGATCAGTTGCTGCGGGGGGTTGTCGCCTACTCGTCGGTGGGGTGATTGTTCGTCGGCGGGTCCGGGTGCGTTGTTGCTTGTCGCGCCCCTAGGGGTGTTGCCCTGGTCCGCGTTGCACGAATTCACGCCAGCTGCCGTATCGCGTGATGTCCTCGGCGTCCCCCAAGGCGCTCGGTTCGCACAGGAAGCCGGGGACATGGCTGCCGTCCGCCAGTTCCACCCGCCCCAGCGTCATCGGGCGGGGAAGCATGGCCAACAGGCGGCCCAGGCCCTTTGCGGGTAGCCGCCACACCTCCGTCTCGATCGCCGCCCCGCCCTCGCCGACGTGGACCAGGCCCGGCTTGGGCGGGTCGGTGCGCAGGGCGTGCAGGCGGTAGACCGGGGCCGTCGTGGTCGAGCGGTCCAGGCGGGCGCCCAGCGACAGCAGCTGAGGGTTCAGCGGCTGCCCCGTCAGATGGGCGCCCACCACGGCGAGGCTCACCTCCGGCTCCAGCGACCGGGCGATCGCGGCCAGCCGCTCGTCCGTGAACGCAGGGCCGATCAGCATCACGCCGAACGGCAGGCCGTCGACCTCGCCCGCCGGGACGGCGACGGCGGCCAGGTCGAAGAGGTTCGTGGAGTTGGTGAAGCGGCCCAGCCGGGCATTGGCGCCCAGGGGGTCGGCGGCCACCTCGGCCAGGGTGGGGTGCCCGGGGGTGGTGGGGAGCAACAGGGCGTCCGCGTCGCCCAGTTCCGCCAGGGCGCGGACGCGCAGGGCCGCCAGCCGGGCCTGGTCGGCGAAGAGGCGGTGGGCCGGGATGTCCCGGGCGCGGGTGATGATCCCGGCGACGGTGGGGTCGAGGCCCTCACCCCCCTCGGCGATCAACTTGTCGACAAAGCCCCCCACGGCGGTGTAGCGCTCGGCGACGAACGCGCCCTCGTAGAGCATCGCGGCCGCCTCGGTGAAGGGGGCCGGGTCGATCTCGCGCACCGAGGCGCCCGCGTCGGCCAGCCGCGCCACCGCCGCCTCGTAGGCCTCCGCCCAGCCCTCGTCCAGCTCGCCGAGCCGCTCGCGTGGGACGACCGCGACGCGCCAGGGGCCGGGCGCTCGCGGGGGAAGTGCCGGAAGCTCGCGGCCGGGCGGGGACGCCATGACGGCCAGCGCCTGCTCGGCCTCCGGCAGCGTGCGCGCGAACACCGTCACGCAGTCGAGGGACGCGCAGGCCGGGACCACACCCGCTGCCGGGACCAGGCCCCGGGTCGGCTTGAGGCCCACGATGCCGTTGAACGCGGCCGGGACCCGGCCCGACCCGGCGGTGTCGGTGCCCAGCGCGAAGTCGACGATGCCGAGGGCGACCGCGACCGCCGAGCCGGAGCTGGAGCCGCCGGCGACCCTCGTCGGGTCGAGGGCGCTGGGGACCGCGCCGTAGGGGGAGCGGGTACCGACCAGGCCCGTCGCGAACTGGTCGAGATTGGTCGTGCCGAGGACGATCGCACCGGCGGCGCGCAGCCGGGCGACGACCGGCGCGTCGGTCGCGGGCTCGTAGGCGTACGACGGGCAGCCCGCCGTCGTGGGCAGCCCGCGCACGTCGATGTTGCCCTTGGCGGCGAACAGGCGCCCGGCGAGCGGGAGGCGCTCACCGGCGGCCGCGCGCGCGTCGAGCTCCCGCGCCTGAGCCTCGACCTCCTCGCGCGGACACAGGTCGATCCAGATCTCGGGGCGGTCCATGGCCTCGATCCGGGCGTACGCGGCGCGCACCCGGGACACGGTGGTGGTCATGCGTGCTCCTCGACTTTCAGTGTGCGCCCGCCCGTCGCGGGGTGGACCGGGGGCGGTCCCAGGACGACCAGGGCGGTGCCCGCCTCGACCTGGTCGCCCGGACCGGCCAGGATTTCGGCGACCACGCCGTCGGCCGGCGCATGGACCCAGGACTCCATCTTCATCGCCTCCAGGGCCAGGAGCGGCCGGCCCACGGTCACCGGGTCGCCCGGGGACACGTTCACCTGCCACACCGACGCGGCGAACTCCGCCTCCACCAGCCGGCCGCCCTCCGGTACCGTCACCTCGGCCGCAGCCGCCACCGGCGCGGCCGCCGCCTCCGCCCGCGCGAACTCGCCCGCCGCCTCCCAGGCGTCCCGCTCCGCCGCGAACGCGGCCCGCTGCCCGGACCGGAATTCCGCGATGGAATCGGCGTGTTCGGCGAGGAAGGACCGGTACGCGGCGAGCGAGAAGGTCCCCTCCTCGATACGCGGCACGAACCGGCCCGACGTGATGTCGGCCCGTAGCTCCAGCAGTTCGTCCGCCTCCACCGGATACCACTTGATGCGGTCGAAGAACCGGAGCAGCCAGGGCGAGCCCGCTTCGAAGGCGCCGCGCTGCTGCCACGCCGACCACACCTGGGTCGTGCGGCCCACGAACTGGTAGCCACCGGGTCCCTCCATGCCGTAGATGCACAGATACGCACCGCCGATGCCGACGGAGTTCTCGGCGGTCCAGGTGCGTGCCGGGTTGTACTTGGTGGTCACCAGGCGGTGGCGCGGGTCCAGGGGGGTGGCGACGGGGGCGCCCAGATACACGTCGCCCAGGCCCAGGACCAGGTACTCCGCGTCGAAGACCGTCCGGTACACGTCCTCGGCCGACTCCAGACCGTTGATCCGGCGGATGAACTCGATGTTCCAGGGGCACCACGGAGCGTCGTCGCGGACGCCCGCCATGTAGCGGGTGATCGCCTCACGGGTCGCCGGATCGTCCCAGGACAGCGGGAGGTGCACCGTCCTGGAGGGGACGACGAGCTCGTCCGTGGGCGGGAGCGCCGCCGTGATCCGCCGTACGGCCGCGAGGAGCCGGTGCTGGGGCAGGATGTGCGGGTCCGTCCGGATCTGGAGCGAGCGGATGCCCGGAGTGAGGTCCGTGACCCCGTCCGGGCCGGCCGCCGTCACCGCCTCCATCAGTGCGTGCACCCGCATCCGCAGCCCCAGGTCGAGCTGCATCGGGCCGAACTCGACCAGCAGGTTGTCATCGCCGCTGCGGCGGTACGTCACGTCCCCGTCCCGCGCCAGCACGCCCCCGTCGACGATCTCCGGCCTGGGTGTCCCCGTCACGTCCACCGGTACGAACCGCACCGTGTCGCCCGGCCGCAGCTGTCCCAGTTTCCAGCGCTCCGTGCTCAGGACGGTAGCCGGGCACACGAAGCCGCCCAGTGAGGGGCCGTCCGGGCCGAGCAGCACCGGCATGTCGCCGGTGTAGTCGACGGCGCCGACCGAGTACGGGGTGTCGTGGATGTTGGACGGGTGCAGGCCCGCCTCGCCGCCGTCGGTGCGGGCCCAGTGCGGCTTGGGACCGATCAGACGGACGCCGGTGCGCGCCGAGTTGAAGTGGACCTTCCAGTCGGCCGCGTAGAAGGTGCGGATGTCGTCCTCGGTGAAGAACTCGGGTGCGGCATGCGGGCCTTCGACGGCCCCGATGTGCCATACGGCGGTGAAGTCCGGGCGGTCCGCGGGTGGTACCGGTGTCCCCGCGGTGACGGTCCCGCCGTGCAGGACGTCGCCGGTGCGCAGGGCCCGGCCGCCGTGTCCGCCGAACCGGCCCAGTGTGAAGGTGCTCGCGCTGCCCAGGAACGCCGGCACGTCCAGGCCGTCGCCCGCGAAGAGCACGTACGTCCGCAGGCCGTGTTCCTCGGGTGCGCCGATCTCCAGCACCGCGCCGGCCGGCACGGTCACCGGCTCCCACTGGGCGACGGGAGCGCCGTCGACGGTGACCGGGGCCGGAGCGCCGGTGACGCACACGGTCGTGGGGTGCGTGAACCTCAGCGACGGGCCCTGGAGCGTGCACTCGAGACCGGGGGCGCCCTCCGGGTTGCCCAGGGCGCGATTACCGAGCCGGAAGGACAGGTCGTCCATCGGGCCGCACGGGGGTACGCCGACCTGCCAGTGGCCGGTGCGGCCCGGCCAGTCCTGGACCGTGGTGAGCGTGCCGCCCGAGGCCACCTCGATGCGCGGGGTCGGGTCGGTGACGGCGGCCAGGGTCGCCGTGGAGTGCGCGGCGGCCCGGAAATCCGGCTCGGCGAGCGCCGCCCGCACCAGGCCCAGGTTGGTCTCGATGCCGTCGACGCGGGTGCGGGCCAGGGCCTCGTCGAGGCGGCGCAGCGCGTGCTCGCGGTCGGGGCCACGGGCGATCACCTTGGCGAGCATCGGGTCGTACGACGTCGTCACCTCGGTGCCCGTTTCCACCCAACCATCGACGCGCACTCCGCCCGGGAACTCGACCCGTGTCAACAGGCCCGCGCTGGGCCGGTGTCCACGGGAGGGGTCCTCGGCGTACAGACGGGCCTCGACGGCGTGGCCGCGCGGCGGGCCGGGGTCGCGGACGACGTCCTTCTCGCCGCGCGCGAGGCGCAGCATCCAGGCGACCAGGTCGACGCCGTAGATCTCCTCGGTGACCGGATGCTCCACCTGGAGACGGGTGTTGACCTCGAGGAAGTAGGCCTCCGCGCGGGCCGCGTCGTACACGAACTCCACCGTGCCCGCGGACCGGTAGCCGACCGACGCGCACAACTCCCGTGCCGCTGCGCCGAGTCGGGCGCGGATATGCGTGGGCAGGCCCGGTGCGGGGGCCTCCTCCAGCACCTTCTGGTTGCGGCGCTGCAGCGAACAGTCCCGGTCGCCGAAGGTGACGACCCGGCCGGCGCCGTCGCCGAAGACCTGCACCTCGACATGGCGAGCGTGCTCCACGAGCCGTTCCAGGAAGACGCCCGCGGAGGAGAAGGAGGCCGCGGCGACGCGCTGCACCTGCGCCCAGGCCCCGGTCAGTTCATCGGCGGAGCGACATGCCGACATGCCGATGCCGCCGCCACCGCCGGTGGCCTTGAGCATCACGGGGTAGCCGATGCGCGCGGCCGCGTCGAGGGCCTCCGTGAGCGAGCCCAGCAGTCCGGTCCCCGACGCCAGTGGCACCCCGGCCGCCTCGGCCGCCGCCCGTGCCGTGTGCTTGGCGCCGAACAGTTCCAACTGCTCCGGCGTCGGCCCCACGAACACGATGCCTGCGTCCTCGCAGCGCCGTGCGAAGGCCGCGTCCTCGGACAGGAAGCCGTAGCCGGGGTGGATCGCGCCCGCGCCGGTGTCCTTGGCCGCCCTCAGGATCAGATCCGGGTCGAGGTACGACTCCTTCGCGGGTGCCGGGCCGAGGCGCAACGCCTCGTCGGCGAGCCGTACGTGGGGCGCCGAGCGGTCGGGGTCGGAGTGGACGGCGACGGTGCGAAGGCCCAGTTCGCGGGCGGTGCGGATGATGCGGACGGCGATCTCGCCCCGGTTGGCGACGAGGAGGGTGTCGAAGGTCATGCGCCGCCCGCCTCGGTGATGGTCATCCGCACCGCCGTCGGCTCGAAGCCGTTGCAAGGGTTGTTGATCTGCGGGCAGTTGGAGACGAGGACGAGCACATCGCGCTCGGCGCGCAGGGTGAGGGCGAGGCCCGGGGCGGAGATGCCGTCGACGATGCCCAGCGTGCCGTCCTTCTCGACGGGCACGTTCATGTACCAGTTGACGTTGGAGACGAGGTCGCGCTTGCCGAGGCCGTACCGGGCGCCCTCGGCGAGGAAGTTGTCCACGCACGCGTGCTGCGACCAGGTGTGGTGGCCGTAGCGGAGGGTGTTCGACTCCTTGGAGCAGGCGCCGCCGACGGTGTCGTGGCGGCCGACCTCGTCGTCGACGACGGTCATCAGCGGGGTGTGCTCGTTGGAGAGCAGCACGCTGCCGGTGGTCAGGAAGATGTTGCCCTGGGCGTGCATCGTGTCGGGCGCGCTGTAGCGGACGGAGGTGTCGTGGGCGTCGTACACGAGGAAGTCGACGGCCTGGTTGCCGTGCAGGTCGGTGATGGTCAGTGTCTCGCCGGCGCGGACGACGGACGACCAGGCGGCGCGTGCGGGAACGACGGTCCTGGTCATGCGAGCCCCCTCGCGGCAAGGAGTTCGGCGGTGTTCAGGAAGGCACGCCGGCTCTCGGGGGAGGCCTCCCACAGCGGGTCGCCCGGCGCGGTGGGCGACCCGCGCCAGGCCAGGACCTCCAGCGGGGTGCTGAGGTAGCCGGGGCGGGGATCGGCCGGGTGCGGAACGTTCGCGATCAGTACGGTCAGGTCCTGCTCGGCGCGGAGCGTGACGCTGCCGCCGGGGCCGGCCGAGCCGGTGAAGTCCAGGGCGCCGTCGTCGCGCACCTCGACGCCCTGGAAGAACGAGAGCGACGGTGGCACATCGCGCGGCTCCAGTCCGTTCTTGGCGGCGGCCAGCTTGAACAGCTCGCGGCCGGCGGGGGAGGGCGAGTGCGGGCTGCCGTCGCCGTAGCGTTCGGTGTTGCGTACGAGGGTGGAGGTGCCGCAGAGCGCGTCGTGCCGTCCGGAGGTGTCCGCGACGACCGACGCGAGCACCCGTCCCTGGTCGGAGAGCAGGAGCCGCCCCTCTCCCAGGTAGGCGTTCCACTGGACCTTCACGGTGTCGGCCACGTTCAGCCGCTCCCAGGGGCGGTCGGCGACGTACAGCAGCAGATGGGCGCAGGCGTCGCCGCGCAGGTCGGTCAGGCGCAGTTCGGTGCCGCGGGCCAGGACGCGGTGTGTGTAGTTGCCGCCCGCCACCGTCTCCGCCCACACCAGGTGGCCGGCCGCGCAGGGCGGCGCGGGCCACTCCCGCGCCGGTACCACGGGCATGGCCTCGGTACGGGTGCCCTCCTGGGCACGGGCATGGGCCCGGGCTCCGTAAGTGGTCGCTGTCGCCATGGCGGGACCTCCGGCTCCGTTGTCATTTCTGTCGTGCGACAGAAATTAGGAGCGGGCCGGGTCACGGGCGTTGCCGACGCGTTGCCGCGCGGTTACCGAGGCCTCACCAAAGGGCCTGGTGCGCGGCGCCGCCCCCGTCGGAGATCCACCGGCGCCGCCGTGTGCGAGGATCGAACGCATGGGAACGAGCGGTGGTCGTCGGGTCGGGCGGCCGCGGGTTGCGCAGCGGCCGGACCGGGGGATGGAGCCGCGTGCCGAACTGCTCGTCGCCGCTGCCGAGTTGTTCACCAGCCAGGGGTATGCCGCCACGACGACCCGGGCCGTCGCGGAGCGCGCGGGTATGCGGCAGGCGTCGATGTACCACTACGTCTCCGGCAAGGAGGAACTGCTCGCCGAGCTGCTGGAGTCCACCGTCACCCCCTCGCTGACCCGCGCCCGTCAGCTGCTCGCGGATGACGGCAGCCCCGCCGAGGACCGGCTGTGGGAGCTGTGCCGGACGGACGTGCAGCTGCTGTGCGGCGGGCCGCACAACCTCGGCGGGCTGTACCTCCTTCCAGAGGTGCGCACCGAGCGCTTCGCCGGTTTCCACGCCGTGCGCGCCGAACTGAAGGACGCCTACCGGCAGTTGCTCGCCGCGACCCGCGCCGGGGGAGCGCTGGCCAAGAGTGAGCTGGACCTGCGCACGGATCTGGTCTTCGGGTTGATCGAGGGCGTCATCCTCGTGCACCGATCGGATCCGGAGCGGCCCGTCTCCGAGTTCGCCCGTGCCACCGCCGACGCGGCCCTGCGCATCGTCGGCGTCTGATCCCCCTCTTCGCGAGCCGCTCACTCGTCACGATGAGTTGTCGTCGTACGCCCGCATGCCGTCACGCGCCGTGTGCGAGTGCAATCCGAGCGTATAAAAGAGCCGAGCGTACTCCTGTCGCACAGGCGATTTCAGGTGCTTGCTGAATATGACACGGCGATGATCCGGTCGGACTAGGCTCGCCCGCGGCGCACCGAGTTGAGGTGAATTCGTGCGCTTGTTCCCAAGGGTGACGAAGGTCCCGAGTACCCCCAGGACTCTTCCCCCTGCGAGCTCCCCCGACACCCAGCCGATTCGTCTCAGAGGGCATACATGGTGAGTGTGCAATCGCCTCCCGGTGGCCGTGAACTTCCCCTTGCGCGTGTGCTGTTGCTGCCGGCCATAGTGATGGCCGCGGCGACCGGGGCCGCCGTCGCCCTCGTGGCGGGGCCGGCCCGGGCCGCCGTCGGCTGGTGCGGAGCCGTCGCCACGGTGCTGGTGACCGCGACGGCGGCAGAAGCGGTACGACGCGGACGGAACCTGAAGCGCCTGCGGGCCGAGCACGCCCGTCACACCGCGTATCTGGAGCGGCGCATCGCCGCCCACGACGAGGAGTGGGTCCGGTTCAGCAAGGACATCGTGCCGACCGCGCTCTACCGGGTGCGCGCCGGAGAATCCCCCCGAGAGGCGATTCTCGCGGTCCTCGACGCCGACCCCGAACTGCGGCAGGTCCCCGACTCGCGGCGCCGCCTGCTGCGCACCGTGCTCAAGGGCGTGGACGACGAGATCTCCATGCGCGACGCCGCGCAGCGCTCCTTCGTCAACATCGCCCAGCGCGTCCAGGCCATCGTCCACCAACAGGCCAATGAACTCCGGGAGATGGAGGAGGACCACGGCCGCAACCCCGAGGTCTTCGACGACCTGCTGCGCCTGGACCACGGCACCGCGCTGATCGGCCGCCTCGCCGACTCCATCTCCGTCCTCGGCGGCGGCCGCCCCGGCCGTCAGTGGCCCAACCCCGTGGCCCTGTACAGCGTGCTGCGCGGCGCCATGTCCCGGATCCTGGAGTACCGGCGCATCGACCTGGCCTCCATCGCCAAGGTCAACATCAAGGGCACCTGCGTCGAGCCGGTCATCCACGCCGCCGCCGAGCTGCTCGACAACGCCACCCGCTACTCGCCGCCGCAGACCAAGGTGCACGTCACCGCCACCGAGGTGCAGACCGGTGTGGCCATCGAGATCGAGGACGGCGGCGTCAGCCTCAGCGAGGAGTCCCGCGCCCGGGTCGAGAACATGCTGGAGCGTGCCATGGCCGGGGTCGACCTCGACGACCTCGGCGAGAGCCCCCGCCTCGGCCTCGCCGTCGTGGGCCGGCTCTGCTCGGCGTACAACATGCAGGTCTCGCTGCGCTCCTCGGCGTACGGCGGTGTCCGCGCCGTCCTCATCGTGCCCAGCAACATGATGACCACCGAACCCGCCCCCGGACTCGCGCACGGCATCGGCGCCACCGCCGTGCCCAAGGCCGAACTGGGCGCCCTGGAAGGCCCCAAGCGCCCGCCCAAGAAGCGCCGCCCCACCAGTCCGCGCATCCCCGCCGGGATCTCCATGGAGGACGACGTCCCCGTCGTCACCGAGTGGACGGAGGGCGGCCTGCCACAGCGCCGGAGCAAGGTGAAGATCCCGCTGGCCCAGCGATTCGCCGAACAGGCCGCCATCGAAAAGGCCGAACGCGAGGGAAAGCCGACCATCTGGTCGCAGCCCAAGCCCGAACCCGAGCCCGAGGTCGACCCCGAGCGCGAAAAGCTGCGCAACCGCGAGCCCGGCATGTGGGTCGAGGCGTTCTGGGAGGGCCTCAAGGAGGGCAACCCGGGCGTGCACCCGACCGACTTCACGCGCAATCCCACCGCATACATGCACCTGATCGAGAAGCCGGCCCCCAGCGAGGCCGACGACGAGGGGGACCTCAAGTGATCCAGCAGCGAGCGAACTTCGATTGGATGCTCAAGGATCTCGCCGACGGCGTGCCGGGCATCGAGATGATCGTGGTGCTGTCGTCCGACGGGCTGCGCATCGCCCGCCACGGCGGTGACCCCGACGCCGCCGACCGCCTCGCCGCGGCCTGCGCGGGCGTGCAGAGCCTCGCGGGTGCCGTCGCCCAGGAACTCCCCGGCAGCAGCGGCGACATGAAGCTGGTCGTCATCGAGATCGACGCCGGCTACTTCTACCTCATGTCGGCCGGCGCCAACGCCTATCTCGCCGTCCTCGCCGACGTGGTCTGCGAGCCCGGCCGGATGAGCGGCCGGATGCGCGACCTCGTCGTCCGTATCGGCGCCCATCTCACCAGTCCGCCCCGGCGGAACGGGCAGACCGTATGACTCCTCCGCAACGCAAGCGGCGACACCCCAGGCAGGAACCGCCCCCGCCGCCACCCCTGGTGCTTCCCGCCACCGGGGACCAGGAGGGGGAGAAGAAGAACCCCGAGCGGCTGTATGTCATCGCCGGCGGCACCGACGGCGGGCGGGCCGAACTCGACCTCGTGACGCTGATCGTGGCGCGCGCCGATCCACCGCCGTCCGTCGCACCGGAGCAGGCCGCGCTGCTTCGGCTCTGTACGTCCCCCCTGTCCGTGGCCGAACTCTCGGCCTATCTCAACCTGCCGTTCAGCGCGATGACGGTGCTGATCACCGAGCTGATCACGGCCGAACTGGTGCAGGCGCGCGCCCCGATCGTCCGTCAGGCGCTCCCCGACCGTTCCATCCTCGAAGCGGTGATGCATGGACTTCAAAAGCTCTGACACCGTCCCCGGTCCACGCACGGAGGACCATCTGCCGCACACGGCCCAGGCCGCGGTGAAGATCGTCATCGTGGGCGGCTTCGGGGTCGGCAAGACCACCATGGTCGGCTCGGTCAGCGAGATCAGGCCGCTGACCACCGAGGAGACCATGACCCAGGCCGGTGTCGGCGTCGACGACAACTACGGCTCCGACACGAAGACGGCCACCACCGTCGCCATGGACTTCGGCCGCATCAGCATCACCGAGAGACTGGTGCTCTATCTCTTCGGTACCCCCGGCCAGGAGCGCTTCTGGTTTCTGTGGAACGGGCTGTTCGAAGGGGCTCTCGGCGCGGTCGTCCTGGCCGACACCCGCCGCCTCGAGGTCAGCTTCGACGTCATAGGGCGTCTGGAGGAGCGCGGCGTGCCCTTCATCGTGGCCGTCAACTCCTTCCCGGACGCGCCCCGTTACCCCGTCGAGGAACTGCGCACGGCACTCGACCTCGCTCCCGACATCCCCATCGTGGAGTGCGACGCGCGCCGCCGGGCCTCCAGCCGCGACGTCCTGATGACCCTGATGCACTTCCTGCACTCGCTCGCCATGGCCGGCGTGCTCAGCTGACCCCCCACCTCCCCTCACCCCGGATCCACCTCAGCTTCGGAGCGACCACTGTGACGCCTGAATCCCACTCCCCGACCGGCACGGACGACCCCATGTCCGGCCCGCCGCCCGGCTGCCCGGCACACGGCCTCGGACCCGGGGGACTGCATCGGCTGTACGGCCCGGAGGCGGACGACCTGGGCGATCTGTACGAGAAACTGCGCGACCAGTACGGGCCCGTGGCGCCGGCGCTGCTCCACGACGACGTGCCGATCTGGGTGGTCCTCGGGCACACCGAGAACCTGCACCTGGTCCGTACCCCCTCGCAGTACACCCGGGACAGCCGCATCTGGAACCCGCTCCTGCAAGGCATGGTCAAGCCCGACCATCCGCTCATGCCGCACATCGCCTGGCAGCCCATCTGCTCCCACGCCGAGGGCGACGAGCACCAGCGGCTGCGTGCGGCGGTCACCGGCGCCATGTCGACCATCGACCACCGTTCCATCCGCCGCCACATCGGCCGCTACACCCAGCGCCTGGTCAACGAGTTCTGCGAGAAGGGCCGGGCCGACCTGGTCTCCCAGTTCGCCGAGCACCTGCCGATGGCGGTGATGTGCGAGATCCTCGGCATGCCGGAGGAGTACAACGACCGGATCGTGCAGGCCGCCCGCGACATGCTCAAGGGCACCGAGACCGCGATCGCCAGCAACGAGTACATCATGGGCTGCCTGATGCGGCTCACCGCACGCCGCCGCGCCCGGCCCGAGGAGGACTTCACCAGCCACCTCATCAACCACCCGACGCGGCTGTCCGACGACGAGATCGGCCAGCACCTCAGAGTCGTGCTCATCGCCGCCTACGAGGCCACCACCAACCTCCTCGCCAACGCGCTGCGCATGGTCCTGACCGAGCCCGGCTTCCGCGCCCAGCTCAACGGCGGCCAGATGACGGTGCCGGAGGCGGTCGAGCAGTCCCTGTGGGACGAGCCGCCGTTCAGCGCCGTCCTCGGCTACTTCGCCAAGCAGGACACCGAGCTGGGCGGTCGGCACATCAGCAGGGGCGACGGTCTGCTGTTCGCCCCGGCTCCGGGCAACATCGACCCCCGGGTACGGCCCGACCTGTCGGCCAATATGCAGGGCAACCGCTCCCATCTCGCCTTCGGCGGCGGCCCGCACGAGTGCCCCGGCCAGGACATCGGCCGCGCCATCGCCGACGTCGGCGTCGACGCGCTGCTGACGCGACTCTCCGACATCCAACTGGACTGCGAGGAGGACGAGTTGCGCTGGCGCGCGTCCATCTCCTCACGGCATCTGGTGGAGCTGCCCGTGCGGTTCGAACCGAAGCCCCAGCAGGACGTCATGCTCAAGCCCAGCCCCGCCCCCGTCCCGCCCCAGCGCCCCAACTGGCAGGTCAGCACCGCCCGCCCACAGCCGGCACCCGCCACCGAGCCCTGGCCGACACCCCCGAGCCCGACTCCGACTCCGACCCCTCCCGCGCCACCGGCTCGTCCGCGCGGTGTCTGGCAGCGAGTCAAGCGGTGGTGGCGCGGTCACTGACCGGCCCACCGCCCATAGGAGGACCAGGCCTCCAGCACCCGCCCGCTGGTGAACCGGTGCTCCGCGCCCGTGACCTGGTCGGTGAACTCCGGCTCTCACACCAGCAGTCGGGGCGGACGCCGAAGGTCACGGGCCGCACGGGGCCGGTTGCCTCCGCCCGGATCGACGGTGTCCGGCCCGGCCCCGCCCCGCCCGCGGCAGCGTGGTGTCTGGCAGCGTGTCAAGCGGTGGTGGCGGGGTCACTGATCGGCCCACCGCCCATAGGAGGACCAGGCCTCCAGCACGCGCCCGCTGGTGAACCGGTGCTCCGCGCCCGTGACCGGATCGGTGAACTCCAGCTTTCGCGCCAGCAGTTGGAGCGGACGCCGGAAGTCACCGGCCGGCACGGGGGCGGTCACCTCCGGATACAGGGGATCGCCGAGGATGGGCACGCCCAGGGTGTTCATGTGCACCCGCAGTTGATGGGTCTGCCCGGTGTCGGGGGTCAGCCTGTAGTGGCCCAGGCCGTCGCCCGCCCGGTGCTCGATCAGCTCGACCCGTGTCACCGCGTTGGGGTCGCCCTCGACCTCCCGCGCGGCCATGACCCCGCGCTCCTTCACGATCCGGCTGCGCACGGTGCGGGGCAGGGCGAGCGCCGGGTCGTACGGGGCGACGGCCTCGTACTCCTTGCGCACCAGCCGGTCGCGGAACAGCGTCTGGTACGCGCCGCGCTCCGTCGGCCGCACCGTGAACAGCACCAGCCCGGCCGTGAGCCGGTCCAGCCGGTGCGCCGCGGAGAGCTGCGGAAGGTCCAGCTCCCGCCGCAGCCGGGCCAGCGCGGTCTCGGTGACATGGCTGCCGCGCGGTGTGGTGGCGAGGAAGTGCGGCTTGTCGGCCACGACGACATGCGCGTCGCGGTACACCACCGTCAGCGGGAACGGCACCGGCACCTCGGCGGCGAGCTCCCGGTGGAACCACACGAACATCCCCGGCACATACGGAGCGTCGGCCGCCACCGCCAGCCCGTCGGCCCCGACGATCCGCCCCGCGTCCAGCATCGCCTCGACCACCCCGGGCCCGGCCCCCGACAACCGCTCCACCAGATGCTCGCCCACCGTGGCCCAGGACCCGGCCATGGGCAGCCGCACCCGCACCGGGTCCACCCCCTCGCGCTGGGGCAGGGGGGAGGGCGGGGTGCGGGTCTTGCGTCTCATCGGTGCCAAGCGTAGGCGTTACGCGGGTACCGGCTCGGCCGCCTCCGGCTCGATCACGACCGTGCGCGCTCGGCGGACGCGGTAGGCGGCCCCCAGCACGACCGTCGCGCCGAGGAACAGCACCGTGAACCAGCGGAAGTACCAGTGTCCGCCCGTCGGGTCGTACACCGCTGCCCGCGGCCACGCGAGGTTGACGGTCATGGCCAGGCCGTAGAGGACGGCGAGTGCGTTGACCGGGACGCCCCAGCGGCCGAGGGAGAACAAGGGGGCGCCCGTCTCGTCGGTGCCGGCGACGGTGAACCGACCGCGCAGCCGGCGGACCAGCAGGGGGCCGGTGACCATCGCGTAGGCGAGGTACAGCATCACGATGCAGGTGGTGCCGATGGCCAGGAAGGCGTCCGGCGAGGCGAAGTCGAGCAGCAGCAGCGCCGCCGCCAGGACGCCGACGACCACGGCCGGGGCGCTGGGCATGCCGGTGCGCGGGTCGACCCTGGCCAGGCGGCGGGCGAAGGGGAGTTGGCCGTCACGGGCCATGGAGAACAGCATCCGGCAGGCCGCCGTCTGGATCGCCAGCGTCGCCACGGCGATCGCCACCACCACGTCGGCGAGCAGCACCCGGCCCACTCCGTCCCCGAGGCTGCTCGTCAGGACGTAACTGAGCCCGTTGACCGCCAGCTGCCCGTCGCCGAGGCTGGGCGCGGCGAGCAGCCCGCCGAGCACCACGAGTCCGCCGAGCAGACCCGCCGCGCCCAGCGCGGTGAGGATGGTGCGGGGCGCGGTGCGGCGCGGATGGCGGGTCTCCTCGCTCATCTCACCGGCGCTGTCGAAGCCGATCATCACGTACGCCGCGGTGAACGAGCCCACCAGCAGGGCGCCGAACAGGCCGCTCTCGGCCGCGGTCCCGGTGTGGAAGGTGATGCCGGGAGAGCGCTTCGAGTGGGTGAGCAGGAGTACGACGATGAGGACCGCGCCGGTGATCTCGGCGGTGACGCCGACCCGGTTGATCAAGGACATCACGCGGTTGTCCACGAGGTTCACCAGCGTCGTCAGGGCCAGCAGGATCACTCCGAGGACGGCGGCGTTGGCCGCCCCGTCGGGCGATGTGGGCGCCGGGTCCTCGCCCACCAGCTGGAAGCCGGACCAGAGCGCGGGAAGCACCATCTGCAGCGCCAGCGCGGCCGCGGCCACCACCACGATCTGCCCGATCACCATGATCCAGCCGGCGAACCAGCCGAAGGAGGCGTTCGACAGACGCGAGGACCACTGGTAGATCGCGCCCGAGATCGGATAGCGCGCTGCCAGCTCCGCGAAGCAGGCCGCGACCGTCAACTGGCCGATCAGCACGGCAGGCCAGGCCCAGAAGAAGACCGGTCCGCCGAAGGAGTACCCGAAGGCGAAGAACTGGAAGACGGTCGTCAGTACGGAGATGAAGGAGAACCCGGCGGCGAACGAGGCGTACCGGCCCAGGCTGCGGTGCAGTTCCTGGCGGTAGCCGAACTCCTCCAGGGAGCGGTCGTCGGTGGTCGTCACGGCGGCACCTGCCTTCGGCACGGTATTCCTGTCGGGCGACAGAAATTAGGGACCGCCTGTTTCGCGGGCGTCACACCGGCGTGTCCGGTGCGGACCCAAGTGCTCACGTCCTTGCGTGCCTGCCTCCTGACGCCACTGTCGGCCGGGCCGCGCCGACGTCGTGCTGTCGGCGCTCGGTGTGGGCGAACGTCGCGGTGGGCGAAAACGCGGAAGCGGCGGCACCCGTAAGGTGCCGCCGCTCCCGTCGTCTCACGCGGCGGCTGCCGAGCCGCCCTCCTGCTCCGCCTCGATGCGCGCGTTCCACTCCCGCTTGGAGGCCTGCCAGCCGTCCTCGTTGTGGCCCAGGCGCCAGTAGCCGGAGATCGACAAGTCCTCGCGCGGGATCTCGCGCTCGACCCGCAGCAGCCGGCGCAGCTCCTTCACGAAGCTCGCCTCGCCGTGCACGAACGCATGCACCCGGCCCTGGGGGAACTCCAGCGCCCGCACGGCCTCGACCAGGGCGTCGCCGATCGGCCGGTGCCCGCGGTGCAGCCAGACGATCTCCACGTCGGAGTCGATCTTCTGCTCCTCCTCGGGACCGGAAACCTCCACGAAGGCAACGGCCTTGGCGCCCTTGGGCAGCGTCTCCAGGGAGCGGGCGATCGCGGGCAGCGCGCTCTCGTCGCCGACGAGCAGATGCCAGTCGGCGTCCGTGTCGGGTGCGTAGGCGCCGCCGGGGCCCATGAACCGTACGACGTCGCCCGGTTGTGCCCGCAGCGCCCACGGGCCGGCCAGGCCCTCGTCGCCGTGGACCACGAAGTCAAGGGTGAACTCATGGGTCTCGGGGTCCCAGTCGCGCACGGTGTACGTCCGGGTCACCGGCCACTGCTCGCGCGGGAACTCCTCCTGGATGCGCTGCAGGTCGAAGGGCTCCGGGTAGGTCACGCCCGCGGGGCCGAACAGGAGCTTCACATAGTGGTCGGTGCAGGTGTCCGCCACGAAGTCCGCGAGGCCGTCGCCGCCGAGCACCACACGCTGCATGTGCGGGGTCAGCCGCTGCGTGCGAACGACCTGGGCGGAATGGGCCTTGCGCGGCCTGCGTCCCGGGCGCTCTGCCATGTCGGCCTCCCTGCTCCATTGGTTAGGTTTACCTAAGTTAGCATCCCCGTCCGGGTGACACCTCCATCATGCGGACCGGGTGACCGTGTTTTGCCGGAAAAATACTCGGGCCGCTCAGGCCCCCAGCGTCGTCAGCAGCCGGTGCAGGGAACCGCCCAGGCCCCAGCGCACCGCCAGCTCGTCCAGCCCCGCAGGGTCGCGCGGAGTGCGCGGCAGCGCCGTGTCGACCTGCGGCAGCGGCACGTCCGCGGCCACTCGGACGACCTTCGGTGCGACGGCGACGTACGGCCGGGCCTCGTCGAGGCGCTTGCGCTGCGACGGCGTGAGCTTCGCCTTGGGGTCGTCGACCGCGGCCATGATCCCGTCCAGGTTGCCGAACTCGGCCAGCAGCTTGGCGGCCGTCTTCTCGCCGATGCCGGGCACACCGGGCAGTCCGTCGCTCGGGTCGCCGCGCAGCAAGGCCAGGTCCGCGTACCCGCTGCCGTCCACCCCGTACTTCTCGCGCAGCAGCGCCTCGTCGGTCATCTGCAGGGTGCCCACGCCCTTGAGGGGGTACAGCACCCGCACCCCGCGCGCGTCGTCCACCAGTTGGTACAGGTCGCGGTCACCGGTGACGATGTCCACCGGGCCTTCGGCGCGCGCGGTGAACGTACCGATCACGTCGTCGGCCTCGTACTCCGCCACTCCGACCCGCGCGATGCCCAGCGCGTCGAGCACGTCCTCGATGACCGGCACCTGTGGGGAGAGCGTGTCCGGCACCTCCTCCTCGTCCGGTCCCACCTCGTGCTCCTCGGCCACCCGGTGCGCCTTGTAGGAGGGGATGAGGTCGACCCGCCACCGCGGCCGCCAGTCGGCGTCCATGCAGGCCACCAGGCGGTCGGGACGGTGGTCCTTGACCAGCCGGTCGATGAAGTCCAGCAGCCCGCGCACGGCGTTCACCGGCGTGCCGTCAGGCGCCTTCACCGAGTCGGGGACGCCGAAGTAGGCGCGGAAGTACAGCGAGGCGGTGTCGAGGAGCATCAGTCGTCCGGTCACGCCTCGCATCATGCCGTACGGCACTGACGGTCATCCGCCGTGACGAACCGGCAGGGACCGCAGCCACCGCCACCGCGGGCGTTCCGTGACGAGGGCGACGGCGGCGAGGAGAGACACCAGGGCGGCCGCCCAGGCCGGCCACAGGTACCACGCCGAGGTCACGGCCGCGCCGAACTGGAGCAGCACGAGCAGGATGGTGACCTTGCCCGGAACGGGGACGATCACGTTCGACTTGTCGCCCGGCGTCGCGAAGACGGTCGGCAGACCGATCAGCAGCACCAGCGAGAGCACCGCCAACGCCCAGGAGTGCGCGGCCAGGGCCCAGGGCGTGGCCACCCAGGCCACCAGCTCCGTCGCGAAGCGCAGCGCGGATGCGAGACGGTCGTCCGGACGTTGCACAGTTGTCCCCCCGACAGCGATGCCGACCACCGGTAGTGATCCTAGGTGCCTTCACCGCCCACGAAAAGGATCCGGCCAACCACATAGCGCTACGTCCTCGCCCAAGCTTCGCGTCGCCGCGACCCGGGAGCGGCCGACCGCACACCGTATCGAGGGGGTGACGCACGATCATGGCCCCAGGACGGGGCGGGCGCACGGGCTCGTCCGCTGGCGCGAACCGTAAGGGTCACACCCACGCGATGTGACATGGATGTGACGGCCGCATGAAACGGTTTGCCGAACATGCGTAGGGTGCAGAGAACTCATCAGACGCGTTGTGCCCGACGCCGGGCACCCGCACAGCTCAGCGACGAGCGAAGGAGGGAGCCGGAGCGATGGGCGACCACAAAGAACAACAGCCCGTGCGGGTGGGCGCGGCCGTCCGGCGACGACGCCGTGCGCTGGAGCTCACCCTCGCCGTCGTATCCGAGCGCAGCGGACTGTCGGTGCCCTTCCTGAGCCAGATCGAGAACGACCGGGCACGCCCCAGCACAGGCTCCCTGGAGAAGGTCGCCGACGCCCTGCGCACGACGGCCGTCGAACTCCTCGCCGCCGCCGACCCCGCGTGCAGTGTCGACGTCGTGCGCTCCGACAGCCCCGAACAGGACTTCACGCCCCGGGTGCGCTCCCTGGTCCGCGGCCACCATCAGCTGCACGCCTCGGAGTTCACCGGCGACCATGACGCCGGACGCGAATTCCAGCACCGCAACGACGAGTTGATGTACGTCGCCGACGGCGCCGTGGAGATCGAGGCGGAGGGCCGCGCCTACCGGCTCGGCCGCGGCGACACCCTCTACCTCACGGGCGGGGTCCGGCACCGCTGGCGGGCCACGGTGCCCGACACCCGCGTGATCGTCGTGGCGGTGGCCGAGCACATCGAGGCGGTCCAGGACCGGTCCCGCTAGTGCGGGTCGTCTCCCTGGTCCCCTCGCTCACCGAGGCGGTGGCCGTGACCGCGCCCGGTGTCCTGGTCGGCGCGACGGACTGGTGCACCCATCCGGCGGGCCTGGACGTCACCCGCGTGGGCGGCACCAAGAACCCCCGGCTCGACCGGGTCGTGGACCTGGCCCCCGACCTGGTGGTCGCCAACGAGGAGGAGAACCGCGCCCCCGACCTCGACGCCCTGCGCGCGGCCGGCCTTCAGGTGCTGGTCACCGAGGTCCGGGACGTACCGCAGGCCTTCCGGGAGCTGACCCGGGTGCTGGCCGCGTGCGGCGCGCCGGAACGCCCCGGCTGGCTGGTGGAGGCGGAGCGCGCCTGGTCGTCGCTTGCGGTACCCGCGGCCCGTGCCACGGCGGTCGTACCGATCTGGCGGCGCCCGTGGATGGTCCTGGGCCGGGACACCTTCGCGGGCGACGTACTCGGCCGCCTGGGCGTCGACCACCTCTACGCGGGGCACGCGGACCGCTACCCCCGCATTCCGCTCGACGAGCTGCGGGCGGCGGCTCCCGACCTGGTCGTCCTCCCGGACGAGCCGTACCGCTTCACACCCGAGGACGGCCCGGAGGCCTTCCCCGGCCTGCCCTGCGCGCTCGTCAGCGGACGGCACCTGACGTGGTACGGCCCGTCACTGGCCGAGGCGCCGCGGGTGCTGGCCGGGGCCCTGCGAGCAGCTCACCGCTGACCAGCCCGCGCGCCGTGCCACAGGCCGCCGCCGCCCAGGCCGCGACGAGCACGGCGTACAGCCCCACCGCCAGCCAGCCGTACACGGCCAGCCCCGTGTGCCGGGCGAGCGCCGCGGCCCCGGTGACACAGGTGCCCACCGGAAAGGTGAACGCCCACCAGGTCATCGCGAACCCCATCCCGTGCCGCCGGGCCCGCACCACATGGGCGGCGGCCAGCCCGAGCCACAGCAGCGCGAAGCCCATGACCGGCACCCCGTAGAGGACGGCGAGCAGACCGAAGCCCTGGTCGTACGGGGCGGGTACGACCCCGGGCGCGACGTCCGCGAACGTCCCGACGGCGGTGGTGGACTGCCCGAGCGGCCCGAGGACCAGGAACAGCGTCGGCGTGAGCGCGAGCGGCAGCGGGCCCGCGGTGATCAGCCGGGCGAAGACGACGGGCAGCATCAGCAGCGTGGCGAGCAGGCTGAGCCCGAACATCGCGAAGCAGGCGAGCAGCAGGGTCTCCCTGGGCTGTCCGGCCGGGAGATGGGGCACGAGGGCAGGACCGAGCGCGGCGGACACCATGGGCGCGACCAGCGGCAGCAGCCACACGGGCGTGGCCTGCCCCGGCTCGATCCGGTGCCGTACGGCCATGAGGTACGGCACGGCTACGGCCGCCGCGAGCCCGACGACCGTACCGGCGACGAACAGCACGCCGTCGAGGGCGACCGCCGCCCGGATTCCGGTCCAGTCCCGTCCGACGGCCATCGCGCCGCCGCCGACGGCCAGCAGGGCCATGGACAGACAGCCGTAGAACGGGGCCGTCGCCGGGTCGAGGAGGTGGGCCCGGGCCTGGTCGCGGTGGTGGGTCCAGTGCAGGGCGCGGGCGCCGAGGAGGACCAGGAGCAGCACGCCCGAGGCCGCCCATACGACGGTGCACGCGAGGCGCAGGGCGCCGCTGTGCAGGGGGAGCGCGGCGCCGGCGGTCCCCACGACCGCCGTTCCCATGACGGATGCGTACCAGTTGGGGCCGAGATTGCGGACGGCTGCGGTGACCATGGCCCCACCTTCGTGCGGGCGCACGGCTGCGACCAGGGAGTTCGTCTCTATGAGGGCATAAGCTGGTCTTATGAGTGAGGTGGAGGAGCGGCGCGGACCGGGAACCCTGGCGCATCGGGTGCCGGACCTCGGGGCCCTGGAACTGCTGCTGGCGGTGGCCCGGCTGGGCAGTCTCGGGGCGGCCGCGCGGGAGGTCGGCATCACCCAGCCCGCGGCCAGCAGCCGGATCCGCTCGATGGAACGCCAGCTGGGGGTGGCCCTCGTGGACCGCTCGCCGCGCGGCTCCCGGCTCACGGACGCCGGTGCGCTGGTGACGGACTGGGCGAGACGGGTCGTGGAGGCGGCGGAGGCCTTCGACGTGGGGGCGCAGGCGCTGCGCGACCGCCGCGACTCGCGTCTTCGGGTCGCGGCCAGCATGACGATCGCCGAGTACCTGCTCCCGGGCTGGCTGCTGGCGCTGCGTGCCGATCGCCCCGACACGGCGGTGTCGCTGCTGGCCGGCAACTCGGCGGCGGTGGCGGAGCGCCTGCTGGCGGACGAGGCCGACGTGGGCTTCGTGGAGGGCCTGACGGTGCCTCCAGGTCTGGACTCCGCCGTGATCGCCCATGACCGCCTGATCGTCGTCACGGCCCCCGGCCACCCCTGGGCCCGCCGCAGACGGCCCCTCCCGGCCACCGAACTGGCAACCACCCCGCTGATCCTGCGCGAGCGCGGCTCCGGCACCCGCCAGGTCCTCGACGCGGCCCTCGGAGGCCTGGCCCGCCCGCTCATCGAGCTCTCCTCCACCACGGCGGTGAAGGCCTCCGCGGTCAGCGGCGCGGGCCCGGCGGTCCTCAGCGAACTCGCGGTCCGCGAGGAACTCGCCATGCGCCGCCTGGTGAGCATCCCCGTCGACGGGATCCTGCTGGCCAGAGACCTACGCGCGGTCTGGCCGACGGGACACCGCCCGACGGGTCCGGCACGGGAACTGTTGTCGCTGACGCGGGGATGAACACTTCGGCACGGACGCCGCTGTTCAGCCGCGGCTGCCGCTCACGAAGCGGCCCGCGCCTTGGCGGCCACCCCGCTGATCCTGCGCGAGCGCGGTTCCGGTACCCGTCGGGTGCTTGATGCCGCTCTCGGGGGCCTTGCCCTGCCCCTCGCGCGGGGGTGAACACTCAGGCGCGGCTGCCGCTCACGAAGCGGCCCGTACCAGCTCCCGCATCACCCGTAGGTCCTCGCCCATCTCCGGATGCCACTGCACGCCCAGCAGCCACCGGTCGCCGAGGGCCGGTTCGATCGCCTCCACCGTGCCGTCGGCCGCGTACGCCGATGCGACGAGCCCCTCGCCCAGGCGGTCCACCGCCTGGTGGTGGAACGTGGGCACGGATGTCTCCTCGGGGACCGCCTGCGCGTACCGCGTCCCCGGCACCGGCTTGACCGGATGGCTGCTGAACACACCGGGCGCCTCCGCGTGGCCGTCGATGTGCTGGGTGAGCGTGCCGCCGAGGGCGACGTTCAGCAGCTGCATGCCCCGGCAGATGCCGAGGAGCGGTACGCCCGCGTCCAGCGCCGCGTCGATCAGGGCGAGTTCCCAGGCGTCGCGCTCCCGGGCCGGCGGCCCCGTGCGGGGGTCGCGCTCCGCGCCGTAGCGCACCGGCTCGACGTCCGGACCGCCGGCGATCACCAGGCCGTCCAGCCGTGCCACGGCCGCCGCCGCATGCTCGGGCTCGTCCGGCGGCAGCATGGCGGCCAGCCCACCGGCCCGCTGCACCAGCCGCGGATAGCCGGCCGGCAGCAGCGCGGCCTCCATCGCCCACGCGCTCCACCGCACCCCGGACTCCAGATAGGTACTGATGCCGATCAGCGGCCTGCCCGTCATACGTCCTCACGCTCCCCGCAATGGATTGAGTTCATACCTTTGCCGAGGTGCCGGTGAACGGCAAGCCCTCGCGCCGGGCGAGGAGTTACGCGTCCTCAGGCCAGGAACCCCCGCAGCAGCGCGGCCGTGCCCGCGCAGTGCTCCCGCATCATCTCCCGCGCCCCGTCCGCGTCGCCGTCCAGCACGGCCTCCACCAGCGCGATGTGCTGCCGCTGCGAATGCTCCAGATTGCGGACCAGCAGCGGGATGCAGTCGAGCAGATCGTTCACCGTCGCCCGCACCGCCGCGTACTGCGAGGTCAGCGTCGGCGAGCCGCACAGCTCCGCCAGGGTGAGGTGGAGCAGCGTGTCCAGGCGCCGGTAGTCGGCCAGCGGAGCGTCGTGCGTGCGGGCCAGCGCCTCGCGCAGCCGCCCCGCCTGCTCGTCGGTCAGTCCGTGCGCCGCGCACAGCCCGGCCGCGCCCACCTCCAGGACCTCCCGGAAGCGCAGCATGTCCTCGATGTCGACCTCGGCGATCCGCCGCCGCAACTCGTCCTCGCCGCCGGCATCGGCCCGCGGCAGCACGAATGTTCCGCCGTACCGCCCGCGCCGCGACTCCACCAGCCCCTGGTCCTGCAGCACCTTCAGCACCTCGCGCAGCGTCACCCGGCTGATCCCGAGCCGCTCGGCCAGCTCCCGCTCGGCGGGCAGCCGCTCGCCTCCCGGCACCAGACCGAGCCGCACGACCTGCAGGATCTGCTCCAGAGCCTCCTCGAAGCCGTTCCCCGCACGCACCGGCCGCAGCACCGGCGTGAGGCGGTCGCCCAGCCTCCCGGGCTCAGTGTCCTGCGACATCCGGCCGTACCCCCTTCCCAAGCAATGGTTCTCCGCAATACCTTATGGCTCCCGGCCCGGCCGAAACAGCGCAGAAGCCGAAGGAGTTCTCCCGTGGCAGACCGCACACCCCCGCTCAGCGTCGAGGAACTGCACACCCTCGTCGCCGGCGGTGAGATCGACACTGTCGTCCTGGCCTTCCCCGACATGCAAGGGCGACTCCAGGGCAAGCGGTTCGCCGCACGATTCTTCCTCGACGAGGTTCTCCACCACGGCACCGAGGGCTGCAACTACCTCCTCGCCGTCGACACCGAGATGAACACCGTCGACGGCTACGCGATGTCCTCCTGGGACCGCGGCTACGGCGACTTCGCCATGCACCCCGACCTCTCCACCCTGCGCCGCGTGCCCTGGAACGCGGGCACGGCCATGCTCATCGCCGACCTGGCCTGGGAGGACGGCTCCCCGGTGGTCGCCGCGCCCCGCCAGATCCTGCGCCGCCAGCTGGACCGCCTCGCCGAGCTCGGCTACACCGCCCAGGTCGGCACCGAGCTGGAGTTCATCGTCTTCAAGGACAGCTACGAGCAGGCCTGGGACGCGAACTACCGGGATCTGACCCCGGCCAACCAGTACAACATCGACTACTCGGTGCTCGGCACCGGCCGCATCGAGCCCCTGCTGCGCCGCATCCGCAACGAGATGGCCGGCGCCGGCCTCACCGTCGAGTCCGCCAAGGGCGAGTGCAACCCCGGCCAGCACGAGATCGCCTTCCGCTACGACGAGGCCCTGGTCACCTGCGACCAGCACGCCATCTACAAGACCGGAGCCAAGGAGATCGCCGCCCAGGAGGGCGTGTCCATCACCTTCATGGCCAAGTACAACGAGCGCGAGGGCAACTCCTGCCACATCCACCTCTCGCTCGCGGACGCCGACGGCACCAACGCCATGACCGGACCCGACGGGATGAGCGAGGTCATGCGGCACTTCCTCGCCGGCCAGCTCGCCGCCCTGCGCGACTTCTCCCTCCTCTACGCCCCCCACATCAACTCCTACAAGCGGTTCCAGCCCGGCTCCTTCGCCCCGACCGCCGTCGCCTGGGGCCACGACAACCGCACCTGCGCCCTGCGGGTCGTCGGCCACGGCCGCTCCCTGCGCTTCGAGAACCGGCTGCCGGGCGGCGACGTCAACCCGCACCTCGCCGTCGCCGGCCTGGTCGCGGCGGGGCTGTACGGCATCGAGCAGAAGCTGGAGTTGCCCGAGCCCTGCCCCGGCAACGCCTACACCGCCGACTTCGAGCACGTCCCCACCACCCTGCGCGAGGCTGCCGAGCTGTGGGAGAACAGCCCGATCGCCAAGGCCGCCTTCGGCGACGAGGTCGTCGCGCACTACCGCAACATGGCGCGCGTCGAGCTGGAGGCCTTCGACGCCGCGGTGACCGACTGGGAGCTGCGCCGCTCCTTCGAACGCATGTGAGAGGTCCTTCCGTGTCGAACGAGTCCGAGCTCCAGGTACTCAACCCGGCGACCGAGGAGGTCGTCGCCACCGTCCCCGCCGCCGACGCGGCCGAGGTGGACCGCGCCGTCGCCCGCGCGACCGCCGCCCAGCGCGGGTGGGCGGCCGCGGCTCCCGCCGACCGCGCCCGCCTGCTGCGCCGCTTCGCCGACGTCGTCGACGCCCACGTGGAGGAACTGGCGCAACTGGAGGTCCGCGAGGCCGGCCACCTCCTCGGCAACGCCCGCTGGGAGGCCGGAAACGCCCGCGACCTGCTGCTGTACGCGGCCGGCGGCGCCGAACGCCTCCTCGGCAAGCAGATCCCCGTGCCCGGCGGCTGGGACGTCACCTTCCAGGAACCCCTCGGGGTCGTGGGTGTGATCGCCCCCTGGAACTTCCCGATGCCGATCGCCGCCTGGGGCTCCTTCCCGGCGCTCGCCGCGGGCAACGCCGTCGTCCTCAAGCCGGCCGAGACCACCCCGCTCACCGCGCTGCGCCTCGCCGAACTCGCGCTGGAGGCGGGCCTGCCGGAGGGGCTGTTCCAAGTCCTCCCCGGATACGGCCACATCGCCGGCCGCGCCCTGGTCGACCACCCCGATGTGGCGAAGATCGTGTTCACCGGCTCCAGCCGCACCGGCCGCGAGGTCATGGAGCGCTGCGCCCGGCAGGTCAAGCCCGTCACCCTCGAACTCGGCGGCAAGAGCCCGAACATCGTCTTCGCCGACGCCGACCTGAAGTCCGCCCTCGACCCGTTCTCCTTCCTGGACAACTCCGGCCAGGACTGCTGCGCCCGCACCCGCATCCTCGTCCAGGAGTCCGTGTACGACGAGGTCCACGAGTTCCTCGCCGACGCCCTGTCGGCCGTGGTGGTCGGCGACCCCGCCGACGAGAAGACCCAGATGGGCCCGCTGATCTCCCGTCAGCAGCTCGACCGCGTACGGTCCTTCGTCCCGGACGACGCCCGTGCGCTGCGCGGCAGCGCACCCGACGGGCCCGGCTTCTGGTTCGCGCCGACCGTGCTCACGGGAGAGCGGCCGGACTCCGAGGCGGCCCGCGAGGAGATCTTCGGCCCGGTCGCCGTCCTGCTGCCCTTCACGGACGAGGCGGACGCCGTACGCCTCGCCAACGACACCCCGTACGGCCTCGCCGGCTCCCTGTGGACCCGCGACCTGGGCCGCGCCCTGCGCGTCTCGCGGGCCGTCCGCGCGGGCAACCTGTCCGTCAACTCCCATTCCAGCGTCCGTTACTCGACCCCGTTCGGCGGGTTCAAGCAGTCCGGCCTCGGCCGTGAACTGGGCCCGGACGCCCTGACCGCCTTCACCGAAACCAAGAACGTCTTCATCAGCACGGAGGCCTGAGCCGCTCATGACCGACGAAACCATCTGCCGCCGCCTGGTCGGCCGTACCGCCGTCATCACCGGAGCCGGCAGCGGCATCGGCCTGGCCGCCGCCCGCCGGCTCGCCTCCGAGGGCGCCCACGTCGTCTGCGGCGACGTCGACGAAGCCCGCGGCAAGGCCGCCGCCGACGAGGTCGGCGGGATCTTCGTGAAGGTCGACGTCACCGACCCCGAGCAGGTCGAGGCCCTCTTCAAGGCGGCCTTCGACACCTACGGCAGCGTCGACATCGCCTTCAACAACGCCGGCATCTCGCCGCCCGACGACGACTCCATCCTGGAGACCGGCCTGGAGGCCTGGAAGCGCGTCCAGGAGGTCAACCTCACCTCCGTCTACCTGTGCTGCAAGGCCGCCATCCCCTACATGCGCCGCCAGGGCAAGGGGTCCATCATCAACACGGCGTCCTTCGTGGCCCGGATGGGCGCGGCGACCTCCCAGATCTCGTACACCGCCTCCAAGGGCGGCGTGCTCGCCATGTCCCGGGAACTCGGCGTGCAGTTCGCCCGCGAGGGCATCCGCGTCAACGCCCTGTGCCCGGGCCCGGTCAACACCCCGCTCCTGCAGGAGCTGTTCGCCAAGGACCCGGAGCGGGCCGCCCGCCGGCTGGTGCACATCCCGGTCGGCCGGTTCGCCGAGGCCGAGGAGATCGCCGCCGCCGTCGCCTTCCTGGCCAGCGACGACTCCGCCTTCGTCAACGCCACCGACTTCCTGGTGGACGGCGGAATCTCGGGCGCGTACGTCACACCGCTCTAAGGGGCATACCGGTACGGTTCGGGTCGTATGCGACACCTTCTCGCGTGGACCCTGGTCGCGGCCGCCACCACCCTGACGGCCGCGACCCCACAACCGTCCGCACGCCCCGACTGCCCACGGCTGACCGGCACTTGGCACGGCGACGGCCGCGCCCGCCTCCAGCGGGTGATCGACACCTACGGCACCTGTTCCGGGCACCGGGGCGCGGTGGCCGCGTTCGACTGGGACAACACGGTCACCAAGAACGACGTCACCGACGCGACCCTCACCTGGGCCCTGCGCCACGGGAAGCTGCTCCGCCCGGACCGCTGGACGGACACCAGCAAGTGGCTGACCCCGGCCGCCGACCAGGCCCTCACCCGGGCCTGCGGCACCGGCCCCGTCCTTACCGGCCCGCGCTGCGCGGACGAGATCCTGGAGATCCGCGAGAACGCCACCACCATGACCGGCGCCCCGGCCTTCGCGGGCACCTGGAACCACCGGCGCACCGTCCCGCAGTACGCCTGGGTGCCCCAGCTCTTCGCCGGCCGCACCCCCGCCGAACTCACCGCCTACGCCACGGCCGCCCGCCGCGAGGCCCTGGCCGCCCCCGTCGGCGCGACCCGCACCCTCGGCACGCACACTCTCCCCGCGTACCTCCGCTACTACGACCAGCAGCGCGACCTGATCCACACCCTCCAACGGGCGGGATTCGACGTCTACATCGTCTCCGCGGGCGCCGAGCCCGTCACCGAGGTCTGGTCGGCGGGCGTCGGCATCGACGCGGCCCACACGATCGCCATCCGCCCGGTCCTGGACCGCCGGGGCCGCATCACCCCCCGGAACGAGGGCTGCGGCGGCATCCCGGCCACCCGGGGCGAGGTGATCCCCTACATCGACGGCAAGCGCTGCTGGATCAACCAGGAGGTGTACGGCGTCCGGGGCGCCGCGGCCTGGCTGCGGCAGCCCCGGCAGCGGCGGCCCGCCCTCGCGGCCGGCGACGCCGACACCGACGTCACCTTCGTCGGCGACGCCACCGGCGTCCATCTGGCCGTCAACCGCAACAAGCCCGAGCTGATGTGCCGGGCCTACGACGACGCCGACGGACGCTGGCTGGTCACCCCCATGTTCATCGACCCGCTGCCCCGCAGGTCCGAGCCGTACCCGTGCTCGACCACGGCCTATACGGCCCCCGACGGCACCCACGGGCCGCTCCGGCGGGAGGACGGGACGCCGGTCCCGGACGAGCCGGACACCGTGTACTGATCAACCGAGCACTGGTCGACTGTGCACTGGTCGACTGTGCACTGGTCGACTGTGCACTGGTCGACCGTGCACCGATCAGAGGAAGGTGTGGCCCTCGCCCCGGTACGTCGGCACGGTGGCGGTCACCGTGTCCCCCTCGATCAGGTGCAGCGCGGCGAAGCGCTCGCACAGCTCACCGGCCTTGGCGTGCCGGAACCACACCTTGTCGCCGACGAGGAGGTCGTCGGCGGGCGAGCCGAGCAGCGGGGTCTGCACCTCGCCGGGGCCCTCCTGGGAGTCGTACTGCAGCCCCTGAGGCAGATACGGCACCGGCAGCCGGTCCGGCCCGGCCACCCCGGAGGCCGGGTAGCCGCCGCCGAGCACGGTCACCACGCCCACCCCCGGCCGGCGCACGACGGGCAGGGCGAAGAGGGCGGCGGGACGCCCCTTGAAGGACGTGTAGTTGTCGAAGAGGCGCGGCACGTACAGTCCGGAACCCGCCCCGATCTCGGTGACGCAGTCCTCGGCCGCCGTGTGCTGCACACTGCCCGTGCCGCCACCGTTGACGAACTCCAGGTCCGGGGCCACGGCCCGGACCGCCCGCACCACCGCGGCGCGCCGCTCGGCCAGCTCACGGCGGGCGGTCGCCTGCATCAGCCGTATCGCGCGGGAGCGCAGCGGCCGCCCGGCGACGGCGTCACCGACACCGGCGATGTGCCCCTCGTACGCCATGATCCCCACGAGCCGGAAACCGGGCCGCCGGGCCACCGCCCGCGCCAGCTCCGCGACCTGGGCGGGGGAGTGCAGCGGCGAGCGCCGCGCCCCGACCCGCACCCGTCCGCCGAGCAGCTTCAGCGAGGTGTCCAACTCCAGGCAGACGCGCACGACTTCACGGCCGCCGGCGCGCGAGGCGTCGATCAGGTCGAGGTGGGCGACGTCGTCGACCATGACGGTGACGGCCGAGGCCAGCTTGGGGTCGCCGGTGAGTTCCGCGTATCCGGTGCGGTCGGCGGACGGATAGGCGAGCAGGACGTCGTCGAAACCGGAGCGGGCCAGCCACAGGGACTCGGCGAGCGTGAAGGACATCACGCCCCGGAAGCCGTCCTTCGCGAGGACGCGTTCGAGCAGGGCACGACAGCGTACGGACTTGCTGGCGACCCGGATCGGTTTCCCGCCGGCCCGGCGGGCGAGATCCTCCGCGTTGGCGTCGAAGGCGTCCAGGTCCACGATCGCGAGAGGGGCGTCGAGATGGGCGGTGGCCCGGTCGTAACGGGCCCGGTCGGCGGCGCGCGCAGTCATGCACGAAGCCTGCCAGACAGGATTACCGCAGGGTAGGGGGACGTTCCGGGCAGATACCCCCGGGGTCACGGACTGGTTCCCGTTCGCCCTGCGACACCCCGTAGAGTGACGCGCACGCACGACGGAACGACTCCGGCCGACGCCCTGCGCCGGGATGCCGGGCCGCCGCTGCGGGTATGCGTGCCTGGGGGCGGACTGTCCCGCACCGGGCCCGGGCGACGAGGACGGTGGCCCGCGCACGAGGAAACGGCCCGGGTACGAGGAAACGGGGGGTGCATGAGCAGGGAAGCGCAGCACGCCCCGATCCCGCCCCGCCCCACGACACCTCCGCCCGGCCGCCCCCACGACTCCGCCTCCGGCGACGCCACGACGAGCGGTGACCTCTCGGAGGACAAGCCACTGCCGGGCGGGCCGTCCGGGAGCCGTCGCGTGGGTCCGGGCGCCCCGGCCGGCAGCCGCACGCCGGGCTCGAACATCCCCTCGGCCGAGTCGGTGTCCCGGAGCGGCGGCGAGGGCGACGCGGGCCGCACCCCTGCCGGTTCCCCGGACGGGCACCCCCGCTTCCCCAGCCTCCGTCCGTTCCGCCTGACTCCGAGCACCGCATCCGCGCCCCCACCGCCTGCCTCCGCAAGATTCCCCGACGCGCCGCCCACCGCCGGTCGCGAGCCGCGCCGGACGAGCGCCGACCAGACGGGACCGGGAGCCACGACGCCGCCCAGGCGGCCCGGCACCCCGCCTGCCACTCGGCTGGAACGGCCCGCCCGCCTGCGACCGGTGCCCCCGGCCCGGACGCCCGAGCCGCCCACCGGCCGGTCCGCCGGTGCCCCGGCGGCCCCGTCGCGCCCGGTCTCTCCCGCCGCACCGCCCAGGCCGGCCACCCGGCCGGACTCCGCGTCTCCCGCCACGACGCCCGTGCCGGACGCCCGCCCGGCTTCCGCGGGCATACCACCGCAGCCTGATCGGGAACCGGACTCCAGGAGTGCCGAGTCCGTCGGGCGCACCGATTCCGCCGCCGTGCCGCCCAAGCCCACCACCAGGCCCGACGGGCACCCGGGGGGTGTGGCATCCCGCGCTGCCGATGCCTCCGGTACCTCGGCTCCGCCGCGCCCGGTGATTGGCGACCCGCGCCACCTGGCCGGCCCGCCCGCTCCGTCGTCCGCGCCCCCTTCGGCGAGTGGTGGGCCGTCCGGCAACGTCACTTCCTCGGCGCCGGTCTTCCCGCCCCGCTCGGCCGATGGCGTGCCGCCGAGGCCCGTCGGTGAACCGGTCTCCGGCGAAGCGTGGGGTCCGGCCAGGGTGGGCGGCAACCCGGCTCCTCAAGCGTCGGGCTCGCCGGCGAGCCCCGTGTCCCCGGACCCGGCCCTCTCCTGGAGCGCGGCCCGGCATGTGGTGTCGTTCGGGGAGGCCGAGGGGTACGACGAGCGTGGGCGGCCGCGCCCGCTGGGGGCGTGGGCGGCGCCGCGGACCGCCGCTGCCGCCGCCTGCGTCGTGATCGGGCTCGGGCTCATCGGCGGTGCGGTGACCGGGAGTTGGCTCACCGGTGACTCCGGGAGCCCGGGGGCCGGCAACAGTTTCGCCGCGGCCGGAGCGATGTGGCACAACGTGCCGGTCGACGAGTTGTTCCCGCCCACCGTGGAGGGCAGCGGCGCGGGACCCGGCGGCGCCGACCGCACCTGGATCCGTGTCGCCGTCGCCCCGGACAGCGGCTGCGCGAACGCCCTCGACCCGCTGCTGCGCAAGGCCCTCGCCCCCGTCGGCTGCCAGCGACTGCTCAGGGCCACCTACACCGACGCCACCCAGAGCTACGTCACCACCGTCGGCCTGCTGTTCACCAAGGCCGACTCCGCGGCCATGACCTCCCTCGCCGGCCGCTTCAAGAAGGAGGGCCTGAACCGCCGTACCGACCTGATGCCCCGCCCGTACGCCGCCAAGAACACGGTCGCCGCCGGCTTCGGCGTCAAGCAGCGCGCCTCCTGGACGATATCCGTCCTCACCGACGCCCCGGTCGTCGTCTACGCGGTCTCCGGCTGGGCCGACGGACGTACGGTCGACTCTCCCCAGCCCGCCGCCGACGCCATGGAGTCCGGTGCCACCAGCGCCCCCGCCCAGGCGGGCCTCGGCCAGGAGGCGCAGGGTCTCGCCGACCGCATCCAGCGGCGCCTGCGGCAGACCGTCAGCTCGGCCACGGAGACGCCCTCATGAACCGCCGTCGCGTGGGCCGCCTGACCGGCCCGGCCCTGAGCCTCCTCCTCGCCGGTTCCCTGGCCCTCGTGCCGTCCACCACCGCCTACGCCGACGGCATCCGCGCCCAGCAGTGGGCCCTGTCCGCCATGCACACCCAGCAGGCCTGGCAGACCACCAAGGGCAAGGGCATCACCGTCGCGGTCCTGGACACCGGCGTCGAGGCCGACCACCCCGACCTCGACGGCAACGTCCTGCCGGGCAAGGACCTGATCGGCTTCGGCGCGAAGCGCGGCGACCGTTCCTGGGCCCGGCACGGAACGGCCATGGCCGGGATCATCGCCGGACACGGCCATGGAACCGGTGACGCCGACGGTGTCATGGGCATCGCGCCCGAGGCCAGGATCCTGCCCGTGCGGGTGATCCTGGAGGACGGCGACACCGCCCGCGGCAAGGCCCGCAGCACCCGCGGCAACGCCCTCGCCGAGGGCATCCGCTGGGCCGCCGACCACGGTGCCGACGTCATCAACCTGTCCCTCGGCGACGACTCCGCCTCCGCGCACCCGGAGCCGAGCGAGGACGAGGCGGTGCAGTACGCGCTCAAGAAGGGCGCCGTCGTCGTCGCCTCCGCGGGCAACGGCGGCGAGAAGGGCGACCACATCTCCTACCCGGCCGCCTACCCCGGTGTCATAGCCGCCGCCGCGGTCGACCGCTACGGCACCCGCGCCTCCTTCTCCACCCGCCGCTGGTACGCCACGGTCAGCGCGCCCGGCGTCGACGTCGTCATCGCCGACCCGGACCACAAGTACTACGAGGGATGGGGGACGAGCGCCGCCTCCGCCTTCGTCTCGGGCGCGGTGGCCCTGGTCAAGGCGGCCCACCCGGGGCTGACCCCGGCCCAGATCAAGAAGCTCCTGGAGGACACCGCCCGGGACGCGCCCAGCGGGGGCCGCGACGACTCCCGCGGCTTCGGCTTCATCGACCCGGCCGCCGCCATCAAGGCCGCCGCCCGCCTCAAACCACAGGGCCTCCACTCGGCCGCCTACGGCGAGAAGTACTTCGGCCCGGGACCCGACAGCGACGAGGCCACCGACGGCGCCTCCGGCTGGGCCGGCCCCCTCGCGGGCAGCGCCGGCGGAGTGCTCCTCGTCGCGGCCGTCGTCCTGTGGCGGAGCCGCCGCGCGTCGCGCCGGTACGGCGGCTACTGAGGCTCCGGGCCGAAGCCGTCAGTCGGTCTCCGTCGCCGAGGCCGAAGCCGCCACGGCCCCGGACACCGAGTCACCATCGGTGAATGCAGACACGGCCGCCTTCGCCGCCGCCTCGACCAGGGAGATGCCCTTCGCCTGCGAGGCGCTGCCGTTCGACAGGACAGCCACCAGATAGGCGGTCCCGTCAACGGTCACGCGCCCGATGCTGTTGACGTCCCACAGGCCCGTCGTGCTGCGCGCCAGCCAGCCGTTCTTCAGCGCCCATCCGGAGTCGTCCGCCACGGCGGAGACCCCCCAGTGCTGGTCGGCCTCGATGTTCTTCATCAGCCGCCGGAGATACGCCCGCGAGGCCTCGCTCAGCTTCGAGTCGTCCCCGAACACCTGCTGGAGCAGGACGAGTTGGTCGGCGGCCGTGGTCTGGGTCAGCCCCCACAGCGCGCCGTCGCCGCCCTCCGTCTCCGTGAGACCGAAGCGCTTGTTCGCCGCGTCGAGGCCGTCCGCCCGGCCGATGGTGTTCCACAGCGCCGTCGCGGAGGCGTTGTCACTGTTCTCGATCATCTTCGTGGCGTACGCCTTCTCGGTCGCCGTGAGATGCCGGCCGGCGTCCTGCGCCTGGAGCAGCAGGGTGGCCAGGATGTCGACCTTGACGATGCTCGCGGTGTCGAAGGCCGCGTCGCCGTAGCCGGCGCTCTCGCCGGAGTCCAGGCTCAGCACCGCGGCCGACACCTTGGCCGAGGCCGGCACCGTCAGCGACTTCATGGACTCGGTCAGCAGCGCGACACGGTCAACGGTCGGTTCCGCCACGGGTTCCACCGATTCCTCCCCGCTCGCCGAGGCCGATGACGATGACCATGACCATGACGATGACGCGGGCGACGGCGACTTCGCCGAGGATACGGGGCCCGAGTGCGCCCGCGCCGTCACATACGCCGTGCCGCCGGCCGTGACCCCGGCTATCGCGGCCACGGCGAGCGCGGTGTGGACGAACGCACGGCCCCGGGACGGACGAGCGCGGCGACGGCGGGCTCGGGAAGACTCCATGCCGGCGATGCTCGGGGCGTGGACTGTGCGGGCCGTGAGACCGGTGTTAGAAGCTCGTCAGGGAAATCTGAGATTCCGGTGAATCCGGTGACCGTGAGGTTTCGGGGGCCGCACAAGCCCAGCAGCATCCCCCCGATAGGGTCGGGGATCGTGGCGAACAAGAACATTCCCGACCCCGGCTACTCCGACGACGACGGCTCCGCCGATCCCCGGCTGAGCGCCGCGCTCGCCGCCTGGGCCGAGGACCGCACCGCCGTGGGGCCCGTTCTGGAGGCGCTCAAGGGCGCCCGGCTGCTCGTCCCGGTCGTCGCCGTGCTCGGCGAGGTCGAGGAGGACGAGAACGGGCTGCGCCGCGAGAAGACCAGCGACATGGCCGTACCCACCCTCAAGGCCGGCGACCGCACCGCGCTGCCCGCCTTCACCTCCACGGACGCGCTGGCCCTCTGGGACCCCGGCGCGCGCCCGGTCGCCGTACCACTGCACCAGGCGCTGCGGGCCGCCGCGCACGAGAAGGCGGACACGGTCGTCCTCGACATGTCCGGTCCGGTGCCGTTCGAGCTGACAGGGCCCGCGCTGTTCGCGCTCGCCGAGGGCCGTACGACGACCGACCCGCTCGCCGACCCGGCCGTCGTCGACGCCGTCCGCGCCGCCGTGGCCGCCGAGCCCGCCGTGCTGAGTGCCCACCTCGGTCCGGGGGAGGCGGACGGCACCCTCGCCCTGGTGCTGGACCCGGAGGCCGCCCCCGCCGAGGCCGCGCGTGCCGTCGCCCAGCGGCTCGCGGCCGACGAAACACTCAGGGCCCGCCTGGTGCGGGGCCTCGACCTGGCACTGCTGCCGGCCGGGACCACGCCTCCGGGCGAGCCCCTGTACGTACGCGGATGACCGTGAGCGAGCGGCCGTACGCGGATGAACGGATGAGGACGGACCGGGTGGGAACCGACTAGCCGTAGACGGCCCCGGTGTACTTCTCGCCGGGGCCCTGGCCCGGCTCGTCCGGGACGATCGACGCCTCGCGGAACGCCAGCTGCAGCGACTTCAGGCCGTCGCGCAGCGGCGCGGCGTGGAAGGAGCTGATCTCGGTCGCGCTCGCGTCCAGCAGACCGGCGAGGGCGGTGACCAGCTTGCGGGCCTCGTCCAGGTCCTTGTGCTTCTCGCCCTCCTCGGTCAGACCGAGCTTCACGGCCGCGGCGCTCATCAGGTTGACGGCGACCGTCACGATCACCTCGACCGCGGGGACCTCGGCGATGTCGCGGGTCATGGAGTCGAAGTCGGGGGTCTCACTCATGACCCACACGATAGGTGCAGCATGGGCGCCCTCCCCACTTGGCCCTGATTAGCCCTTGCCGCCCGATGCTGCTAACCTTGTGTGATGACCGGCCGGACAGGCATGCCACACGGCGAGCAGGCCCGGCCCACAAGTGGAGGCTCCGATCTCCCACCCGACCGTCCTCAGGGACGGCGGGTCACCCCGGTCAGGCGGCCACCACCGTTCCGTACGGACGGTGGAGTCGCCCGAAACGCGCCCCGCGGTCATCGCGGCGGTGCTCCGGCAGTGTTTTTGGAGCCCCGCCTGTGATCGTCCGGGGCATTTTTTGTGCTTCGGCGCGGTTAGGTCTTACGAACAGAGACATACGCGGCTGTCCGCCAGACCGCCGTGTGGTGCTACCGAGGAGGATCCATCAGCGCCGAGCCCCGCATCAACGACCGGATTCGCGTTCCCGAGGTGCGACTTGTCGGTCCCAGTGGCGAGCAGGTGGGCATTGTCCCCCTGGCCAAGGCACTGGAGCTTGCGCAGGAGTACGACCTGGACCTGGTCGAGGTCGCGGCGAACGCCCGTCCGCCCGTGTGCAAGCTCATGGACTACGGGAAGTTCAAGTACGAGTCGGCCATGAAGGCCCGTGAGGCGCGCAAGAACCAGGCGCACACGGTCATCAAGGAGATGAAGCTCCGGCCGAAGATCGACCCGCACGACTATGACACCAAGAAGGGTCACGTCGTCCGGTTCCTCAAGCAGGGCGACAAGGTCAAGATCACGATCATGTTCCGTGGTCGCGAGCAGTCCCGGCCCGAGCTGGGCTACCGACTGCTGCAGCGCCTCGCGGAGGACGTCCAGGACCTCGGTTTCGTGGAGTCGAACCCGAAGCAGGACGGCCGAAACATGATCATGGTTCTCGGTCCGCACAAGAAGAAGACCGAGGCGATGGCCGAGGCCCGCCAGGCGCAGGAAGCCCGCAAGGCAGAAGCGAAGGCCAACCCCGGCCGCTCGCAGAACGCCGCGGACCTTGAGAACGCCGAGAACGCCGAGGATCCTGCCGAGGCCCCTGCCGAGGCATCCGCCGAGGCGTGATCCCGGGGGACGCGAGTCCCCAGGACGTAACCGATACAAGAGCGACGCTCCACCGTGCCCGGTTTTCGCAACCGGGCATCGGAGCGCCACCGACGAGGAGAGAACGGCGCTATGCCGAAGAACAAGTCGCACAGCGGTGCCAGCAAGCGCTTCAAGGTCACCGGCTCCGGCAAGGTGCTCCGTGAGCGCGCCGGCAAGCGCCACCTGCTCGAGCACAAGTCGTCCCGCGTGACGCGTCGCCTCACCGGCAACGCCGAGATGGCCCCGGGCGACGCCGCGAAGATCAAGAAGCTTCTCGGCAAGTGACACTGCGGCGCCTGATCGTCCGATCGATCCGCGCCGTACGTCAGGACCGGGACCCAATCGTTTTCGGGCCGCGTGAGGACAACCGCGGCCCCGCTACAAGGAGTTAACAAGTGGCACGCGTCAAGCGGGCAGTCAACGCCCACAAGAAGCGCCGGGCGATCCTCGAGCAGGCCTCCGGCTACCGCGGTCAGCGTTCGCGCCTGTACCGCAAGGCCAAGGAGCAGGTCACCCACTCGCTGGTCTACAACTACAACGACCGCAAGAAGCGCAAGGGCGACTTCCGTCAGCTGTGGATCCAGCGCATCAACGCCGCTGCCCGCGCCAACGGCATGACCTACAACCGCTTCATCCAGGGTCTGAAGGCCGCGAACGTCGAGGTCGACCGCAAGATCCTGGCCGAGCTGGCCGTCAACGACGCGAACGCGTTCGCCGCGCTCGTCGAGGTCGCCCACAAGGCGCTGCCGTCGGACGTCAACGCCCCCAAGGCGGCGTGACGCTGCCGGCCCTGAGCCGCCGTGACTGAAGGACCCGCAGGCTGGAGCCTGCGGGTCCTGCTGTTGCCGGGAGACACACGCTGAACATCCGAGCTGCTGAAGGTGAACGCCCATGCCCCCCGCCACCCCCGAGCTGATCTCCCCCCGCTCCGCGCGTGTGGCCGCCGCCCGCCGGCTGGCCAGGCGGAACTTCCGGGGCAAGGACCGGCTGTTCCTCGCGGAGGGGCCGCAGGCCGTGCGGGAGGCGGCGGCGCACCGGGTCGACGGTGCCGCCACGCTCGTCGAGCTGTTCGCCACCGTCGAGGCCGCCGAGCGGTACGCCGACATCGTGGGCGAGGCCCGGACCGCCGGGGCCCGGATCCACCTCGCGTCCGAGGAAGTGATCGCCGACATCTCCACCACCGTCACCCCGCAGGGGCTGGTCGGTGTGTGCCGGTTCCTCGACACGCCCTTCGAGGAGATCCTCACGGCCCGGCCCAAGCTGGTCGCCGTCCTCGCGCACGTGCGCGACCCCGGCAACGCCGGCACCGTGCTGCGCTGCGCCGACGCCGCCGGCGCCGAGGCCGTCGTCCTCACCGACGCCTCCGTCGACCTGTACAACCCCAAGGCCGTGCGCGCCTCCGTGGGCTCGCTGTTCCATCTGCCCGTCGCCGTCGGCGTCCCCGTCGAGCGGGCGGTCGAGGGCCTCAAGGACGCCGGCGTGCGCATCCTCGCCGCCGACGGGGCCGGTACGGACGACCTCGACGACGAGCTCGACAAGGGCACCATGGGCGGGCCCACCGCGTGGGTGTTCGGCAACGAGGCCTGGGGGCTCCCGGAGGAGACGCGCGCCCTCGCGGACGCCGTCGTGCGCGTCCCGATCCACGGAAAGGCCGAGAGCCTGAACCTGGCCACCGCCGCCGCCGTATGTCTCTACGCGTCGGCCCGTGCACAGCGCGCCTCCGGAGGGTGCCGCTCCGTCACCGAGAGCTAGTAGGGTGACCGCCTCGGGGGCCTTCCCCCGAGGCGTCGGCTGCGCGTGAGCAGGGGGACCCCCCATGCCGACTGAGAGGTGGAGTGCGGGGATGAGCGTCGGCACGAGCAGTGCGCCGGGAGGGCGGGACGTGCACCGGGTACCCGCGCCCCGGCACGGTGATCTCGCCGGACTCGGCATCGACCCCGACGAGCTGCCCGACGGCCTCGTCGTCGCCGACGAGCACGGGTACGTCATCTGCTTCAACGCGGCCGCCGCCCGCATCACCGCCGTTTCCGCCGCCGACGCCCTCGGCCACCGCCTGGAGAAGGCGCTGCCGTTAGAGGACCTGGAAGGACGGCGCTGGTGGCAGATCACCGATCCGTACGGCGGGCTCGCCATCCGGGCCGGGCAGCCCGAGCGCAACCTGCTGCTGCCCGGCGGGCGGGAAGTGCTCGTATCGGCCCGGTACGTCCGTACCGAACCCGCCGGGCCGGTCCGCCGGGTCGTCGTGTCCCTGCGCGACACCGAGGCCCGGCGCCGCACCGAGCGCAGCCACGCCGAGCTGATCGCGACCGTCGCCCATGAGCTGCGCTCCCCGCTCACCTCGGTCAAGGGCTTCACCGCCACACTGCTCGCCAAGTGGGAACGCTTCACCGACGACCAGAAGCGGCTGATGCTGGAGACCGTCGACGCGGACGCCGACCGGGTCACCCGGCTGATCGCCGAGCTCCTGGACATCTCCCGCATCGACTCCGGGCGGCTGGAGGTGCGCCGCCAGCCCGTGGACATGGGCGCGGCCGTCGGCCGGCACATCCAGGCGTACGTCGCGGCCGGACAGACCGCCGACCGGTTCCTGCTGCGCATCGAGCAGCCGCTGCCCGATCTGTGGGCCGACCCCGACAAGGTCGACCAGGTCCTCAGCAACCTGCTGGAAAATGCCGTGCGGCACGGCGAGGGAACGGTCACGATTGAGATCACGCAGTCGGCGTCCCCCCGGGAGGGAGAGGACGTCGGTACGTCGGTCACGGTGAGCGACGAGGGGCCCGGCATCCCGGAGGAGTCGATGAACCGCGTCTTCACCCGCTTCTGGCGGGGCAGCAAGCGCGGTGGCACGGGTCTCGGGCTGTATATCGTCAAGGGCATCGTCGAGGCCCACGGCGGCACCATCACGGTCGGCCGCGCCCCCGGCGGCGGCGCGGAATTCCGATTTACCTTGCCCGTGGGCGCCCCGGCGTATCTCGCCTGAGGGCCCACGGGCGCATTCGTCCACCCCCACCCCGTTAGACTCGGCCTTTGGCACCTTTGTGTCCTGCATACGGCCCTGAAGCGGTCACGGGGACCATCCGCCAGCCAATCGGAAGCACGGGAAGAGATGTCGGCACCGAATAAGTCGTACGACCCTGTCGAGGTCGAGGCGTTGAAACCGGAAGAGATCGAGCGCATGCGGGACGAGGCGCTCGCCGCCTTCGCCGCCGCGGACTCCCTCGACGCGCTCCAGGAGGCCAAGGTCGCCCACAGCGGCGGCACCTCCCCGCTGGCCCTCGCCAACCGCGAGATCGGCGCCCTGCCCCCGCATGCCAAGGCTGCCGCCGGCAAGCTGGTCGGCCAGGCACGCGGAGCCGTGAACAAGGGCCTGGCCGCCCGCCAGGCCGAGCTGGAGGCAGAGCGCGACGCCCGCGTGCTGGTCGAGGAGGCGGTGGACGTCACGCTGCCGTACGACCGTGTACCGGCCGGCGCCCGCCACCCGCTGACCACGCTCTCCGAGCGCATCGAGGACATCTTCGTGGCCATGGGCTACGAGGTCGCCGAGGGCCCGCAGGTCGAGGCCGAGTGGTTCAACTTCGACGCGCTCAACATCGGCCCGGACCACCCGGCCCGCGGCGAGGCCGACACGTTCTTCGTGCAGGGCCAAGGCGGCGGCACCGAGTCCGGCGTCGTCCTGCGCACCCACACCTCGCCCGTGCAGATCCGCTCGCTGCTCGATCGTGAGCTGCCGGTGTACGTGATCTGTCCCGGCCGCGTCTACCGCACGGACGAGCTGGACGCCACGCACACCCCGGTCTTCCACCAGGTCGAGCTGCTCGCCGTGGACGAGGGTCTGACCATGGCCGATCTCAAGGGCACCCTGGACCGCATGGTCCAGTCCCTGTTCGGCGAGGGCATGAAGACGCGGCTGCGGCCGAACTTCTTCCCCTTCACCGAGCCGAGCGCCGAGATGGACATGCTCTGCTACGTCTGCAAGGGCGAGTCCGTCGGCAACCCCGACCGCCCCTGCCGCACCTGCTCCAGCGAGGGCTGGATCGAGCTGGGCGGCTGCGGCATGGTCAACCCGAAGGTGCTGACCGCCTGCGGCGTCGACCCGGGGAAGTACAGCGGATTCGCCTTCGGGTTCGGCATCGAGCGGATGCTGATGTTCCGCCACAACGTCGAAGACATGCGAGACATGGTCGAGGGTGACGTCCGGTTCACCCGGCCGTTCGGGATGGAGATCTGATGCGGGTCCCGCTTTCTTGGCTGCGGGAGTACGTCGACCTGCCGGCGACGGAGACCGGGCGCGACGTCCAGGCCAAGCTCATTTCCGCAGGCCTCGAGGTAGAGACCGTCGAGCACCTGGGTGCCGACCTCAAGGGTCCGCTGGTCGTGGGCCGGGTGCTCACCATCGAGGAGCTGACGGAGTTCAAGAAGCCGATCCGCTTCTGCACCGTCGACGTCGGCCGGGCCAACGGCACCGGCGAGCCCCAGGAGCTCATCTGCGGCGCCCGCAACTTCCAGGTCGGCGACAAGGTCGTCGTGGTGCTCCCCGGCGCCGTGCTGCCCGGCGGCTTCGCGATCGCCGCGCGCAAGACGTACGGCCGGACGTCCCACGGCATGATCTGCTCCAGCGGCGAGCTGGGCATGGGCGACGACGGCACCCACGGCATCATCGTGCTGCCGCCGGAGACCGAGGTCGGCAAGGACGCCATCGAGCTCCTTGAGCTGGTCGACGAGGTCCTCGACATCGCCGTCACCGCCAACCGCGGCGACTGCCTGTCGATCCGCGGCGTCGCCCGTGAGGCCGCCATCGCCTACGGCCGGCCGCTGCGCGACCCGGCGCTCATCGACGTGCCCGCCCCGAACGCCTTCGGCTACCCGGTCCAGGTCTCCGACCCCACCGGCTGCGACCGCTTCACCGCCCGCACCGTCACCGGCCTGGACCCGGAGGCGCGCTCCCCGATCTGGCTGCAGCGCCGTCTGCAGAAGGTCGGCATGCGCCCGATCTCGCTCGCCGTCGACATCACCAACTACGTGATGATGGAGCTCGGCCAGCCGCTGCACGCCTACGACCGCAACCTGGTCCAGGGCACCATCGGTGTGCGCCGCGCGGCGGAGGGCGAGAAGCTCGTCACCCTCGACGGCGTCGAGCGCAAGCTGCACGCCGAGGACCTGGTGATCACCGACGAGCGCGGCCCGATCGGCCTGGCCGGTGTCATGGGCGGTGCCAACACCGAGATCGCCGACCTCCCCCAAGCTCTCGACTCCGCTCGAGCAGGGGGGACCCCCACGGACGTGGAGAACGCCACGACCGAGGTCGTGATCGAGGCCGCCCACTTCGACCAGATCTCCATCGCCCGCACGGCCCGCCGCCACAAGCTGTCCTCCGAGGCGTCCCGGCGCTTCGAGCGCGGCGTCGACCCGCAGGCCGCCGCCGCGGCGGCCCAGCGCACGGTCGACCTGCTGGTCCTGCTCGCGGGCGGTACGGCGGACGCGGGTGTCACCGAGGTGAGCGCCCCCAAGGCGCCGCGCACCATCACCACCCCGGCCGACCACCCGGACAAGGTCGCGGGCGTCGAGTACGGCCGCGAGAGCGTCGTACGGCGACTCCAGGAGATCGGCTGCGACGTGTACGGGCAGGACGAGCTGACCGTCACCGTCCCGTCCTGGCGGCCCGACCTCACCGAGCCGAACGATCTGGCGGAGGAGGTCATCCGGCTGGAGGGCTACGAGAACCTGCCCTCGACGCTGCCCAAGCTCCCCTCGGGGCGTGGTCTGACCCACCGGCAGCGGCTGCACCGCCGCGTCGGCCGGGCCCTGGCGGGCGCGGGCTATGTCGAGGCGCCGAACTACCCGTTCATCGCCGAGCAGGTCTTCGACCAGCTGGGCCTGGACGCCGACGACCCGGCCCGCCGTGTCGTGAAGCTGACCAACCCGCTCAACGACGAGGAGCCCGCGCTCCGTACGTCGCTGCTGCCGGGCCTGCTCGGCGCGCTCCGCCGCAACGACGGCCGCGGTACGCACGACCTGGCGCTGTTCGAGACCGGCCTGGTCTTCCACCCGGCCGCGGAGCAGAAGGCCGCCGCGAACCTGCCGGTGGACCGGCGTCCGACCGACGAGGAGCTCGCCGAGCTGAACGCCGCGCTGCCCGAGCAGCCGCGCCATGTCGCCGTCGTCCTCGCGGGCGCCCGCGAGCAGGCCGGCTGGTGGGGCAAGGGCCGCCCGGCCGACTGGGCCGACGCGGTCGAGGCCGCCCGCACGGTCGCCCGTGAGGCCGGCGCCGAGCTGGTCGTCCGCAAGGGTCAGTACGGGCCGTGGCACCCGGGCCGCACCGCCGAGCTCGTGGTCGTCACCGAGGGCACCGAGCGGGTCGTGGGCCACGCGGGCGAGCTGCACCCGCGCGTCCTCAAGGCCCTCGGCCTGCCCGACCGCACCAGCGCGATGGAGCTGGACCTGGACGCGCTGGAGCAGGCCGGCGACGGCGCCCCGCAGGCGCCGAGCATCTCCACGTTCCCGGTCGCCACGCAGGACGTCGCCCTGGTCGTCGACAAGTCGGTCCCGCACGCGGACGTCGAGTCCGCGCTGCGCGAGGGCGCCGGTGAACTGCTGGAGGCCATCCGGCTGTTCGACGTGTACGAGAGCGCCGAGCAGCTGGGCGAGGACAAGAAGTCGCTCGCCTACGCGCTGCGCTTCCGCGCCGCCGACCGCACGCTGACCGTGGACGAGGCCTCCACGGCCCGTGACGCGGCCGTCGCGCTGGCCGCTGAGCGGACCGGGGCGGCGTTGCGCAGCTAGGTCGCTCTGTGCGGGGAACTGTGGTTGTCCGTCGGCTGCGGGTCGGCCGTGGCTGGTCGCGCAGTTCCCCGCGCCCCTGCGGGGCGCACCCTCTCCCACCTGCATAAATGCAGGCGTCCGGAGAATGCTCACTCATTCGGGTGAGAAGCCGGGGCGATCCGGCCGTTTCGGGTCATGACGTCGCAAGAATCGGACCGGCCTTTCGGGGTCGGTCCGTCTGCTCTGTCAGGGCCTACATGGGGGGCCATCGGCATGATCCGCATCAAGGCTGGGGTTTCCCGCAGGAGGCGGCCCCACACGCACTCACGGGGGCCTGCCCGCAGGGCGCTGCCGGCGTGGGTCCGGACCCGGGCCCGCCACCCCTGCCGCACCTTGCGCAGGAGAAGCGTCCACCACCCGGACTTGGCGGACGACCGCCCTGCCGTACGCAAACCCGAGCGCCGGTCGCTGCGCCGGGTGTTCGCCCTGGGGCTGCCCACGGTGTGGGGCGCCGTGGCGATCTCGTACAAATTCGGCTGCCCGCTCGCCCAGCAGGAGGGGCTCGGCGCGCGGATCGTCACCAGCGCCGTGTTCTTCGCGGTCGGCACCGGGCTGATATTCCATGTCCGTCGGGCGCTGCTGCGCGAGCTGACGCAGGTCCGCAAGGTCGCGGGCGCCGCGCAGAGCGTGCTCCTGCGCCCGCTGCCCCCGCGTCTCGACGGCCTGGGTGTGGCCGCCGTCCAACTGTCCGCCGACTGCGGCGCGGCCATCGGCGGTGATCTGTACGAGGCGATCGCCACCGAACACGGCGTACGGGTCGTGATGGGTGACGTACGCGGCCACGGACTGCCCGCCATCGGCACGGCGGCCGCCCTCCTCGGCAGCTTCCGGGAGGCCGCGCACGACGAGCCCGAACTCGGCGGTGTGCTACGACGCCTGGAGCGCGCGTTCGCCCGTCATCTGCGTGAGCTCTCCCGCGCGGAACACCCCTCCACCGGCCGGGAGCCCGACACCCCGCCGGCCGAGGAGTTCGTCACCGTGCTCCTGCTGGAGATCCGCCGGGACGGACAACTCCGCGCACTCAACTGCGGACACCCCTGGCCGTATCTGCTCAGCGCCCACGGAGTCGACCCACTCGCCCACACCGAACCCCTGCCGCCCCTGGGCCCGTTCCCCCTGCCACCCGACCTGGACCCGGTACGCTGCGGCCACCTTCTCCCCGGCGAGTCCCTGGTCCTCTACACGGACGGAGCGGAGGACGCGAGGGACACACACGGCAGGTTCTTCTCCCTGCCGACAGCCCTGACGGAGGCGACCCGCGACCAACAGGCCTCACCCCAGACAATCCTGCGCAGGGTCTTCACCGCCCTGCTCCGGCACACAGGAGGGGAGCCAACCGACGACATCGCTCTCCTGGTCGTACGGAACGACCGAAGCAGGCGGCACTGCAACGAGCTCTTGGGGGCGCGGGGAACTGCGCGACCAGCCCCCACCAACCCGCAGCCGACAACGAACCGATAGCCTCCCGCCCCTCGGTCGCACCACCGAAGCCAACGGCCAGGCCACCGCACTGTACGAGGGGGAGCCGGCGGCCCGGCCGGCCTCTTGCGAGGCATTTCAGTCAACCGACTGGAAACTCTCCGCAACAGTGCGCGCACAGCCCGGATGCGCGCACTCGGTTCACACCCCGTGTGAACGGAACCGCACTAGTCTGGCGGCACCAGGCCACCCGGGGGGCATCCATGCAGCCCAACACTCTGCTCGACGCGATCCTGGACGAGGCCGGGATCTCGCACGCCGGTCTCGCCGCCCACGTCAACCAGGCGGGCCGGACGCGGGGTCTCGCGCTTCGCTACGAACACACCGCCGTGGCACGGTGGTTGAAGGGACAGCGGCCGCGCGGTCAGGTGCCCGACCTGATCTGCGAGGTGCTGGCCGTCCGGCTGCACCGGCCCGTCACCCTCGACGACATCGGTCTGGGCGTGCCGGGCGAGCCCTCGACGCCGAACGGCACCTCGCTGTCCGGCTTCGTGGAGCGCGCCACCGCCCTGTGGCGCTCCGACGAGCAGCAACGCCCGCACATACTGGGCGCGCCCGCCGTCACCGGCACCCCGGCCGTGATGCCGGTGTGGGAGTGGGAGAACCCGCCCGAGGACGTGGACGTCTCCCGCGGCGGCCGGCACCGGGTCACCCCGTCCGACATCGCGATGCTGCGCGCAGCCCGCGCCCACTACGAGCAGATGTACCGCAAGGCGGGCGGCATAGCGACGCGCACGCGCATAGTCGGCTTCCTCAACGCCGAGGCGGCCCCGCTGCTGCGTGGCAGCTACACCGACGCCACGGGCCGTCAACTGCACCGTGCCACGGGCGGGTTGGTGGCGATCGCGGGCATCTGCGCCTACGACTCCGACGCGCACGGCCTGGCCCAGCGCTACTTCCACCAGGCCCTGCGCCTGGCGAAGGCCAGCGGGGACCGGGGACTCGGGGCGTATGTCATCGCACTGCTCGTCAACCAGGCGCTGTTCATGAGGGAGTACCGCCAGGCGGTCGCCTTCGCGGAGGCCGCGCTGCGCGCCGCCGGCAAGCACATCACCCCCGCTCTCGCCTCGGACCTGTACGCGATGCAGGCCAAGGCGTACGCCCACCTCGGCGACGGCACGAGCGCGCTGTCCTGCATCCGGCGTGCCGAGACGGCCGCCGAACGCATCCGGCGCGGACACGAACCCGACGAGACCGGCTATGTCCAGCCGGGCCTGGTCAACGTCCAGGTGGCCGAGGCGCTGCTCAGCCTCGGCGAACTCGCGGCGGCCCGGGAGCATGCGGCGGCCGCTGTGGACAATCCCGCCCACGACCGGGGCCGGGTGCACCGGCTCGCCATGCTCAGCACGATCGAACTCCGCCAGGGCAATGCCGACAAAGCGGTGGTCACGGCGGTGCAGATGGCCGAACAGGCCCGCGGAATGGAGTCCCAGCGGCTGCGCGACAGACTCCGTGCGGTACGCGAACACCTGGTGCGCAGCGGCTGTGCCGGAACCGCTGAAGCCGCCGAACTCATCGACGGGGCACTGCGCGTACCGCTGTAGGCGCACGGTGGGCCGGAGGGGTCCCTGCTGCGATATTGCCACTTACTCGGCGGAAGGTGGCAGAACCGTGCAGTGGACGAAACAGAACGAACAAACTGTGTACGCAAACCGCTGGTTCAGCGTCAATCTCGCGGATGTCGAGCTGCCGGACGGCCGGCACCTCGACCACTTCCTGATACGGCTGCGGCCCGTTGCCGTGGCCACGGTGGTGAACGAGGCCAACGAGGTCCTCCTCCTGTGGCGCCACCGCTTCATCACGGACAGCTGGGGGTGGGAACTGGCCGCGGGCGTCGTGGAGGACGGCGAGGACATCGCGCGTGCGGCCGCCAGGGAACTGGAGGAGGAGACCGGCTGGCGGCCGGGGCCCCTGCACCACCTCATGAGCGTGGAGCCGTCCAACGGCCTCACCGACGCCCGGCACCACATCTACTGGGCCGACGAGGGCGAGTACGTAGGACATCCCGTGGACGACTTCGAGTCGGACCGCCGGGAGTGGGTACCCCTCAAACTCGTCCCGGACATGATCGCCCGTGGGGAGGTCCCGGCCGCCAACATGGCGGCCGCGTTACTCCTGCTGCACCACCTCAGGCTCGCCGATGTCTAGTGGGCCAGCGCCTGCCAGATCGTCACGACGAGCGCTCCCAATGCCGTGAGCGCGGCGACCGAGGGCAGTGGCCAGCGTGCGTGTTCGAGCGAGACCATGCGGGTGTTCAGCTCCTCCAACTCCTTGGCGGTCTCCTTCGTGCGATGAGTGAGCAGCGCCAGCCCGCCCTCGACACGGGCGTAGGCCACATCGAGGCGGCGACGTAACTCTGCGAGTTCTCCATGGACCACGGGATGCTCGGGATCGGCGGCCACGGGTCCGCTCCTTTCCGTAGTTGTCTCTCGTCCCTTGCATGCGCGTGAGAGTCAACTCGCCTGGTGGACGCGTGGGGAGCGTGTGCGACGGGCATATGCGTGCCCGGCGCGCACACGGTGTGTGAAAGACGCGGGCCCGGCACCGTCAGCCGGTGCCGGGCCCGTGTGAGCCGGTGGACTACCTTGTGTAATCAGCCGTAGGTGTAGAAGCCCGAGCCCGTCTTCCGGCCCAGCCGGCCCGCCTCGACCATGCGCTGGAGCAGCGGGGGAGCGGCGTACAGCGGCTCCTTGTACTCCTCGTACATCGAATTGGCGATCGAGACGATCGTGTCCAGGCCGATCAGGTCGGACAGCTTCAGCGGGCCCATCGGGTGGGCGCAGCCCATCTCCATGCCGTTGTCGATGTCCTCGCGGCCCGCGATGCCCGACTCGAACATGCGGATGGCGGACAGCAGATACGGCACCAGCAGCGCGTTCACCACGAAGCCCGAGCGGTCCTGGGCGCGGATCGCGTGCTTGCCGAGCACCTTCTCGGCGAAGAGCTGCGCGCGGCCGAGCGTCCCCTCGGAGGTGGTGAGCGCCGGGATCAGCTCGACGAGCTGCTGCACCGGGGCCGGGTTGAAGAAGTGGATGCCGACGACGTGGTCCGGGCGCGAGGTGGCGACCGCCAGCTTCACCAGCGGGATGGAGGAGGTGTTGGAGGCCAGGATCGCGTCCGGCCGGGTCACCACCTGGTCGAGCACCTGGAAGATCTCCGTCTTCACCTGCTCGTTCTCGACGACGGCCTCGATCACGAGGTCGCGGTCCGCGAACTCGCCGAGGTCGGTGGTGAAGCTCAGCCGCGCCAGCGTCGCGTCCCGCTCCTCCTCGCTGATCTTGCCGCGCTCGGCGGCCTTGCCCAGGGAGTTGAACAGCCGGGTACGGCCGATCTCCAGGGCCTCGCCGGTGGTCTCGGCGACCTTCACGTCCAGTCCGGCGCGGGCGCACACCTCGGCGATGCCCGCTCCCATCTGGCCGCAGCCCACGACTCCGACGCGCTCGATGTCGCTCACATCGTCCCCTTCGCTGATCTACGGCTGCTCCGGCAGGACCTCCGGGTTCGGCGCCTGCTCCGATCGTGCACGTTACTCCCAAGTATCGATGATCGATCGTCCGGGTGGGGGCATCCTTGGGCGCGAGACGATCCGTGACGGAGCGGATCCGGAGCGTATGGGGGTGTGCGGATGGTGCGAGTGTCCCGCCGGGCGTTCACTCTGGCGGCGCTGTCCACCGTCGCGATGGCGCAGGGTTCGACGGCGGCACCGCGGGGTCCCCGGGCGGTCACCGAGATGCGGGGCGTGTGGCTCGCGACCGTCGACAACCGCGACTGGCCCTCGCGCAAGGGCCTGTCCGCGGCCGAGCAGCGCAGCGAGCTGATCGCCCACCTCGACAGGGCGGCCCGCGACCGGCTGAACACGGTGCTCCTCCAGGTGCGGCCCACGGCGGACGCGCTGTGGCCCTCGCCGTACGAGCCGTGGTCCCGCGTCCTCACCGGCACCCAGGGCAGGTCGCCGGGCTGGGACCCGCTGGGCACCGCCGTGACGGAGGCCCATGCCCGGGGCCTCCAGCTGCACGCCTGGTTCAACCCGTACCGGATCGCCAATCACGACGACCCCACGAAACTCGTCGCCGGCCACCCGGCCCGCAAGCACCCCCACTGGGTGGTGCCCTACGGCGGCAGGCTCTACTACAACCCGGGCCTGCCCGAGGTCCGTGCCTTCGTCCAGGACGCGATGCTCGACGCCGTGGCAAAGTATCCGGTCGACGCCGTCCACTTCGACGACTACTTCTACCCGTACCCGGTGGCCGGCCAGAGCTTCGACGACGACGCAGCGTACGACACCTACGGCGGCGAGTTCGCCAACCGGGCCGCCTGGCGCCGCGACAACATCAACAAGCTGGTGCGGGAGATCGCCGCCAGGGTCGAGGAGATCCGGCCCGGCACCCGGTTCGGGATCAGCCCGTTCGGGGTGTGGCGCAACGCCACGTCCGACTCACGGGGCTCCGGAACCCGGGCGGGTGTGCAGACGTACGACGACATGTACGCGGACACCCGCAGATGGGTCCGCGAGAGCTGGATCGACTACGTCGTCCCCCAGGTGTACTGGCACATCGGCTTCGCCGCCGCCGACTACGCCGAACTGGTGCGGTGGTGGGCACAGGTGGCCAAAGGCACCAGGACCAGGCTCTACATCGGCGAGGCCCTGTACAAGGCGGGTGCCGAGGGCGGGCCCTCGGCCTGGCAGGACCCGGCCGAGCTGTCCCGGCACCTCACCCTCGCGGCCCGTCACCCCGAGGTGCGCGGGCACGTCTTCTTCGCCGCCAAGGACGTCGCGAAGGACCGGGCCGGCGCGATGGCGCGGGTGATCGCCGACCACTATCGGCAGCCGGCGAGCCCGCCGCGCTGAGCTACTGTGCCCGGTGTTCCTGTTGCTGGTGACGGACCTCGCAGTCGGGGCCGGGGGACATGACGGCCTCGTGTCCGTCCGGGAAGCGGACGCGGTAGGGCGGGTTGCCCTCCGTGCCCAGCACTTCGACGACTTCGCTGACCTGGTCGTGTTGGCCGACCACCCTGCCGTGCTGGACAAGATGGTCGCCCACGGTTGCGCGCATCTGTGGGCCTCCTCACGAACGCGATCGTTGAGTGACGGCGATGCACACGAGCACTGCGGCGGCGGTCAGCGGAGCTGCCGCCGTGAGGTGCTCGCCCAGCAGCAGCACCGACCACACCAGTGTGAGCAGCGGCTGGGCCAACTGCAACTGGCTGGCCTTCGGAATGCCGATGGCCGCCATGCCCCGGTACCAGACGACGAGACCGAGGAACTGTGAGCCCACGGCGACCCACAGCAGTCCGGCCACGCCGTGCGCGGTCAGCCGCACCGGCTCGTACGACAGCGCGAGCGCGGCCGCGCCGGCGGACAGCGGCAGACACAGCACCAGCGCCCAGCCGATGACCTGCCAGCCCGGCATGACCCGGGCCAGCCGTCCGCCCTCGGTGTAGCCCGCCGCGCACACCAGCAGCGCCGCGAACAAGTAGCCGTCGGCGGCTGTCAGTGTGCCGCCGCTCTGCCGGACGGTGAAGGCGAGGACGGCGGCCGCGCCGGCGAGGGCCGCCGTCCAGAAGGTGCGGGAGGGCCGGGTGCCCATGCGCAGGGCGGAGCAGAGCGCCGTGGTGAGCGGCAGCAGGCCCACGACGACGGCGGCGTGCGAGGTGGTGGAGGTCTCCAGGGCGAGCGTGGTCAGCAGCGGGAAGCCGAACACCACTCCGGCCGCCACCACCGCCAGCCCCGCCCAGTGCCGGCGGTCGGGCAGCGGGACACGCAGGGCCAGCAGACAGGAGCCCGCGATCACCGCCGCGAGAACGCTGCGCACCGACACCAGAGACCAGGGGCCGAAGCTCTCCAGACCCCATGCGGTGGCGGGAAAGGTGAGGGAGAAGGCGGTGACGCCCAGGGCCGCCTGGACGGTGCCCAGGCCGGGGCGTTCCAGGCGTTCCCGGTGGACGGTGACCGCTACCGGCGTCGGCGCAGTAGCGCTACTCTGTGCTCTCATGCAAGAGAGTAGCAGTGTCAGTGAACTGGCCAACCAGCTGCGACAAGAACTTGACCGCTACTCACCTGGTGGAAAGCTCCCATCGAGTCGGGCGCTCGTCGAGCGCTTCCGGGTGAGCCCGGTGACCGTCTCGCGCGCCTTGGCCCAGCTGGCCGCCGAGGGCCTGGTGGTCACCCGCCCCGGGGCCGGCGCGTTCCGCGCCCGCCCGCACACCGCGGCCGCGCCCACGGGGGACACCTCCTGGCAGGAGGTCGCGCTCAGCGCCGACGGCGCCGCCGACCTCGTACCGCGCACCGTGGACGCCTCCGGGGTGACGGTCTCGCTGGCCGCCCCGCCGCCCGGAGTACTGGAGCTCAGCGGCGGCTATCTGCACCCCTCGCTGCAGCCCGAGCGGGCGATGGCCGCGGCCCTGGCCCGCGCCGGGCGGCGCCCCGGTGCCTGGGGGCGGCCGCCGCTGGAGGGGCTGCCCGAGCTGCGGGAGTGGTTCGCGCGGAGCATCGGCGGCGCGGTCGGCGCGGCCGAGGTGCTGATCGCCGCGGGCGGTCAGTCCGCGCTGGCCACCGCCCTGCGTGCGCTCGCCCCGCCCGGCGCCCCGGTGCTCGTCGAGTCACCCACCTACCCGGGCATGCTGGCGATCGCCCGCGCCGCCGGCCTGCGCCCCGTGCCCGTGCCGGTGGATCCCGACGGCGTGAAGCCGGAACTGCTCGCCGACGCGTTCCGGGCCACCGGCGCGCGGGTGTTCGTCTGCCAGCCCCTGTTCCAGAACCCGACCGGCGCCGTGCTCGCCCCCGCCCGGCGCGCCGAGGTGCTGCGCATCGCCCGTGCCGCTGGCGCCTTCGTGATCGAGGACGACTTCGTGCGACGGCTGGTGCACGCGGACGCGGGCCCGCTGCCGCGTCCGCTGGCCGCCGACGACACGGACGGTGTCGTCGTCCATGTCGGCTCGCTGACCAAGGCGACCTCGCCCAGCTTCCGGGTCAGCGCCCTGGCCGCCCGCGGCCCCGTGCTGGAACGGCTCCGGGCCATCCAGGTCGTCGACACCTTCTTCGTACCCCGGCCCCTCCAGGAGGCCGCGCTCGAACTCGTCGGCTCACCCGCCTGGCCACGCCACCTACGCACGGTCTCCGCCGAGCTGAAGACCCGGCGCGACGCCCTGACCACCGCGCTCCGCCTCCACCTCCCCGAACTCGCCCTGCCACACATCCCGTCCGGCGGCTACCACCTCTGGCTCCGCCTCCCCGACGGCACCGAGGAACCGGCCCTGACCGCCGCCGCCCTGCGCGCGGGCGTCGCGATCACCCCCGGCCGCCCGTACTTCAGCGCCGAACCCCCCGCCGCCCACATCCGGCTGAGCTTCGCGGCGGTCGCGGGGACGGGCGAGATCACCGAGGGAGTACGGCGCTTGCGGGCGGCGTGCGACGAGGTGCTTCCCCGGAATCCGTTCGACGCCGACCCGGCCGAGTTGCGAGGATCCCCCGCATGAGCGATGCAGCTGACCTGCCCGAGGGCTATGAGTTCTCCGCCGACACCGATCGCGTCGACGTCGGCCGTGTTCACCGCTGGCTGTCGACCGACGCGTACTGGGCGGTCGGGCGCTCGCGGGAGAAGCAGGATCATGCGATGGCGGCGTCGCTCAATTTCGGGGTGTACGAGACGGCCTCGGGGGAGCAGGTGGCGTACGCGCGCGTGGTGACCGACCGGGCGCTGTTCGGCTGGCTGGCCGATGTCTACGTCGACCCGTCGGTGCGTGGGAAGGGCATCGGCACGGCACTGGTCGGGGGGATCCGCGAACACCTGCGGTCGTACGGACTGCGGCGCGTGCTGCTCGCGACCCACGACGCGCACGGCGTCTACGAGAAGCTCGGCTTCGCCCCGCTCGAACGGCCGGACCAGTGGATGGCGCTGTACTTCGAGACATCCGGTGACGCGAAATGACCTTGTTTTCTCCTGACTTGTCCGGCAGATCCTGACCTCGCAGTAAGGATTTGCAAACCTCGGGTAACCGGCATGCAACGCCCCTTGACCTGTGTACTTGCGCGGCAGACCATCTCCGCATGCAACTTCGGGTCACGTTCGTCGCCGCCGCGCGCAGCTCGCCGCGGCTCGCGGAGCGCTTTCAGGACGACCGCCCGCTGGACCAGGCGGGCTGGGACGAGGTGCAGTACGCCGCGGGGGAGTTGCTGCCCCTGGCCGCGGCCGACCTGCGCTACTGTTCGCCGACCCCGCGCAGCCGCGCCACGGGTGACGCTCTGGGCTACCACCCCCTGGTGCAGCTGGCCCTGCGGGACTGCGACATGGGCCGCTGGCGCGGGTTCACGCTCGGCGAGGCGATGGCCCGCGAGCCGCAGGCGGTGGACGCCTGGCTCGCCGACCCGCGCTCCACGCCGCACGGGGGCGAGTCCCTGCTGGCGTTCATCTCCCGGGTCGGCGGCTGGCTGGAGACCCGCCCCGCCGACGACGGCGGCCGTATCGTCGCCGTCGCCGAGCCCTCCGTGATCCGCGCCGCCCTCGTGTACGTCCTGAAGGCGCCGCCCGCGAGCTACTGGAACATCGACGTCCGCCCCCTGTCGACGACCACCGTCATGGGCCGCGCGGGCCGCTGGAACCTCCGTTTCGACGGCGTGGCGACTCAGCCCACGCGCGCGTAGTCCGTGGTCAGCACCAGGTCCTTCGTGGGGCCGGCGACATGCCACACCGTCCGCCAGTGGTCCGCGTCCCGGACGGTGAACTCGCCCCGGTAGAGGTCCGCGGAGCAGGGGTGGTCGGTGATGTGCCGGCCGGAGGTCAGGTCCAGGTCGTGGAAGGGCCGCCCGTCGGCGAAGCGGACGTCCGCGGTGCCCGGCGTCCTTCCGGGCAGGAAGCGCAGGGTCCGCTCGGCGGGACGGGGCACGCCCTGCCAGGTGAACAGGCCGGACTCCTCGTGCAGCAGTCCGCCACCCTCCAGCGGACGGAACGCCGTGGTGCCCTCGAACCGCCCCTCGTCGCCGCTCGCCAGGTCCCGCACGGTCCGCTCCACCCGCCAGCGTCCGGCCAGATGAGCCAGCACGTCCGGCACGGGCCAGAACCCGCCCACGCCGCGTGACGCGTGGCGCGGAACGCCTCCTCGTGGCAGCGCATCCATGCCGTCGACCTTACGTCCCCGCGCAGGCCCCGTTGACGTGCTCATATCCCGACGCGGTGAACACCGAGACGTCCACGGCGGTCGCCCCGGTCACGTCCACCTTCACGGGAGTCGCCGACCGGTTCACGTACACCTTCCCGGCCGACTCCGTCACCTTCCTGCGGATCAGGCAGAAGTAACCGCGGAGTCGTCAGAGGGCTGCCGGCCGAGCGGCAGCAGCCCGCGCTCGGCGAGGACCTTCTTCGCGACGAACGTGGCGTTGAGCGCCTTGGGGAAACCGCAGTACCCGGCGGAGTGCAGCAGCGCCTCGACGATCTGCTCGGGTGTGAGGCCCACGTTCAGGGCCGCGTTGATGTGCACCTCCAGCTGAGGCTCACAGCCGCCGAGCGCGGTGAGCATGCCCAGCGTCACCAACTGGCGGTCCCGTGGCGGCAGTTCGGGCCGGGCGTAGATCTCTCCGAAGCCCCAGGAGACTATCTGGTGGCCGAGTTCGGGGTTGATGTCGGCGAGCGAGTCGATGACCCGCCGGCCGGCCTCGCCGTCGACGCCGTCCAGCACCTTCAGACCACGGGCGAAGCGCTCTTCACGGGTGGTGCTCTCGCTCATGTGGGCTCATCCGTCCTCGACTGCCACTCGCGTAGCAGTCGTTCGATGCGGGTTCTTGGACAAGAACGGTAGGAGCTGGAGCGCACTCCAGGTCAAGCCGGACGCGCGGGCGCACGGGACAGGAGATGTCCCGTGCGCCCGGAGCCTTTCTCTACCGCGTGGGTGCTACGCCGCGAGTGCGTGCTCGGGGTGCAGCACGACCTTGGTGTAGCCCTCGATCCGCTTGTCGAACTTCTCGTACGCCTCCGGCGCCTGGTCCAGCGGCAGCTCATGGGAGACCACGAAGCTGGGCTTGGCGCGCTCGGCGATGATCAGGTCGCGCAGCTGGCGGTTGTACTGCTTGACGTTGCACTGGCCCGTGCCCATCTGCTGGCCCTTCTCGAACATCTTGCCGATCGAGACCAGGAGCTGGCCGTGCCTTGCGTGTTCGTCGGGTCCGCCCGGGTCGGACGGCACGTACAGGCCCGGTACGCCGAGCATGCCGGTCGCCCGTACCGTCGCGACGAGTTCATTGAGGACGTAGGCCGGTTCCTCGTGGCTCGCGTCGTGCGCCTGGGCCTGGTACCCGACGGCGTCCACGCCCTTGTCGGTGCCCTCTCCTCCCGTCTGTTCCTTGATCTGCTCGGCCGGGTCGCCCTTGGTGAAGTCGATCGGGATGGCCCCGATCTCCGCCGCCTTGGCGAGCCGCTCCGGCACCCGGTCGACGGAGAACACCTTGGACGCACCGCGCAGCAGCGCGGAGTAGGCGGCCATCAGTCCCACGGGCCCGGCGCCGTACACGGCCACGCTCTCGCCGGGTATGACCTTGGCGAGTTCGCATCCGTGGTATCCGGTCGGGAAGATGTCGGCGAGCAGGATGAAGTCCGTCTCGAACTGTTCACCCGGCGGCAGCTTCAGGCAGTTGAAGTCGGCGAAGGGCACGCGCAGCAGCTCTGCCTGGCCGCCCTTGTACGGTCCCATCGCCACGTATCCGTACGCCCCGCCCGCGAAGCCCGGATTGACCGTCAGGCAGAACCCGGTCTTCCCGGCGAGGCAGTTCTTGCAGAATCCGCACGCGACGTTGAAGGGCATCACGACACGGTCTCCCTTGGACAGAGACGTCACGCCGTTACCGACTTCCTCGACCACGCCGAGGTTCTCGTGTCCGAAGACTATGCCCGGCTCGGCCGCCGTGCGGCCCTCGTACATGTGCAGATCGGAGCCGCAGATCGCGGTCGACGTGACGCGTACGAGCACGTCGTTGGGGTGCTGGATCCGTGGATCGTCCACGTCCCGTACGGCCACGTGGAAAGGCTCCTCGTATACGACCGCTTTCACCTCGGTCACCTCCGCATCGGACTGTGATGACGGCGGCGACGGCGGGCCGCTACCCGGGGGGGCGCACAAGTAGGCGCGGGCCAACGGTCTGTTGCCGTGGCCCCGGGCGCTCTCGCTTTACCGCCGGACACTTCCAGAAAACGCCCCTGCGGTGCCGACCGCAACCTCCGGCGAGGGGGTGGCGGCCTCCTTGTTCCGGCGGTCTTCGTGATCTCGGGCCTGATCTCAGGATTGCATAAACGTGCAGCGAAACGTATAGTCATGCCATTCAGAGGAGGGTGACATGGCGGTACGAGCGGCGGTGGCCGGAGCGAGCGGGTACGCGGGCGGAGAGGTCCTGCGGCTGCTCCTCGCGCACCCCGAGGTCGAGATCGGGGCCCTGACCGGCAACTCCAACGCGGGTCAGCGGCTCGGCACCCTGCAGCCGCACCTCCTTCCGCTGGCCGACCGCGTGCTGGCACAGACCACCCCCGAAGCCCTCGCCGGACATGACGTCGTCTTCCTCGCCCTGCCCCACGGGCAGTCCGCCGCCGTCGCCGAGCAGCTCGGCCCGGATGTGATCGTCATCGACATGGGCGCCGACTTCCGGCTCAAGGACGCCGCGGACTGGGAGCGGTTCTACGGCTCCCCCCACGCCGGGACCTGGCCCTATGGCCTCCCCGAACTTCCGGGTGGCCGCGCTGCGCTGGAGGGGTCCAAGCGCATCGCGGTGCCCGGTTGCTACCCCACCGCCGTCTCCCTCGCCCTCTTCCCGGCCTATGCGGCGGGGCTCGCCGAGCCCGAGGCCGTGGTGGTGGCCGCCTCCGGCACCTCCGGCGCGGGCAAGGCGCCCAAGCCGCACCTGCTGGGCAGCGAGGTCATGGGTTCGATGTCGCCGTACGGCGTCGGGGGAGGGCACCGGCACACCCCCGAGATGATCCAGAACCTGAGCACGGCCGCCGGGGAGAAGGTCTCCGTCTCCTTCACGCCCACCCTCGCGCCGATGTCCCGGGGCATCCTCGCCACGTGCAGCGCGAAGGCCCGGGCCGGTGTCACCGCGGAGGTCGTCCGCGCCGCCTACGAGAAGGCCTTCGCCGACGAGCCCTTCGTCCACCTGCTGCCCGAGGGCCAGTGGCCCGCCACGGCGTCCGTCCACGGTTCCAACGCCGTTCAGGTGCAGGTCGCACACGACGAGGCCGCGGGCCGCATCATCGCGATCAGCGCCATCGACAACCTGACCAAGGGCACCGCCGGCGGTGCCGTCCAGAGCCTGAACATCGCCCTCGGACTCGACGAGACCACCGGGCTTTCCACGATCGGAGTCGCACCGTGAGCGTCACGGCAGCCAAGGGATTCACGGCGGCGGGCATCGCCGCCGGGATCAAGGAGAACGGCAACCCGGACCTGGCCCTCGTGGTCAACAACGGGCCCCGCCGCGCCGCCGCCGGTGTCTTCACCTCCAACCGTGTGAAGGCCGCGCCGGTGCTGTGGTCCGAGCAGGTGCTGAAGAGCGGCCAGGTCTCCGCCGTCGTCCTCAACTCCGGCGGCGCCAACGCCTGTACGGGGCCGAAGGGCTTCCAGGACACCCACGCGACCGCCGAGAAGGCCGCCGAGGTGCTCGGGCGCGGCCCCATCGAGGTCGCCGTCTGCTCCACCGGCCTCATCGGCGTCCTGCTCCCGATGGACAAGCTGCTCCCGGGCGTCGAGACGGCCGCGGCGGCCCTGAGCGAGCACGGCGGCGAGAAGGCCGCCATCGCCATCAAGACCACCGACACCGTCCACAAGACCTCGGTCGTGACCAGGGACGGCTGGACCGTCGGCGGCATGGCCAAGGGCGCGGGCATGCTCGCGCCGGGCCTCGCCACCATGCTGGTCGTCCTCACCACCGACGCCGACCTCGACAGCGAGGTCCTGGACAAGGCGCTGCGGGCCGCGACCAAGGTCACCTTCGACCGGGTCGACTCCGACGGCTGCATGTCCACCAACGACACCGTGCTGCTGCTCGCCTCGGGCGCGGCCGGGGTCACACCCGGGTACGAGGAGTTCGCACAGGCCGTACGGGCCGTGTGCGACGACCTCGGCCAGCAGCTCATCCGGGACGCCGAGGGCGCCAGCAAGGACATCAAGGTGGAGGTGATCAACGCCGCGAGCGAGGACGACGCCGTCGAGGTGGGCCGCTCCATCGCCCGCAACAACCTCCTCAAGTGCGCCATCCACGGCGAGGACCCCAACTGGGGCCGCGTCCTGTCCGCCATCGGCACCACGCAGGCCGCCTTCGAGCCGGACCAGCTCAACGTCGCCATCAACGGCGTCTGGGTGTGCAAGAACGGCGGCGTCGGCGAGGACCGCGAGCTGGTCGACATGCGCTACCGCGAGGTCCACATCGTGGCGGACCTCGCGGCAGGCAATGAGTCTGCGACCATCTGGACCAACGACCTCACGGCCGACTACGTCCACGAGAACAGCGCCTACTCGTCTTGACGTGCCCGCTTGGTTGTCGCGGGTCCTCGTCGTCGCTGACGAGGGTTCCTGTTTCGCAAGCGGCCGCTCGCCCCGGACGTGTCCGAGATGAGTCTCACGCCGCCTCCGCAGGCCAACACCGCCCGCCCGGCGGCTGATCCGAGATCTTTCCGAAAGTCGGCTATGACGGTCAATCACTCAGAAGAGCGAAAGTCCTCGACTCGCAAGCACACCGCCCTGCCCAAGGCGCAGACCCTCATCGAGGCGCTGCCCTGGCTGGTCCGGCACAACGGCAAGACCGTCGTGATCAAGTTCGGCGGCAACGCCATGGTCGACGAGGAGCTGAAGGCCGCGTTCGCGCAGGACGTGGTGTTCCTGCACCACGCCGGCCTCAGACCGGTCGTCGTGCACGGCGGCGGCCCGCAGATCAGCCGGGCGCTCGACAGACACGGCATCGTCAGCGAGTTCAAGGCGGGTCTCAGGGTCACCACCGAGGACGCCATGGACGTCGTACGGATGGTGCTGGCCGGGCAGGTGCAGCGCGAGCTGGTCGGGCTGCTCAACCAGCACGGTCCGCTGGCCGTCGGCCTCACCGGCGAGGACGCGCACACCATCACCGCCACCAAGCACCAGCCCGAGATCGAGGGCGAACTGGTCGACATCGGGCGGGTGGGCGAGATCACCGAGATCGACACGGGCGCGCTCGAGGCCCTGCTCGCCGACGGCCGTATCCCGGTCGTCTCCTCCATCGCCCGCAGTCAGGACGACGGACATGTCTACAACGTCAATGCTGATACGGCGGCTGCGGCACTGGCTGCGGCACTGGGTGCCGAGACCCTCATGGTCCTCACCGACGTCGAGGGCCTCTACGAGGACTGGCCGAACTCCGACGAGGTGATCAGCCGCCTCACCGCCGCCCAGCTGGAGAAGCTCCTGCCGGAGCTGTCCTCCGGCATGGTGCCGAAGATGGAGGGCTGTCTGCACGCCGTACGCAACGGCGTGAACACCGCCCGCGTCATCGACGGCCGGGTCCAGCACTCGATCCTGCTGGAGATCTTCACCGACGAGGGCATCGGCACGATGGTCGTGCCCGACGAGAAGCCGGACGAACAGGGGGAATCATGAGCAACCAGGAACTGACCGCGCGGTGGCAGGGCGCGCTCATGAACAACTACGGCACTCCTCGGCTGCCTCTCGTGCGCGGCGCGGGCGCGAAGCTGTGGGACGCCGACGGCAAGGAGTACCTCGACTTCGTCGGCGGCATCGCGGTCAACGCGCTCGGCCACGCCCACCCGGCCGTAGTCGAGGCCGTCAGCAGGCAGATCGCCTCCCTCGGCCATGTCTCCAACCTCTTCATCGCCGAACCGCCCGTCGCCCTCGCGGAACGCCTCCTGGAGCACTTCGGCCGCGACGGCAAGGTCTTCTTCTGCAACTCCGGCGCCGAGGCCAACGAAGGCGCCTTCAAGATCGGCCGGCTGACCGGGCGCACCCACATGGTCGCCACCCAGGGCGGCTTCCACGGCCGTACGATGGGCGCCCTCGCGCTCACCGGCCAGCCCGGCAAACAGGAGCCGTTCCTGCCGCTGCCCGGCGACGTCACCCACGTCCCCTACGGCGACGCGCAGGCGCTGGCGGCCGCGGTGACCGAGGAGACCGCCCTCGTCGTCATCGAGCCCATCCAGGGCGAGAACGGGGTCGTGGTGCCCCCGGCCGGCTATCTGAAGGCGGCCCGCGCCATCACGGCGGCCACCGGGTCCCTGCTCGTCCTCGACGAGGTGCAGACCGGCATCGGGCGGACCGGCAACTGGTTCGAGTACCAGGCGCACGAGGGCGTCCTGCCGGACGTCGTGACCCTGGCCAAGGGCCTGGGCGGCGGGCTGCCGCTCGGCGCCACCGTCGCCTTCGGCCGGGCCGCCGAGCTGCTTCGGCCCGGCCACCACGGCACGACCTTCGGTGGCAACCCGGTCGCCTGCGCCGCCGGACTCGCCGTCCTCGACACCATCGCGAACGAGGGACTGCTGGAGAACGTCAAGCGGCAGGGCGAGACGCTGCGGGACGGAATCGAGTCACTCGGCAACCCGTTGATCGACCATGTCAGGGGCGCGGGCCTGCTCCTGGGTATCGTGCTCACCGAGCCGCTCGCGCCGCAGGTGCAGCACGCGGCTCAGGAGGCCGGATTCCTGGTGAACGCGCCCGCCCCCGACGTCGTACGGATGATGCCACCGCTGAACATCGGCGACGACGAGACGGACGCCCTTCTCCGGGCGCTGCCCGGCATCCTCGAAGCAGCGAACGGGGACGGACGAGCCGGGGAATGAGACGACGATGAGCCAGGCGCAGGACCACGAGCAGACCGCGGGGCCTGCCGTGCCGCAGACCCGCACCGCACGCCACCGCCGGATCGTGGACATCCTCAACCGGCAACCGGTGCGATCCCAGAGCCAGTTGGCGAAGCTCCTCGCCGATGACGGGCTGACCGTCACCCAGGCGACGCTCTCCCGGGATCTGGACGAGCTGAACGCGGTGAAGATCCGCAACACCGACGGTGAGCTGATCTACGCGGTCCCGAGCGAGGGCGGCTTCCGCACGCCGCGTGCCCCGCTGGGGGAGTCGGCGAAGGAGGAGCGGATGCGGCGGCTCTCCCAGGAGCTGCTGATCTCGGCGGAGGCCTCCGCCAACCTTGTGGTCCTGCGGACCCCTCCGGGGGCTGCGCAGTTCCTTGCCTCGGCCATCGATCAGGCCGAGCTGCACGACATCCTGGGGACGATCGCCGGTGACGACACGTTGCTGTTGATTTCCCGGGACCCTTCCGGGGGGCAGGCGCTGGCCGAACATCTGCTGCGGTTGGCTCAGAACGGCCACTAGCGGCGTTGGGGGAACTGCCGTCCAGCAGCCGCGGGTGGTTCGTGGCTGGTCGCGCAGTTCCCCGCGCCCCTGAGGTAAGTCCACTCAGCCAAGTCGAGCGGCCAAGCCCCCTGTGCAGCGCACCTCGTCGCCCGCTGTGATCAGGAGGGCCTCCACGTCGGGGAGGGACTCCAGCCACGCCAGGCCCTCCCGCGAACCCATCGCGAACGCCGCGGTGGCCCAGCAGTCCACCCATGTCAGGCTCGGGCCGACAACCGTGACCGCGACCAGATCCGTGACCGCCGACTTCCCCGTCCGCGGATCCACGATGTGCGCCCCGCGTTCCGCCGTACCGGACGTGGCGACCGCCAGCTCGGACACCCCGGCGGACGAGATCACCGCCGCCAGCCCACCGGGCCGCAGGGGATCCGACACCCCCACCCGCCACGGCCGCTGCGGCTCCGGCGCGCCGAACATCTGGACGTCCCCGCCGCCGTTCACGCTCACGCCGCTCACCCCGGCCGTCTCCGCGATCCGCCGCGCGCAGCGCTCCGCGGCCCAGCCCTTGACGATCCCGGTCGGATCGAACCGGCCCCGGTAGCGCATGCTGAACCAGCCGTCGCTCAGCCGCTCCGCCTCGGCGCCCAGTTCCAGCACCTCCGCGACCTCGGGATCGCATGCGGCCACGGTCAGCTCGCCGCGGGCCAGCCGGGACACCTGACTGTCCTCGCGGTAGGTGCTGAACACCTCGTCGACCCGGTGCAGCTGGGCGACCGCCTCGTCGAGGGCCGCCTGTACGGCATGCGGTTCCCCGCCGCGGACGTCGAAGGAGAAGACAGTCCCCATGACCTCCTCCGCCCGACGCACCGCGGCGGGAGCTTCTGACTCGGCCACGGCCTCAGCCACCGGCCTGGTCCAGCGCGGACTGCAGCGACTGCTTGTAGCCGGTGCTCGTGTAGGTGGCGCCGGAGACGGAGTCGATGTTCGCGTTCCCGGCCGCGACCGCCTCCTGGTTGAGCTTGGGCACGGACAGCGCGGTCTTCTGGTCGCTCGTGCCGCCCTTGGGCGCCTGCACCGCCTCCGCCTTGGTGATCTTGCCGTTGGCGACGGTGATACGGACCTGGACCGGCCCGTACTGGGTCTGCGCGACCTGCCCGGTCACGGTCTTCGTGGCCTGCGTGGCACCACCGGAGCCGGCGGACGAACCGGAGCCGGCGGACGAACCGGAGCCGGCTGTGCCGGACGACCCCGACGAGCCGGCCGCCGCCTTCATCTTGTCCAGCGCCGACTGCAACGACTGCTTGTAGCCGGTGCTCGTGTAGGTGGCGCCGGAGACGGAGTCGATGTTCGCGTTCCCGGCCGCGACCGCCTCCTGGTTGAGCTTGGGCACGGACAGCGCGGTCTTCTGGTCGCTCGTGCCGCCCTTCGGCGCCTGCACCGCCTCGGCCTTGGTGATCTTGCCGTTGGCGACGGTCAGCCGTACCTGCACGACCCCGTACTGGGTCTGGGCCGCGTCACCGGTCACCGTGCCCGTCCCGGCCGCCTGTGCCCCGCCCTGGGGCGACTCCTGCCCGGCCGCCGTCTGCTGCGACGCCGCACCCGCCGCCGACGCCGAGGCGGGGTCCGTCGACGGCTTCAGCGACAGCAGCAGTACGACACCGGAGACGGTGGCCGCGGTGGCCAGCACGACGCGCCGAATGGGGTGGCTCTTCCGCATCTCTTCTGAGCTCCTGATTTCCCGTCGAGTTCCCGTGGAGGTTCCGTGGTTTCCCGTCGCTCACATCTCGAACGACTCGTGATGGATGCGGCGGGCGGGCACCCCCGCGCCGCGCAGTGCTTCGTACACCTGCTGCGCGAACCCGGGCGGGCCGCACATGAAGACGTCGTGCCGGTCGATGTCCGGGATCTTCCGCTGGAGGCTGTCCGCGGAGATGTCCGGCCGCTCGCCCTCCGGGCTGTTCACGGCGTACATCAGCCGGGCGCCGCGCTCATTGGCGATGACCGCCAGCTCGTCCCACAGGGCCAGGTCCTGGGTGGTGTTGGCCCGGTAGAGCAGGGTCAGGTCGCCGGCCGCGCCGGGCAGCGTCTCGAACAGGGCACGCATCGGCGTGATGCCGACGCCGCCCGCGACCAGCAGCACCTTGCCGCGGCTGCGGCGGGAGGCCGTCATGGCGCCGTACGGGCCCTCCGCCCACACCTTGGTGCCGGGGCGCAGCTCGCGCAGCCGGGCGCTGTGATCGCCGATCGCCTTCACCGTGATCCGCAGCATGTCCGGACGCGGCGCCGCCGACAGCGAGTACGGGTGCGAGCTGAACCGCATGCCCGGCGCCAGGAACCGCCACCGGAAGAACTGCCCGGCCTCCGCGCCCATCCGGTGCAGCTTGCGGCCGCCGATGAGCACCGACACGATGCCCGGCGTCTCCTCGATGACCGCCTCGACGCGCAGGCGGTGACGCAGGTTCAGCCGGATCGGGGTGAGGATCCGGTACCAGAGCACCAGCGCGGTGACCGAGCCGTACAGCCCGTACCAGAACGTCTTCGCGGCGGGTTCCAGGGCGAAGTCGTTGCCGGTGGTGATCTGGTGCCAGAACGTCAGGAACACCGCCGCGTAGGTGAACAGGTGCACGTGGTACCAGGCGTCGTACGGCAGCCTGCGCCGGACCACACCGATCGAGGTCAGCCCGATGACCACGAACAGACCCGTGCCGATGGCGGCCTTGCCCATGTCCGGCAGCTGGGTGATGGAGTCGATGGTCTGCTGGACGATGTCGCCCAGCGACTTGCCCGCCTGGAGCGCATAGCCCCACATGGTCAGGAAGATGTGCGCGAAGACCAGACAGAGCGTGTAGCGGCCGCTCATGGCGTGCCAGCGGGCCACCCGGTCCGAGCCGACGCGCCGCTCCAGGGCGGGCACCCGGGCCATCTGCAGCACGACCAGCGCCATGAGGTAGCCGGCGAGCAGACCGGTGATCCGGCCCGCGTTCAGGATCTTGCCGTTGTTGTCGGCGATGGACGGCGTGTTGTGCCACCACAGCCACAGCACGGCCGCTGCGCCCGCCCATACGGCGATCAGCAGCGGGACGGCCGGGGAGCGGCGCGGGCGGATGCGGCGCATCGTCTGGCGGCGGGCGGCACGTCCGCCTGCGAGCGTGGTGGTCACGGTTCCTCCGTGGGGACTTGACCCTTGGCCCACTGATACGTCCCTCGACTCCTGTGCGTTCAGACTCCGGCCGAGTCCAAGGCGGACTGGAGCGACTGGCGGTAGCCGTCGCTCGTGTACGTCGCCCCGGAGACCGTGTCTATCTCGGCGCTCTGTGCGGCCAGTGCCTCGCGCCGCAGCTGGGGGATGGCGTAACTGCTGATCTCCTGGTCGCGCGGATTGTCCTGCGGGTAGGTGACGGCGGTCACTTTTGTGAGCTTGCCGTTCTTCACCGTGACCCGCACCTGGACCGGGCCCCAGCGGGTCTGGACCGAGTCGCCGGTGACCGTCTTCGTACCGGTGGTCGACTTGCTGGAGCTGCTGGATCCGCCGGCGGACCCGCGGGCGGACCCGCCGGCGGACGCGCTCGCGCTGCTGGACGGCACGGGCGACCGCGTGCCCACCGCCAGGGCCGGGCTCGTGTGCGGCTTCAGCGACAGGAGCAGCACCATCCCGGAGACGGTGGCGGCGCTCGCCAGCACGATGCGGCGCAGGGGGCGGGTCTTCTTCAACGCGTGCACGGGGGCCTCACAGCTCGAACGACTCGTGGTGGATACGGCGGTCCGGCACACCGGCGGCGCGCAGCGCCCGGTACAGCTCCTGGGCGAAGCCGTGCGGACCGCAGATGTACACGTCGTGCCCGGACAGGTCGGGGAAGGTCGCGCGCAGGGCGTCGGCGGTGAGTCTCGGGCGCTCCCCGTGCGCGCCGTTGAGGGCGTACAGCACCTTCGCCCCGCGCCAGCGCGCGATGGCCTCCAGCTCCCCGCCCAGGGCCAGGTCCTCGGCCGTGCGGGCCCGGTAGAGCAGTGTCACCTCGCCGGGCAGCGTCTCGAACAGCGCCCGCAGCGGGGTGATCCCGACGCCGCCCGCGATCAGCAGGGACCTGTGCGCGGTCTGCCGGTCAGCGGTCAGGGAGCCGTACGGCCCCTCCGCCCACACCCGGGTGCCAGGCCGCAGCAGGGACACCGCCGCGCTGTGGTCGCCGAGCGCCTTGACCGTGATGCGCAGCAGATCGGGGCGGGGCGGCGCCGACAGCGAGTACGGCGTCGACGTCCAGCCCATGCCCTGCCCGAAGAAGCGCCAGCGGAAGAAGTGCCCCGGCCGCGCCCCCAGCTCCGCCAGCCGCCGCCCGCGCACCACGACCGAGTACACGCCCGGCGCCTCCCGGTGCACGGACTCCACCCGCAGCCGGTGACGCAGATTGAGCCGCACCGGCACAAGGACCCGGAACCAGACCACCAGGGCCGCGACGCCCAGGTACAGGGCGTACCAGGCCGCCGTGGCCACCGGCTTCCCGTTGAAGTCGTTGCCGAGCGCCAACTGGTGGCCGAAGGCCAGGAAGACGGCGGCGTAGGTGAGCAGATGGACGTAGTACCAGAACTCGTGGCTGGTCCGCCGGCGCACCGCCCGCGCCGAGGTGATACCGACGGCGAAGAGGATCACCGTGCCCGCGGTGGCCTTGAGCATCTCCGGATAGTCGAGGATCACCGTGACCGTCTCGTGGACGATCGAGGCGCCGTCCTGGGCGGCGTACCCGGCGAGGATCAGCACGATGTGCGCGACCAGCAGGCAGACCGTGTAGCGGCCCGCCATCGCGTGCCAGCGCGCCACCCGGTCCGAGCCGATCCGCCGCTCCAGGAGCGGCACCCGGGCCATGAGCCCGACGAGCACCGCGCAGGAGTACCCGCACAGCAGCCCGGCGATCCGCCCGCCGCCGGTCAGCCAGCCGGCCGTACCGACGACCGAACCGGTGTCCGTCCACCACAGCGCCACCACGGCCGCCGCTCCGGCCCACAGCAGGGCGAGCAGGGGGCCCGCGGGGGAGCTGCGGGGAACCGGCGTCACGGCCGGCGCCGCCCGCCGCTCGTACAGGGTGGTCATGTGTGGGCCCTTTCTCCCGGATGCTCCCGTCCGCCGTGCCACTGTGCTGCGTGAACCTCTGAGGGAGCTCTGAGACGGCGCCCTGTGGGCCCACTCACAGGAAACTCAGAGCCACCGGGGTCACCCGTGGCCGCCGGAAGGAGCGATGCTGTAGACGCGATGAACGCGATGAACACGACCCGCTCCGGCCGGCCCGCCCTCACCCGGCCCGACGGCACCCCGTTGCGTGTCCTCGTCGTCGACGACGACCCGGACCTCGCCGAGGTGCTCACCGGCGCCCTGCGCTACGAGGGCTGGGAGGTGCGCGCGGCCGGCGACGGCGCCGGCGCGGTGACCGCGGCACGCGAACTGCTGCCCGACGCAGTGGTTCTCGACGTGATGCTCCCCGACACCGACGGCTTCGCCGTGCTGCGTTCGCTGCACGAGGTGAAGCCGGACGTCTGTGTGCTCTTCCTCACCGCCCGGGACGCGGTCGAGGACCGGATCGCGGGGATCACCGCGGGTGGCGACGACTATGTCACCAAGCCGTTCAGCCTGGAGGAGGTCGTCGCGCGGCTGCGCGGACTGCTGCGGCGGGCGGGCATGGCCCGGCAGCAGGAGGAGGGCCCGCGGCTGGCCGTCGGCGACCTGGTCATGGACGAGGAGGCCCGTGAGGTGACCCGGGCCGGCGAACTGATCGAACTGTCCCCGACCGAGTTCGAGCTCCTGCGGTTCCTCATGCGCAATCCGCGCCGGGTGCTCAGCAAGGCGCAGATCCTCGACCGGGTGTGGTCGTACGACTTCGGCGGCCGCGCCCATGTCGTCGAGCTGTACATCTCGTATCTGCGCAAGAAGGTGGACGCGGGCCGCGAGCCCATGATCCACACCGTGCGCGGGGCCGGGTACGTGCTGAAGCCGGTGAGCAGGTGAGACTCCCTCGGTGGCTACGGCGCCTGCCCCGGCCGCGTACCCTGCGGGCCCGGCTCACCGTGGGCCTGGTGGTGCTGCTGGCGGTGAGCTGCGCGGCCGTCGGGCTCGCCGCGGTGCTCGGGCTCAGCGGCTTCCTCACGCAGCGCCTCGACGAACAGCTCGCCCAGGTCGGCACCCGGTTCCCGGCGAGTCTGGAGCACAGCGGCCGGCTGCCGAACGATCACGACGGGGACGAGCACGGCGACACCCGCAGACAGGCCACGGGCACCTTCGGCGCCCGCCTGGTGAACGGCACGGTCACCAACAAGGGGCTGGTCCGCTCCGGGAACCTGGCCGTGGAGCTGAACGTCGACCTGACCGACGTGGACCAGCAGCGGCTGGCCGCGGTACCGGTCGACGGCAGGGCCCACACCGTCCACCTCTCCTCCCTGGACGACTACCGGGTCGTGGCGTCCCGGGGCCTCGACCGCGATGTGCTGATCGTCGGCCTGCCGCTGGAGCCGGTGGAGGCCACCGTGCACCGGCTGGAACTGGTCGCCGCGATCGTCTTCGGCCTGGCCCTGGCCGTTGCGGGCGTCACCGGGGCGCTGTGGGTCCGCTGGTCGCTGCGTCCGCTCAGCCGGGTCGCGGCGACCGCCACCCGGGTCAGCGAACTCCCGCTGGCCAGCGGCGAGGTGGTGCTGCCGCCCCGGGCCCCCGAGGCCGACCCGCGCGGCGAGGTGGGCCGGGTCGCCGCCGCCTTCAACCGCATGCTGGGCCATGTCGAGGACGCCCTGACCAAGCGGCATGCCAGTGAGGAGCGGCTGCGCACCTTCGCCGCCGACGCCAGCCATGAACTGCGCACCCCGGTCGCCTCGGTCCGCGGCCACGCGGAGCTCGCCCTGCTCCACCCCGGACCCGTCCCGCCGGAGGTCACCCGGGCGCTGGAGCGGATCGCCGCCGAGTCCTCCCGGATGGGCGAGATGGTCGACGACCTGCTGCTGCTCGCCCGCCTGGACGCGGGCCGCCCCCTGGAGCGCCGCCCCGTCGACCTCACCCACCTGGTCCTGGACGCCGTCACGGACGCCAGCGCGGCCGGCCCCGATCACCGCTGGACGCTGGAGCTGCCGGAGGAGCCGGTGACGGTGACGGGCGACGCCCATCGTCTCCAACAGGTGTTGGCCAACCTGTTGGCCAACGCGCGTTTGCACACACCTGTTGGCACGAAGGTGACGGTGTCCCTGGACACGGGGGGCGACACGGACGGCAGCAGGACGGCGACCCTGAAGGTCCACGACGACGGCCCCGGCGTCCCCGAGGACGTCCAGCCCGGCGTCTTCGAGCGCTTCACCCGGGCCGAGCACCGCCGCCGCACGGACGCCTCGGGCGGCGGCGCCGGGCTGGGTCTGTCGATCGTGGCGGCGGTGGTGGAGGCGCACGGAGGGAGCGTGGGCCTGGAGAGCCGCCCCGGGGCGACGACGTTCTCGGTACGGCTGCCGGTGGCGCTCAGTACCGGGTGATCGCCGTCGTCCCGGCCGCCGTTCCGATCGCGATGTGCGGACGCGCCTTCGGGTCCGCCCACTTCAGGATGCGTTGCATCGCGTCCGCCGGCACCGACACACAGCCCGCCGTGGCCCCGCTCCCGTTGACGTGCAGGAAGATCCCGGCTCCCCGCCCGCGCACCGGGTGCGCGTAGTTGAAGCCGATGACGAGCGCGTGGGCGTACTGACCGGCGTACGAGACGAGGTGCTCGGACTCGGAGGCGCGGCAGTCTGCCGGGAGGGGTTCGGTCCAGCGGTTGTACGAGCGCGACGCGTTGTCCTGGCACCACCACGAGTTCTCGTGCACCGGACGGTAGGTGACGGACGTACCGCCCGGGGCCGCCTTGATGCCGAAGGCGAACGGCAGGTCGTACAGCCCCGTCGGCGTCGTGTACGTGCCCTGCTTGCGCGACGCCCCCTCGGCGAGCCCCCTCGCGCCGAAGCGGGCCGGTGCCGAACCGGCCTGCACCCACTGCCCGCCCCGCAGGTCCCACCAGATGAGCGTGCCCGACGTCGAGGCGGTGCCCGCCGCCTGAGCGGTGATCAGCTGGGTGCCGCCCCCGGTGTCCGCCATACGGGCGGGCAGCGGGGCAGACGCACCGGCCGGTGCGAAGCCGAGCGTGAGGAGGGACAGGGAGGCGAGGGTGACCACGACACCGGGGCGCATGGCTCAGACGGTAGAGGGCGGGAGCGGCAGCGGCAGCCCTGGTAGGCCATCCAGGCTAGTCGCCACGTGTTCCTTCTTCCGGAAGTAGTCGCTCAGCGATGCGTCGTCCTCGCGGGCGAAGCGCTTTCCGTGCAGATCGCGGTCCGCGTCGTACGTCATGAAGGGCACCGCGTATCCGCAGGTGTCCCGGACCAGTTCGGCGTGTACGACGATGATCGCGCGCAGGCCGTGCGGGGTGGGGTCGATGCCGGGGAAGTGGGTGAGCAGTTCCCCGAACCGGGCGTCGTCACGGAAGACGGCCTCGCCCCGCCCGTGCACCCGCACGATGTTCGGCGGGCCCTGGAAGGCGCACCACATCAGCGTGATCCGGCCGTTCTCCCGCAGATGCGCGATGGTCTCCGCGTTGGATCCGGCGAAGTCCAAATACGCCACGGTGTGCTCGTCGAGCACCGCGAAGGAGCCCTTGAGGCCCTTGGGGGAGAGGTTGACCGTGCCGTCGCCGGACAGGGGCGCGGTCGCGGTGAAGAAGAGGGGCTGTTCCTCGATGAACGTGCGGAGCCTGCCGTCGATGCGCTCATAGGTCTTTCCCATGGCCAACGATTATCGGGCGAGTCCTTTCGGCCGTCTAAGGATTTCCCTGACCGGCGATCCGGCGATCCGCGATCCTGCGATCCGGCGGTCGACCGGTCCACCGTGGCCGCCCCGGCCGGCGGGAATGCGGGGCGGCCACAGCAGCCTGTCACCTCACTTGGTGAGCGTGCAGGCGGCCAGGGAGTCGAGGCCCGTCGGCTTGGCCGACGTACGGCCGATGGCGATGGCGATGCGGTCGATCGTCGAGACGCGCTTGTCCTTGAGGGGGCCGAGGATGGCGTTGTTGACGAAGTTGGGGCCGCCCTGGCCCACGGTGTCGACCAGGCGCTTGTCGGCTTCCTGGATCTGGGTCCGGAGCAGGGCGAGGTTGCGGTCGACCTCGGCCTTGGCGGAGGCGGGGATCGCCGGGAGCTTCGAGGCCACGTCCGGGCAGCTGATCGTGCCGGGGCTCGCGAGGGTGCGGGCGTTCGTGGCGCTGCTGCTCTTGGCGGGCGTCCCGGCGAGGGCGGAGCCGGCGATGACCGCGCCGGACAGCGCCACGGCGGCAGCGCCACCGATGACGGCCACGCGACGCTTGTTGTACTTCGGAAGAGCCCTGGACATGCGGATGCCTCACTTGGGTCAGGAGTGGGTTGGCGAACGCGGCGCCGGTGTTCGGGGGTGAGTACGAGAAAGCGGTTTCGTTTGTTCAACGTCTCTTCGAAACTCTCTCGACGGGCTCGCGGATTGACGAATCATGCAGAGCACTGCATACTCATGCAGGTCAGCAATGCACGGTGAGGAGACACCAGTGACCGAGCGCGTCGTACTCGCCTACTCGGGCGGTCTGGACACCTCCGTCGCCATCGGCTGGATAGCCGAGGAGACGGGCGCCGAGGTCATCGCGGTCGCGGTCGACGTCGGTCAGGGCGGCGAGGACCTGGACGTCATCCGCAAGCGCGCCCTCGCGTGCGGCGCCGTGGAGGCCGAGGTCGCGGACGCCAAGGACGAGTTCGCCGACGAGTACTGCCTCCCGGCGATCAAGGCCAACGCCCTCTACATGGACCGCTACCCGCTGGTCTCCGCCCTGTCCCGGCCGGCGATCGTCAAGCACCTCGTCGCCGCCGCCCGGAAGCACGGCGCCACCACGGTCGCCCACGGCTGCACCGGCAAGGGCAACGACCAGGTCCGCTTCGAAGCCGGCATCGTCGCCCTCGCCCCCGACCTCAAGTGCATCGCCCCGGTCCGCGACTACGCGATGACCCGCGACAAGGCGATCGCTTTCTGCGAGGCCAAGCAGCTCCCGATCGCCACCACCAAGAAGTCCCCGTACTCCATCGACCAGAACGTCTTCGGGCGTGCGGTCGAGACGGGCTTCCTGGAGGACATCTGGAACGCCCCGATCGAGGACATCTACGAGTACACCTCCAACCCGGCCGAGCCCCGCGAGGCCGACGAGGTGATCATCACCTTCGAGCACGGCGTCCCCGTCGCCATCGACGGCAAGGCCGTCACCGTCCTCCAGGCGATCCAGCAGCTCAACGAGCGCGCCGGCGCCCAGGGCATCGGCCGGATCGACATGGTCGAGGACCGGCTCGTGGGCATCAAGTCCCGCGAGGTGTACGAGGCCCCGGGTGCGATCGCGCTCATCACGGCCCACCAGGAGCTGGAGAACGTCACCGTCGAGCGCGAACTCGCCCGCTACAAGCGGCAGGTGGAGCAGCGCTGGGGCGAACTGGTCTACGACGGTCAGTGGTTCTCCCCGCTCAAGCGCGCCCTCGACGGCTTCATCGCCGAGGCCAACCAGCACGTCAATGGCGACATCCGGATGACCCTGCACGGCGGCCGCGCGGTCGTCACCGGCCGGCGCTCCGAGTCGTCGCTGTACGACTTCAACCTCGCCACCTACGACACGGGCGACACCTTCGACCAGGCCGCGGCCAAGGGCTTCATCGACATCTACAGCATGTCCTCGAAGATCGCGGCGCAGCGTCAATCGCAGGCGTAGCCTGACGCGACCTCGCGTGAGCAGCAACGCGACCTCGCGTAAGCAGTAACGCCGTTGCCGCCTCCCTGACCGCCGGTCGGCAGGGAGGCGGCGGCACATCCGTCTCTCTCTAGGAGCAACGCAAGTGAGCAGCAACAGCGGTGACGTACGGCTCTGGGGCGGCCGTTTCGCCGACGGTCCCGCCGAGGCCCTGGCCAAGCTGTCCGCCTCCGTCCACTTCGACTGGCGGCTCGCGCCCTACGACATCGCCGGTTCGCGTGCCCACGCGCGCGTGCTGCACAAGGCGGGACTCCTCACGGAGGACGAGCTGACCCGGATGCTCGCCGGGCTCGACCAGCTCGAAGCGGACGTGACCGACGGCTCCTTCGTCGGCACCATCGCCGACGAGGACGTCCACACGGCGCTGGAGCGCGGCCTCCTGGAGCGCCTCGGCCCCGACCTCGGCGGCAAGCTGCGCGCGGGGCGGTCGCGGAACGACCAGGTGGCGACCCTCTTCCGGATGTACCTGAGGGACCACGCCCGTACGATCGGCGGTCTGATCGCCGACCTCCAGGACGCCCTGATCGGCCTCGCCGAAGCCCACCCGGACGTGGCCATGCCCGGCCGCACCCACCTCCAGCACGCCCAGCCGGTCCTCTTCGCCCACCACGTCCTCGCGCACGTCCAGTCCCTGTCCCGGGACGCCGAGCGGCTGCGCCAGTGGGACGAGCGCACGGCGGTCTCGCCGTACGGCTCCGGTGCCCTCGCCGGCTCCTCCCTGGGCCTGGACCCGGAGGCGGTCGCCAAGGACCTCGGCTTCGAGCACGGCAGTGTCGGCAACTCCATCGACGGCACGGCCTCCCGTGACTTCGTCGCCGAGTTCGCCTTCATCACGGCGATGATCGGGGTGAACCTCTCCCGGATCTCCGAGGAGATCATCATCTGGAACACGAAGGAGTTCTCCTTCGTCACGCTGCACGACGCGTTCTCCACGGGCTCGTCGATCATGCCGCAGAAGAAGAACCCGGACATCGCGGAGCTGGCGCGCGGCAAGTCCGGTCGGCTGATCGGCAACCTGACGGGTCTGCTGGCGACCCTGAAGGCCCTGCCGCTGGCCTACAACCGCGACCTCCAGGAGGACAAGGAGCCGGTCTTCGACTCCTGCGACCAGCTGGAGGTGCTGCTCCCGGCCTTCACCGGCATGATCGCCACGCTCACGGTCAACCGCGAGCGCATGGAGGAGCTGGCCCCGGCCGGCTTCTCCCTCGCCACCGACATCGCGGAGTGGCTGGTCAAGCAGGGCGTGCCGTTCCGCGTGGCGCACGAGGTCGCGGGGGAGTGCGTCAAGGTCGCCGAGTCCGAGGGCAAGGAACTGGACGGCCTCACGGACGAGCAGTTCGCGAAGATCTCCGCCCACCTCACGCCGGAGGTGCGGAGCGTCCTGAACGTCCCGGGCGCCCTGGCGTCCCGCGACGGCCGCGGCGGTACGGCCCCGAGCGCGGTCGCGGTCCAGCTGGCCGAGCTGAAGCAGAACGTGGCGGCCCAGCACGAGTGGGCGACGGCCAAGTAGGAGCGACGGCCCAGCAGGAATCGGGCCAGTGCGGGAGCCGAAGGTCATCGCGGGTTACGTTGGTCGCAAGCCGTAACGGAGCCGACCGAACGGAGCCCGCGATGCCCTTCGCGCGACTGGCCTCAGCAACGACCCCGACCTGCCACATCGGACTCGGTCTCGCCGCCGTCGGCCGCCCCGGCTACATCAACCTCGGCCGGGACCACGACCTGGGCGAGGACCGCAGCGTCGGGACGCTGCGCACCCGCACCCACGAACTCCTCGACGCCGCCTACGCCCAGGGCGTGCGCTACTTCGACGTCGCCCGTTCCTACGGCCGCTCCGAGGAGTTCCTCGCCGACTGGCTGAACGCCCGCCCCGACATCGACGACATCGTCGTCGGCAGCAAATGGGGCTACACCTACACCGCCGGCTGGTCCACCGACGCCGAGGAGCACGAGGTCAAGGACCACAGCCTCGCCACCTACGAGCGGCAGCGCGCCGAGACCGACGAACTGCTCGGCGACCGGCTCGACCTCTACCAGATCCACTCGGTGACCCCCGACAGCCCGGCTCTCACCGACAAGGAACTCCACAGCAGGCTCGCCCAGGCCGCCGCCGAGGGCATGACCATCGGCTTCTCCACCAGCGGCCCCGCCCAGGCCGACGCGGTCCGGGCCGCCCTCGCCGTGACCGTCGACGGCGAGCCCCTCTTCCGTACCGTCCAGTCGACCTACAACGCCCTGGAGACCTCGGCCGGCCCCGCCCTCGCCGAGGCCCATGACGCCGGGCTCACGGTGATCGTCAAGGAGGGCATGGCCAACGGGCGGCTCGCGGAGCCCCATGCACCGGACGTGTTGAAGGCCGTGGCCGCGGAGACCTCCCTCGGCTGCGACGCCGTGGCCCTCGCCCTGATCCTGCGCCGGCCGTGGGCCGGGATCGTCCTCTCCGGCGCCGCGACCACCAATCAGCTCGCCTCCAACCTGCACGCCGCCGTCGTCGACCTCGACGAAGACCAGCTGGAGCGGCTCGCGGCCCTCGTCGAGGAGCCGGCCGCGTACTGGGAGCGGCGCGGGCAGCTGCCCTGGCACTGACGGACCCACCCGTGCCCCGTGGCCGACGGGGCACATCCACCGACCAGCTGCGATGAGTCACGCATACTCATGATGAGACAAATATGTCTCATGTGGGCTACGATTGTTTCATGGCCTTCGATCGTGACCACGTGCTGCGCAGCGCCGCGGCCCTGCTGACCCGTAAATCCACCGCCACCATGGACGAGGTCGCCAGGGCGGCCGGGATCAGCCGCGCCACGCTGCACCGCCACTTCGCCGGGCGCGACGCGCTCGTGCGGGCGCTGGAGGCGCTCGGCATCGCGGAGTGCGAGGCCGCGCTCGACACGGCCCGGCTCGACGAGGGACCCGCGAGCGAGGCCGTACGCCGGCTGGTGCGGGCGATCGAGCCCGCCGCCGGACTGCTCGCCTTCCTCTACACCGAGAACCAGCTGTTCGAGGGCGAGGAACAGAACGAGGGCTGGGCCCGTCTCGACGCCCGGGTCGCCGCCCTGTTCCGGCGCGGCCAGGCCGGCGGCGAATTCCGCATCGACCTCACCCCGGCCTGGCTCACCGAGGCGCTGTACGGCCTGATGGCCTCCGGCGCCTGGGCGGTCGCGGAAGGCCGCGTGGCCCCCAAGGACTTCACCCACATGATCACCGAGCTGTTGCTCGGCGGCGCACTCAGAAGAGAGGAATCATGACCAGCACCCTGCAGCCGGCTTCCATGACGGAGGCGGAGAAGCGTCCGGGCCGTTGGCTCGCGCTCTCCGTCCTCGTGCTGGCCGTGCTGCTGGTGGCCGTCGACGCGACCGTCCTCGGTCTCGCGACCCCCTACATCAGCGAAGACCTCAACCCCTCCGGCACCCAGCTCCTGTGGATCGGTGACGTCTACTCCTTCGTCATCGCCGGACTGCTGGTCTCCATGGGCAGCCTCGGCGACCGCATCGGCCGCAAGCGGATCCTGCTCGGCGGCGCCACGGTGTTCGGCGCGATATCCGTCCTCAACGCCTACGCCACCACGCCGGAGCTGCTGATCCTGGCGCGGGCGCTGCTCGGTGTCGCGGGCGCGACCCTGATGCCCGCCACACTCGCCCTGATCCGCAATCTGTTCCACGACCCGCGCGAGCGCAGCCTCGCGGTCGGCATCTGGGGCGCCACCGCCTCCGCCGGCACGGCCGTGGGGCCGATCGTGGGCGGCTTCCTCCTCGGACACTTCTGGTGGGGCTCGGTCTTCCTCATCAACCTGCCGGTGATGGTCGTCCTCGTCCTCGTCGGCATCAGGACGCTGCCCGAGTCCCGGAACCCCGATCCCGGCCCGTGGGACCTGATCAGCGTTGTGCTGTCGCTGGTCGGCATGATCGGCGTCGTCTACGCCGTCAAGGAGGCCGCCACGCACGGCTTCACCCCGGCGACGCTCGCCGCGGGCCTGCTGGGCGCCGCCGCGCTGTACGGCTTCGTCCACCGCCAGCTCACCATGCCCACGCCCCTGCTGGACATGCGGCTGTTCCGCAAGCGGGGTTTCAGCGGCGCGGTCCTCGCCGACCTGCTGACCGTGCTCGGCATGTCCGGCCTGGTGTTCTTCCTCTCCCAGTACCTGCAACTCGTCCAGGGCAGGCGCCCGTTCGAGGCGGGTCTGGCCGAACTGCCCGCCGCGGTCGGCGCGGTGGCGGCCGGTCTCGTCGCGGGCCGCGCGGCCCGGCGCTTCTCGGTAGCCGTGGTCTCCGGCGGCCTCGCCGTGGTGGGCCTCGCCCTCGCCGTCCTCACGACACTGGGGCAGTCGACGGGCTATCCGGTCCTGGGCGCGGCGCTCCTGGTCGTCGGCGTGGGCGCGGGCTTCTCCTTCACCGTCACCGCCGACGTGATCCTCTCCAGCGTCCCCAAGGACCAGGCGGGCGCCGCCTCCGCGGTCTCCGAAACGGCGTACGAACTCGGCGCAGCCCTGGGCATCGCCCTGCTCGGCTCGATCGTGACGGGCGTCTACCGCGACTTCACGGGCCCGGCGGGCACCCCGGAAGCGGCCCATGAGTCACTGGGCGCGGCGGTGGAAACGGCGACGACTCTCCCCGCCCGCACCTCGGCGGAACTCCTGACGGCGGCCCGGGACTCCTTCGTCCACGGCCTGCACCTGGCATCGGGCGCAGGAGCGGCCGTCCTCCTGGCAACAGCGGCGGCGGCATGGTTCCTGCTGAAGGACCAGAAACTGGAAAGCACGGGCTGAGGAAAGCGCTTTTCAGGGGCGCGGGGAACTGCGCGACAAGCCACAACGCACCCGCACCCGGAATACGACGGAAACCCCTACGGCGCTCAGGCCGCCTTCGCCTTCGTGGCGTACATGTCCACGTACTCCTGCCCCGACAGCCGCATGACCTCCGCCATCACGGAGTCGGTCACCGCCCGCAGCACATACCGGTCCCGGTCCATCCCCTCGTACCGGGAGAACTCCATCGCCTCACCGAACCGAACGGTCACGCGGCCCGGCCGCGGGATACCCCGACCCCCCGGCTGCAACTTGTCCGTGCCGATCATCGCGAAGGGAACCACCGGCGCGCCCGTCATCAGCGTGAGGCGGGCGATGCCGGTGCGGCCCCGGTACAGACGGCCGTCGGGCGACCGCGTGCCCTCGGGATAGATGCCGAACACCTTGCCCTCTTCGAGGATCCGGCGACCGGTCATCAGCGCGGCCACACCACCGCTCGCCCCGTCCCGGTCCACCGGGATCATGCCGACGCCGGTGAAGAACCAGGCCATGAGCCGGCCCTTGAAGCCCGTGCCGGTCACGTACTCGTCCTTGCCGATGAAGAACACCTGCCGGTCGCAGACCAGCGGCAGGATCATCGAGTCGATGAACGTGAGGTGGTTGCCGGCCAGGATGACCGGTCCGTCGCCCGGGATGCGCTCCGCGCCCTCCACCTGGGGGCGGAACATCAGGCGCATGATCGGTCCGAGCACTGCCTTGATGAGCGCGAAGCGGGACAACGGGTCCTCCGATGTCGAGGGGGTCGATATGAGTCTGTGCAGGTGAGGACATTACTCGCGGCTCCGGGGGAAGCGCACATCGGGTGCGTCCGCTTCACCGAGGTCTTACGTACTGTTGACGCAGGTTTACCTGCGGTGGCGTGCCGGAATCCGCGCGTAACGCTGGTGCGACGATGTGACGGACATCGCGCGGGTGGCCCATCGGGCCGGGTACCCGCACCGTCCGCGCCGATGCCGACGGACCGTCACATCTTGCTTTCCTCATGACATCCGGCGTCACCCGCGTGTTCGAACCGAGGTCTCCCGGCAGTCATGTCCACGCCCCTACCATCGGGCCGCAATCACGGGCGGACGGCAGGAGGGCCCTCATGGAAAGCCACGAGTCGAACGAGCAGACGCAGGGCACCGCACGACGGGCGCTTCTCGGCGCCGCGGTGCTCGGCGCGGGCGGGGCGGTCTTCGGGCTGGCCGGTGCCGCCAGAGCCGCGGAGGCCGAAACGGCCCGGACCGGCGGTGGTCTGAAGAGCCTGCCCAAGCCGACGATCATCGGCCACCGGGGTACCAGCGGCTACCGTCCCGAGCACACCTTCGGGTCGTACAACCTGGCCCTCGACCTCGGCGCCGACGTCGTCGAGGCCGGCGACCTGGTCCCCACCAAGGACGGCCATCTGGTCTGCCGCCACGAGCCCGAGATCGGTGGCACCACGAACGTCGCGGACCATCCCGAGTTCGCCGGCCGCAAGACCACCAAGGTGCTGGACGGCGTCCCCACCACCGGCTGGTTCACCGAGGACTTCACGCTCGCCGAGCTGAAGACGCTGCGCGCGATCGAGCGCATCCCGGCGAACCGCCCGCACAACACCCTCTACGACGGCCGCTGGGAGATCCCCACCTTCGAAGAGGTCCTCAAGTGGCAGGACGAGGAGACCCGTAAGCGGGGCAAGCAGGTCTGGATCTACCCGGAGACCAAGCACCCCACCTACTTCCGCAAGCTGGGCCTCGGCCTCGAGGAGCGGGTCGCCAAGCTGCTGCGCAAGTACGGCAAGGACCGGCGGAACTCGCCCGTCATCCTGCAGTCCTTCGAGCCGACCAGCATCCAGCGCCTGAACAAGCTGGTCGACAACCCGCTCGTGGTCCTGCTCTCCGGCGCGACCAGCCGCCCCTGGGACTTCGTCGAGGCGGGCGACCCGCGCACGGTCGCCGACCTCATCACGCCCAAGGGCCTCAGGGAGATCGCGGGCTACGCGCAGGGCATCGGCCCTACGCTCGACCTGGTCATCCCGAAGGACGCCAACGGCAGGCTCACCACGCCGACGACCCTGGTCGCGGACGCGCACAAGGTGGGTCTGATCCTGCACCCCTACACCATGCGCAACGAGAACCCCTTCCTCCCGGCGGAGTTCCGCAAGGGCACCGGCGCCGACGCCTACGGAGACGCCTTCGGGGCATTCAAGACATACTTCGCGACCGGTATCGATGGTGTCTTCACGGACAACGCGGACACCGGTCTGCTCGCCCGCGAGGACTTCGTCAACGGCTGAGCCCGCTGAACCCGTTCGGGTAGACCCGCGGCCGCCCCGGCAACCTGCCGTCGGGGCGGCCGCGTCGTTCCGCATATGACGCACGATCTGGTTGCCGCCCTGAGCCCGCTGCTCACCGCCGAGGCATCCGCCGAGGCATATGCCTCCGGAACCGAACCGGGTGACCTGGAGCAGGCGGTCTGGCTGCGCCTCCTCGAGCGACTGGACTCCGACGGGCCGCCGCTCGACCCCGAGGCGTGGCTGCGCAAGGCCGTCCGCGCCGAGGTGCGCCGCAGCCGTCGTACGAACCGTCTCGAGCGGCCGTACGACACGGAGCCCGCCGACGACAGCGGCCTGGGCCCCGAGCAGCTCGCCCTCACCGCCGCCAGGCACCGTGCCCTGCGTGACGCGGTCCGCCGGCTGCCCGGCCGCTGCCCTCGTCTGATGGAGGCGCTGCTCTCCCCGAAGGACCTCACATACCGGGAGATCGCGGGGGAGTTGGGTATCTCACAGGGCAGTCTTGGACCGGAACGTTCCCGATGTCTGGGATGTCTGCGTCGATTGCTCGCACCGGAGGTTGCGGCCCGCGAAGTGCGGGGATAGGAGTGGGGGACAACAGACGATCAGGTGAGCGGGAGGCGTGCGCACATGGGCATGAGCGTGACCATCTCGGTGGCGACCGAGCAGGACACGGAGCAGATCTTCAGGCTCCAGTACCTGTGCTTCCAGAGCGAGGCGGCGTTGTACGGCAACTACCGCATCGACCCGCTCGTCCAGAGTCTCGACTCGGTCCGTCAGGAGGTCGCCTCCGACTGCGTCTTCGTCGCCCGGCTCGGCGAAGAGGTGGTCGGCTCGGTGCGCGGCACGGTGACCGAGGACGGCGCGGCCGCCATCGGCAAGCTCTGTGTCCACCCGCGTCTGCAGGGCCACGGCATTGGGGCGAGACTGCTGCGCGCGGCCGAGGGGGCCCTCGCCGAGGAGCGCGGCGCCAAGAAGTTCCGCCTCCACACCGGCCACCGCAGCGAGGGAAACCTGCGGCTGTACCGGCGGGTGGGCTACGAGACGGTGGGCACGTCCAAGGGCGCGGACGGCGTACCGATGATCGTCCTGGAGAAGCCGGCGGGGACTTACGCAACCACGGCTTGACGACGTGCCCGAGGGGCGCGGGGAACTGCGCGACCAGCCACCGACAGCCCGCGGCCGCCGACGCTCCTCAGGACACCCGCCCCTGGTGCGTACGTGCTTTCCGCAGCCAGTACATCGCGGACAGGGGCAGCAGCACCGGGATGAACACATAGCCCATGCCGTAGTCCGACCACACGGTCGCGTCGGGAAACGCCGACGGCTCCGCCAGTGTCCAGGTGCCGACGACCACCACACCCGCCAGCTCGGCTGCGCAGCAAACCCGCGCCGCCCTGCGGGCCTTCTCGCCGCCACGCACCAGCGAGTACGTGATGAACCCGTACACCACACCCGCGACGGCGGACAGCGAGTAGGCGAGCGGCGCCCGCTCGAAGTCCGTCGCGATCTGGACGACGGACCGTGAGACGGCTCCGACGACCATCACGCCGTAGAACCAGACGAGCAGCATCCCCGGCCCGCTGATGAGCCGCGTCCGCGCCGGCTTCGTCTCCGTGGCCGTCATCTCACCCTCCCCAGATGTCGAAGAGCCGCACTTCGAGCACGGCCAGCACCACGCCGCCCGCGGCGACGGTCACCGACCCCCACCGCGTCCGCTCGGCCAGCGACATGAAGCCCGCCGCCGGGATGCACGCGAACGCCCCCAGCAGATACGCCACGAAGATCGTCGTGCCCTGCTCCGGCTTCTCGCCCCGCGCCAGCAGGACCACCCCGATCACCAGCTGCACCACGGCCAGCAGCGACACCACGCCCATGCCGATGAAGTGCCAGTCCTTGGTCGGCTGGTCACGATAGGCGGCCCACCCGCACCAGGCGGCGAGCAGCAGCGCGGCGACGCTGGTCACCAGCGTCAGGGCATTGAGCATGCGCAGACCCTATTACGGGCCAAACGGTCCGATGCGATCGCCCCCGCCGTGCGCCGTCGGTTCTGGACCATGACGATCCATGCACAGGCCCTCCTGTTCGACAACGACGGCACCCTTGTCTCCTCGCTCGACTCCGTGGACCGGTGCTGGGCGCGGTGGGCGCGGGAGTTCGGGATCACGGCGGAGGACTTCGCGCGGGTCGAGCAGCTGGAGGTGGAGGACGTGCCGAACGGGGGTGTCCGGCTGCTGCCCGGTACCCGGGACTTCCTGGAATCGCTGCCCGCCGAGCGGTGGGCCGTGGTCACTTCCGCGACCCGAAGGCTGGCCGAGGCGCGGCTCGACGCCGTCGGGATCCGGCCCAAGATGCTCGTCGCCGCCGATGACGTCACGCGCGGCAAGCCCGACCCCGAGCCCTATCTGCTCGCCGCGCGCCGGCTGGGCGTCGCGCCGGCCCGCTGCCTCGTCTTCGAGGACGCTCCGGCGGGGATCCGGGCAGGCCGCGCCGCCGGGATGACCACCGTGGCCTTGGCCACAACCCACCCGGCCCAGGAACTGGTCGCCGACCTGGTCGTCGACGACCTGTCGGCCTTGTCCGCCCTGGTCACCGACGGGGTAGTGGAGATCTCCGTACGCCGCTGACCGGTGTCCACCAGTGTCCAGCATGCGGACGGCTGCGGACTGTCAGGACCGTACGTCTGGTTTACTGATCGCATGACCACGACGAGCAGCCGCACCCTTGCGACCGAGGCGACCATGACGCCCGGTGCTCGTTGTATGTGTCGAATGTGCGCCTTCTAGAGGGCCCCTGCACCACCTGAGCCTCGCGCCCCGAAGCGAGAGCCGTGGCACGTCCGCGTGTCGTCCGACGACGTCCGCGACGTAAGCCGCCCCGCGCACATGTTCTCCCCCGGTTCCATCGCCACCGCGAGAACCGTGCCGCGTCCCTGAACGAATGCACCTGTGCCCGGGCACACCCACGCCCGCGCACTCGACAGTGACGGAATCACAGTGATCACCACATCGGGCCTGAGCAAGGTCTACCGCTCGCGCGGCCGAGAGGTCACCGCCCTGGACGGCGTCGATCTCCACGTCCGTGAAGGCGAGGTGTACGGCGTCATCGGCCAGTCCGGCGCCGGCAAGTCCTCGCTCATCCGCTGCGTCAACCTGCTGGAACGTCCCACCGCCGGGACCGTGACCGTCGCGGGGCAGGACCTCACCGCCCTCGCCGGGCGCGGTCCGCGGGCCGGCCGGGAACTGCGCCGGGCGCGCAGCCGGATCGGCATGGTCTTCCAGCACTTCAACCTGCTGTCCTCGCGCACCGTGCAGGACAACGTCGAACTGCCGCTGGAGATCCTCGGCAGGTCGGGCAAGGACCGCTCCCGCAAGGCGCTCGAACTGCTCGACCTCGTCGGCCTCGCCGACAAGGCCAAGGCCTACCCGGCCCAGCTCTCCGGCGGACAGAAGCAGCGGGTCGGCGTCGCCCGCGCCCTCGCCGGCGACCCCAAGGTGCTGCTCTCCGACGAGGCCACCAGCGCCCTCGACCCCGAGACCACCCGCTCCGTCCTCCAGCTGCTGCGCGACCTGAACCGGCAACTCGGCCTGACCGTCCTGCTCATCACGCACGAGATGGACGTGGTCAAGAGCATCTGCGACTCGGCCGCGCTCATGGAGCAGGGACGCATCGTCGAGTCCGGCACCGTCAGCGAGTTGCTCGCCACCCCCGGCTCCGAACTGGCCGCCGCACTGTTCCCGGTCGGCGGCGAGGCCACCGGCGCCGACCGGACCGTGCTCGACGTCACCTTCCACGGCGAGGCCGCCACCCAGCCGGTCATCTCCCAGCTCTCGCGCACCTACAACATCGACATATCGATCCTCGGCGCCGCCATCGACACCGTCGGCGGCCTCCAGATCGGCCGTATGCGCATCGAACTGCCCGGCCGTTACGAGGACAACGTCGTGCCCATCGGGTTCCTGCGCGAACAGGGCCTGCAGATCGATGTCGTGGGCGAAGCGGGCCAGGAGCCCGTGCTGGTGAAGGAAGGTGCCAAGTGACCTGGTCCGAGATGCAGCCGCTGCTGTCCCAGGCGTGTTGGGACACGCTCTACATGGTCGGCTGGTCCACGCTCATCGCCGTCGTCGGCGGGCTGCCGCTCGGCATCCTGCTCGTCCTCACCGACAAGGGCGGACTGCTGCAGAACGTCGTCGCCAACAAGGTCGTCGGGCAGATCGTGAACATCGCCCGCTCGATGCCGTTCATCATCCTGATGGTCGCGCTGATGAGCTTCACCCGCTGGATCACGGGGACGACCATCGGCCGCGAGGCCGCCATCGTGCCGCTCGCCATCGGCGCCATCCCCTTCTTCGCCCGCCTCGTCGAGACGGCTGTCCGCGAAGTGGACGGCGGGCTCGTCGAGGCCGTGCAGTCGATGGGCGGCAACACCTGGACCATCGTCCGCAAGGTCCTCGTACCCGAGTCGCTGCCCTCGCTGATCTCCAGCACCACGACCACGGTCGTCGCCCTGATCGGCTACTCCGCCATGGCCGGCACGGTCGGCGCGGGCGGCCTCGGCGACATCGCCATCCGCTACGGCTACCAGCGCTTCGAGACCCAGATGATGTGGATCACCGTGGCGATCCTCGCCGTGGTCATCTCGGTCATCCAGTTCGCCGGCGACTACGCGGCCCGCTCCCTGCACCGGCGCGGCGGCCGCTCCGGCCCGGCACCGAAGCTGCGCCTGCTCAAGGCCAGGACACCCGCGCCCGCCGACGTGAGCAAGGCCGCCTGAGCACCTCTCCACAGACTCCCCGTCACACCCACCCGTCGCCCGACCACCGCCCCTCAACGACGGCGCTTCGCGCCGACGCCCCTTGATTCAAGGGGTCGCACCACCCCAGGAAAGGCACTTTTCGTGCGTAACACCGCCAAGATCACCACTGCCGTCCTCGCCGCCGGAGCCCTCACCTTCGGGCTCTCCGCCTGCGGCTCGGAGAAGGCATCCTCCTCTTCCTCCGCCGACAACAGCGGCCCGCTGGTCGTCGCCGCGAGCCCCACCCCGCACGCCGAGATCCTGAACTTCGTCAAGCAGAACCTGGCGAAGAGGGCGGGCCTCGACCTGGAGGTCAAGGAGTTCAGCGACTACATCGTGCCGAACACGGCCACGGAGGACGGTTCCGTCGGGGCCAACTACTTCCAGAACCAGCCGTACCTGGACGACTTCAACAAGAAGCGCGGCACCCACATCGTGCCCGTCGTCACGGTGCACCTGGAGCCGCTCGGTCTCTACTCCCACAAGGTGAAGAGCACCGACGCCCTGAAGAGCGGTGCGACCGTCGCCGTCCCGAACGACACCGTGAACGAGGCGCGCGCCCTGAAGCTCCTCGCCGACAACGGGCTCATCACCCTCAAGGACGGCGTGGGCACCGAAGCGACCCCGCAGGACATCACCAAGAATCCGAAGAACCTCAAGTTCAAGGAGGTCGAGGCGGCCCAGACCCCGCGCTCCCTGGACGACGTGGACGCCGCGGTCGTGAACGGCAACTACGCCATCTCCTCCGGTCTCAAGCCCGCCAAGGACGCCCTCGTCCTGGAGTCCGCGAAGGACAACCCGTACGGCAACTTCCTCGCTGTGAAGAAGGGCAACGAGAAGGACCCGCGGGTCAAGAAGCTCGCCAAGCTCCTGACCTCGCCCGAGGTGAAGAAGTTCATCGAGGACAAGTACCAGGGCTCGGTCATCGCCTCGTTCTGACGGGGCGTATACCGCGTATCGCCACGCACGGGGTCCACTCCCTCACCCGGAGTGGGCCCCGTTGTGGGGTTGAGTGGTTTCATGCTGCATGCTGGGCAGTTCAGCAGGCCCTGAAGGTTTTCCGAAGGTTACGGAGTGGCGCATGACTAGCACCTTCCCCAACATCTCCATCAGCACGGAGCGGTTGGTGCTGCGGCCCCTCGACGAGGACGACGTGTCCGCCCTGGCCGAGATGATGAACGACGAACAGGTCGCGGCCTGGACCGACGTCCCCCAGCCGTTCACCGAGGACGGCGCCCGGCACTGGATCACCGAGTACGCGCCCGCCGAGCGCGCCGCCGGCCGGGGCCTGGACCTCGCCGTCACCGAGTTTCTCACCCAGCGCCTGGTCGGCATCGTCCAGCTGACGAAGACCAACTGGCAGATCCGGTCCACCGAACTGTCGTACATCATCGCCCCCTGGGCCCGCGGCGAGGGCTATGCCTCCGAAGCCGCGCTCGCCACCGCCCAATGGCTCCTCGGTGACCAGAAGTTGGAACGCATCGAGCTGCGCACCGCCGCCGACAACACCGCCTCCCAGCAGGTCGCGCAGAAGATCGGCTGCATCAGCGAGGGCGTCCTGCGCAACGCGTGCATAGTCCACGTCCGCACCGAGGACGGCGCGTGGGCCGATGTGCGCACCGACTTCATCGTGTGGAGCCTCCTGCCCGAGGACCTGGAGGGCGCGGGCGAGCAGTTCGCCGACACCGGCGGTTTCACGTCGTTCTCGGACTGGAACTGACAGCACGGGACCCACAGGGGCACCGCCCGTCGCGCGCCCGTCGCCCCCACCAGGTACTCTCACGGAGCCTGCCTGCGGGCCCCCACCCCTGACGACCTGCGCAAACCCTGGAGACTGACGACGATGGCCGACCGCGTCACGGTGATCGGCTGGGACGGTTCACCGCTGACCGCCGCGGCCCGCGGAGCCCTGGGCGCCGCCACCCTCGTTGCGGGCGCCGCCCATCACCTGGCGCTCCCCGAGGTGCCGCACGCCGCCGAACGCATCCGCCTCGGCAGCGTCGCCCTGGCCGCCCGCCGTATCGCCGCCCACCGGGGCACCGCGGTGGTGCTCGCCGACGGGGACCCCGGCTTCTTCGGTGTCGTACGGACCCTGCGCGCACCCGAGTTCGGCCTGGAGGTCGAAGTCGTCCCCGCCGTCTCCTCCGTGGCCGCCGCCTTCGCCCGCGCCGGAATGCCCTGGGACGACGCCCAAGTGGTCGTCGCGCACCGGCGCACCCTGCGACGCGCGGTGAATGTGTGCCGGGCCCACACCAAGGTCGCCGTACTCACCTCACCCGGCGCCGGCCCCGCCGAACTCGGGCTGCTCCTGGACGGGGTCCATCGCACCTTCGTCATCTGCGAGGAACTGGGCACCGAGCGCGAACAGGTCACCGTCGTCACCTCCGACAAGGCAGCCGACCACACCTGGCGCGACCCGAACGTCGTCATCGTCATCGGCGGGCCGGTCGGGGCGGGCGAGGGCGGTGGCTGGATCTCCGGACGCGACCCCGGCGCGGGTCCGCGCGGCTGGGTACTGCCCGACGAGGCCTATGGCGGCGGACTCGGCGAGGGGGAGACGGATCTGCTCCGGGCGGCCCAACTCGCCCGCCTGGGACCGCGCGTCGGCGACCTCGTCTGGGACATCGGCTGCGGCGGCGGCGCGTTCGCCACCGAGGCCGCGCGCGCCGGTGCCGCCGTGATCGCGGTCGACCGGAACCCGGAGGCATGCGCCCGCACCGAGGCCGCCGCGCGGCACTTCGGCGTGCAACTGCAGATCGTGCACGGCACTGCCCCGCACGTCCTGGAGAACCTGCCCGAACCGGACGTCGTCCGTGTCGGCGGCGGGGGAGCGGCCGTGGTCTCCGCGGTCGCCGACCGGCGCCCGCAGCGCATCGTCACGCACGCCGCGACCCGCGACGCGGCCGAACTCGTCGGCCGCGATCTGACTGAGCACGGCTACCGGGTCGAGTGCGCCCTGATGCAGTCCGTCGAACTGGAGACACGAGGCTGGACGGAAACGGAGCGGAACGTTGCGTTCCTGCTCAGCGGGCTTCTACCGGATCGCGCCCCGTGATCCTGTTGTCGTACTGCGCGCGGTAGGCTGGCCGATCGTTGTACCGCTCCGGTGGCCCGGAAATTCGTTCGTCAATGTCCGGAAAACATGCCCGTTTTGGGGTGGGTGTGGTACGGCAGAACCGGAGGACGCGCAACGTGGCGCAGTCCACAGCGGGCTGTCGCGGATCAAGCTGCCGCGAGGGTGGAACGACCGGGACAATGCCACCGAATGGCTTTGTCGCCTTTTGTGGGACGGTCGTTCGTGCCGCTGGGCACGCACGCTCGTTCTTCACTGCGGGGCGGTCGGTGCGCCGTTCCGGGTGAGCTGGTCGTAGAAGCACTAACCGATGGGCGAGGGGTACGCATGACGGACACCGGCCAGGTCCCGGGCGAGGGACTGCCGGAGAGCGCAGGCAGGGTGGAACAGCCAGGCGTTCCCGCGCACGGCATGTACACCTACCTCTCCGAGACGACCGCCGAGGACGAGGACCTGCTCCTGCCGGGCGCCCAGAGCGCATGGGGCAACGAGGTGCCGCCGCCCGCCCCGGAGCCGGTCGTCGAGGCCGTGCACGAGCCGGGACCGCACGAGGCGGCGGGCCGCGACAGCGGCTCCGTCGACCTCGGTGGCGTCCGCCTGCCCGATTCGCCCGTGTCCGTCCCGCCGTCCCCGATCCTCTCGGCCCCGCACGAGCAGACCGCGGCCCCGCGCCGCCCGTTGCACATGGGTCCGCCGATCCCCAACGCCTCGGCCAGCCCGGTCCGTTCCCTCGCCGACCGCGGTCCCGCGGGCGCGCCGGTGAGACAGCCCGGCCCGCAGACGACCGGCCCCGAGTACCTCGACGTCCAGGCGCTGCCCGACGCGGCTCCCCAGGGCGCGGCCCCTTGGGGCGCGGCGCAGGCGCCCGCGGCACAGGCGGGCGCTCCGGTCCCGGCTCCGGTCCCGGCCGCGGAAGTGGTGGCTCCCCTTCTGGAGTCGGCCGCAGAGACGGCCGCCGGCCGACCCGGCGCGGCCCAGGAGGCCGTGGCCCGGCTCGCCACGGAGGCCGTCGCGAGCGGTACGGCGGAGCAGGCGCCCGCGCCGGGCTTCGCGACCGCCGCCGCTCCGGCGGATGCGGCGTTGTCCGTCCAGGGCGTCCAGGCCGCCGCGCAGGGGGGGCCGCAGGTCGTGCAGGGGCACGACGGGATGCAGCCCGTGCACGGACACGACGGGGTGTACGGCGCGCCGGTCGCGCAGGAGACCGGGCCGGCTCAGGGTCCGGCGGCCGTGCCGGGCGCCGAGGGCGGCCAGGGTGCCGAGGTCGCGCAGCCTTCCGCAGGCGTCGTTCAGGTGCCCGGCGGGGCCGGCCCGCAGGAGACCGGGGCCGCGCAGGTCGCCGGGGCTCCCGACGGTGTGCAGGGCCCGGTCGCCGTACAGGGTGCGGAGGGCACCGAGGCGCAGGGGGCGCCGGTCCCCGAGGGGCACGCTCCAAACGGACCGCAGGTCCCGCAGGTCCCACAGGCCCCGCCGAACCAGGCTCCCGAAGGTCCGCTGTTCCCGGAGCCCGAGGGAGCGCAGCTCGCCGAGGCCGCACAGGCTCAGGCTCAGACGCCCGCCGCCGGCGTGCCCGGTGCCCAGGTCATCGTCTCGCCGGCTCAGGCAGTCGCCCCGGTCGCCCCCGTCGCCGAGGCCGTACCGGCACCCGAGCCCGTGGCCGTCGTCCAGGAGACGCCGGAGGCCGAGGCGATCGTGTCCGCCCCGGACGCGGTACTGACCACGCCCACCGGCGAGACCGTCGCGACGCCCGCCGCGGGCACCCCCGTGCCCGCGGCCCCCCAGCCCGCGCAGCCGGACCTCGCCGCCCCGGCCCCCCAGCCCGCGCACCCCGCTGCCGACGAGGTCCCGCAGGCCGTCGGTGCCGTGGGCGAGCAGCCGTCCGCCGAGGAGGCGCGGCAGCCCCAGCCCGGCCAGGAGCCGCAGGCCGTCGCGGCCGAGTCCGGCCACGCCGAGGAAGCCCCGGCCGTCATCGCCGTACCGCCGCAGGGGCCCGTCGGCCCGGAGGCCGAGGCGGCTCAGCCGGCCGTCGACCCCGTCGCGCCGCACGCCCAGCCCCAGGCCCAGCCGCAGGCGCCCGTCGTGGCCGAGGGGCCGCAGACCGTGCCGCCCGCGGCCGTCGCGCTCCCCGCGACCGACGCCGCCGAGGCAGTTGCCCCTGAGGCAGTTGCCCCCGAGGCGGGCACCCCCGAAGCCGCGCCGGAGGCCGACGCCCCCATGGCCGCGGCCGTCCCCGAGCAGGCCGCTCCCGGCGACTCCCTCCCGGGCAGCGTTCCGCTGGTGGCGCACCCGGACCAGCCCCTGGGCCAGTTCGTGCCCGTCGAGGGAACGGTGCCGACCACTCCGCACCTGGCCCCGACCCCGCCGCACCCGCTGGTCCTCCCCCTCCAGGAGCCGCCCGCCGCGGCCCCGGAGGAGCCCGCGGCCACGGTCCCCGCACCCCGCGAGGCCGAACCCGCGCCCGTCCCGGCCGCGCCGGACGTGGAGCCCGGCCCCGAAGTCGTACAGCACGCGGAGGACCTGGAGACCAGGGCCGCCGACCAGGAAGAGAGCACGGCCCCAGTGGCAGAAGCACGACAGTCCACCGGCCCGGCCGCGCCCGCCTATGACGACGCCGAGCGCGAGGCCGTCCTCAAGGTCATGCGTGAGCGCCGCGACATCCGCAACGGCTTCCGCAGCGACCCGATCCCGCACGAGGTGCTGCTGCGCGTGCTGGAGGCCGCCCACACCGCGCCCTCCGTCGGCCACTCGCAGCCCTGGGACTTCGTCGTCATCCGGTCAGCCGAGACCCGCCGCACGATGCACGAACTGGCCATGCGCCAGCGCGACGCGTACGCGAAGTCGCTGCCCAAGGGCCGGGCGAAGCAGTTCAAGGAACTGAAGATCGAGGCCATTCTCGACACCCCGGTGAACATCGTCGTCACCGCCGACCCGACCCGCGGCGGCCGGCACACCCTCGGCCGTCACACGCAGCCGCAGATGGCTCCGTACTCCGCGGCGCTCGCGGTCGAGAACCTCTGGCTGGCCGCCCGCGCCGAGGGCCTCGGCGTCGGCTGGGTCAGCTTCTTCGACGAGCGCGAGATGGTCCGCGCCCTCGGCCTGCCCGAGCACCTGGAGGTCATCGCCTACCTGTGCGTCGGCTACGTCGACGAGTTCCCGGACGAGCCCGAGCTGATGCAGGCGGGCTGGTCGAAGCGGCGTCCGCTGTCCTGGGTCGTGCACGAGGAGACGTACGGCCGTCGCGCGCTGCCCGGCGAGGACCCGCACGACCTGCTCGCCGAGACCGTCGCCGGGATCCGTCCGCTGGACGCCAAGGCGCTGGGCGAGGCCTGGGAGCGGCAGAAGCGGATGACCAAGCCGGCCGGTGCGCTCGGCATGCTGGAGATCATCTCCGCGCAGCTGTCCGGGCTGTCCCGGCAGTGCCCGCCGCCGATCCCCGAGCCCGCGGCCGTTGCGATCTTCGCCGGCGACCACGGGGTGCACGCCCAGGGCGTCACCCCCTGGCCGCAGGAGGTCACGGGCCAGATGGTGGCCAACTTCCTCGGCGGGGGAGCAGTCTGCAACGCCTTCGCCAACCAGGTGGGCGCCGAGGTCTGCGTCGTCGACGTCGGCGTGGCCTCCGACCTGCCCGCCACGCCCGGGCTGTTGCCCCGCAAGGTCCGCGCGGGTACGTCCGACATGACGACCGGTCCCGCGATGACCCGCGAGGAGGCCAAGGCCGCCATCGAGGTGGGCATCGAGACCGCCCGCGACCTGGTGGCGGCCGGCAACAAGGCGCTGCTCACCGGCGAGATGGGCATCGCCAACACCACCGCGTCCGCGGCCCTGATCTCCGTCTTCACCGGCGCCGACCCGGCCGAGGTGACCGGCCGTGGCACCGGGATCAACGACGAGACCCTGGCCCGCAAGACCGAGGTCGTCCGCCGGGCCATCGAGCTCCACCAGCCGGACCCGGCCGACCCGATCGGCGTCCTCGCGGCGATCGGCGGCTTCGAGCACGCGGCGATCGTCGGCCTGCTCCTCGGCGGCGCCTCGCTGCGAACGCCGGTGATCCTGGACGGCGTCAGCGCCGGAGCCGCCGCCCTGGTGGCCCGTGCCATCGCCCCCGAGGTCCTCGCGGCCTGCATCGCGGGCCACCGCAGCGCCGAGCCCGGCCATGTGGCCGCCCTCAACAAGCTCGGGCTGCGCCCGCTGGTCGACCTCGACCTGCGCCTCGGCGAGGGCACGGGAGCACTGCTCGCCCTGCCGCTGGTGCAGAGCACGGCACGGGCGATGCACGAGGTGGCGACGTTCGATTCGGCCGGAGTGACCGAGAAGTAGGCGTCACGGCGGCGGTGGTCCGGTGTTCAGCCATCGGACCACCGAGCCGTGTGTCCCGTCCGCACCTTAAAATCCGCACGTCAGGGCCGCTCCGAAGTCGCAGCGCGCCCACCGCACCGCTGCCTGTACGAGGAGCCGCCCCTCATGGCCGAACACCCCGCCTACCCCGTAGGCCTCCGCCTCTTTGGCCGCCGAGTGGTCGTCCTCGGCGGCGGCCAGGTCGCCCAGCGCCGCCTGCCCGCACTGATCGCGGCGGGCGCGGACATCGTCCTCGTGTCCCCCGAGGCGACCCCCTCCGTGGAGGCCATGGCGGACGCGGGCGAGATCACCTGGGAGCGGCGCCCGTACGCGGACGGGGACCTGGCCGACGCCTGGTACGCACTGATCGCCACCAGCGACGCCGAGGCCAACACCGCCGCCTCCGCCGAGGCGGAGCGCCACCGTGTCTGGTGCGTCCGCTCCGACGACGCCGACGCGGCCACCGCCTGGACCCCGGCGACCGGCCACAGCGAGGGCGTCACGGTCGCCGTGCTCACCACGGACGCGCGCGGTCGCGACCCGCGCCACACCGCGGCCATCCGTGACGCGGTCGTGGAGGGCCTGCGCGACGGCACCCTCGTCGCCCCGCACCACCGCACCAGGACGCCCGGAGTGTCGCTGGTCGGCGGCGGCCCCGGCGACCCCGACCTCATCACGGTCCGCGGCCGCCGTCTCCTCGCCGAGGCCGACGTCGTCATCGCCGACCGCCTCGGCCCGCGCGACCTGCTCGCCGAACTCCCGCCGCACGTCGAGGTGATCGACGCGGCGAAGATCCCCTACGGCCGTTACATGGCCCAGGAGGCCATCAACAACGCTCTCATCGAGCACGCACGGCAGGGCAAGTCCGTCGTACGCCTCAAGGGCGGCGACCCCTTCGTCTTCGGCCGGGGCATGGAGGAGGTGCAGGCACTCGCGGAGGCCGGCATCCCGTGCACGGTCGTCCCGGGCATCTCCAGCTCGATCTCCGTGCCCGGCGCGGCCGGCATCCCCGTCACCCACCGGGGCGTCGCCCATGAGTTCACCGTGGTCAGCGGCCATGTCGCGCCCGACGACGAGCGCTCCCTGGTCGACTGGCCGTCGCTCGCCAAGCTGACCGGCACCCTGGTGATCCTGATGGGCGTCGACAAGATCGGGAAGATCGCCGAGACACTGGTCGCCCACGGCAAGTCCCCCGACACCCCGGTCGCCCTGGTCCAGGAGGGCACGACCGCCGCACAGCGCCGTGTCGACGCGACCCTGGCGACCGTCGCCGAGACCGTGCGCGCCGAGGACGTGAAGCCGCCGGCGGTCATCGTCGTCGGCGCGGTCGTCGGCGTGGGCCCGCGGCCCGGCCCGGCACCGTCCGCGTAACCGCGGGTAACCTGTCCCGTCAGAGCCGTTGGCACCACACCCAGGACAAGGCAGTATCACCCTGTGGCCGATCTCATCACCGTTGAGGATCCCGACGACCCGCGCCTGCGCGACTACACGGGCCTGACCGACGTCGAGCTGCGCCGCAAGCGAGAACCGGCCGAGGGCCTGTTCATCGCCGAGGGCGAGAAGGTCATCCGCCGTGCCAAGGACGCCGGTTACGAGATGCGCTCCATGCTGCTGTCGGCCAAGTGGGTCGACGTCATGCGCGACGTCATCGACGAGCTCCCGGCGCCCGTGTACGCGGTCAGCCCGGAGCTCGCCGAGAAGGTCACCGGCTACCACGTGCACCGCGGCGCCCTCGCCTCCATGCAGCGCAAGCCGCTGCCGACGGCGGCCGAACTGCTGCGCTCCGCGCGCCGGGTGGTCGTCATGGAGTCCGTCAACGACCACACCAACATCGGCGCGATCTTCCGCTCGGCGGCCGCCCTCGGCATGGACGCGGTCCTGCTCTCGCCGGACTGCGCGGACCCGCTCTACCGCCGCAGCGTGAAGGTCTCCATGGGCGCGGTCTTCTCCGTGCCCTATGCCCGCCTGGACTCCTGGCCCAAGAGCCTGGAGTCGGTCCGCGAGGCCGGCTTCTCGCTGCTCGCGCTCACCCCGGACGAGAAGGCGAAGAGCCTCGACGAGGCCGCCCCGCACCGGATGGACCGGGTGGCGCTGATGCTCGGCGCGGAGGGCGACGGCCTGTCCACGCAGGCGCTGGTCGCCGCCGACGAATGGGTACGCATCCCGATGTCCCACGGCGTCGACTCCCTCAACGTGGGCGCGGCGGCCGCGGTCGCCTTCTATGCGGTGGCCACCGGCCGCCCCGTGGCCTAGGCCCTGACATGCGCGACGCGATCGTCGCCGTCCTCCCGCGAGGCGACCGCGTGCTGGTCATCCGCCGCGGCCCGGCCGCCGAGCGCTCCGGCTACTGGGCGCCTCTCAGCGGCAGGCTCGAACCGGGTGAGACACAGGCGGAGGCCCTTGTGCGCGAGGTCCGCGAGGAGGTCGGCCTCGTGGTGACCGCGGGGGAGAAGGTCTGGGAGTCGGTGACCGACGACGGCGCCTTCCGCCTCCACTGGTGGACCGCGGACCCCGGCACCGCCGACCCGGTCCCCGACCCCGGTGAGGTCGCCGACGTCCGCTGGGTGACAGCGCAGGAGTTCCTGCACCTGGACCCCGTCTTCGACGGCGACCGCGAGTTCTTCGAGCGGATCCTGCCCCAACTCGGGGGCGCTGCCCCCTGAGTTCGGGCCTGCCCGCACTGCGCACGGCCGGCTCCAGGGCGCGGCCGGCCGGTGACAGGTCACGTCCCGCCTCGGGTCCCGTCGGACCGGTGTCGCCGACCGCGTGCCGGTGTCGGCGACGATCCGGTTCTCTCCGTGGTCGTCGCGCCTCAGGGACAGGTTGCGGGCGAAGGCCGAGGAGAGGACGCGACCGATTCGCCCGGCGCCGGCCGGATCGAGTGGGCGGTCCGCCGCCCTGCCACTGCTCCGGCGCGCCGCTTGCCTGAGTTCGGGCTTGTCCGCGCGGAGCATGGCCGACGTCAGGCCGCGGGTGGGCCGGGACAGGTCCGGGCGACGGCCGAGGCGAGGATGTGGCGCAACCGTCCGGCATGGGCCGGAGCCGGGCGGGCAGGCCGCCGCCGTAAGTCACCCCGGCGCGACGACGGTTCGGCGGGCACCCGGCAGAAGACGCACAGGTGCGTGTCGACCGCCCGGCCGAGCTCAGAGTCGGGGCGCAAGGCGTCGTGGATGCCCGCATCCCCCTCCGCACAGCTGAACACGTATCGACCCTGGTCCGGTGGAGCGCGCCGCAGGCCCAGGGCGCACAGGCTCCTCAGGCCGCCCTGACATCCGGCGGTGGCGCATATAGGTGTGCGTGCCGCGGCGACACCGTTCCTCCCACGCCGCCGAGTCCCCGCGACGGCCCCTGACAGCCCTGGGCCGTCGCGATGCCGAGGGCAACCAGCAGGGTCACCACGACGAACACGAACAGCCGCTGCCGCAGCAGCCGCGGATTGGCCGGCCGACGCCCGGTCCCCGTGGTGCGCGGCCCCGGGCGGCCGGTGCCGCTGCGGGGCGCGGGGCGGCTGCCGCTGCCGGACCGTGTCGTATTGCGGGCCGCCGGGGTCGGCCGTGATCCGCCCCGCGACGGGGCGCCGCCGCCGCGCGAGGCGCTGCCGCCCCGTGCGGGAGTGCCGCCCCGTGCGGGAGTGCCGCCGCGCGGTGCGGGGGTCGAGCTCGGGGAGGGCTGTGTACGGCGCAGTGTGCGCTGCTGCTCGGGGTGGGTGTCGGTGAGTCGACCGGTGGGCCGGTCGGTCTCGCCGGGCCGCGGCGTGGGCGGCCGTACGTCGGACAGGCCCTGGGCCTCGCGGGCCGCGATCTCCTTGAGCCTGAGGGAGAGTTGGAGCGTGCTGGGCCGCTCCTCGGGGTCCTTCGCCAGACATGCCCGTACCAGCGGGGCGAGCGCGTCCGGTACGCCGTGCAGGTGCGGTTCCTCGTGCACCACGCGGTACAGCATCACCTCGGAACTGCCGTGCCCGAAGGGGGAGTCACCGGTCGAGGCGTACGCCAGGGTCGCGCCCAGCGAGAACACGTCCGTGGCGGGCGTGACCGCGGCACCGCGCACCTGCTCGGGCGCCAGGAACCCGGGAGAGCCGACCGCCGTGCCGACGTGCGTGAGCGTCGAGGCCCCCGTCGCCCAGGCGATGCCGAAGTCGATGATCCGCGGCCCCTTCGGGGACAGCAGGATGTTGGACGGCTTCAGATCCCGGTGCACGACCCCGGCCTCGTGCACCGCGACGAGCCCCTCGGACAGGGCGGCACCGATCGCGGCCGCCTCCGCCGCGCCGAGCGCACCCTCGTCGGCGACCTTGTCGTGCAGCGAGGGGCCGGGCACGTACTGCGTGGCGAACCACGGCCGCTCGGCGTCGAGATCCGCCGCCACGAGCCGCGCCGTACACCCGCCCCTGATCCGCCGTGCCGCCGAGACCTCACGGGCGAAGCGCGACCGGAACTCCTGATCCTCGGCCAGATCGGGCCGGATGACCTTCAGGGCGACCCGCTGCCCCTTCTTGTCGGAGCCCAGGTAGACAACGCCCATCCCGCCCGCGCCCAGCCGTCTGTGAAGCCTGAACGAGCCGACGACGCGCGGGTCCTCGCGCCTCAGGCGCATCATCGCCATGTTCATCCCCGCTGCCCGGTCCGTGTGACGTGCCACAGCTTACGTTTCCGCGGCCGCCTGCGCGCAGAGGCCGCGCCCTCTCGGCCCGAAGGATTGTCAGTGCCGAGTGGGAGACTTGAGGGGTGGTCAGAAAGCCGCCGATCCGGGCGGCCTTGACCGTGCTGTGACCTCAACCGCCTGTCACAGAAGGGGGATTGAACCCGTGAAGGGTGACCGCGTGGAGATAGTCGTGGATGCCGGCGACACGACGCGCACATACGAGGTGGTGGCGAGCAGAGCGGGCCGCAGGGTGGAGACAGCGGTGCGCCGAGGCGTCGTGGAAGTGAGCGAAGTCACGCGAAACGGCTCCGTCGTCCGTACGGCCCGTTTCATGGCGAACCGGGTCCTGGCCCTCGTGGAGCAGCCGGTGCCCCGCGAGGACAGCTCGGAAAAGCCCGGACACACCGGGCGACCCCTCAGGGAAGACCCCTAGACCTAGGACCTCGTCTCCACCCAGGGGAGTACTCCGCAGGTGATGGCTCATCCTCCGGGAGGCCCGCGATTCGGTACGACGGCATGACGCCCGGTGGGCGCCACGAGCCTAGATTTGAGGTCAAGCGGCGGGTGCAGCACTCGTCCCCCGAGGTCAGACACCCGCCGCTGCCAACGACAACCGAGACGGTCAGGAGAGGGACCATGGCCCTGACGGCACCGCGGACACTGATTCGCACGCAGGGGCGCACAGCGCCCCGCCGCACAGGCCGCCGCCACCCCCTGGTGGCGACGATCATGGCCCTTCCCCTGGCGGCCCTGCTCCTCCTCGTCTTCGACGGCTGGGAGACAGTGGCCACACAGGCGTCGTCCGTGGGCGTGATGCTGGGGCGCTGAGCGGCGACCCCAGGCCCGGAAGAGCGGTCCGGGCGGGGACATCCACCCATGAAACCCCGTGGGGACGGGGGTGCGGCGGACGGCACAAATGCCGGCGCAGCTGGGGAGCTGCGCCGGCATTGCTTTTGTGCGCCGGCCGGCGTCGAGCTCCTGCGCAGGGGCCGACGCCGGCCCGGCGGCACGGCGCTGCACAGCCGCGTACGCTCGCCGGACACAGCCGTACGCACTCAGGGAACCCCGTGACCGCAGACGTACTGCCGCAGCTGACCGCGAAGGCCACCGCCGCGGCCCACCCCGGCGAAGCCTCCTGTGCCTGCGGTGCGACCGTCACCCTCGCCGACCGTCCCGACGCCACCGTCGTCCGCCATGCCGACACCGTCGCGAAGGCCCATGCCCCGGGCACCGACCCCGCCGAGCTGGCCCTCCGTCTCACCGCGGCCGTCCGCCACCCGGACATCCTCCTTGCCCCGCTGACCCCGGCCCCCGCCGCCCTGGACGACCGCCTTGTGACCTTCTGGCCGTACGGCACCCCCGTGGACCCGGACGACCCGGACGCGGCCCCCTGGGAGGCCGCGGCCACCCTGCTCGCCCGCCTCCATCGCATCCCGGCCACGGACCGCGCCCCCGCTGAGCGCGCATCCGCTACCGGAACTTCCGGCCCCCGGTACGACCCGCCCACCGAGCCCCCCGCCGTCCCTGCCCCTCGGCGCCCCCCTGCGGCCACCCTCCCTGCCACCTCCACCTCCACCTCCGCATCCACATCCACATCCGCCCTGCCCCTGCCTCCCATGCGCGGCCCCGCCAAGGCCGCCCGGGCGATCGGCCGTCTCCGGGCGGCCCTCGCCGCGGCACCGGCCCCCCACCCCGCCGCACCCCCGATACTGCGGGCCTGGGCGGCGCTCCCGCCCTGGGCCCGTGCCGAGGCCCCCATGCCCGGCGCCCCGGCCCTGTGCCATGGCGACCTGCACCTCGGCCAGCTGGTCCGGCACCCGTCCCCGGGCGGTCCCTGGCGGCTCATCGACGTCGACGACCTCGGTGTGGGCGTCCCGGCCTGGGATCTCGCACGACCCGCCGCCTGGTACGCCTGCGGACTCCTCCCGCCCGACGAGTGGACCCGCTTCCTGACCGCCTACCGCGCGGCCGGCGGCCCGGCCGTACCCGCCGACGGCGACCCCTGGCCGGCCCTGGACGTCCCGGCCCGTGCCCTCACCGCACAGACCGCGGCCCTATTTGTCACGAAAGCGCTCGCGGCCGGCCGCCCCCTGGACGAGGTGGAGCAGTCCCTGGTCGACGCCTGTGACCGAATGGGTTCCGTACCGCCCGAGTTGTCGCACGGATTCCCGAAGTAGGGTGCAACCGACCGGGGCCGGACTGAGTCTGTCCTGGGGAAACACGAAGCAGGACCTACCGGCGAGGAGTTGAGCCGACCATGCAGTGTCCGAAGTGCCATGCGCCGATGCACACCTACAACCGCAATGGCGTCCAGATCGAGCAGTGCAGCGGCTGCCGCGGCATCTTTCTCGACTACGGCGAGCTGGAGGCGCTGACCCGCCTGGAGTCCCAGTGGTCCCAGCCCGCCCCGCCGCCCCCGGCCGCCCCGCAGGCGTACCCGGCCGCGCCGTCCGCCCCCGCCTGGGGCGCCCCGCACGGTGGTCACGGCGGCCACTACGGCGGTCACGGCGGCCACCACCGCCACAAGAGCTTCGGCCACATGCTGTTCTCCAGCTGAGCCGCGCACGACGGAGCCCCCGGCCGTACGAGACGGCCGGGGGCTCCGGTGCGTGGACGATACTGGGATTGAACCAGTGACCTCTTCCGTGTCAGGGAAGCGCTCTCCCGCTGAGCTAATCGTCCGGGAGTACTGCGTGCGCGATACTGGGATTGAACCAGTGACCTCTTCCGTGTCAGGGAAGCGCTCTCCCGCTGAGCTAATCGCGCGGGGATCCTCGCGGATCAGTGGACGATACTGGGATTGAACCAGTGACCTCTTCCGTGTCAGGGAAGCGCTCTCCCGCTGAGCTAATCGTCCTTGGAGGTGGAGACGGGATTTGAACCCGTGTAGACGGCTTTGCAGGCCGTTGCCTCGCCTCTCGGCCACTCCACCAGGAGTGTAGGGGATCGGGAAGACCCCTGGTTCCTTCGAGCGGACGACGAGGCTCGAACTCGCGACCTCAACCTTGGCAAGGTTGCGCTCTACCAACTGAGCTACGTCCGCCTGTCGTTTCGGTCCGCTTCCGCGTCCCGGCGACGTGTTGAACTCTAGCGGATTCCCGGGCCAGCACAAAAACGCGTTTGCGCAGCGTGCTGCGCTGCACCCGCCGAAGGACGCGGTCAGGGCACCGGCGGGACATGCCCGGGCCACCTTGACGACACCCGCCATAGACTCGACTCCGTGCACGACCTTGCTCCTCTTGCCCGCTTCGGCGACCGTGTCGCCACCGGCCTGCTCGATGTCACCAGTGATCCCGCGGCCCTGGACTCCTCCGGTTTCTGGGCGGTCTGCGCGGACTTCGAGGGGCGGCTGACCTGCGCCCGCTTCGCGGACGTACGGGACGAGCCGGTGCCCGCCCCGGTGCCGGGCCGGTGGCGGGGCCCGGCGGCCGGCGACTGGACGTCGTCCCTCGACCGAGCGGCGTACATCGCGGCCGTGCACCGGATACGCGAGCACATCGCGGCCGGCGAGGTCTACCAGGCCAACCTCTGCCGGGTGCTCTCCGCGCCGGTCGCCCCCGACGCCGACGTGGACGCCCTGACCGCACTGCTGGCCCGCGGCAACCCGGCGCCGTACGCGGGAACGATTCGGCTGCCCGGGGACGGGGTGGAGATCGCCACGGCCTCGCCCGAGCTCTTTCTGCGCCGTGCCGGACTGATCGTCGAGTCCGGACCGATCAAGGGCACCGGGCGCACCGAGGCGGACCTCCTGGAGAAGGACTACGCCGAGAACGTGATGATCGTGGACCTGGTCCGCAACGACATCGGGCGGGTCTGCGCCACCGGCAGCGTGACCGTCCCCGACCTGTGCGCCGTGGAGAAGCACCCCGGCCTGGTCCACCTCGTGTCGACGGTCCGCGGTGAGCTGCGTGACGGCGCGGGCTGGCCCGGGCTGCTCGCGGCCGCCTTCCCGCCCGGCTCCGTCACCGGCGCGCCCAAGTCGAGCGCCCTGCGGATCATCGAGGCCCTGGAGACGGCGCCCCGCGGCCCGTACTGCGGCGGCATCGGCTGGGTCGACGCCGACCGGGGCACCGGCGAGCTGGCCGTCGGCATCCGCACCTTCTGGATCGACCGGTCCGCGCAGGGCGCGGCGACGCTGCGCTTCGGCACCGGCGCCGGTATCACCTGGGGATCCGACCCCGAGGGGGAGTGGCGGGAGACCGAACTGAAGGCGTCCCGGCTGCTCGCGGTAGCGTCGGGCACGTACGCGGAGAGTGGAAGGGGTCTTGGGTGAAGATCTGGCTGGACGGCGGGCTGCAGGACATCGAATCCGCCCGTGTCTCCGTCTTCGACCACGGGCTGACCGTGGGCGACGGCATCTTCGAGACGGTGAAGGCGACCGACGGGAAGCTGTTCGCGCTCACCCGCCACCTGGACCGGCTGACCCGCTCGGCCCGGGGGCTGGGGCTGCCCGACCCGGACCACGACGAGGTGCGCCGCGCCTGCGCCGCCGTCCTGGAGGCCAACCCGATGCCACTGGGCCGGCTGCGGATCACCTACACCGGCGGCCACGGCCCCCTCGGCTCCGACCGCGGCGAGCACGGCCCGACCCTGGTGGTCGCCCTCGGCGAGACCACCCGTCGCGCCGACTCCACCGCCGTGATCACCGTCCCATGGACCCGCAACGAGCGGGGCGCGCTGACCGGCCTGAAGACGACCTCGTACGCCGAGAATGTCGTCGCCCTCGCCCGGGCCGGTCAACAGGGCGCCTCCGAGGCGCTGTTCGCCAACACGGTCGGGCAACTCTGCGAGGGCACGGGCTCGAACGTCTTCGTCGTCCTCGACGGCGAGATCCACACCCCGCCGCTCGCCTCCGGCTGCCTTCCCGGCATCACCCGCGCCCTGACCGTCGAGTGGACCGGCGCCAAGGAGACCGACCTGCCGCTGGACGTCCTGGAACGCGCCGACGAGGTCTTCCTCACGTCCACCCTCCGGGACGTACAGGCCGTGCACCGCGTCGACGCCCGCGAACTGCCCGGCGCGCCGGGCCCGGTGACCGCCAAGGCGATGCGGATCTTCGACGAGCGCTCCGGGCACGACCTCGACCCCTGACCGGCCCGGTCGCTCCCCGACGCTTCCGGACGGGGCCCCGGATATTGGGCTGCTCCGGGCCCGGGGAACGGGTAGAACACCCGTGATGACCACTACCCTGCGGCCGACCGAGCCGCTTCAGCGCGCCACCGACGGGGCGCTGTCGCGCCACTTCCAGGTGTGCGTGAACGGCCGTCCCGTCGGTGTGGTGCACCTCTCCACGCACCCGGTCTTCGGGCCCTCCGTCGCCCGGATCGACGATCTGCGCATCGAGGAGCCCGACCGCGGACGCGGCCGGGGCGCGGTGGCCGCGCTCGCCGCCGAGGAGGTGACGCGCGGCTGGGGCTGCAAGCGCGTCGAGGTCTCGGTGCCCGCCGACGCCGAGGGCGCGCTGCGGCTCGCCACGGCGCTCGGCTACGTGCACCGCAACCGCGGCATGGAGAAGCCGCTCGGCGACACACCGCCCGGACTGCCCGCGGGCAGCCGGGGCAGACCCATGACCGAGGCCGAGTACGGGCCTTGGCTCGCGCGCAAGCTCGCGGACTACGCGCAGGACTGGATCGACCGCGGCGTGCCCGGGGCCGAGGTGCGGGCCAAGTCGGAGCACGACCACGCACTGCTGCTGCCCCAGGGCCTTGCGACCGAGAACATGCTGGTGAGCGTGCTGGAGCGGGAGGGAGCCAGGGTCGGGACCCTGTGGCTGTCGCTCGCCGGGGACACGGCGTACGTGTACGACGTGGAGACCGACGAGCACGCCCGCGGCCGGGGCCACGGACGCTCGCTGATGCTGCTGGCCGAGGCCCAGGCGATCGCCGCCGGAAAGCGCGTCCTGGGCCTCAACGTCTTCGCCGGCAACACACCGGCCGAGCGGCTGTACGCGTCACTGGGATACGTGCCGACGTCGTACTCGATGTACAAGAACCTGCTCTGAGGTCTCGACGTACAAGAGCTTGCTCCGAGGTCAGCTCTCCCCGGCCAGCAGCCGGTCGGCGATCTCCTCGATGCGCTCGCGCAGCCCCTCCTGGCTCTTGCCGCCGTCGAGGCGCTCACCGCCGATGACATACGTCGGGGTGCCCGTCACACCGATCGCCTTGCCCTCGGCCTGGTCGGCGTCGACGATCAGGATGTGCCGCCCGTCGATCAGCGCGGTGTCGAACTCCTCGGCGTCCAGACCGAGTTCGCCGGCGACCTCGACCAGGAGGGGTTCTCCCTTGCGGTCCAGTTCCTCGACCCGGCCGAGCACGGCCTCCACGTACGCCCAGCCCTTCCCCTGCTCCAGAGCCTCCTCGGCGGCCTGCGCGGCGGCGAAGGCGTGCTTGTGCTTCTCCAGCGGGAAGTGCCGCAGCCGCAGCTCCAGCCGGTCGCCGTAGCGGGCGCGCAGGGCGTGGAGGTCGTCCAGGGCGCTGCGGCAGTCCGGGCACTGGAGTTCGCACCACACGTCGAGTACGGGAACGGGGGTACCGGTGGGTGCGGGGGAGGAGTCACTCATGGGCACCAGTCTCCCAGGCGAGCCTGCCGGGGGCCGAATGGGGACCGTACGGCGGTGACCGGCACCTGGGGAGGATGCGACCCGGAGATGTCCCTGATGTCGGGCCCGACCATGGCATTGCGGGTACCGGGCGGTGCAGGATGGAAGGGACGAAGCGCAGCTCGCTCTTCCGTAAGCGCACTCTCTCTTCCGCCCTGCCCGACCGAGCCCGCCAGGAGGACCGGATGATTGCCGAGACCGTCTGTTCCGCCGTGTCCGCGGCCGGCCTGGGCATCGCTGCGGTCACCGCGTACCGCAAGCGCTTCCTGGCGGCGGTCCGTATCGCGTCCTATTCGCTGATTCCCGTCGGCCTGGTGATGACCGGTGTCGTCGGCTGGCTGGCCGACACCGCGTTCAGCCCCACGGCCTGGATCGGCTTCGGCCTGCTGGGCGGGGCCTGGGCCCTGCTCGCGACCACACGCGCCGTCGAACGCCGGCGCGGGGGCACCCGTGCGGAGCGCAGGGCCGCCCGCGCCGCCCGGAGCGAGACGGCGGTGGCTCCGACGGCCTCCGCGCCCTCTCTCGGCCCGGCGACCCGGCCGACGACCACGCCCCGCGCCACCGGCGCCACGGACGACTTCAGCGACATCGAGGCCATCCTCAAGAAGCACGGCATATGACGGTTCAGGAAGCAGCGCACATGACGGCCGCGTGACGCACTGAAACGACACAGTGGGTCGAGACCGCACCCGGAAGTGATCATGGTCGGACCGGAACCGGACCGGACATCACAGAATTCGGCGAACTCCCGCATCCAACGGGCGTGTTGATCGCGCGGAGGGTGCTCCCTGGGTCATCATCGCCGCGAGATGCTGGACACGACACAGAGCGATGCCGCGCCGCCGAAGGACGAGCCGCGTGGATGCCTCTTCGCCCTTTCCCAGCCACCGCTGATGATCTTTCTTGCGGTGATCGGGTGTCTGCTCCTCATGGCCGCGCTGCACGATCTGCTGTGGCTTTGAGCCGTACACGCTCCTCCCGGCGCCACCCGCCGGGACGGGCGTCGGCACCGAGGTGTCCCGTATCGAGAAGGGCAGGCCGGGCGGTCAGCCCGCCGCTTCCTTGCGGCGCGCCCGGTACGCGGCCACGTGCAGCCGGTTTCCGCAGGTGCGGCTGTCGCAGTAGCGCCGCGAGCGGTTCCGGGAGAGATCGACGAAGGCGCGCCGGCAGTCGGGGGCCTCGCAGCGCCTGAGCCGCTCCTGCTCCCCGGCGACCACGAAGAAGGCCAGTGCCATTCCGCAGTCGGCCGCGAGGTGGTCGGCCACGGAGGCGCCGGGGGCGAAGTAGTGCACATGCCAGTCGTAGCCGTCGTGGTCCGTCAGCCGGGGCGTCGTGCCCGCGGCGGCGACCAGTTCGTTGATCAGGCCGGCCGCGGACCGGGCGTCCGGGGCCGCGAAGATCCCCGCGAACCGTCCGCGGATCTTGCGCACCGCCGACAGGTCGAACTCGGACAGGATCCCTACATCACTTATTTTGTGCGTTCGCACGAAAACTTCGAGGGCTGCGACATCCGGCAGTCCGTCCGCCGTCGTGTCGTCCTCCGGCACGGTGTTCACCAGATCCACCACGGTGTCGAGGGCGCACCGGGTGTCGTGGGTGATCAGCACGTTTTGCTCCCTGGCCTGGGGGTCGGGCGGGCGCCCGCCGATGCTGGCCGATGGTAGTGGCTGGCTGCCGGTAGAACGTTCCGGTGGCCGAAGGGGTTCCCCGGAGCACGCTCCGTGACCGCGGGCGCCGGACGCCCGCGCACACCGACGCCGCCCCCGCGGAAACCCACGGTGACGGCGCCGGTGCGCATCCCGTATGCGATTGTCTTGGGCCCGAGCCGTCTCCCCGAGTGGACGGCGCCGGGCGGCTTCGAGGGGCCGCGACCTAGCTTTCCGCCAGGATGTGCGAGAGCTCCTGATCCAGATCGAAGTGCCGGTGTTCCGTGCCGGGAGGCACGGCGGCATCCGTCCGCTTCAGGAAGGACTCCAGGGCCCGCGCAGGGGCCTCGAGCAGGGCTTCCCCCTCCGGGGAGCTCAGGGCGATGCACACGACGCCCTGGCCATGGCTGCGGGACGGCCAGACGCGGACGTCGCCGGTGCCTGTGGGCCGGTGCAGACCCTCGGCGAGGAGGTCGCGGGCGAACACCCACTCGACGGTCTCCTCGGCTCCGGTGTGGAAGGTGGCGTGCACGGCGTAGGGGTCGGCCGTGTCGTACCGCAGGCCTGCGGGGACAGGCAGGGAGGACTCGCTCGACACAACGAGGCGCAGGTGCAGCTCGCAGCTGACCGTGGTGTTCATAAGCGCCAGGGCCTTTCGCTCAGTGTGCGCTCGGGGATTCGCACGTCGGCGAAATCGACATGCCACCTACGGTGCCGTTGTAAACCCCTCTGAGTGTTTTGCGTGTCTTTACGTAACTCTTCCGGCCGAGAACCAGTACGCGAGGTACGACCATTCCGGTGACCTGTTTCACTCGGGTAGGGTTTGGCCGTATGAATACGGGGAGTAACGAGCCGAGCGACGTCGCGGTGGCGTCCGGCGAGGCGGAGGCTGACGGGGTGCGCGTCGAGGGCGGGCTCGGATCGAAGGCGCCGGAGTTCATCAAGGCGCGGCGCGCCCTGCACGTGAGCTGGCAGGTCGGCATCTTCGTCGTCGGCCTGGCGGTCGTGGTCACCGGCATCATCCTGCTGCCGCTGCCGGGACCCGGCTGGGTGGTGATCTTCGGCGGTATGGCGATCTGGGCCACCGAGTTCGTCTGGGCCCAGCTCGTGCTCCGCTGGACCAAGCGCAAGGTCACCGAGGCGGCCCAGCGGGCGCTGGACCCGAAGGTCCGTCGGCGCAACATCGCCCTGACGGTGATCGGCCTGGTGATCGTGGCCGTCCTCGTCGGGATCTACGTCTGGAAGTTCGGCGTCGTGATGCCCTGGAAGCTCAAGCATCAGTGATCCGCACCGGTCGGCGCTGGTCGGAGGCACCCTGTGACATGGGGTAATGTTCTCCCTGCGCCCGGGCGATTAGCTCAGTGGGAGAGCGCTTCGTTCACACCGAAGAGGTCACTGGTTCGAACCCAGTATCGCCCACCCGGAACCGACGGCCCGTCTGCATCACCGCAGGCGGGCCGTCGGTCGTTCGGCGCCGGCCGCGTCCCGCTGCGCTGTGAGGCATCGGCTCGGCCATTTGGGCGATTCGGCCGGCCGCGGGAGTCAAACGCCCAGGTGTGACGGCTCGGGGGCGGCCCAAACCTTCCAGTTGCTCCCGGCTCGCCGCCCCACCCTCGTCGACCTGCCGCCCGGCGCCCCGCGCGAGAAAATCCTGTCCGAGTCATTGACGCACCCCTGGGCCCTCCGTACCTTGTGCCAGCAAGCGCTTACTTGAAACGATTCATATATGCAGCGGTGACGCGCGGGGAGGGTTCGACTGTGGGAACCAGCGGGAATGTGGAGAGGCGAACGATCCTGAAGGCGGCCGGGGCATCGGCGGCCGCGCTCGGGCTGGCCGCCACGACGGGGTGTGGCGGCGACAGCGGTTCCGGGGGCGGGACGGTGACGATCCGTTACTCGTGGTGGGGTGCCGAGGAGCGGGCGAAAAGGATCAATCAGAGCATCGCGCTCTTCGAGAAGAAGTATCCGAAGATCAAGGTCAAGACCGACTTCCAGACGTATCTCTCGTTCTGGGAGAAGTTTCAGACGCAGGCCGCGGGCGGAAATCCGCCGGACGTTTTCCAGAATGCCGTCGGATTTCTTCGGAAGTACGACAAGAGAGGCATTCTTCTCGACCTGAAGTCCCAGGTGCAGGCAGGCAATCTGAGCCTGGATCACTTCCGCGCCGGTGTCACCAAGGTCGGCGAGGTGGACGGCAAGCAGCTCGGCGTCCCCGTCGGCTCGAACACCATGGCGCTGGTCGTCGACAAGAAGGTCTTCCAGCGGGCGGGCGTGGACCCTCGGGCGGGCTGGACCTGGGACGAGTACTTCAAGGCCCTGAAGACGATCCACGACAAGACCAGGATCCCCGGCGACACCGGCTACTTCACCATCATGTACCTCTACGACCTGTACCTCCGGCAGAACGGCAAGGCGTTCTTCACCAAGGACGGACTCGGCTTCGACAAGGCCGATCTGACGGAGTGGTGGCAGGACGGCTACAACCGGGTGAAGGCAGGCATCGTCACCGACCCGAAGGTCGTCTCCCAGGACCAGCCCAAGTCCTCGCTCTCCGCCGGCCACGGCGCCTCGGAGTTCACCTGGGACAACTTCACGGTCCGCTACTCGGCGGAGGGCAGCAGCACCTACGGCCTGGCCCCGATCCCCACGGTGGACGGCACGCACACCGGCCAGTACCTGGCGTCGCTGATGCTGAGCGCCTCGGCCCGTACCGCGCACCCCAAGGAAGTCGCCCAGTTCATCGACTTCATGGTCCACGACCCCGAGGTCGGCAAGATCATGGGCTACGACCGGGGCATCCTGGCGAGCACCGAGCAGTACGCGGCGTTCAGGCCGACCGACGCGGTGAGCAAGGAGATCGCGCAGTACGAGGCGGACACCGCCAAGTCCGGCGTCCTCGGCACGATCACGCCGCACCCCTCCGGTGCCGACACCGTCGAGGCCGCCTTCCTGCGCATCGGCGGTGACCTCGGACAGGGCAAGACCACGGTCGCGAACTCGGTCAAGCAGTTCTTCACCGAGTCCGAAGCCGCCTTCCAAGCCTGAGCCGGCTGTGCCTCGGTCCGATCAGGCCGACAAGCCCGATCAGACCGATCAGCCCGACCGCCCGATCAGCCCGACCGCCCGATCAGCCCGACAAGTCCGATGGGAACCTCCGTGACGCTCGTCAAGGAATCCGTGCCCGCCACCCGGAAGGCCCGCTCCGCCGCCCCCACGGCCAGGGGGCGGCGGGGCCGCCGGGAGAACCTCGCCGGCTATCTGTTCATGTCCCCGTGGATCGCGGGCTTTGTGCTGCTGACCGCAGGCCCGATGGTCGCCTCGCTCTACTTCGCCTTCACGGACTACAACCTCTTCAACACCCCGAAGTGGGTCGGGTTCGACAACTTCACCAAGATGTTCGACGACCCCCGGTGGCAGAAGTCGGTCGAGGTGACGGCCAAGTACGTGGTCATCGGCACCCCGCTGAAGCTGCTGCTCGCCCTCGGCGTCGCCCTGTTGCTCGCGCAGAGCCGCCGTGGCCAGGCCTTCTACCGGGCCGCCTTCTACGCGCCCTCGCTCATCGGCGCGAGCGTGTCGGTCGGCTTCGTCTGGCGGTCGATCTTCTCCGACGGCGCCGTCGTGGACCGTACGCAGTCCTTGCTCGGCTTCCACGTCGGCGGCTGGGTCGGCAACGCCGACTGGGTCCTGTACTCCCTGGTGGCGCTGACCGTCTGGCAGTTCGGGGCGCCGATGGTGATCTTCCTGGCCGGGCTCAAACAGGTGCCCAGGGAGCTCTACGAGGCTGCCGAGATGGACGGCGCGGGGCCGCTGAGGAAGTTCTGGAACATCACCCTGCCGATGATCTCCCCGGTGCTGTTCTTCAACGTGCTCCTGGAGACCATCCACTCGTTCCAGATCTTCGGGTCGGCGTACGTCGTCTCCAACACCTACTGCGGTCCCGCGGACGCCACGCTCGTCTACACCTGCTACCTCTACCAGCAGGGCTTCAAGAACTCCCAGATGGGCTTCGCCGCGGCGATGGCCTGGATGCTGCTGCTCGCCGTGGCTCTGGTGACGGCCGTCCTCTTCTGGTCCCAGAAGAAGTGGGTGCACTACGAGGAGGAGGCCCGATGAGTGTCATGACGACGAAGGCGACGGGAGGGGGCCGTCGGCGGACCGGTTCGCTCGGCTGGCACCTGGGCGCCCTGCTGATCCTCGCCGTCATCCTCTATCCGGTCGTCTGGGTCGTCGGCGCCTCGTTCAAGCCCAGCAAGGACATCATCAACAGCCTCCAGCTGTTCCCGGGCCATCCGATCCTCGGAAACTTCAAGGGCCTCGCGGACGGCATAGCCGATGTCGCGATCTGGACGTTCTTCCAGAACTCCCTCTTCTACGCGGTCGGTTCCGTCGTCGGCATCCTGATCTCCTGCTCGCTGACCGCATACGCCTTCGCCCGCATCAGGTTCGTCGGCCGGAACCTGCTGTTCTCACTCATGATCGGCACGCTACTGCTGCCGTACCACGTGCTCCTGATCCCGCAGTACGTGATGTTCCAGAAGCTGCACTGGATCAATACCTACGCTCCGCTGCTGATCGGCAAGTACCTCGCCACGGAGGCCTTCTTCGTCTTCCTCATGGTGCAGTTCATGCGGAACCTGCCCCGCGAGCTGGACGAGGCCGCCCGGCTGGACGGCTGCGGTCATCTGCGCATCTACTGGTCGATCGTGCTGCCGCTGTGCCGGCCCGCGCTCATCACCAGCGCGATCTTCACCTTCATCAACGCCTGGAACGACTTCATGGGCCCGCTGATCTACCTCAACGAGCCCGGCAAGTACACCGTCTCCCTGGGGCTGATGATGTTCCGCGACTCCGACGGCGTGGCCGCCAACTACGGCGGCATGATCGCCATGTCGCTGGTCGCGCTGCTGCCCGTGCTGCTGTTCTTCCTCGCCTTCCAGCGGTATCTGATCGACGGGATGGCGACCTCCGGACTGAAGGGCTGAGGCCGTGGCCGACGTACGGGTGAGGGCGCGGCGCGAGCCGGTGTTCGCGGAGAGGTTCGCCGTCTTCGCCGAGTGTCTGCTCACGGGTGTGTGGATCGCTGTGGCCTCGCTGGGGGTCGTCACCTGGCCGGCGGCCTTTGCGGCCGGCGCCCGGCATCTGCGGCGGCGTACGGCCCATGAGCGCGGTGGGTGGCGGGAGTTCGTCGTGGACTTGCGGGCCGCCCTGCGCGGCGGCTGGGTCGTCGGCGCCGTCGGGTGGGGTGCGGTGGCCGCCGCCTGGGTGGACGTCCGGGCGGCGCGTGCCGGGCTGCCGGGTGGGCCGCTCGTCGGGGCCGCGGGGATGTTCGCGGTGATCGGGCTCGCCGTCGCCGGGCTGCGCGCGGCCGCGGTCTGGGCGCCGGGGGACACCTGGCGCGCGCTGCTCGCGGACGCGGGCCGTCGTACCGTGCTCGACCCCGCCGGATCCTTCCTGCTCGTCGGCGGAGCTGTGCTCGTCGTCTGCTCCGCGCTGCTCATCGCGCCGCTTGCGGTCCCCGTGCTGGGGGCCGTCGTGGCCGCGGCCGTCGCCGTGGAGGAGCGGTACCGGCGCCGCTGAGCGGTGGTTCCTCGATCAGGGTCGGTGCCTCGGCGCCGTACCTCGCACTGTCATGCCCCTGACCGCCTTGCGTTCGCACGGATAGGAAAGGCTGAATCCGATATGTCTTCCATTCCCCGCAGGTCCCTCCTCAAGGCGGCGGCCGTCGCCGGAGCCGCCGCCCAGTTCAGCTGGGCACTGGGGTCGAAGGACGCCCAGGCCGCGCCGGGAGCCCAGGCCGCCGACGCGGACCCGGTGACCCTCGACTGGCTGGAGGACGGCGGCCTCGGCGCGGCCCCCGGCTCCACCGTCGGCGTGCCCTGGCCGATGGGCGCGTACCAGGAGGACCAGACCTTCGAGCTGACGGACTCGGACGGCAGGGCCGTGCCCGTGCAGTCCTGGCCGATCGCCCACTGGCCGGACGGCTCCCTCAAGTGGACCGCGCACGCGGTCTCCTCGGGCAGCGGAAAGCTCACCCTCGCGGCGGGCACACCGCAGTCCCCCGACAAGAAGGTGACCGTCGACAAGAGCGGCGGGACCGTCGATGTGTCGACCGGCGTCATCACCGTCCGGATCGGCACGTCCGGTGCCACGCTCGTCAAGTCGGTCACCCGCGGCTCGACGGAGATCGCCAGGAACGGCCGTCTCGTCCTCCTCCGCGGGCCGGAGATCGAGGACGAGGACCAGGGCACGGTGAAGACCGAGCGCTTCGACGGCGCGATCGCGTCGGTCACCGTCGAGCAGGACGGACCGGTCCGTGCCGTGGTCCGCATCGACGGCAAGCACCGCAAGGGCGACCGCAGTTGGCTGCCGTTCTCGATCCGGCTCTACTTCTACGCGGGCGCCGACTCCTTCCGGATGGTGCACACGATCACCTACGACGGGACGCAGGAGCCGGGGAAGGCGAGCGGCGACTTCGTCCGCGGGCTCGGTGTCCGCTTCACCGTGCCCATGCGGGACGCCGCCTACGACCGGCACATCCGCATCGGCGGCGAGGGAACGGGCCTGCTGCGGGAGGCCGTCCAGGGCATCACCGGGCTGCGCCGTGACCCGGGGGCGGCCGTGCAGGCGGCCCAGTACGCGGGCCGGAGGCTGCCCGATCCCGCCACCTGGGACCAGCGCGTCACGACCCGGCTCCAGTACATCCCGCAGTGGGGCGACTACACCCTCTCCCAGCTCTCCGCCGACGGCTTCACCGTCCGCAAGCGGACGAGGAAGGGGTACGGCTGGATCGCCGCCGGCGGTGGCGGGCGGGCCTCCGGGTTCGGTTATGTGGGCGGGGCGAGCGGCGGATTCTCCTTCGGGCTCAGGGACTTCTGGGAGCAGTTCCCCGCCCAGCTCGACATCCGCGACGCCCACACCGACGAGGCGACCGTCACCCTCTGGCTCTGGTCGCCCGAGGCACAGCCCATGGACCTGCGCTTCTACCACGACGGCATGGGCCAGGACACCTACCCCGAGCAGCTGGAGGGCCTCAACATCACCTACGAGGACTACGAGCCCGGGTTCGGCACTCCCTACGGCATCGCCCGCACCTCCGAACTCCTCTTCTGGGCCAACGAGTCCACCCCGGCCCCGCAGACCCTCGCGGACCAGGTCGCCGCGGTCCGCGTCCTGCCGCAGCTCGCCGCCCCGCCCAAGCAGCTGATCAAGGCCAAGGTCTTCGGCCCCGGCCTCTACTCCGAGCCCGACCGCTCGACGGCCGCCAAGGCGAAGATCGAGGACCACCTCGACTTCCTCTTCACCTACTACAAGGACCAGGTAGAGATGCGCCGTTGGTACGGCTTCTGGGACTACGGCGACATCATGCACACCTATGACACGGTCCGGCACCAGTGGCGGTACGACGTCGGCGGCTACGCCTGGGACAACTCCGAGCTGTCGCCCGACCTGTGGCTCTGGTTCGCCTACCTGCGCTCCGGCCGCGCCGACATCTTCCGCTTCGCCGAGGCCATGACCCGGCACACCGGCGAGGTCGACGTCTACCACCTGGGCAAATGGGCCGGACTCGGTACCCGGCACGGCGTGCAGCACTTCGCCGACAGCGCCAAGCAGCAGCGCATCGCCAACACCACCTACCGGCGCTACTACTACTTCCTCACCGCCGACGAGCGCGTCGGCGACCTCATGCACGCCAATGTCGACTCCGACGAGACGTTCCTCGTCCTCGACCCGATCCGCAAGATCCGCACCGAGCCGTACACACCCGACCGGCACGCCCTGTCGATCGGCTTCGGCACCGACTGGAGCGGACTGGTGTCGGCCTGGCTCACCGAGTGGGAGCGCAAGGGCCCCAAGTGGGAGAAGGCCAAGGCGCGCGTGCTGTCCACCATGGAGACCATCGCCGCCCAGCCCAACGGCTTCGTGCAGGGCAGCGGTCTGTACGACCTCGACACCGGCAGGTTCGCCGTCGCCGACACGCCCGTGGTCTCGGTGTCCCACCTCTCCGCCGTCTTCGGCCTCAACGAACTGTGCGCCGAGCTCATCCACCTCGTCGACATGCCGCGGTTCAAGGAGGCCTACCTCGACTACTGCCGCTACTTCAACGCCACCAAGGCCGAGCAGACGGCCCGTTACGGCTCCAACTTCGGCACCCTGCTGCTCTTCCAGGGCCATTCGCGCCTCGACGCCTACGCCGCCGTACAGACCGGCGACGCGACGCTCGCCAAGCGTGCCTGGACGAAGTTCTACAGCTCCGACGGTTATGCGGAGTCCTCGCCGTGGAGGACGGAGCAGCTGACCGGCCCGGCCACGCTGGTCGCGGGCGGCGAGGCGAGCTGGGTGTCCTCGAACGACACCGCGCTCTACGGCCTCGCCGCCATCGAGAACCTGGCGCTGCTCGGCGACAAGATGCCGTCGTAGCCGCTCAGTTCATCTTCCCCAGGACCTCCCGCACCCGCCGGACGTCCCGGATGCGCTGCTCGTACGTCGCCCCGAGCGCGAGCAGGAGCAGTCCGGCGAGGGCGGGAGGCACCCAGCGGGGCAGCGCGCCGGCCATCTGCACGAGATACGGGGCGAGTTCGTGCAGCGCGACCAGGGTGAGCACGCCGCCGCCGAGCACGAGCGGCGCCTGCAGCCGGTGCCGGGCGCCCAGCAGGGTGAGCAGGAGCGCCGCCGTGCCCAGCAGCAGGGGACGGGTCCAGTGCGGGTCGCCCCAGGCGGCGGCGAGGCTCGGCAGCAAGGTGGCGCCGAGTCCGGGGCCGTACGCCGTCCAGGACGAGGTCCGCGGATCGTGCCGCCTGCGCAGTACGCCGAGGAACAGCGCCGGGACGGTGACCGGGAGCGTGTACGCCTCGGGTGCCGAGACACCCCAGGACGCCAGCCGCACCCAGGCGGCCAGGGCGAACAGGGCCGCGGACGCATGGCCGACGGGGCGGCGGTCGGGGCGGATCGCCACGCCCGCGGTGATCACTGCGCACAGGCCGAGCATGAGGGCCAGCATCGGCGGGTCGGCGAGGGCGAGCCCGGTCGCGAGCAGCCCGGCCGCCGCTCCCGCCGCCTCCACCGGGACGGTCGCCGGGGAGTCGCCGAGACGCGCGGCGAGGAGCGCGGCGGCCACGGGCACCGCCAGCACGAGCAGGGCCGTGTGCGACGGCTGCCAGCCGGCGGCGGCGCCCGTGGCGACGGCGAGCGCGGTGGCGTGGGTGAGCGCGGCGGGGGCCGTGACCGGGGCGAGACGCGAGACGAGGGATGCCCCCGCGAACAGGGCCGTCAGGGCGCAGAGCACGGTCAAGGTCGCCGTCCGCGTCGCGAGCGCGCCGAAGGAGAGGGCGAGGGCGGTGAGGAGCGCGAGGACCAGGGCGGTCACCTGCGCGGGCAGGTAGGCGGTCGCCTGCGCGCTCGGGCGGCCGGGCTCCTGCGCGGGGGCGTGGTGACGTATGGATCCGGCCATCAGCAGCGCTGCCGCCGTCGTGACCCCCTGGACCGACAGCCCGGCGGCATACGGCAGTTCGAGCACCGCCGGGAGGACGAGAGCGGTGGCCCACGCCAGGGTCAGGGCGCCGACGAGGGCCCGTGGGCGCCAGGTCGTGTCGCGGACTGCCAGTAGCAGCACGGCGGTGACGACCGCGAGGACGACCGGCACCGCTATCGCGTGCGTCGGCCACGGCGCGTCGGCCGTCACCGTGGCGCGCGCGTCGGACGGGGCGCCGGACCAGACGTGTGTCGCCCGGGCGACGGGGCCCAGGAGGGTGACGGCGACCAACGGGACGGTCCACAGCAGCGCCAGGGCCTGGACTGCGCCCGAGGCCAGGAGAAGGCCGCGGCGTACGGGCTCGGGGAGCGGAGCTCGTACGGCCGCCAGCAGGGCGACGCCCAAGGCCAGATGGCCGGGCACCGTCCAGTCGTCCGGCAGCGTCACGCGCAGGAGGCCGCCGAGCGCCGTCACCAGCAGCAGACCACCCGCCACAGCGCCACCCGCGGCGGTGACCGGCTGCTCCAGGCGCCATGCGGCGCCGAGCGCGATCACCGCCGCGAGGGCGAGGAGCGCCGCCGCACGGGCGGCGGCGCTCGGGCCGGCTGCGTCCCAGGAGAGCCAGCCGGCCGTCCATGCGCCGAGGGCGCCCGTGCCGCACGCGCCGACGGCGGCGACGAGGCGGACGGCCCCGGCGGTGCTCATGAGTGCCACGACCGTGTCGAATCCGGCCGTCGCCAGGAGCGCCGACGCGATGCGGTACGGGCCCCCGCCCACCGCCAGCGCCCAGAGGAGCAGCGGGAGTTGGGTCGAGAGCAGCGCGGCGGGGACGGGCGAGCGCAGTGGTGCTGTCGGCGGCAGCAGCCCGTACGCCGCCCACAGCCCCGCCAGTGCCGCCGCGGCGAGCGCCGCGTATGCCGTGCCGCCCGTGCCGGTGAACGCCACCTCGTGCAGTGCGTACGCGTCGAGCACGGTCAGCGCGAGACCCAGACCCGCCACCGACTCGGCCGTGGATCCGAGCCCCCGCTTCAGCAGCGCCACCGGCGCCGCGAGCGCGGCCAGGGTGACCGCGCCGAGCACCAGGGCCCGCCCGGCGATGCCCAGATGCCCCCAGCTGACCAGCGTGAACGCCACCGCCGCGATGGTGAGGAGCACACCGCCGAGCACGAGCAGCACGTTCTGCACGCGCGGCGCGGAGGCCTCGGGGCGCGGCGGCGCGAGGGGCATCGGCGGCACCGGACGGTGCAGGGCGGCGACCAGCCGGGCGCGGCGGGTCAGCAACTGGGCCCGGCGGGCGTCGAGTTGCCACAGCTCCGCATCGATGAGCCGCAGCTCCTCGACCGGGGGCAGAGGGTACGTCATGCCCTGGAGTGTGGTCCGCGTCACGTCACCCGACATGAGTGCGCGTACTCAGAACGTACTCAGATACCGGTGTGCGGTGCTGGGGACGGGACAGACTCCGCCCATGGACTGGACCCACTATCGCTTCCTCAGCCTGTGGTCCCTGACCGCCTCGGCCGACGTCGTCTACGGGGCTCTGGAGCGTCCCGAGGACTACCCGCGCTGGTGGCCCCAGGTGCGCTCGGTGCACCGTCTCGACGACACCACGGGCCTGTTCACCATCCGCGCGTTCCTCCCGTACGACCTGACCATCACCGCCCGCGAGGTGCGCCGCGACCCGGCCGCCGGGGTCCTGGAGACGGCGTTGTCCGGCGACATGGACGGCTGGGCCCGCTGGACCGTCACCCCCGACGGCTCCGGCACCCTCGCCCGCTACGACCAGGTGGTCGACGTCGGCAAGCCCCTGCTGCGGCGACTGGCCGTGCCCGGACGCCCGTTCTTCCGCGCCAACCACCGGCTGATGATGCGGGCCGGGCGGCGCGGCCTGGCCGCGTACCTCGAAGCGGTTTGAAGGAAGCCCGCCCGGACCTGTATTGTTCAGTGCGTTCCCGGGCGATTAGCTCAGTGGGAGAGCGCTTCGTTCACACCGAAGAGGTCACTGGTTCGAACCCAGTATCGCCCACCGGGAAAGAGCCGGTCCGCAACTCGCGGACCGGCTTTTTTGTTGCCCATCACCGGGGTCCGGTGCCGGGCCCCTGAGCAGCTACGCCGCCGCCGGCAGCTCCGGTCGCAGCGGCCAGTCCGTGCTCACCGCCTCGTCCGATCCGCTGCGTGCGAACCAGGCCTGCAGGCCGCGTGCCTGTGCCGCGTGCCAGGTGGTCTGCAGGGTGTGCAGTTCGGCGGGGGACAGGCGCTCCAGCCGGGTCGCGAAGCGCCGCCCGAGCGCCCGTACGACCTCCAGCGCCGCCAGCGCGTCCGCGCCGGCGTCGTGCGCGCCCTCCAGCACGACACCGTAGTGCGCGCACAGGTCCGTCAGCGTGCGGCGGCCCTTGCGGTAGCGGTCGAGGTGCTTGTCCAGGACCCGCGGGTCGAGCACCAGCAGCGGTGACGCCTCGAACCAGCGGTCGAGCGACGACGCGCGATGGCGGCGCAACTCGCGGTCCAGCAGCGTCAGATCGAACGGCGCGTTCATCACCACCAGCGGGCGGTGCATGGTCGCGTGTTCGGCCAGCTCCTCCGCTATCTCGAACATCACCGGCGCCGGCCAGCGGCCGTTGCGCTGCAGATGTTCCTCCGTCAGCCCGTGCACCGCCGTCGCCGCCTCCGGCACCGGCACACCCGGGTTGACCAGCCAACGGGTCACCCGGGGCCGGGTGCCCGGGGCGTCCTGGACCACGACGGCGGCCGACACGATCCGGTCGGTCTCGACGTCCACGCCCGTGGTCTCCGTGTCGAAGGCGGCCAGCGGCCCCTCGTACCAGCACGTCATCGCAACACAACTCCTCGTTCACCCACGGCAGCTGACGTCCCGTCTTCTGCCTGTTTGGTGATACCCGGGCTGTTTGCGCCGTACGCCGGAAGGACACAACAGGAGTGCGGGTCTTTGCAGTTCAGCGGCCCGCAGCGGGGAAACACTTGGCTTGGAAGGCTGTTGGTCATGGTGATAGCGCAGCCCGAGCGGGGCGGGCTGCTGCCCGAACGGACGGCACCCCATCGCGGCACACTCGCCACCACCGCCTGCATGGAGACACTGCAGGTGGGTTATCTGCACGCGGTCGCCGCGGCGGCCGGCTGCTCGCTGTCGCAGCCGTTCCCGGACAACGGCATCGACTGGCACGTCAGCCATGGCTCACCCGGCCACACCGTCGACGACGAGGTGACCATCAAGGTGCAGCTGAAGTGCACGTACCAGATCGCGCCGAACCCGCCGGGCCGCTTCTTCTCCTTCACGCTCGACAACGACCATCTGCGCAAGCTCGCCCGCACCCCGGTCTCGGTGCACAAGATCCTCGTCGTGATGCTGGTGCCGCGCTCCCAGGACGACTGGCTGCGCGCCAGCCACGACCGGCTCGACCTGCGGCACTGCTGCTACTGGGTCAACCTGGCCGGCCACCCGATCACCGGCCGGCACCGGACCACCGTGCGGCTCCCGACCTCGCGCATCTTCGACGACCGGGCGCTGTGCGAGATCATGACGCGGGTCGGGACGGGAGGCAGACCATGAGGGACCGTCCGTACGAAGAGCCCCTGCGGGAGGGCAGGCCGCATCCCGTCACCGGGGACGCCGCCCACTGGAACCGTCCCCCCGACCCCGCCGACGTCGACCCCGCCGTGCTCGGCGCCCTGCTGCACCGGCACGGCTGGCAGCGGCGCGGCGGCGCCCCCGGGCGCTACGGCCGCTGGACCCCGCCCGGGCCGGGCGGCGGCGGGACCAGCCTGCTGGTGCCCGAGAGCCGGGCCTTCCCCGACAGCGACGACCTGCTCGGCGAGGCCCTGGTCGCCCTGTCCCGCAGCGGCAACCCCTCGGCGCGCGAGGTCCTCGTCGGACTCGCCGTGCCCAGCGACGAGATCCGGTGGTGGCGGGACGTACCGCCCGGACCGGTGGACACCGCGCCCTGGACGGTCGAGGAGCAGCTGCGCACGGCCGCCCGGCAGATGCTGCTCGCGGCCGCGCTCGCCACACGTGCGCGTGCGGGCTACTACGGCGCCCGGCACCGCCGGCCGGCGGCCGTGATGCTGGAGAACGTCCTGGTCGGCTCGGCGACCGGTGGCCGCAGGCTCACCGCCTTCGCCCCCGTGGCCGCCGCTCGCCCGCTCGCCGTACGCCTCCAGCAGGCCCTGTACGCCATCCGCGAGGCCATCGACTACCAGCGGGCCGCCGGCGGCATGGACGCCTTCGACGGCGCGGTCGAGGCCGGCGTCAGCCGGGAGCTCACCGAGTCCCTCGTCGCCCTGGTGCGCGGCACCGAGGGAGCCCGGATCGCCGTCGAATGGGCGCCGGCCGCGGGTGTCCCCGAGGACTGCGCGGCGTCCGCCGAACCGGTCGAGTTCTCGCCCGGCGACCTGCCCGTCCTGCGCGAGGCGGGCGCCCGCTATCTGCGCGACGAACCGTCCGTGCCGGTGCGGATCACCGGTTCCGTCGTCCGGATGCGCCGGTCGGGGCCGCGCGGCGAGGGCAGCGTACGGCTGCGGGTGCTCGCGGGTGCCGAGGTGCCGCACGTGCGCGTGACGCTGGACGAGGAGGACTACCGGATAGCCGGACACGCCCACCTCGTCGGACTGCCGGTGCGGGTGCACGGGCGGCTGGAGAGCCGCGGCGGCTTCCGGCGGCTGACCGGGGCCTGTGGGGTCGTACCGGTGCAGGTGGACGATGCCGAGCGGGACCGGCTGCTGAAGTCGCTCCAGGAGAACCTCGACTTCTTCGAGGAGGCGTGCAGCGGGGAGGACTGCGACTGAGCGCGGCCGCGATGGGCACGGGGTTGCGACCGGCCGGGGACTGTGGGTGACCGTTTCGCGGTCGGCCGGTCCGGGTCGGTACGATCCCCTATTGCGCGCGCTCCCGGTATGGCGCCGCACCCCACCTGCAGTCAGGAGAGACCGGTGTCAGACGTCCGTGTGATCATCCAACGCGATTCCGAGCGGGAAGAGCGCGTGGTGACGACGGGCACTACGGCCGCCGACCTCTTCGCCGGCGAGCGCTCGATCATCGCGGCGCGCGTGGGCGGCGAGCTCAAGGACCTCATCTACGAGCTCAAGGACGGCGAGACCGTCGAGGGCGTCGAGCTCTCCTCCGAGGACGGCCTGAACATCCTGCGCCACTCCACCGCGCACGTCATGGCCCAGGCCGTGCAGGAGATCTTCCCCGAGGCCAAGCTGGGCATCGGCCCGCCGGTCAAGGACGGCTTCTACTACGACTTCGACGTCGAGAAGCCGTTCACGCCCGAGGATCTCAAGGCCGTCGAGAAGAAGATGCAGGAGATCCAGAAGCGGGGCCAGAAGTTCTCCCGCCGTGTGGTCACCGACGAGGCCGCCCGCGAGGAGCTCGCCGCCGAGCCGTACAAGCTGGAACTGATCGGCCTCAAGGGTTCCGCCTCCTCCGAGGACGGCGCGGACGTCGAGGTCGGCGCCGGCGAGCTGACGATCTACGACAACCTGGACGCCAAGACCGGCGAGCTGTGCTGGAAGGACCTCTGCCGCGGTCCCCACCTGCCCTCCACCCGGCTGATCCCGGCGTTCAAGCTGATGCGCAACGCCGCCGCCTACTGGCGCGGCAGCGAGAAGAACCCGATGCTCCAGCGCATCTACGGCACCGCCTGGCCGTCCAAGGACGAGCTGAAGGCGTACCTCGACTTCCTCGCCGAGGCCGAGAAGCGCGACCACCGCAAGCTGGGCAACGAGCTCGACCTGTTCTCCATCCCGGAGCAGATCGGCTCCGGCCTCGCCGTCTTCCACCCCAAGGGCGGCATCGTCCGCCGCGTGATGGAGGACTACTCGCGGCGCCGCCACGAGGAAGAGGGCTACGAGTTCGTCTACACCCCGCACGCGACCAAGGGGAAGCTCTTCGAGACGTCGGGCCACCTGGACTGGTACGCCGAGGGCATGTACCCGCCCATGCAGCTCGACGAGGGCGTGGACTACTACCTCAAGCCCATGAACTGCCCGATGCACAACCTGATCTTCGACGCGCGCGGCCGCTCGTACCGTGAACTGCCGCTGCGCCTCTTCGAGTTCGGGACCGTGTACCGGTACGAGAAGTCGGGCGTCGTGCACGGCCTGACCCGGGCCCGCGGCTTCACCCAGGACGACGCGCACATCTACTGCACCCGTGAGCAGATGTCGGACGAGCTCGACAAGACGCTCACCTTCGTCCTCGGCCTGCTGCGTGACTACGGCCTGACCGACTTCTACCTGGAGCTGTCGACCAAGGACCCGGAGAAGTTCGTCGGCTCCGACGAGGTCTGGGAGGAGGCCACGGAGACCCTCCGCCAGGTCGCCGAGAAGCAGGGCCTGCCGCTGGTCCCCGACCCGGGCGGCGCCGCCTTCTACGGCCCGAAGATCTCCGTCCAGACCAAGGACGCGATCGGCCGCACCTGGCAGATGTCGACCATCCAGCTCGACTTCAACCTGCCCGAGCGCTTCGACCTGGAGTACACGGCCGCCGACGGCTCCAAGCAGCGTCCGGTCATGATCCACCGGGCCCTCTTCGGCTCGATCGAGCGCTTCTTCGCGGTGCTCCTGGAGCACTACGCGGGCGCCTTCCCGGCGTGGCTGGCCCCGGTCCAGGCGATCGGCATCCCGATCGGTGACGCGCACGTCGACTACCTGCAGAAGTTCGCCGCGGCGGCGAAGAAGCAGGGTCTGCGCGTGGAGGTGGACGCCTCCTCCGACCGTATGCAGAAGAAGATCCGCAACGCCCAGAAGCAGAAGGTGCCGTTCATGGTCATCGCGGGCGACGACGACATGGCGGCCGGCTCGGTCTCCTTCCGCTACCGCGACGGCTCGCAGGAGAACGGCATCCCGTTCGACGAGGCGATCGCCAAGATCGCGAAGGTGGTGCAGGACCGGACGCAGGTCTGACCCTGCTCGCCTCGGGGCCCCGGCGGATGGACGACATCCCCGGGGCCCTGCCCTTCCCCGTCCCGGGACGCCCCGGCGACACGCCACGAACGGGCGAAGCCATATGCTGCGTAGCATGACGAGTGAGCCGGAGCAGCAGATCGGAGTGGGGACGCAGGACGCGTTCCAGCGCCTGTGGACACCCCACCGGATGGCCTACATCCAGGGCGAGAACAAGCCGAGCGGCCCGGGTGCCGACGACGGCTGCCCCTTCTGCTCGATCCCGGCCAAGTCCGACGAGGACGGTCTGATCGTCCGCCGGGGCGAACACGTCTACGCGGTGCTGAACCTCTACCCGTACAACGGCGGCCACCTGATGACGGTGCCGTACCGCCACGTCGCCGACTACACGGACCTGACCGGCCCGGAGACCGCCGAGCTCGCCGAGCTGACCAAGCAGGCCATGACGGCCCTGCGCACCGCCTCCGGCGCCCACGGCTTCAACATCGGCATGAACCAGGGCACCGTCGCGGGCGCGGGCATCGCGGCCCACCTCCACCAGCACATCGTCCCCCGCTGGGGCGGCGACACGAACTTCATGCCGGTGGTGGGCCACACCAAGGTGCTCCCGCAGCTCCTGGCCGACACGAGGAAGATGCTGGCAGAGGCCTGGCCGATGGCGTGAGCGAGGCTTCCGGCGCTTCGCAGGCCGCCGGTACATCGCAGTCCGGCCCGCACATCTCAGCCCGTCCGGCGTTCGAGGACGAGGCCGTCCAGGCCGAAGCGGGGGCCTGGGGGCGGCAACCCCCAGGAGACGGGACCCCCCACCTACCCGCACGAACAACCCGGCCGAACCGCCGGAGGCCTACGCGTCGTAGAGGTCGGCCTTCTTGGGCGCCGGATCCTGCACAGCCGTGCTGAGGAACGCCGAGCGCGTGCCGAACTTCTCCGTGTCGACGCCGTTCTCCTCCAGTACCCGGATCGCCGCCGAGTGCACCACCCGCAGCACCGGCGTCGCCGCCCGCAGCGCATCGTCGGCCATGAAGCGGTGCCGCCACGGCCGGTCCGCCCACGCATGCCGCAGACCGAACGGCTCGGGCAGGCCCAGCGAGCCGCCGAGCCAGTTGAGCAGCGGCGGATACCAGGTCAGCGGCGCCCGCGCGGCGAGCCGTACCACCTCGTCCGTGCCGACCAGCGGGAGCTTGATCGTCCGGTTCTCCCAGGGCTTGAAGGACTTGGCGACCTCCTTCGTCGGCGCCGCGGGCTTCGTGGTGAACAGCGAGTGCACCGGCCCCAGCGCATGCCCGGTCACCTCGATGCGCAGCGTCTGGTGCAGCACGGTCACCGTGATCAGCATGGTGAGCACCAGCTGCCCGTCCCACAGCGTCCACTGCACGCCAAGGTAGTGCCGGTCGCCGCTGCCGAACTGCTGCTTGTTGCAGATGTCCTGTATCGCGTGGGTCTTGACCGAGTACGCCTCGACGTCCGTGCCCTCCGGCCGGGACACCGCTGCCGCGTTCTCCCCGATCGGCGTGACGATCCAGTGCTTGATGGACGGCTTGGGGAACCCGCCGGTGTTCAGCGGGCCGCGCTCCAGCATGCGCAGCTGGTCGTGGATGGACCGTATGACGTCCCAGCTGCGGAACGGGTGGATCTCCCGGGTGGGATCGGCCGGCAGCAGGTCCTCGGCGAGCTGCCAGGAACCCCAGCGCGTGCCCATGCCGAGTATGCCCTTGGGCCCGGCGTAGAAGACGGAGTTGGACCGCTGCTCGGCGCTCAGCCGGGCGAGGGACTGGCGCAGCTGCTCGGCCGCGGTCTCACCGGGGCTGCTCGGCACGGTCTCGGGGATCTTCGCGCCGACGCTGCTGCCGGAGAGCAGGCCGTCCCAGCGCCCGCGCAGGTCCTGCGCCGTGCGCTCGCAGATCTGCTTGGCCCAGAACCAGCCCAGCACCGGGGCGACGACGCACCCGCGCGCATACCAGGCCCAGAACCCCGTGAACGGCATGCGGACCAGGAAGATCGCGGCGACCGCGCCCACCGCGACGAGCAGCGTGGTGGCGAGCGCCCCGGCCCGCTTGTCGTCGCGCTTGGCGACGAACGTGCGGAGCTGGAAGACGAGCAGCCACAGCAGCAGTCCGGGCAGGAACAGCAGGCCGCACAGCACCATGACGGTGCTCAGCCGGTTGTCACGCGCCTTGCGGATGTTGTTGGCCGCGAGGCTGTGCTCCACGACCACCTGGGGATCCATCCCGAAGGACTGGATGAGCGGCGCGCGGCCGGAACGGAGCATGCGGTCGACCACGGCCCGCGAGAAGGCCTCGCCCAGATTCGGCCGGAACAGCGCGATCCGGCCGGTCTTGACGGTCGACTTGTGCCATTCGTTGTCGGCCTTCTTGATCTCGTCGAACGGACTGTCCCGGTAGGCGGCCGAGGCCAGCGCAAAGGTCGCCGCCTGGCTCTCGCCGCCGGAGATGGGCACCTGTGGCCCGTCCCACTCGGTTCCAATCGACATTCCCGCCCCCGATCGCCGCCGGTGTCGCTTCTGCGGCCTTCCCGACTTCCTTGCCCCGCACACCTGTTGAACAGGTCATCGTCCTGATCCAGCATGACGGGATCAGGTGATCAGCGTATCCGCAGGCACCGACATCCGTAGGCGGACGGCCAAAGCCGCCCGCCCGTACGGAGGATGACGTTCCGGAAGGCTGTGCGGTGCCCTCCAGGAACGCCGACTACGAGGCTTCCTTGGCCTGTTCGCGAATCTTTTCGGCAACCTGGGGCGGCATCGGCTCGTGCCGCGCGTACGCGCGACTGAAGCGGGCGGTGCCGTGCGAGAGGGACCGCAGGTCGACCGCGTAGCGGCCGATCTCGAACTCGGGCACCTCGGCCCGTACGAGCGTGCGCCCGGAGCCCACCTGCTCGGTCCCGAGCACCCGGCCGCGCCGTCCCGACAGGTCGCTCATCACGGCGCCCACGTAGTCGTCGCCGACCAGCACGCTCACCTCGGCCACCGGCTCCAGCAGATGGATCTTGGCGTCCGCCGCGGCCTCCCGCAGCGCGAGCGCTCCGGCCGTCTGGAAGGCGGCGTCGGAGGAGTCCACCGAGTGGGCCTTGCCGTCGAGCAGCGTGATCCGCACGTCGACCAGGGGATAGCCGGCCGCGACCCCCTTGGCCGCCTGGGCCCGTACCCCCTTCTCCACCGACGGGATGAACTGCCGGGGCACGGCTCCGCCCACCACCTTGTCCACGAACACGATGCCCGAGCCTCCGGGCAGCGGCTCGACCTCGATCTCGCAGATGGCGTACTGCCCGTGCCCGCCGGACTGCTTCACATGCCGTCCGCGTCCCGCGGACCTGCTCCCGAACGTCTCCCGGAGGGAGACCTTGTGCGGTACGACGTCGACCTGGACGCCGTAGCGGCTGCGCAGCCGCTCCAGGGCGACGTCCGCGTGGGCCTCGCCCAGGCACCACAGCACCACCTGGTGGGTGTCCTGGTTCTGCTCCAGGCGCATCGTCGGGTCCTCGGCGACCAGCCTGCTCAGGCCCTGCGAGAGCTTGTCCTCGTCCGCCTTGCTGTGCGCGTGGATGGCCAGCGGCAGCAGCGGGTCGGGCATCTGCCACGGCTCCATGAGCAGCGGGTCGTCCTTGGCCGAGAGCGTGTCCCCGGTCTCGGCGCGGCTCAGCTTCGCGACGCACACCAGATCGCCCGCGACGGCGTGCGTCACCGGCCGCTGCTGCTTGCCGAACGGCGTCGACAGGGCGCCGATCCGCTCGTCGACGTCGTGGTCCTCGTGCCCGCGGTCGGCGAGCCCGTGCCCGGAGACATGCACCGTCTCGTCGGGGCGCAGCGTGCCGGAGAACAGCCGGACCAGGGAGACCCGGCCGACATACGGGTCGGACGAGGTCTTCACGACCTCCGCGACCAGCGGCCCGCCCGGATCGCACGCCTTCAGCTCGCGCGACTTCCCGTCGACCGTGGCGACCCCGGGCGCCTCCCGCTCCAGCGGGGTCGGGAAGCCACGGGTGATCAGTTCGAGCAGCTCGACCGTGCCGATGCCCTGCTTGGCGCCCTCGGCCGCGGGGGCGGCGGCCAGGACCGGGAAGAAGGCCCCGCGGGCCACGGCCCGCTCCAGGTCCTCGATCAATGTCTTGATGTCGACCTGCTCCCCGCCGAGGTAGCGGTCCATGAGGGTCTCGTCCTCGCTCTCCGAGATGATCCCCTCGATGAGCCGGTTGCGCGCCTCCTCGATCTGCGGCAGCTGGTCCGGACCCGGTTCGGACTCCTTGCGCTCCCCGGAGGAGTAGTCGAACAGCTGCTGCGACAGCAGCCCGATCAGCCCGGTCACGGGCGCGTGCCCGTCGGGGGCCTGCGGGCCGTGCAGCGGCAGATAGAGCGGGAGTACGGCGTCGGGGTCGTCCGCGCCGAACGCCTGCGCGCACACCCGTGTCATCTCCTCGAAGTTCGCGCGGGCGGCCTCCAGGTGCGTGATGACGATGGCCCGCGGCATGCCCACCGCCGCGCACTCCTCCCACACCATCCGGGTCGAGCCGTCCACGCCGTCCGATGCCGAGACGACGAAAAGGGCCGCGTCCGCCGCTCGCAGACCGGCCCTCAGCTCTCCGACGAAATCGGCGTATCCGGGGGTGTCCAGAAGATTGATCTTGAACCCGTCCCATTCGACGGGCACGAGAGAGAGCTGTACGGAGCGCTGCTGCCGGTGCTCGATCTCGTCGAAGTCCGAAACGGTGCCGCCGTCCTCCACACGGCCCGCCCGGTTCACGGCCCCCGCGGTCAGCGCGAGAGCCTCCACCAAAGTTGTCTTGCCCGAACCGGAGTGGCCGACCAGCACCACATTCCGTAGGGACGCGGGATGGTCGGCCGCCGTAGCCCTGCCGGCGGCCCCGGGGTGTGATTGTGCCTTGTCGCCCATGGCCTTGCCTCCCGTGCACGGTGAGGTCACTGTGGGCGCGGGCATGCCGGGCCGCGTGCGGTGGCGGCTCCGATGACGCCCGCGGTCCTTCGAGCTTTCCACTCCCGTCACGGTGCGTCCATACGACGGACGCCGATCGCGTGGCCCACCGTCACTTGCGGGCCATCCGCCGGATCCGGAGACGGGCTTCGGGTGCCCGGCGGTCACCCGCACGCGCGCGTGACTACGATGGGCCAGCCGGCGACCATCAGGGCCGCGCGGCGCCACCGACCGTCGGGAAGGCCATGCTGAACAAGTACGCGCGTGCATTCTTCACGCGTGTCCTCACGCCGTTCGCCGCGTTTCTCATCCGCAGGGGCGTCAGCCCCGACACGGTGACGCTCATCGGCACGGCCGGTGTGGTCGCGGGCGCGCTGGTCTTCTTCCCCAGGGGCGAGTTCTTCTGGGGCACGATCGTGATCACGCTGTTCGTCTTCTCGGACCTGGTCGACGGGAACATGGCCCGCCAGCTGGGCCGCTCCAGCCGCTGGGGAGCCTTCCTGGACTCCACCCTCGACCGGGTCGCCGACGGGGCGATCTTCGGCGGCTTCGCTCTGTGGTATGCCGGAAACGGCAACGACAACGTCCTGTGCGCCGTCTCGATCTTCTGCCTGGCCAGCGGTCAGGTGGTGTCGTACACCAAGGCCCGTGGCGAGTCGATCGGCCTGCCGGTCGCCGTCAACGGGCTCGTCGAGCGGGCCGAGCGGCTGGTGATCTCGCTGGTCGCCGCCGGTCTGGCCGGCCTGCACAAGTTCGGCGTTCCCGGCATCCAGGTGCTGCTGCCGATCGCCCTGTGGATCGTCGCCGTGGGCAGTCTGGTCACCCTGATCCAGCGGGTGGTCACCGTCCGCAGGGAGTCCGCCGAGGCGGAGGCGGCCGCGTCCGACGACAACGCCAACGCGTCCCAGGGGAGCGAGGCGGCGAAGTGAGCACCGCGGAGCGGCTGACCGACGCGCTGTACGGCCTCGGCTGGAGCACCGTCAAGAAGCTCCCCGAGCCGGTCGCCGTGCGCCTCGGCCACGGCATCGCCGACCTCGCCTGGAAGCGGCGGGGCAAGGGCGTCCAGCGCCTGGAGAGCAACTACGCGCGCGTGGTGCCCGACGCGACCCCCGAGCGTCTGGCCGAGCTCTCGCGCGCGGGCATGCGCTCGTACCTGCGCTACTGGATGGAGTCCTTCCGGCTGCCCTCCTGGAGCCCGGAGCGGATCAGGACCGGCTTCGAGTGCAAGGACGTCCACCACCTGACCGACGGTCTGGCCTCCGACCGGGGCGTGATCCTCGCGCTGCCGCATCTGGCCAACTGGGACCTCGCGGGCGCCTGGGTCACCACCAAGCTGGAGACGCCCTTCACCACGGTCGCCGAACGCCTCAAGCCGGAGACCCTGTACGACCGCTTCGTCGCCTATCGCGAGGGCCTCGGCATGGAGGTCCTGCCGCACAGCGGCGGCTCCGCGTTCGGCACGCTGGCCCGGCGGCTGCGCGACGGCGGCCTGATCTGCCTGGTCGCCGACCGTGATCTGTCCGCCTCCGGCGTGGAGGTCAAGTTCTTCGGCGAGGCGGCACGGATGCCCGCGGGCCCGGCCCTGCTCGCCCAGCAGACGGGCGCGCTGCTGCTGCCCGTCACCCTCTGGTACGACGACTCGCCCGTCATGCAGGGCCGGGTCCATCCTCCGATCGAGGTACCCGAGACAGGTACGCGGGACGAGAAGACGTCTGTCATGACACAGGCGCTGGCCGACGCCTACGCCACGGGTATCGCCGAACATCCGGAGGACTGGCACATGCTCCAGCGGCTGTGGCTCGCCGATCTCGATCCCGCGAAGGAGACGCCGTGAGGATCGGCATCGTCTGCCCGTACTCCTGGGACGTGCCCGGTGGCGTCCAGTTCCACATCCGCGACCTGGCCGAGTACTTCATCCGCCTCGGCCACGAGGTGTCCGTCCTCGCCCCGGCCGACGACGACACCCCGCTCCCGCCGTACGTCGTCTCCGCCGGCCGCGCGGTCCCGGTGCCGTACAACGGCTCGGTGGCCCGGCTGAACTTCGGATTCCTCTCCGCGGCCCGGGTACGGCGCTGGCTGCACGACGGCGAGTTCGAGGTGGTCCACATCCACGAGCCGACGTCGCCCTCGCTGGGCCTGCTGACCTGCTGGGCGGCCCAGGGCCCCATCGTCGCGACGTTCCACACCTCCAACCCCCGGTCCCGGGCGATGATCGCCGCGTACTCGATCCTGCAGGCCGCGCTGGAGAAGATCAGCGCGCGGATCGCGGTGAGCGAGTACGCCCGACGCACCCTGGTCGAACACCTCGGCGGGGACGCGGTGGTCATCCCCAACGGCGTCGACGTCGACTTCTTCGCCAAGGCGGAGCCGAATCCCGACTGGCAGGGCGACACGATCGGCTTCATCGGCCGCATCGACGAGCCGCGCAAGGGCCTGCCGGTACTGATGAAGGCCCTCCCCAAGATCCTCGCCGCCCGCCCGCAGACCCGGCTCCTCGTGGCCGGCCGCGGCGACGAGGAGGAGGCGGTGGAAACCCTCCCCGCCGAGCTCCGCTCCCGCGTCGAGTTCCTGGGCATGATCAGCGACGAGGACAAGGCACGCTTCCTGCGCAGCATCGACCTCTACGTGGCGCCCAACACCGGCGGCGAGAGCTTCGGCATCATCCTCGTCGAGGCGATGTCGGCGGGCGCGCCGGTCCTCGCCTCCGACCTGGACGCCTTCGGCCAGGTCCTGGACCAGGGCGCGGCCGGAGAACTCTTCACCAACGAGGACGCGGACGCCCTGGCGGATGCGGCCGTACGCCTCCTCGCGGACCCGGCCCGCCGCGCCGAACTCCGCGCCCACGGCAGCGTCCACGTACGCCGCTTCGACTGGTCGACGGTCGGCGCGGACATCCTCTCGGTCTACGAAACGGTCACGACGGGCGCGGCCGCGGTGGCCACGGACGAACGATCGGGCCTGAGAGCCCGCCTGGGACTGGCCCGGGACTGAGCCGGCACCAGCCTGTATTCGGCCTGGTCCTGATGCCGAGGCCGGCGATATTCAGCCCGTCCGGCGTTTGGGGACGAGGCCGTTCGGGCCGATGCGGGGGGCTGGGGGTGGGAGCCCCGGGCGGGCGTGAGGGTCGGGGTGGCGGTATCGGGTTGGCCGGGAGCGTTGAGGTTGGGGTCGCCGGTATTCGGACCGGCCGGGTGCTGATGCCGAGGTCGGCGATATTCAGCCTGTGCGGCGTTTGGGGACGAAGGGCGTTGAGGCCGATGCGGGGGGCTGGGGGTGGGAGCCCCGGGCGGGCGTGAGGGTCGGGGTGGCGGTATCGGGTTGGCCGGGAGCGTTGAGGTTGGGGTCGCCGGTATTCGGACCGGCCGGGTGCTGATGCCGAGGTCGGCGAGATTCAGCCTGTGCGGCGTTTGGGGACGACGCTGTTCAGGGCCGATCCGGGGTCCGGGGCGTCAGCCCCCAGACGGGCCTGAGGGCCCGGGGCGGTGGTAACGGGTACGGCCGGGAGCCGTGGTGTCGAAGTGACCGCTGACCGGACCGCCTGGTCCTGATGCCCAGGTCGGTGAAATTCAGCCCGTCCGGCGTTTGAGGACGAGGCCGTTCGGGCCGATGCGGGGGACCGGGGGCGGCAGCCCCCGGACGGCCACTGCGACGTCGGCAACAGCAAGGCACTCGGCCAACCCAGCGGAGCGCCCCGGTAGCCTTGCCGCCCGTGAGCGCAACCCTGATCTGGATCCTCGTCGCCCTTGTCGTGATCGGTCTCTACCTCAGCTGGACGGCCGGCCGCCTGGACCGTCTGCACTCCCGGATCGACGCCGCCCGTGCCGCCCTCGACGCCCAGCTGCTGCGCCGCGCCTCGGTGGCCCAGGAGCTGGCGACCTCCGGTGTGCTGGATCCGGCCGCCTCGATCGTCCTGTACGAGGCCGCGCACGCGGCCCGACAAGCCGAGGAGGAGCAGCGGGAGGTGGCCGAGAGCGAACTGAGCCAGGCGCTGCGCGCGGTCTTCGCGGAGTCCCAGCAGGTCGAGGCGGTCCGCGAGGCCCCCGGAGGGGATGCGGCGGCCCGCGAGCTGACCGAGGCGGTGCGACGCGTCCCGATGGCCCGCCGCTTCCACAACGACGCGGTGGGCGCGGCCCGCCGGCTCCGCGAGCACCGCAAGGTGCGCTGGTTCCGGCTGGCCGGCCACGCCCCCTTCCCGCCGGCCTTCGAGATGGACGACGAGCCCCCGGCGGCGCTGGTGGACCGAGCCGTCTAGCTGCGGTTTCTCGGGATCGTAGGCCAAAAGGATCCACCGCCTTCACATTGGCCCTTGCTGTGGCCTGGTCCACTCACGTTTCCTGCTCTGCAGCAGAAACTGTCTTTCACTTCAGTGAGGTCACCCGTGTCCACCACCGAGAACCAGGCTCCCGAGACCGGCACCGCCCGCGTGAAGCGCGGCATGGCCGAGCAGCTCAAGGGCGGCGTGATCATGGACGTCGTCACGCCGGAGCAGGCGAAGATCGCCGAGGACGCGGGCGCCGTCGCCGTCATGGCCCTGGAGCGGGTCCCGGCCGACATCCGCAAGGACGGCGGCGTGGCCCGTATGTCCGACCCGGACATGATCGAGGGCATCATCAGCGCCGTCTCCATCCCGGTCATGGCCAAGTCCCGTATCGGCCACTTCGTCGAGGCCCAGGTCCTGCAGTCCCTCGGCGTCGACTACATCGACGAGTCCGAGGTCCTCACTCCGGCCGACGAGGTCAACCACTCCGACAAGTGGGCGTTCACGACCCCGTTCGTCTGCGGTGCCACCAACCTGGGCGAGGCCCTGCGCCGCATCGCCGAGGGCGCCGCGATGATCCGCTCCAAGGGCGAGGCCGGCACCGGCAACGTCGTCGAGGCGGTCCGCCACCTGCGCCAGATCAAGGGTGAGATCGCCAAGCTGCGCGGCTGCGACAACAACGAGATCTACGCCGCCGCCAAGGAGCTGCGTGCCCCGTTCGAGCTGGTCAAGGAGGTCGCCGAGCTCGGCAAGCTCCCGGTCGTGCTGTTCTCCGCCGGTGGCGTGGCCACCCCGGCCGACGCCGCGCTGATGCGCCAGCTCGGCGCCGAGGGCGTCTTCGTCGGCTCCGGCATCTTCAAGTCCGGCGACCCGGCCAAGCGCGCCGCCGCCATCGTGAAGGCCACCACGTTCTACGACGACCCGAAGATCATCGCGGACGCGTCCCGCAACCTCGGCGAGGCCATGGTCGGCATCAACTGCGACACCCTGCCCGAGGCCGAGCGCTACGCCAACCGCGGCTGGTAAGAGGCCCTGGTAGAGACCCCATGAGCACTCCTGTCATAGGTGTCCTGGCACTCCAGGGCGACGTACGGGAGCACCTCATCGCCCTGGCCGCGGCGGACGCCGTGGCCAGGCAGGTGCGGCGCCCCGAAGAACTCGCCGAGGTCGACGGGCTCGTCATCCCCGGCGGCGAGTCCACGACCATCTCCAAGCTGGCCATCCTCTTCGGAGTGATGGAGCCCCTCCGCGCGCGCGTGCGGGACGGCATGCCGGTCTACGGCACCTGCGCGGGCATGATCATGCTCGCCGACAAGATCCTCGACCCGCGCTCGGGCCAGGAGACCGTCGGTGGCATCGACATGATCGTGCGCCGCAACGCCTTCGGACGGCAGAACGAGTCCTTCGAGGCGGCGGTCGACGTCCGCGGCGTCGAGGGCGATCCTGTAGAGGGCGTCTTCATCCGCGCCCCCTGGGTCGAGTCCGTGGGTGCCGAGGCCGAGGTGCTCGCCGAGCACGGCGGCCACATCGTCGCGGTCCGCCAGGGCAACGCGCTCGCCACGTCGTTCCATCCGGAACTGACCGGCGACCACCGCGTGCACGCCCTGTTCGTCGACATGGTGCGCGCCAACCGGACGCCGGAGTCCTTGTAGGATCGCTGGAGTTCGTTGCAGAGATGGGTTACGCGAAGGAGACAGGCAGATGTCCGGCCACTCTAAATGGGCCACGACGAAGCACAAGAAGGCCGTGATCGACGCCAAGCGCGGCAAGCTCTTCGCGAAGCTGATCAAGAACATCGAGGTCGCGGCGCGTATGGGTGGCGTCGACCTCGAGGGGAACCCGACCCTGTACGACGCCGTCCAGAAGGCCAAGAAGCAGTCGGTCCCGAACAAGAACATCGACTCCGCCATCAAGCGCGGTGGCGGTCTCGAAGCCGGTGGCGCCGACTACGAGACGATCATGTACGAGGGCTACGGCCCCAACGGTGTCGCGGTGCTCATCGAGTGCCTCACCGACAACCGCAACCGCGCCGCCTCCGACGTGCGCGTCGCCATGACCCGCAACGGCGGCAACATGGCCGACCCGGGCTCGGTGTCGTACATGTTCAGCCGCAAGGGCGTCGTCATCGTCCCCAAGGGCGCGCTGACCGAGGACGACGTCCTCGGTGCCGTCCTGGACGCGGGTGCCGAGGAGGTCAACGACCTCGGTGAGTCCTTCGAGGTCATCAGCGAGGCCACCGACCTGGTCGCGGTCCGCACCGCCCTCCAGGAGGCCGACATCGACTACGACTCCGCCGAGTCCAGCTTCGTGCCGTCCGTCCAGGTCGAGCTGGACGAGGAGGGCGCCAAGAAGATCTTCAAGCTGATCGACGCCCTCGAGGACAGCGACGACGTGCAGAACGTCTTCGCCAACTTCGACGTCAGCGACGAGATCATGGAGAAGGTCGACGCGTAACGCCTTCGCCACCTCCACGGGCTCGACGGGCCGACGGGACACACCCCGTCGGCCCGTCGTCGTGTCGGCCGTTGTCAGTGGCACCCGATAGCCTGCACAAACAGGCGAGCGAGAGGGAGGGGCCGGTGCGCGTTCTGGGGGTGGACCCGGGACTGACCCGATGCGGTGTCGGGGTGGTCGAAGGCGTGGCGGGACGCCCGCTCACCATGCTCGGCGTGGGCGTCGTCCGCACACCGGCGGACGCCGACCTGGGACACCGGCTGGTCGCCGTCGAGCAGGGCATCGAGCAGTGGCTGGACGAACACCGGCCCGAGTGCGTCGCCGTCGAGCGCGTCTTCAGCCAGCACAACGTCCGTACGGTCATGGGCACCGCCCAGGCCAGCGCCGTCGCCCTGCTCTGCGCCTCCCGCCGCGGCATCCCCGTCGCCCTGCACACCCCCAGCGAGGTCAAGGCCGCCGTCACCGGCAGCGGCCGTGCCGACAAGGCACAGGTCGGCGCCATGGTCACCCGCCTGCTGCGACTCAGCGCGCCGCCCAAGCCCGCCGACGCGGCCGACGCCCTCGCCCTCGCCATCTGCCACATCTGGCGCGCCCCCGCCCAGAACCGACTCCAGCAGGCCGTCGCCCTGCACACAGCCCGAGCAACGAAAGGCCGTACGGCATGATCGCCTTCGTCAGCGGCACGGTCGCCGCACTCGCTCCCGACGCAGCGGTGATCGAGGTGGGCGGAGTCGGCATGGCCGTCCAGTGCACGCCGAACACGCTCTCCACGCTCCGCATGGGCCAGTCGGCCAAGCTCGCCACCTCCCTGGTCGTCCGCGAGGACTCGCTGACCCTGTACGGCTTCGTGGACGACGACGAGCGCCAGGTCTTCGAGCTGCTCCAGACCGCCAGCGGAGTCGGCCCGCGCCTGGCCCAGGCGATGCTCGCCGTGCACACGCCGGACGCGCTGCGCAGGGCGGTCTCCACAGGGGACGAGAAGGCCCTCGTCGCCGTCCCGGGCATCGGCAAGAAGGGCGCCCAGAAGCTGCTGCTGGAACTGAAGGACCGCCTGGGCGAGCCCGTCGGCGCCCCCGCGATCGGCGCACCGGTCACCAGCGGCTGGCGCGACCAGCTGCACGCGGCCCTCATCGGCCTCGGCTACGCGACCCGCGAGGCCGACGAGGCCGTGTCCGCCGTGGCACCGCAGGCCGAGGCCGCCGGCGGCACGCCCCAGGTGGGCCAGCTGCTGAGGGCCGCCCTGCAGACCCTGAACCGCGCCCGCTGACCCGACTGCGCCACCCTCAGCTAGGAGACCTCAGTGAACTGGGACGACACGACCGACACCTCCGCCGCCGAGCGGCTGGTGGGCCCTGTCGCCGACCGTGAGGACCAGGCCGTCGAGGCCGCGCTGCGCCCCAAGGACCTGGGCGAGTTCATCGGCCAGGAGAAGGTCCGCGAGCAGCTCGACCTGGTCCTGCGCGCCGCACGCGCGCGTGGCGCCACCGCCGACCATGTGCTGCTCTCCGGCGCCCCCGGGCTCGGCAAGACCACCCTCTCGATGATCATCGCGGCGGAGATGGGCGCCCCCATCCGCATCACCAGCGGCCCCGCCATCCAGCACGCCGGCGACCTCGCGGCGATCCTCTCCTCCCTCCAGGAGGGCGAGGTCCTCTTCCTCGACGAGATCCATCGCATGTCCCGGCCCGCCGAGGAGATGCTCTACATGGCGATGGAGGACTTCCGCGTCGACGTCATCGTCGGCAAGGGCCCCGGCGCCACCGCCATCCCCCTCGAACTGCCCCCGTTCACCCTGGTCGGCGCCACCACCCGTGCGGGCCTGCTGCCGCCCCCGCTGCGCGACCGCTTCGGCTTCACCGCGCACATGGAGTTCTACGAGGCGCACGAACTGGAGCGCGTCGTCCACCGCTCGGCGGGCCTGCTCGACGTCGAGATCGGGTCCGACGGCGCCGCCGAGATCGCCGGCCGCTCCCGCGGCACGCCCCGTATCGCCAACCGCCTGCTGCGCCGGGTCCGCGACTATGCGCAGGTCAAGGCGGACGGGATCATCACGAAGGAGATCGCCGCGGCCGCCCTGCAGGTCTACGAGGTCGACGCCCGCGGCCTCGACCGCCTGGACCGCGCCGTCCTGCAGGCCCTGCTCAAGCTGTTCGGCGGCGGCCCGGTCGGCCTGTCGACGCTCGCCGTCGCGGTGGGCGAGGAGCGCGAGACCGTCGAGGAGGTCGCCGAGCCCTTCCTCGTCCGGGAGGGACTGCTCGCCCGGACCCCCCGCGGACGCGTCGCCACGCCCGCGGCATGGGCGCATCTCGGCCTCACCCCGCCCCGCTCGACGGCCTCGGGAACCGGACAACAGGACCTGTTCGGGGCGTGACGGCGAGCGCATTGGCCGGGGCAGGAACCCAGGTGCCATGCTGAGCGTTGTTCCATGCACGCGGACTCGCTTAGACTCCGCCGATGCCGCTCTTACCGGCGGCGCCGACCACACCCCCATCCACCAGGCCGCTCCCCGCCGCGGTCGTGCGAAGGAAATCCCGTCCCGTGAATACCTTGACCCTTCTCCCGTTCATCGTGCTCATCGCGGCCATGTTCCTGATGACGCGCTCGGCCAAGAAGAAGCAGCAGCAGGCCGCCAACATGCGGAACGAGATGCAGCCCGGTTCCGGCGTCCGCACGATCGGGGGCATGTACGCGACGGTCAAGGAGGTCAACGAGGACACGGTCCTCCTTGACGCCGGCCCGGGTGTCGAGCTCCTCTTCGCGAAGAACGCGATCGGCGCCGTCCTCACCGACGACGAGTACAACCGCATCGTCCACGGCATCGAGCACGACCTGAAGTCCGACGTCGTCCCGGACGACGCCTCCTCCCTCACCGAGACCGACGCGTCCGCCGCCGACGCTGCCGCCGCCTCCGACGACAAGGCCGTCGACCTCGGTAAGAAGGACGAGGCCGACGAGCAGGCCGACCAGGCCGAGTCCGTCGAGGCGAAGGCCGACGACGAGCCGAAGAAGACCGACGGCGACTCCGACGCGAAGTAGCCACGTCCCGGGGAGCGCGGCGCGATCCGTTCGCGCCCAGCGCGCCCCGGGCGCGCCTGTTTCCCGGACGGGATCCCGACACCATGTCATGGCCGACCGCGCCGACCGGCGCGAAACGGCCCGAGAGGGAGTACGAGAAGGTGGCAGCACCTAAGAGGGGCCGGAGCGCGAGCGCCCAGAGCAAGCCGGGGCGCTCGCTGGCCCTCATCCTGATCGCCATCGCGGCGCTGACCGGCGGCATGTTCGCCACCGGGCACACCACCCCGCGTCTCGGCATCGACCTTGCCGGCGGCACGAGCATCACGCTCAAGGCGAAGGCCGACCAGGGGTCCGCGATCAACAAGGCCAACATGGACACCGCGGTCGACATCATGAACCGCCGTGTCAACGGCCTGGGCGTCTCCGAGGCGGAGGTGCAGACCCAGGGAACCGACAACATCATCGTCAACATCCCCAGGGGCACCAACTCCAAGGAGGCCCAGGAGCAGGTCGGCACCACCGCGAAGCTGTACTTCCGGCCCGTCCTGGCCAGCGAGGCCAGCGTTCCGGCGTCGGCGAGCCCCTCGCCGAGCGCCTCCTCCAGCGGCAGCTCCTCGCCGAGCCCGTCGAGCAGCGCGTCCTCGAACGAGAAGGCGTCCTCGTCCTCCTCCGCGTCCCCGACGGCCACCGCCACCTCGCAGGGCCGCGCGGTCACCGACGCCCTCAAGGACGACGCCACACCGTCCTCCTCCGCGTCCGGGAGCGCCACGTCCTCCGCGAGCCCGTCCGCCTCCGCCAGCGGCGGCGCCGACGCCGCGGCGGCCGCGAAGCTCCAGGCCGAGTACGCCGCCCTGGACTGCTCCAAGCCCACCGTCCGTGCCACCGCCGGCAAGAAGGCCCAGCCCGGTGAGCCCACGGTGGCCTGCGGCGAGAACAACAAGGTCTGGTACAAGTACCTGCTCGGCCCGGCCGCCGTGGACGGCACCGAGGTCAAGAAGGCCCAGGCCGTGTACGACACGCAGGGCGCCTCCGGCTGGCAGGTCCAGATGAACTTCAACGGCAGCGGTGCCAAGAAGTTCGCGGACATCACCGACGAGCTGTCCAAGAAGCAGCAGCCGCAGAACGAGTTCGGCATCGTCCTCGACGGCGAGGTCGTCTCCAGCCCGTACGTCCAGCAGTCCATCACCGGCGGCCAGGCGGAGATCTCCGGCAGCTTCACGCAGCAGGAGGCCCAGAGCCTCGCCAACATGCTGTCGTACGGCGCGCTCCCGCTGTCCTTCCAGGAGCAGAGCGTCACCACCGTGACCGCCGCGCTCGGTGGCGACCAGCTGCACGCCGGTCTGCTCGCCGGCGCGATCGGCCTCGCGCTGGTCGTGATCTACCTGGTGGTCTACTACCGCGGTCTGTCGCTCGTCGCGATGGCCTCGCTGCTGGTCTCCGCCGTCCTCACCTACGTGCTCATGGCGCTGCTCGGCCCGGCCATCGGCTTCGCGCTGAACCTGCCCGCGGTCTGTGGTGCCATCGTGGCCATCGGTATCACCGCGGACTCGTTCATCGTGTACTTCGAACGCATCCGGGACGAGATCCGCGAGGGCCGCTCGCTGCGACCCGCCGTCGAGCGGGCCTGGCCGCGTGCCCGGCGCACCATCCTGGTCTCCGACTTCGTGTCGTTCCTCGCCGCTGCGGTGCTGTTCATCGTCACCGTCGGCAAGGTCCAGGGCTTCGCGTTCACACTGGGTCTGACCACCGTGCTCGACGTGGTCGTCGTCTTCCTCTTCACCAAGCCGCTGATGACGATCCTCGCCCGCCGCAAGTTCTTCGCGAGCGGCCACAAGTGGTCCGGCCTCGACCCGAAGAGCCTGGGTGCCAAGGCCCCGCTGCGCCGCACCCGCCGTCCCGCCGGTCCTGCCGCCGGCCCTGTCGACCCGAAGGAAGCGTGAGATGTCGAAACTCGGCAACCTCGGCGCCCGACTGCACCGTGGTGAGGTCAGCTACGACTTCATCGGCCACCGCAAGCTCTGGTACGGCATCTCCATCCTGATCACCATCACGGCCATCCTCGGCCTGGCGGTGCGCGGACTGAACATGGGCATCGAGTTCCAGGGCGGAGCGGTCTTCACGACGCCCAAGGGCATGAACGTCTCGGTGACCCAGGCGGAGGAGTACGCGAAGGACGCCTCCGGCCATGCGGCGATCGTGCAGAAGCTCGGCGACGGCAGCATGCGCATCCAGATCGCCGGCATCGAGACCAACCAGTCCGACCAGGTCAAGCAGACGCTGGCCAAGGACCTGAGCATCGACCCGGAGAAGCTCGCGGCCGACCTGGTCGGCCCCAGCTGGGGCGAGCAGATCGCCTCCAAGGCCTGGCAGGGCCTGGCGATCTTCATGGTCCTCGTCGTGATCTATCTGGCGATCGCCTTCGAGTGGCGCATGGCCGTCGCGGCACTCGTCGCGCTGATCCACGACATCACGATCACGACCGGTATCTACGCCCTGGTCGGCTTCGAGGTCACCCCGGGTACGGTCATCGGTCTGCTGACGATCCTCGGTTACTCGCTCTACGACACGGTCGTCGTCTTCGACAGCCTCAAGGAGCAGACGAAGGACATCACCAAGCAGACCCGCTTCACCTACAGCGACATCGCCAATCAGTCGATCAACGGCACCCTGGTCCGTTCGATCAACACCACGGTGGTCGCGCTGCTGCCGGTGGCGGGCCTGCTGTTCATCGGTGGCGGTTTCCTCGGTGCCGGCACGCTCAACGACATCTCGCTGTCGCTGTTCGTCGGCCTCGCGGCAGGTGCGTACTCCTCGATCTTCATTGCCACGCCGCTCGTCGCCGACCTCAAGGAGCGCGAGCCGCAGATGAAGGCCCTCCGCAAGCGCGTCCTGGCCAAGCGGGCCCAGGCCGCCGCGGAGGAAGAGCTCGCGGAGAACCGGTCCGTGGCCGCGGATGAGCCGGAGGACGCCGCGGCCGCCGTGGTCGGCCCCCGCGGCCAGTCCGCGTCCCGCAGCCGGGGCCGTGGGCGAGCCTCGGGCAAGCGCCGATGACGGGTATCGAGGAACTGCTGCTCAGCCGCATCCGCGATGTGGCCGACTACCCGGAGCCGGGGGTGATGTTCAAGGACATCACCCCGCTCCTGGCGGACCCGGCGGCGTTCACCGTGCTCACCGACGCGCTGGCGGAGATCGCCGGGAACAGCGGTGCCACCAAGATCGTCGGCCTGGAGGCCCGTGGCTTCATCCTCGGCGCTCCGGTCGCCGTCCGCGCGGGCCTCGGGTTCATCCCCGTGCGCAAGGCGGGCAAGCTTCCCGGTGCCACGCTGCGCCAGGCATACGACCTGGAGTACGGCTCGGCGGAGATCGAGGTGCACGCGGAGGACCTCACGTCCGGCGACCGTGTCCTGATCGTCGACGACGTGCTGGCCACCGGCGGCACGGCCGAGGCCGCGATCCAGCTCATCCACCGGGCGGGCGCCGAGGTGGCGGGCGTCGCGGTCCTGATGGAACTCGGCTTCCTCGACGGCCGCGCCCGCCTGGAAGCGCCCCTGAACGGAGCGCCGCTGGAGGCCCTCCTCCAGCTCTGAGCACCACAGCCCCGACCGAACGGCCACCCCGGACCCCGGGGCGGCCGTTCGGCGTTCGGCCACGTTGTCCCTCGGCAGCACCGTGAGCGCTCCCACGGGCAGCCCCCGCAAACCTTCAGCAACCCCCAGGCCACCCGCCGACCGCCCGAAGGCGGTCCGTGTGGGTTCGGTGGCAGCCTGTCGTTGGCGCGTCGGCGGAGTGGGCTTCGCCTTCGGAGGGGTTATCGCACGGCTTCCGCAACCCCAGGCCTCCCGGGACCGTTCGCGGGCGGCCCGTGCGGGTCGGGTGGCAGCCTGTCGTCCGTACGTTCTGCGGGGTCTGCGTCGTTCCCGGGGCGGCTGCCGCGAGTCTGCGTCCGCGGAGGTCGGCTTCGGTCCCGGGCGGCTGCCGCAAGGCGCTCGCAACCCGCGGGCCGGCCGACCGCCCGAAGGCGGTCCGTGTGGGTCCGGTGGCAGCCTTTCGTGCGAGTGTCCGTGGAGCCGGCGACATTGCCGCGGCGGGCTGCCGCAAGCCTGTGCCCGCGGAAATCGGCTTCGCTCACGGCGGCTGCCGCAAGGCTCTCGCAACCCCCGGGACACCCGCCGACCACCCGCGCTCCGCCCCTGTGGAATCCGGCGGCAGCCTCTCGTGTTTCTCTGGTAGTCGGTCCTCACATCGGCCTGAAGGCGATGCTTGGGCTCAGGATCGCTACCATGGGGTCTCCGGAGCCTGACCGGGGGACCCGGATCGCGCACGAGGAGTCCTCTTGCCAGACGAGGCCCAGCACCTGACCGCCGCCAAGGCCGAGTCCGCCTCGGCGCCGGCGGCCAAGCCCGCGCCGCACGCGAAGGACGACACCCGCGGGACGGTCGAGCACGCCCAGTCCGCGCCCGTCGAGAAGCCTGCCGCGACCTCGCGCCCCAAGCCGGCCCCGCCCGAGCGCTCCGCGCAGCCCCCCGTGGTCCGTCCCTCCGCGGGCCAGCCCGCCCGCTCCGGCTCCTCCAACCGCGTCCGCGCCCGCCTCGCCCGCCTCGGCGTCCAGCGCGCGAACCCGTACAACCCGGTTCTCGAACCGCTGCTGCGGATAGTGCGCAGCAACGACCCCAAGATCGAGAACGCCACGCTCCGCCAGATCGAAAGCGCCTACCAGGTCGCCGAACGCTGGCACCGCGGCCAGAAGCGCAAGAGCGGCGACCCGTACATCACCCACCCGCTCGCGGTGACCACGATCCTCGCCGAGCTGGGCATGGACCCGGCCACCCTCATGGCGGGCCTGCTGCACGACACCGTCGAGGACACCGAGTACGGCCTCGACCAGCTCCGCCGTGACTTCGGCGACACCGTCGCCCTCCTCGTCGACGGCGTCACCAAGCTGGACAAGGTCAAGTTCGGCGAGGCCGCGCAGGCCGAGACCGTACGCAAGATGGTCGTCGCCATGGCCAAGGACCCGCGTGTCCTGGTCATCAAGCTCGCCGACCGCCTGCACAACATGCGCACCATGCGTTACCTCAAGCGCGAGAAGCAGGAGAAGAAGGCGCGCGAGACCCTTGAGATCTACGCGCCGCTCGCCCATCGCCTCGGCATGAACACCATCAAGTGGGAACTGGAGGACCTCGCGTTCGCGATCCTCTACCCCAAGATGTACGACGAGATCGTACGGCTGGTGGCCGAGCGGGCACCGAAGCGTGACGAGTATCTGGCCATAGTGACCGACGAGGTCCAGTCCGACCTGCGCGCCGCCCGCATCAAGGCGACGGTCACCGGCCGCCCGAAGCACTACTACAGCGTCTACCAGAAGATGATCGTCCGCGGCCGGGACTTCGCGGAGATCTACGACCTGGTGGGGATTCGTGTACTTGTCGACACCGTCCGCGACTGCTACGCGGCCCTCGGCACCGTGCACGCGCGATGGAACCCGGTCCCCGGCCGGTTCAAGGACTACATCGCGATGCCCAAGTTCAACATGTACCAGTCGCTGCACACGACGGTGATCGGCCCCAACGGCAAGCCCGTCGAGCTCCAGATCCGCACGTTCGACATGCACCGCCGCGCCGAGTACGGCATCGCCGCGCACTGGAAGTACAAGCAGGAGGCCGTCGCCGGCGCCTCCAAGGTCCGTACGGACGCGCCCAGGACGTCCGGCAAGGACAAGGACGCCATCAACGACATGGCGTGGCTGCGGCAGTTGCTGGACTGGCAGAAGGAGACGGAGGACCCCAGCGAGTTCCTGGAGTCGCTGCGCTTCGACCTGTCCCGCAACGAGGTCTTCGTCTTCACCCCCAAGGGCGATGTCATAGCGTTGCCGGCCGGGGCCACCCCGGTCGACTTCGCCTACGCGGTCCACACCGAGGTCGGCCACCGCACCATAGGAGCACGGGTCAACGGCCGGCTCGTACCGCTCGAATCCACCCTGGACAACGGCGACTTGGTGGAGGTCTTCACCTCCAAGGCACCCGGTGCGGGCCCGTCCCGCGACTGGCTCGGCTTCGTCAAGTCGCCGCGCGCCCGCAACAAGATCCGGGCCTGGTTCTCCAAGGAACGCCGCGACGAGGCGATCGAGCAGGGCAAGGACGCCATCGTCCGCGCGATGCGCAAGCAGAACCTGCCGATCCAGCGCATCCTCACCGGCGACTCGCTCGTGACGCTCGCCCACGAGATGCGCTACTCGGACATCTCCGCGCTGTATGCGGCGATCGGCGAGGGCCATGTCTCCGCGCAGAACATCGTGCAGAAGCTCGTCCAGGCCCTCGGCGGCGAGGAGGCCGCCACCGAGGAGATCGACGAGGCCGTACCGCCCACGCGCACCCGCGGCCGCAAGCGCCGCTCCAGCGCCGACCCGGGCGTCGTGGTCAAGGGCGTCGACGACGTGTGGGTCAAGCTGGCCCGCTGCTGTACGCCCGTACCCGGCGACCCGATCATCGGCTTCGTCACACGCGGTAGCGGCGTATCGGTTCACCGCAGCGACTGCGTCAACGTGGAGTCACTGTCCCGCGAACCCGAGCGCATCCTCGACGTCGAGTGGGCGCCCACCCAGTCCTCGGTCTTCCTGGTCGCCATCCAGGTCGAGGCGCTGGACCGCTCCCGGCTCCTGTCGGACGTCACCCGCGTCCTGTCGGACCAGCACGTCAACATCCTCTCCGCGGCCGTCCAGACCTCCCGCGACCGCGTCGCCACCTCCCGCTTCACCTTCGAGATGGGCGACCCGAAGCACCTCGGACACGTCCTGAAGGCCGTGCGGGGCGTGGAGGGCGTGTACGACGTCTACCGCGTGACCTCGGCGCGCAACCGGTCATGACCACCGCACCGCGCTAGCGCGTGGCACAGGCGCACACCGCGTCGCACCGCCGCATACGACGAGAGGGCCCCGTACAGCGTGTACGGGGCCCTCTCGCATGCGTAAGGCGTGGTCAGCGGCCCGTCAGCCGCCGAACTCCTGCAGACCCTTCAGCGCCTGGTCCAGGAGCGCCTGGCGGCCCTCCAGCTCCTTTTCGAGCTTGTCGGCCCTGGACGTGTTGCCCTGGGCGCGCGCCTGCTCGATCTGGCCCCTCAGCTTGTCCACGGCCGCCTGCAGCTGACCGGTCAGACCCTCGGCACGCGCGCGTGCCTCCGGGTTCGTCCGGCGCCACTCGGCCTCCTCGGCCTCCTGGATGGCCCGGTCGACCGTGTGCATCCGGCCCTCGATCTTCGGACGCGCGTCACGCGGCACATGACCGATGGCCTCCCAGCGCTCGTTGATCGAGCGGAAGGCGGCCCGGGCGGCCTTCAGGTCCGTGATCGGAAGGAGCTTCTCGGCCTCCTCGGCCAGCTCCTCCTTCAGCTTCAGGTTCTCCGACTGCTCCGCGTCCCGCTCGGCGAAGACCGAGCTGCGGGCGGCGAAGAAGACGTCCTGGGCGCCGCGGAAGCGGTTCCACAGATCGTCCTCGTGCTCGCGCTGGGCGCGGCCCGCGGCCTTCCACTCCGCCATCAGCTCGCGGTAGCGGGCGGCCGTCGGACCCCAGTCCGTGGAGTCGGACAGCGCCTCGGCCTCGGCGACCAGCCTCTCCTTGGCCTTGCGGGCGTCCTCGCGCTGCGCGTCGAGCTGCGCGAAGTGGGCCTTGCGGCGCTTGGAGAACGCCGAGCGGGCGTGCGAGAAGCGGTGCCACAGCTCGTCGTCGGACTTGCGGTCCAGCCGCGGCAGCCCCTTCCAGGTGTCCACCAGCGCGCGCAGCCGCTCGCCGGCCGCCCGCCACTGGTCGGACTGGGCCAGCTGCTCCGCCTCGGTGACCAGGTCCTCCTTGGCCTTGCGGGCCTCGTCGGACTGCTTCGCACGCTGCGCCTTGCGCTCCTCGCGGCGCGCATCGACGGTCGCCACCAGCTTGTCCAGCCGCGCCCGCAGCGCGTCCAGGTCGCCCACCGCGTGGTGCGCCTCGATCTGCTCCCGCAGGTGGTCGATGGCCGTCTGGGCGTCCTTCGCCGACAGGTCGGTGGTCTGCACTCGCTTTTCGAGGAGGCCGATCTCGACAACCAGGCCCTCGTACTTGCGCTCGAAGTAGGCCAGCGCCTCCTCGGGGGAGCCGGCCTGCCAGGAACCGACGACCTGCTCGCCGTCGGCCGTACGCACGTACACGGTCCCCGTCTCGTCGACGCGGCCCCACGGGTCGCTGCTCACAGCGCCTCCTCCACATGATGCCTGCGAGGAGCCTTCGCGCCCCCGGGCATCGTCCACAGTTTCGTCACGGCCAACATAGGCGACCGGCGGGTTGCCTGTCCGCATCCCGCGCGACCGAAATTCCGCAGCTGGCCGTCATGCTCGTCAGGATTTTGTGACCGTCGCCTTGTTGATGACGACCGTCGCGTTCGGGGCTCCGTCACCGGCGCCCGTGTTCTCGCCCGCAGTGGCGATCTTCTTCAGCACCTTCAGGCCCGCCGCGTCGACAGTACCGAACGGTGCGTAGCTGGGCGGCAACTGGGAGTCCGCGTACACCAGGAAGAACTGGCTGCCGCCGGTGTGCTTCTGGCCGGTGTTCGCCATCGCGACCGTGCCCGCCGGGTAGACGTTGCCCTTCAGGCTGCTGTCCTTCAGGTTCTCGTCCGGGATCGTGTAGCCGGGACCGCCGCTGCCGGTTCCCGTCGGGTCGCCGCACTGGAGCACGTAGATGCCGTTGGTGGTGAGCCGGTGGCACTTGGTGTGGTCGAAGTAGCCCTGGCCGGCGAGGAAGTTGAACGAGTTCACGGTGTGCGGCGCCGCGGACGCCTTCATCGCGACGTCGATGTCACCGCACGTCGTCGCCAGCTTCATCGTGTACTTGGCCGACTTGTCGATCGTGACCGCCGGCTCCTTCTTCCAGCTGAGCTTCTTCACGGAGCCCGCGGCGGCCTTCTCGCACGGGTCCGGCGCCTTGCTGGGGGCCGAGGCGCTGGGCGTGACGTCCGCGCTCGCGTTGGTCTTGTCGTCGTCGTTCTTGAGTACCCCGGTCGTGTACAGGGCGACACTGCCGATGACGACCACGCCGAGCACCGACGCGATCACGGAGTTGCGCATGCGTGCCTTGCGCCGCGCGCTCGTGCGCCGCTGCTGCTGCCGCAAGAACTTCTCCCGGGCGAGCTGACGCTTCCGCTGTTCCTGGCTGACCACCGGGTTCTCTCCTCATGAGTGTCGTGTGTCGACCGGTACGCGTGCGCCCTGTGAGCCGACCGCAGCGTGTAGCCCCGTACCGTATATGGGTTCGCTGAGGAATCGGCAGCGCCGGTAGGCTCTGCAGCAGCATCAGCCTGCCCGTATCGACACAACGAAGGACGATCGTGCTCATTGCCGGGTTCCCCGCCGGGGCCTGGGGGACGAACTGTTATCTCGTCGCCCCCGCCGCCGGTGAGGAGTGCGTGATCATCGACCCGGGCCACCAGGCCGCCCAAGGAGTCGAGGAAGCGCTCAGGAAGCATCGGCTCAAGCCCGTCGCCGTCGTCCTCACCCATGGCCACATCGACCACGTGGCCTCGGTCGTCCCGGTGTGCGGCGCGCACGACGTACCCGCGTGGATCCACCCCGAGGACCGGTACATGATGAGCGACCCCGCAAAGGCGCTCGGCCGTTCCATCGGCATGCCGCTCATCGGCGAGCTGACCGTGGGGGAGCCCGACGACGTCAAGGAGCTGACCGACGGCGCCCGGCTGGAACTGGCGGGTCTGGAACTCTCCGTCGCGCACGCGCCCGGCCATACCAAGGGGTCGGTGACCTTCCAGATGCCCGAGACCGCGGACATCCCGTCGGTCTTCTTCTCGGGCGATCTGCTCTTCGCCGGCTCCATCGGACGCACCGACCTGCCCGGCGGTGACATGGCCGAGATGCTCGACTCGCTGGCCCGCGTGTGCCTGCCGCTCGACGACTCGACCGTGGTGCTGTCCGGCCACGGCCCCCAGACGACCATCGGCCAGGAGCGCGCCACCAACCCGTATCTGCGGCAGGTGGCCGCCGGCCCGGGAGCGAACGTCGACGCTCCCCGACGAGGAATGTGACGAGACTTTCCGTGAGCACCTTCAAGGCCCCCAAGGGCACGTACGACCTGATCCCGCCGGATTCCGCCAAGTACCTCGCTGTGCGCGAGGCGATCGCCGCGCCCCTGCGCAACTCCGGCTACGGCTACATCGAGACGCCCGGCTTCGAGAGCGTGGAGCTCTTCGCGCGCGGTGTCGGCGAGTCGACCGACATCGTGACGAAGGAGATGTACGCCTTCGAGACCAAGGGCGGCGACCGGCTCGCCCTGCGCCCCGAGGGCACGGCCTCCGTCCTGCGCGCGGCGCTGGAGGCCAACCTGCACAAGGCGGGCAACCTCCCGGTCAAGCTCTGGTACTCGGGCTCGTACTACCGCTACGAGCGCCCCCAGAAGGGCCGCTACAGGCACTTCTCCCAGGTCGGCGCCGAGGCGATCGGCGCGGAGGACCCGGCGCTGGACGCCGAGCTGATCATCCTGGCCGACCAGGCGTACCGCTCGCTGGGCCTGCGGAACTTCCGCATCCTGCTGAACAGCCTGGGCGACAAGGAGTGCCGGCCGGTGTACCGGGCCGCGCTGGTGGACTTCCTGCGGGGTCTGGACCTGGACGAGGACACGCGCCGCCGCGTCGACATCAACCCGCTCCGGGTGCTCGACGACAAGCGTGAGTCGGTCCAGAAGCAGCTGGGCGACGCGCCCCTCCTGCGGGACTACCTCTGCGACGCCTGCAAGGCGTACCACGAGGAGGTCCGTGACCTGATCACGGCGGCGGGCGTTGCCTTCGAGGACGACCCGAAGCTGGTGCGCGGCCTGGACTACTACACCCGTACGACCTTCGAGTTCGTCCACGACGGTCTGGGCTCCCAGTCCGCGGTGGGCGGCGGCGGCCGTTACGACGGCCTGTCGGAGATGATCGGCGGCCCGGCGCTGCCGTCCGTGGGCTGGGCGCTGGGCGTCGACCGCACGGTCCTGGCCCTGGAGGCGGAGGGCGTCGAGCTCGACCTCCCGTCCTCGACCTCGGTCTTCGCGGTCCCGCTCAGTGAGGACGCCCGTCGGCTGCTCTTCGCGAAGGTCACGGAGCTGCGCAGGCTCGGTGTCGCGGCCGACTTCTCCTACGGCGTGAAGGGGCTCAAGAGCGCGATGAAGAGCGCCAACCGCAGCGGGGCCCGCTACGCGCTCATCGCCGGCGAACGCGACCTCGCCGAGGGCGTCGTCCAGCTCAAGGACATGGAGTCCGGCGAGCAGACGGCGATCGGCGTGAACGAGATCGTGGCCGAGCTGGAGTCGAGGCTCGGCTAGTAGAGCAAGCGGCTGGGCCAGTAGCAGTTCACGAAGGGGCGCCGGGAATCCGGCGCCCCTTCGCTCACTGGTCGAGCAGCCCGTGCCGCATCGCGCAGGTGACCGCCGCCGTCCGGTCGTCCACGCCCAACTTGCCGAAGACGCGCAGCAGATGGGTCTTCACCGTCGACTCACCGATGCTGTGTCCAGGTGCGGCTGCCGCCGCGTGGGCCGCCGCCCGATCCCGGCGTCCGCGCGGTGTTCGGTGTGCTGTGTCAGTGGTCCAGCAGTCCATGGCGCATGGCGTTCGTCACGGCGGCTGTTCGGTCGTCGACTCCCAGCTTTCCGAAGATGCGCAGCAGGTGCGTCTTCACCGTCGACTCCCCGATGAACAGACGTCTCCCGATCTCTGCGTTCGTGCAGCCTTCCGCGACCAGCCGCAGCACCGCCCTCTCCCGCTCCGACAGCCGCGGCCGTTCCGGCCTGGCGCGGAGCTGGTCCACCAGACGGGCCGCGACCGACGGTGCCAGTACGGTCTCGCCCCGGGCCGCGGCCCGTACCGAGTCGGCCAGTTGGCCGCGGGGCAGGTCCTTCAGCAGATAGCCCGCCGCCCCCGCCTCCACGGCCCGCAGGATGTCGCGGTCGGTCTCGTACGTGGTGAGCACGATCACCCGGCACGGCAGCCCGGCCTCGCTCATCCGCACGATGGAGTCGACGCCGTCACCGCCCGGCATGCGCAGGTCCATCAGCACGATGTCGGGCCGGAGTTCGGCCGCCAGCGCCTCGGCCTGCGGGCCGCTGGTCGCGTCGGCCACCACTTCCAGGTCCGGCTCGGCGCTCAGCATGGCGCGCAGCCCCTCGCGGACGACGGGATGGTCGTCGGCCAGGACGATCCGGATCACGGGGTCCCACTCCTCACGGTGGCGGGGACGGGCAGTCGTACGGTCACGGTCGTGCCGTCGCCGGGCGTGCTGCACACCGAGGCCGTCCCGCCCACCTCGGCGACCCGGGCGCGCAGCCCCGCCAGACCGTAGCCGCCGGACACCGTGACCGGGTCGAAGCCGCAGCCGTCGTCGCGCACGGAGACGGTCACCGTCTCGTCGGCGTACGACAGCCGGATGCCGACCGCCGCCGAACTCCCCGCGTGCTTGCGGGCGTTCGCCAGCGCCTCCTGGCAGGAGCGCAGCGCCACCACCTCCGGGGCGGCCGGCAGCGCCCGCACCGGACCGGTCACCTTCAGCGTCGCCGCGTGCCGCGCGGCCAGTCTGTCCAGCGCGTCGGGGAGGGAGGCGCCGTCGAGGTCGGCGGGTGCGCCGCCGGCCACCAGGGCGCGGGCCTCGGCGAGGTTCTGGCGGGCCGTCTCGTCCATCAGCGCCAGATGACGGCGGGCCTGCGGGAGATCGTCCTCCAACTCGGCCTCGACCGCCTGCACCAGCATCAGCAGGCTGGTGAAGCCCTGAGCGAGGGTGTCGTGTATCTCACGGGCCATGCGCTCACGCTCGGCGAGTGCGCCGTGCGCGGCCGACAGCCGGGAGATCTCGTGCCGGCTCGCGTCCAGTTCCGCGATCAGCTCGGCCCGTTCCCCGCTCTGCTCGATGATCCGGATGATCCAGCTGCCGACCGCCACCGAGAACACGAGCGTGACCACGGCGAACAGCGCGTTGGCGAACAGATCGGTGGCCTCGGGCCGCCACACCAGCGCCCAGCCCACCACCGGCACCAGGTTGATCACGGTCACCGCGGCCAGGGCCGCGCGCATGCGCAGCGCCATGAAGCACTGGGGGACGAGGGCGAACGCCATCAGCCGCGTCTCGCCGACCAGCACCGCCGACGGCAGGAACAGCGCGATCGCCCCCGAGAGATAGCGCAGCATCCGCCGCTCGCCCGGCTCCTCCGCCAGGAGCAGGGGACGGCCCACCGCGGCGTACCACGGCACCAGCGGTACGAGCAGCGCGGCGGCGACGGCCCGGACGGTCCACCCCGGATGCGCCGCCGCGAGGACGAAGGCCAGGGTGGCCGCCCAGGCGACCGCGAAGTACGCGTCCCAGAGCCCGATCGCGCGGTCCCAGACGTCCGCGCCGCGCGCCGCGCTCCAGCGGGTCATCCCTCGCGCCGGTTCTTCCACCGGAAAGTGAGCAGACACAGCGCCAATCCTCCGACGCACCAGGCGGCCAGCACCAGTGCGATGCGCCCGAACTCCCAGCTCCCCGCCTGTTCGAGGACACGCGCGGAGTCGGGCAGGAACACCCCGCGCAGCCCCTGGCACAGCCACTTCAGCGGGAACAGGGCGCCGATGTCCAGCATCCAGCCGGGGATGGTGCCGATGGAGATGTAGACGCCGGAGATGAACTGGAGGACGAGGAAGGGCAGTACGACGACGGAGCTCGCGCTCTTGCCCGACTTGGGCACCGAACTGATGGCGATCCCGAGCAGCGCGCAGCCGGTCATTCCGAGCACGAAGATCCATGCGAAGTCGAACCAGCGGCCCGCGTCCGACGGCAGGTCGACGCCGTAGAACGTGGTGCCGACGAGCAGGAGGATCGCGGTCTCCAGCACGCCGGTGAACAGAACCAGCCAGATCTTCCCCAGGAAGTACGACGCCGGCGGCATCGGAGTGCCGCGCAGCCGGCGCAGCACCTTCTCGTCCCGCTCGATGGCGATCGAGATGCCCAGCGACTGGAAGCTGGTCGACATGATCCCCGAGGCCATCATCGCCGGGACGTACAGCTGGGAGGCGGTGACGCCGCTGCCGCGCACGTCGTCGTGGAAGATCGAGGCGAAGAGGAACAGGAAGACGACCGGGAAGGAGAAGGTGAAGACCACCTGCTCGCGCTGCCGGAAGAACTGCTTGATCTCCAGCGCGCCCCGGTGCAGTCCGAGGGCCCAGGCTCCGGGCAGGCGCACGGCGGCGGGTTCCGTCCGGGTGGGTACGGCGGTCGTGGTCATCGCGCTGTCTCCTGTCCGGTCAGCCGCAGGTAGACGTCCTCCAGTGTCGGGCGGCTCACCCTGAGGCCCGGTATCTCGCCGTCGAAGCGGTGCATGAGCCCGGCGACGGTCTTCGTCGGGGTGTCCGTGTGCTCCGCGCGCGTGGAGCCGTCGGGGTCCGTCCACGCGACGGTGGCGCCGGTGCCGTACCGCTCGCGGAGCCCGACGGGTTCGCCCTCGGCGACGACCCGGCCCCGGGCGACGATCGCCAGCCGGTCCGCGAGCGCCTCGGCCTCCTCCAGATAGTGCGTGGTCAGCAGGATCGTGGTGCCCTCGTCGGCCAGCAGCCGGATCAGGTCCCAGAACTGCCGCCTGGCCGCCGGGTCGAAGCCGGTCGTCGGCTCGTCCAGGAGCAACAGTTCGGGGTTGCCGATCACGCCGAGCGCCACGTCCAGACGGCGCCGTTGCCCGCCCGAGAGGGCCTTGATCCGGCTGTCCGCCTTCGCCTCCAGACCGACCAGTCCGATGACCTCCCGCGGATCGCGCGGCCTCGGGTAGTAGCGGGCGAAATGCCGTACGGTCTCGCGGACCGTCAACTCCGCGGGCGCCGATTCGTCCTGCCAGACGATTCCCACACGGGATCGCCACGCGCGCGTGCCCGTCGCCGGGTCCGCGCCCAGGACCGAGACCTCTCCCGCGTCCCGCGTGCGGTTGCCCTGGAGGATCTCCACCGTGGTGCTCTTGCCCGCGCCATTGGGTCCCAGCAGGCCGAACACCTCGCCCCGTCGGATGCCGAGATCGATTCCGTCCACCGCGGTCACGTCCCCGTACTGCTTGCGCAGCCCTCGTACGTGCACCGCGTGTTCGTTCGCGTGTGCTGTCATGCCGTCGAGCTTCGGCCGGAACCGAACGTTCGGGGACGACCGTGCGTACCTCCTTATGTCCACCGAACGGTGGACAGACGTGCTCGTGCGGCACAATGGCCCCTGCCCAAAGAATGTCCAACTCTCAAGCAGACGGATCGGCGTGATGAGCAAGACGACAGTCAAAGACGTCTCGACGGACCCCGCGCCCGAGCGCGCCACCGCGCGCACGGAAGGCGGCAGCCGCGCCTTCGCCCTGCTGTTGATCATCACCGGCGCCGCCGGTCTGCTCGCCGCCTGGGTCATCACGATCGACAAGTTCAAGATCCTCGAGGCCAAGGTCGCGGGCAAGACCTTCACCCCCGGGTGCAGCCTCAACCCGGTCGTCTCCTGCGGCAGCGTCATGGAGAGCAAGCAGGCCTCCGCCTTCGGCTTCCCCAACCCGATGCTCGGCCTGGTGGCCTACGGCATCGTGATCTGCGTCGGCATGAGCCTGCTGGCCCGGGCCCGCTTCCCGCGCTGGTACTGGCTGACCTTCAACTTCGGCACGCTCTTCGGCGTCGGCTTCGTCACCTGGCTGCAGTTCCAGTCCCTGTACCGGATCAACGCGCTGTGCCTGTGGTGCTCGCTGGCCTGGGTCGCCACGATCATCATGTTCTGGTACGTGACCTCGTTCAACGTCCGCAACGACTTCCTGCCGGCCCCGCGCTGGCTCAAGGGCTTCTTCGGCGAGTTCACCTGGGTGCTGCCGGTCCTGCACATCGGCATCATCGGCATGCTGATCCTGACCCGCTGGTGGGACTTCTGGACCGGCTGACGGTCCGGACGGTCCGGCTGACGGCCCTGACGGGATTGTCAGTGCCGTGTCTTAGGGTTTCAGCGTGGAACCCGACCTGTTCACCGCAGCCGCCGAAGAACGCCAGGAGAAGGACCCGACCGGCAGCCCCCTGGCGGTGCGGATGCGCCCGCGCACCCTCGACGAGGTCGTGGGCCAGCAGCACCTCCTGAAGCCCGGCTCGCCCCTGCGCAGGCTGGTCGGCGAGGGCAACGGCGGCCCGGCCGGACCGTCCTCGGTGATCCTCTGGGGCCCGCCCGGCACCGGCAAGACGACCCTCGCGTACGTCGTCTCCAAGGCCACCAACAAGCGGTTCGTGGAGTTGTCCGCGATCACGGCGGGCGTCAAGGAGGTCCGCGCGGTCATCGACGGCGCCCGCCGCGCCACCGGTGGATACGGCAAGGAGACCGTCCTCTTCCTCGACGAGATCCACCGCTTCAGCAAGGCCCAGCAGGACTCCCTGCTCCCGGCGGTGGAGAACCGCTGGGTCACCCTGATCGCGGCGACCACCGAGAACCCGTACTTCTCGGTGATCTCCCCGCTGCTGTCCCGCTCCCTGCTGCTGACCCTCGAACCCCTCACGGACGACGACGTACGCGGCCTGCTGCGCCGCGCGCTGAGCGACGAACGCGGTCTGAAGGACGCCGTCACCCTGCCCGAGGACACCGAGGACCACCTCCTGCGGATCGCCGGCGGCGACGCCCGCCGTGCCCTGACCGCCCTGGAGGCCGCCGCCGGGGCCGCGCTCGACAAGGGCGAGACGGAGATCGCCCTGGCCACGCTGGAGGAGACGGTCGACCGGGCCGCGGTGAAGTACGACCGCGACGGCGACCAGCACTACGACGTCGCGAGCGCCCTCATCAAGTCGATCCGCGGCTCCGACGTCGACGCGGCCCTGCACTACCTTGCCCGCATGATCGAGGCGGGCGAGGACCCCCGCTTCATCGCCCGCCGTCTGATGATCTCCGCCAGCGAGGACATCGGCCTCGCCGACCCGAACGCGCTGCCGACAGCGGTCGCGGCCGCGCAGGCCGTGGCCATGATCGGCTTCCCCGAGGCCGCCCTCATCCTCAGCCACGCCACCATCGCCCTCGCCCTGGCCCCCAAGTCCAACTCCGCGACCACCGCGATCGGCGCCGCCCTGGAGGACGTACGCAAGGGACTGGCCGGTCAGGTGCCCCCGCATCTGCGCGACGGGCATTACAAGGGCGCCGCCAAGCTCGGCCATGCGCAGGGGTACGTCTATCCGCACGACCTGCCCGAGGGCATCGCCGAGCAGCAGTACGCCCCGGACCCGATCAAGGACCGCGAGTACTACACCCCGACCCGGCACGGCGCCGAGGCACGCTACGCGGACGCGGTCGAGTGGACCAGGAAGCACCTCGGTCGCAGGCGGTCCTGAGCAGCCTGTAGAATTCTCGGAGCGCTGAGTCCCGCGCTGTCAGAGCGGGACAACCAGCCGGAGCCCGGTTCCTCGTGGACCGGCTCCAGGAGCGTCGCGCACCGTCGAAGGTGTCGCGGGCAGCCCACCACCACCCGGAGCTTTGGGAGCGGTCGGTGGGCCACTCGCGTACTGCACGTATGTGCCCAGACCAGGGGAGCGGCTGCCCGGCAGGTCCCAGGTGGACCCGGCGGGTTTCCCCGGCTGCGGATGCGACCTCCCTCAACCCTGACGAGCCGAATATCAGAAGGAAGAAAGAGACAGTGGCGAACCAGTCCCGCCCCAAGGTCAAGAAGTCGCGTGCCCTCGGCATCGCGCTGACCCCGAAGGCCGTCAAGTACTTCGAGGCCCGCCCCTACCCGCCGGGTGAGCACGGCCGTGGCCGCAAGCAGAACTCGGACTACAAGGTCCGTCTGCTGGAGAAGCAGCGTCTGCGCGCGCAGTACGACATCTCCGAGCGCCAGCTGGTCCGCGCCTACGAGCGCGCCTCCAAGGTTCAGGGCAAGACCGGTGAGGCCCTGATCGTCGAGCTGGAGCGCCGCCTCGACGCGCTGGTCCTGCGTTCGGGCATCGCCCGCACGATCTACCAGGCCCGCCAGATGGTCGTTCACGGCCACATCCAGATCAACGGCCAGAAGGTCGACAAGCCGTCCTTCCGTGTCCGTCCGGACGACGTCGTCCAGGTCCGCGACCGCTCCAAGGACAAGACGCTCTTCCAGATCGCCCGTGAGGGTGGCTTCGCCCCCGACGGCGAGACCCCCCGCTACCTGCAGGTGAACCTCAAGGCCCTGGCGTTCCGCCTGGACCGCGAGCCGAACCGCAAGGAAGTTCCGGTCATCTGCGACGAGCAGCTCGTCGTCGAGTACTACGCCCGCTGATCACCAGCCGGACGTAGTACCTCAGCCCGCCGTCTCCCCGCCCTTCCGGGTGGGCGAGGCGGCGGGCTTTCGCATGCCCGACGCTTCCGGGGTGTGCCGCTCCGGTCCGCGCGGCGACGGCAGGGCGTCGAGCGGGCGCACGTCGTGCCGCCCCAGCGCCCGGGCCACCGCCGCCTCCCGGTCCAGCCGCGCTCCCTCCCGTACGCACTCCTCGTACCCCTCGTCGCCCAGCGCTTCCCGGGCCGTCGCCTCGCACAGCTCGTGCGGGGCGTTGAAGTGGGCCGAGCCGAACAGCGGCAACCCCACCGACGGCCACAACCGGCCCGCCGCGCCCTGTAGCACCGCCGCCTCACCGGGGTCGCCCAGCGTCGCCGTGACCAGGGCCAGCAGCTCGATCGACAGCACCGAGCCCAGCAGGTCGCGGAACGAGTGCGCATGGTCCAGGCTGTCCGCCAGCAGCTCCCGGGCCCGCGCCGGATCGCCGTCCCGCCAGGCCGCGTACGCCAGCACGTACAGCGCGTACGACCGGGCCCACCGCTCCCCGTGGTCGTCGCACACCTGACGCACGTCCTCGCACAGCCGCACCGCGTCCGGCAGTTGCCCGCGAAACGCCCGCGCCATCGCCAGCTCGACCTGGGCCATCAGCACGTTGCTGTTGAGCTCGCCGATCTCCCGGTAGCGGGCCAGCGCCGAGCGCAGCAGCGTTTCTGCGCGTGCCATGTCGTCCGTGACCAGGGCCAGACAGCCGCTGCGGTGCTCCGCGTACGCCACCGCCGTCGCGTTCGCGGTTCGCTCCGCCTCTTCCACGCACTCGTGCAGGGCGGCCAGCGCCGGGACCGGGTCGCCCTGCAGGATCGCGACATGAGCGAGCACCCACAGGGCCTTCAGCCGGGACTGCTCGTAGTCCGACTCCAGCTCCACGCTGCGCTCCAGCCAGCGCCGTCCCTCCGACAGCTGTCCGCAGCCGACCCAGTAGAACCACAGCGAACCCGCCAGGTACTGGCCCAGATGCGCGTCGTCGGACCCGGACAGACAGTGCTCCAGGGCGATCCGCAGGTTCGGCAGCTCGGCCTCGACGCGCGCGGCCACCTCGGCCTGCCGCGGTGAGAACCAGTCCAGTTCGCACCAGGTCGCCAGGCCCATGTACCAGTCGCGATGGCGCCGGCGCAGCCGCTCCGCGTCCCCCGTCGCCGCCAGCCAGTCGGCGCCGTAGGCACGGACCGTGTCCAGCATGCGGTAGCGCACGCCCGCCGGGCTCTCCTCGCGCGAGACGACCGACTGCGTGAGCAGTTCCGACAGCACGTCGAGGACGTCGGCTGCGGGCAGTCCGGCACCGCTGCACACATACTCGGCGGCCTCCAGGTCGAAGGTCTGGGCGAACACCGAGAGCCGCGCCCACAGCAGCCGCTCCGCCGGCGTGCACAGCTCGTGGCTCCAGCCGATGGTCGTGCGCAGGGTCCGATGGCGGGGGAGGGCGTCCCGGTTCCCGCCGGTCAGCAGCCGGAACCGGTCGTCGAGCCGCTCCAGCAGTCGGCCGGGCGGCAGAACCCGTAACCGCCCCGCGGCCAGTTCGACCGCCAGCGGGATCCCTTCCAGACGGCGGCACAGCTCCCGTAGGTCCGCATCGTCCCGCGCCTCCACCCCCTGCCGGGCCGCCCGGTCCAGGAGCAGCTCCACCGCCTCGTCCTCAGCGAGCGGAGCCAGCGGGAACAGCCGCTCACCCGCCACCGCCAGCGGCCGCCGTCCCACGGCGAGCACCCGCAGCCCCGGCACCCGCCGCAGCAGTTCGGTCACCAGCGCGGCGCACGCGTCCGCCAGATGCTCGAACCCGTCCAGAACCAGCAGGAGTTGGCGATGGGCGAGATGCTCAAGCAGCGCCCGGCGCGGCGGCCGCGTGGTGTGGTCCGTCAGCCCCAGCGCCGCCACGACCGCATAGTCCACGAACTCCGGATCGTGCACCGGCGCCAGCTCCACGCGCCACACGCCGTCCCGCGGCGCCGATTCCGCGGCCGCCCGCGCCGCGAGCCGCGACTTGCCGACCCCGCCCGCACCGGTCACCGTCACCAGCCGCCCGGCCCGGAGTGCCCGGCTCAGCCCGGCGAGTTCGGCCGACCGGCCCACGAAGGAGTCGAGCTCCAGGGGCAGATTGCCGTCCGCCGAGGGACCCGGGCGCTGAGGAACTCGCATGGGACACGGAGCGTACTGAAGCGTGTTCGGTCCGTACAATCGCTTCGCGCAACTACGCCCCTCGCGGAAGGTAATCCGGTACGGAGCCCCATGCCCGGCGCGATAGGCTCGGTGCACTGCTTTTTTCATGGTTCCGATCTTCAGAGCACGTTTCAGAGAGCGGGTGCGCACGGTGTCCGGTGGAGAGGTGGCCGGGATCCTGGTGGCCGTCTTCTGGGCGATCCTGGTCTCCTTCCTCGCCGTCGCGCTGGCGAGGCTGGCCCAGACGCTCAAGGCGACCACCAAGCTCGTCGCGGACGTGACCGACCAGGCCGTGCCGCTGCTCGCCGACGCCTCGACGGCCGTGCGCTCGGCGCAGACGCAGATCGACCGGGTCGACGCGATCGCCTCCGACGTCCAGGAGGTCACGTCGAACGCCTCCGCGCTGTCGACCACCGTCGCCTCCACCTTCGGCGGCCCCCTGGTCAAGGTCGCGGCCTTCGGCTACGGCGTGCGCCGGGCGCTGGGCGGCCGCAAGGCGGACGTGCCCGCCAAGGAACCCAGGCGTACCGTGATCGTGGGCCGGACGGTCCCGGCCGCGCGGCGGGCGAAGCGGAAGAAGGACTGAGACCTAGCGATGTTCCGCCGTACGTTCTGGTTCACCACGGGTGTCGCCGCCGGTGTGTGGGCCACCACGAAGGTCAACCGCAAGCTCAAGCAGCTGACCCCCGAGAACCTCGCCGCGACCGCCGCGAACAAGGCGCTCGAGACGGGTCAGCGCCTCAAGGACCGCGCGGTCGGCTTCGCGCTCGACGTCCGCGACAACATGGCGCAGCGGGAGGCCGAGCTGGAGGAGGCCCTGGGCATCGACCAGAGCCCCCAACTCCCCGCGCCCCGGCGGTACACCGCCATCGAGAACAACCGCAGCAACCCGAAGTACATCGAGAACACGACGTACTGGTACAACCGGAATGAGGACCACTGATGGAGTCGGCCGAGATTCGCCGCCGCTGGCTGAGCTTCTTCGAGGAGCGCGGGCACACCGTCGTCCCTTCGGCGTCGCTCATCGCGGACGACCCGACTCTGCTCCTCGTTCCCGCCGGCATGGTGCCCTTCAAGCCCTACTTCCTGGGTGAGGTCAAGCCGCCGTACCCGCGCGCCACCAGCGTGCAGAAGTGCGTGCGCACGCCCGACATCGAAGAGGTCGGCAAGACCACCCGCCACGGCACGTTCTTCCAGATGTGCGGCAACTTCTCCTTCGGCGACTACTTCAAGGAAGGCGCCATCAAGCTCGCCTGGGAGCTGCTCACCGACCCCCAGGACAAGGGCGGTTACGGCCTCGACCCCGAGCGTCTGTGGATCACCGTCTACAAGGACGACGACGAGGCCGAGCGCATCTGGCACGAGGTCGTCGGTGTGCCCAAGGAGCGCATCCAGCGCCTCGGCATGAAGGACAACTACTGGTCCATGGGCGTCCCCGGACCCTGTGGCCCCTGTTCCGAGATCAACTACGACCGCGGCCCCGAGTTCGGCGTCGAGGGCGGCCCCGCCGTCAACGACGAGCGGTACGTGGAGATCTGGAACCTCGTCTTCATGCAGTACGAGCGCGGCGAGGGCACCGGCAAGGACAACTTCGAGATCCTCGGCGAGCTCCCGAGCAAGAACATCGACACGGGCCTCGGCCTGGAGCGTCTTGCCATGATTCTGCAGGGCGTGCAGAACATGTACGAGATCGACACCTCGATGGCCGTCATCAACAGGGCCACCGAGCTGACCGGTGTCGCCTACGGCGACGCCCACGACTCGGACGTCTCCCTGCGTGTGGTCACCGACCACATGCGCACCGCCACCATGCTCATCGGCGACGGAGTCACCCCCGGCAACGAGGGCCGCGGCTACGTCCTGCGCCGCATCATGCGCCGCGCCATCCGCAACATGCGGCTGCTGGGCGCCACCGGTCCGGTCGTCAAGGACCTGATCGAGGTCGTGATCGGCATGATGGGCCAGCAGTACCCGGAGCTGGTCACCGACCGCGAGCGCATCGAGAAGGTCGCCCTCGCCGAGGAGAACGCCTTCCTCAAGACGTTGAAGGCCGGCACCAACATCCTCGACACCGCCGTCACCGAGACGAAGCAGTCCGGCGGCACGGTCCTGGCCGGCGACAAGGCCTTCCTGCTCCACGACACCTGGGGCTTCCCGATCGACCTCACCCTCGAGATGGCCGCCGAGCAGGGCCTTTCCGTGGACGAGGAGGGCTTCCGCCGCCTGATGAAGGAGCAGCGGGAGCGCGCCAAGGCCGACGCCCAGGCCAAGAAGACCGGCCACGCCGACATGGGTGCCTACCGTGAGATCGCCGACAAGGCCGGTGCCACCGACTTCATCGGCTACGCGGACACCGAGGGCGAGACCACCGTCGTCGGCATCCTGGTCGACGGCGTCTCCTCCCCGGCCGCCACCGAGGGCGACGAGGTCGAGATCGTCCTCGACCGCACCCCGTTCTATGCCGAGGGCGGCGGGCAGATCGGTGACACCGGCCGTATCAAGGTGGACTCCGGTGCCGTCATCGAGGTCCGCGACACCCAGAAGCCGGTCCCGGGCGTGTACGTCCACAAGGGCGTCGTCCAGGTCGGCGAGGTGACCGTCGGTGCCAAGGCCCACGCCTCGATCGACCAGCGTCGCCGCAAGGCCATCGCCCGCGCCCACTCGGCCACCCACCTCACCCACCAGGCGCTGCGCGACGCCCTCGGCCCGACGGCCGCCCAGGCCGGTTCCGAGAACCAGCCCGGCCGCTTCCGCTTCGACTTCGGCTCCCCGTCCGCCGTTCCGACGGCCGTGATGACCGACGTCGAGCAGAAGATCAACGAGGTGCTCGCCCGCGACCTCGACGTGCACGCCGAGGTCATGGGCATCGACGAGGCCAAGAAGCAGGGCGCCATCGCCGAGTTCGGCGAGAAGTACGGCGAGCGGGTCCGCGTCGTGACCATCGGCGACTTCTCCAAGGAGCTGTGCGGCGGCACGCATGTGCACAACACTGCCCAGCTGGGTCTGGTGAAGCTGCTGGGCGAGTCGTCCATCGGCTCCGGTGTGCGCCGTATCGAGGCCCTCGTCGGTGTCGACGCCTACAACTTCCTCGCCCGCGAGCACACGGTCGTCGCCCAGCTCCAGGAGCTGATCAAGGGCCGCTCGGAGGAGCTTCCGGAGAAGGTCTCCGCCATGCTCGGCAAGCTGAAGGACGCCGAGAAGGAGATCGAGAAGTTCCGCGCCGAGAAGGTGCTGCAGGCCGCCGCCGGTCTCGTCGAGTCCGCCAGGGACATCAACGGCGTCGCCGTGGTCACCGGCCGGGTCCCGGACGGCACCACGCCGGACGATCTGCGCAAGCTGGTCCTCGATGTGCGCGGCCGCATCCAGGGCGGCCGGGCCGCGGTGGTCGCCCTGTTCACGGTGAACAACGGCAAGCCGCTCACGGTCATCGCCACCAACGAGGCCGCCCGTGAGCGCGGTCTCAAGGCCGGTGACCTGGTCCGTACGGCCGCCAAGACGCTCGGCGGCGGCGGTGGCGGCAAGCCGGACGTCGCCCAGGGCGGCGGTCAGAACCCGGGCGCCGTCGGGGAGGCCGTGGACGCCGTCGAGCGTCTCGTCGCCGACACCGCCAAGTAAGGAAACGGTCAGAAATGCGCAGAGGGCGTCGACTTTCGATCGACGTCGGGGATGCCCGGATCGGGGTCGCCTCGTGCGACCCCGACGGGATCCTCGCCACTCCGGTGGAGACCGTTCCCGGGCGGGACATTCCGGCAGCTCACCGCAGGCTCAGGCAACTGGTCGAGGAGTACGAGCCGATCGAGGTCGTCGTCGGTCTGCCTCGCTCTCTCAAGGGGGGCGAGGGCCCGGCCGCGATCAAGGTCCGCGCCTTCGCCCAGGAACTCGCCAAGGGCGTCAAACCGGTGCCGGTCCGCCTGGTCGACGAGCGGATGACGACGGTGACGGCCAGTCAGGGACTGCGCGCCTCCGGGGTGAAATCCAAGAAGGGCCGCTCCGTCATCGATCAGGCGGCCGCTGTGATCATCCTGCAGCAGGCCCTGGAATCCGAACGGGTGTCAGGTAAACCACCCGGCGAGGGCGTCGAAGTGGTCATCTGATCGCGATACGGTAACGTTCCGCGCGATGCGACGGTGTTCGAACAGCCACCGCACAGCAAGAGGCGGAACGGATACCGGCCCCCGGGCCGCGTGTCGCCGCCGCCTCGCGGCTCTAGGGGATCGATGACTGAGTATGGCCGGGGCCCAGGCTCCGAACCGTGGCATCCGGAGGACCCGTTGTACGGGGACGTCGGATGGGAAGGGCAGCAGCAGGCCCACGTGGGCCAGCAGCCTGCCTACGGCGGCCAGCCGCAGCACTATCCGCAGCAGCCGCAGCAGGGTGGCTGGGGCCAGGGTCAAGGGCAGCAGGGCGGATACGGCCAGCAGCAGAACCAGTACTACGACGCTCAGGGTCGGCCCTACGGCCAGCAGCAGTACGCCGGTCAGCCACAGCAGCAGTACGCCGCGCAGGCCCAGCCGCAGTACCAGCAGGGCGGCTGGGACGCGACCGGCACCCATGGACACGTCCCCTACGCCGCCGACCCGGGCGACCCGTACGGCCAGCAGCCCGTGGCGTACGGCGGGGAGCAGCCCGATCTCTACGGCACACCCGACGCGTATCCCCCGCCGGAGCCGCCCGGCCGCAGGCGTCCCGAACCTGAGCCGGAGACCGACTGGGACCCGGGCCCCGACCAGGGCGAGCACGCCTTCTTCTCGGACGACGATGACGAGGACGACCTCGACGACGACCCGAAGGGCCGGCGCGGGGGCGGTGACGGGAAGGGCAAGACGGCCAAGGGCGGCAAGGGCGCCAAGAAGAAACGGCGCAACGGCTGCGCCTGCATGGTGGTCGTCCTGGTGTTCGGCGGCGGCCTCGGCGCGGTCGGTTACTACGGGTATCAGTTCTACCAAAATCGTTTCGGCGCGGCCCCGGACTATGCGGGCAGCGGAAACGGTGAGCAGGTCGTGGTCGTCATCCCGAAGGGCGCCGGCGGCTGGGCGATCGGCCAGAAGCTGCAAGAGGCGGGCGTCGTCGAGAGCGCGGCCGCGTTCGTCTCCGCACAGCAGGCCAACCCCAAGAGCAAGTTCCTCCAGGACGGCGTCTACACGCTGGAGAAGCACATGTCCGCCGCGAGCGCGGTGGAACTGATGCTCAGCCCGAAGAGCCGCAGCAACATGATCATCGCCGAGGGCCGGCGCAACTCGGCGGTCTACAGCGAGATCGACCAGCGCCTCGGAGTGAAGGCGGGCACCACGGCCGCCGTCGCGAAGAAGGAGTACAAGCACCTCGGTCTGCCCGCCTGGGCGCTGAACCAGCCGAACCTCAAGGACCCGCTGGAAGGCTTCCTCTACCCCTCCAGCTACCCGGTCGCAAAGGGTCAGAAGCCCGAGGCCGTCCTCAAGAACATGGTGTCCCAGGCCACCGCCACGTACCGGGAACTGGGCGTGGAGAAGAAGGCCAAGGCGCTCGGCCTCGACAGTCCGTGGCAGCTGCTCACCGTGGCGAGCCTGGTGCAGGCCGAGGGCACGAGCCACGACGACTTCCGCAAGATGGCCGAGGTCGTCTACAACCGCCTCAAGCCCGACAATCCGCAGACCTACGGGCGGCTGGAGTTCGACTCCACGTACAACTACGTGAAGAACCAGAGCAAGATCGACCTGAGCATCGCCGAGCTGCGCAGGTACAACAACCCGTACAACACCTACTACTCCAAGGGTCTGCCGCCGGGCCCGATCGACAACCCCGGCGAGGAGGCGCTCAGGGGCGCGCTCGCCCCGACGCACGACGGCTGGTACTACTTCATCTCGATGGACGGCAAGACCAGCAAGTTCACCAAGACGCTCGCGGAGCACGAGAAGCTGGTCAACCAGTGGAACGAGGCGCGGAAGAAGAGCTGACCATCTGCGTAAGATCCGCACACACCGTCAGACAGCAGCTCTTCGGTCGATGAGTGGCGATGTCCCGATATCCGAGGTTCCCATGACGTCAAGGGCAGTTGACGCCCGCCGTGCCGCCGTGCTCGGTTCGCCCATCGCCCACTCGCTCTCCCCGGTGCTGCACCGGGCCGCGTACGACGCTCTGGGCCTCACCGGGTGGTCGTACGACCGCTTCGAGGTCGACGAGGCCGGCCTGCCCGGTTTCCTGGAGGGGCTGGGCCCGGAGTGGGCGGGGCTGTCGCTGACCATGCCGCTGAAGCGGGCGGTCATCCCGCTGGTCGACGAGATCAGTGAGACGGCCGCCTCCGTCGACGCGGTCAACACGGTCGTCTTCACCGAGGACGGCCGGCGCCTGGGAGACAACACCGACATTCCGGGCATCGTGGCCGCCCTTCGTGAGCACGGCATCGAACAGGTCGACTCGGCGGCCATCCTCGGTGCGGGCGCCACCGCCTCCTCCGCCCTGGCCGCCCTGGCCCGGATCTGCACCGGCGAGGTCGTCGCCTACGTCCGCAGCGAGACCCGGGCCGCCGAGATGCGGCAGTGGGGTGAGCGGCTCGACGTCGAGGTCCGTACGGCGGACTGGGACGACGCGGCACAGGCCCTGCGCGCGCCCCTCGTGATCGCCACCACCCCCGCCGGCACCACCGACGCGCTGGCCACCGCCGTACCCGAGCGGCCCGCCACCCTCTTCGACGTGCTCTACAACCCCTGGCCCACCGACCTCGCCGCCCGCTGGTCCATGTTCGGCGGGGCCGTCGTCAGCGGCCTGGACCTGCTGGTGCACCAGGCCGTGCTCCAGGTAGAGCAGATGACCGGGCGTGCGCCGGGCCCGCTGGACGCCATGCGCCGGGCCGGGGAGAAGGCGCTCGCCGAGCGCTGACTTCCCGTTTCCCTCCCGACGCGCGTCCGCTTGCTGGACCGGCGGCCGGACAGCGCCTCGGACGTGGGAGGATCGGAGGTGGCGGACCGGGGCCGCGCACCCGGTCGAGCCGTCGCCGTACGCGAGGTCGCGCGTACGCAGGGCAGTACCAGGGCGCGAGCACTGAGGAGCATCGTTGAGCAGGCTGCGTTGGCTGACCGCGGGAGAGTCCCACGGTCCCGCACTTGTCGCGACGCTGGAGGGCCTTCCCGCCGGCGTGCCGATCACCACCGAGATGGTCGCCGACCACCTCGCGCGGCGGCGGCTCGGCTATGGGCGCGGTGCGCGGATGAAGTTCGAGCGCGACGAGGTCACCTTCCTCGGCGGCGTCCGCCACGGCCTCACCCTCGGCTCCCCGGTCGCGATCATGGTCGGCAACAGCGAGTGGCCCAAGTGGGAGCAGGTCATGGCGGCCGACCCGGTGGACCCGGAGGTCCTCGCCGGGCTCGCCCGCAACGCCCCGCTGACCCGTCCGCGTCCTGGTCACGCGGACCTCGCGGGCATGCAGAAGTACGGCTTCGACGATGCCCGGCCGATCCTGGAGCGTGCCTCGGCGCGTGAGACGGCGGCCCGTGTGGCACTCGGCGCCGTCGCCCGGTCGTACCTGAAGGAGACGGTGGGCATCGAGATCGTCTCGCACGTCGTGGAGCTGTGCTCCGTGAAGGCTCCGCAGGGTGTGTACCCGACCCCGGCGGACGTCGAGAAGCTGGACGCCGACCCGCTGCGCTGCCTGGACGCGGACGCGTCGAAGGCGATGGTCGCGGAGGTCGACCAGGCCCACAAGGACGGCGACACGCTCGGCGGCGTGGTCGAGGTGCTGGCGTACGGCGTTCCGGTGGGCCTCGGTTCGCATGTGCACTGGGACCGCAAGCTGGACGCCCGGCTGGCCGGGGCCCTGATGGGCATTCAGGCGATCAAGGGCGTCGAGCTCGGCGACGGCTTCGAGCTGGCCCGGGTTCCGGGTTCTAAGGCGCACGACGAGATCGTCAACACGCCCGAGGGCATCCGCCGCGTCTCCGGCCGCTCCGGCGGCACCGAGGGCGGGTTGACCACCGGCGAGCTGCTGCGGGTGCGGGCCGCGATGAAGCCGATCGCGACCGTGCCGCGGGCGCTGCAGACCGTGGACGTGTCGACCGGCGAAGCCACCCAGGCCCACCACCAGCGCTCCGACGTCTCCGCCGTGCCGGCCGCGGGCATCGTCGCCGAGGCGATGGTCGCCCTGGTCCTCGCCGACGCGGTGGCGGAGAAGTTCGGCGGCGACTCGGTCACCGAGACCCGCCGCAACGTCCAGTCGTACCTCGACAACCTGGCGATCCGGTGAGCGCCGTGCCCGCGGTCGTGCTCGTCGGTCCGATGGGTGTCGGCAAGTCCACGGTCGGGCAGCTGCTCGCCGAGCGGCTGGGCGTCGGCTACCGGGACACCGACGAGGACATCGTGGCCGCCGAGGGCCGGACCATCGCCGACATCTTCGTGGAGGACGGCGAGCCCGCCTTCCGCGCGATCGAGAAGCGGGCGGTGCACACCGCGCTCGCCGAGCACCAGGGCGTTCTCGCGCTCGGCGGCGGCGCCGTCCTCGACGAGGACACCCGTGCGCTGCTCGCCGGGAACCGGGTGGTCTACCTCTCGATGGACGTCGAGGAGGCCGTCAGGCGGACCGGTCTGAACGTGGCCCGGCCGCTGCTCGCGGTCAACCCGCGCAAGCAGTGGCGCGAGCTGATGGAGGCGCGGCGGCACCTGTACGAGGGGGTCGCCACGGCGGTCGTGTCCACGGACGGCCGTACACCCGAAGAGGTCACCCAAGCAGCGTTGGACGCACTGGAGTTGAAGGAAGCATGAGCGAGGCAGTGACGCGGATCCAGGTCGGCGGCACGGCGGGCACCGAGCCGTACGAGGTCCTGGTGGGCCGTCAACTCCTGGGTGAACTCGCCGGGTTGATCGGTGACCGGGTCAAGCGGGTCGCGGTGATCCACCCCGAGGCCCTCGCGGAGACGGGCGACGCCCTGCGGGCCGACCTGGCCGGACAGGGCTACGAGGCCGTCGCCATCCAGGTGCCCAACGCAGAGGAGGCCAAGACCGCCGAGGTCGCCGCCTACTGCTGGAAGGCGCTCGGCCAGTCCGGGTTCACCCGCAGCGACGTGATCGTCGGCGTCGGCGGCGGCGCGACCACCGACCTCGCCGGATTCGTGGCCGCGACCTGGCTGCGCGGGGTCCGCTGGATCGCGGTCCCGACGACCGTGCTGGCCATGGTCGACGCGGCCGTCGGCGGCAAGACCGGCATCAACACGGCCGAGGGCAAGAACCTCGTCGGCGCCTTCCACCCGCCGACGGGCGTGCTGTGCGACCTGGCCGCGCTGGAGTCGCTGTCCGTCAACGACTACGTCTCCGGGCTCGCCGAGATCATCAAGGCCGGTTTCATCGCCGACCCGGTGATCCTGGAGCTCATCGAGTCCGACCCCGAGGCGGCGCGCACCCCGGCGGGCCCGCACACGGCCGAGCTGATCGAGCGGTCGATCCGGGTCAAGGCGGAGGTCGTCTCCTCCGACCTGAAGGAGTCGGGCCTGCGCGAGATCCTCAACTACGGCCACACGCTCGGCCACGCGATCGAGAAGAACGAGCGCTACACGTGGCGGCATGGCGCCGCGGTCGCGGTCGGTATGCACTTCGCCGCCGAACTCGGCCGCCTGGCGGGCCGGTTGGACGACGCGACGGCCGACCGTCACCGCACGGTCCTGGAGGCCGTCGGGCTGCCGCTGCACTACCGCCACGACCAGTGGCCCAAGCTGCTGGAGACGATGAAGGTCGACAAGAAGTCCCGCGGCGACCTGCTGCGCTTCATCGTTCTCGACGGCCTCGCCAAGCCGACCGTCCTGGAGGGTCCCGACCCGGCCGTACTTCTCGCCGCGTACGGAGAAGTGGGCCAGTAAGTCCCCCGACGTTCCTTCTGCCCGAATCGCCTTCGCAGGCGGGCACTTTGCACCGCCCCCGGTCGTTTCACCAAACGACGACCGGGGGCGGTACCGTTCGGATGGGGGCCCCTCCCACGCCCTTTAGGCTGTGGGGGAGAGCGGGTCCACGCCCGCTGCCAGCACCAATTGCCCGCGGCGAGTGGTGGACCGAGCAAGAAGAACGAGACGGAGTGGCACCGGATGCAGCACGCAGTGGGATCTCCGCTGCCGCAGCCCCCTCAGCCGGGGCAGGGACCGGCCGCCGGCTGGTCGCCGGCCGCACACCACCCGGGTCCGCACCACCCGGGAGCCCACCAGGGTCCCGCACCCGTGCCTCCACCGCCACCGGCGCCGGGCTTCACCGGCGCCGGAATCCCGTCCGGACCGATGCCGCCCGCACCCCCGCAGCCCCCGGTCCCGCAGCACGCTCCCGCTCCGTCGACGCCCGACACCACCGGCCATGTGCCACTGCCGCCCGGCGGCCCCGTCGCCATGCCCAGCGCGCCGCCCGCCGCGGTCGCGCCCGACCCGACGGCCACGACGCTGGCCGTGCTGCTGATCGGCCCGGCGGGTGCGGGCAAGACGAGCGTGGCCAAGTACTGGGCGGACCACCGCCGGGTCCCCACCGCCCACATCAGCCTCGACGACGTGCGCGAATGGGTCCGCTCGGGCTTCGCCGACCCCCAGTCCGGCTGGAACGACCACTCCGAGGCGCAGTACCGCCTGGCCCGCCGCACCTGCGGCTTCGCCGCCCGGAACTTCCTGGCCAACGGCATCTCGTGCATCCTCGACGACGCGGTCTTCCCGGACCGCCCGGTCGTCGGCCTCGGCGGCTGGAAGCGCCATGTGGGCCCCGGCCTGCTCCCCGTCGTCCTGCTGCCCGGCCTGGACATCGTCCTGGAGCGCAACGCCGAGCGCACCGGCAACCGCCGCCTCACCGACGAGGAGGTCGCCCGCATCCACGGCCGCATGGCCGGCTGGTACGGCTCGGGCCTCCCGATCATCGACAACTCCCAGCTCGACGTCCCGGCCACGGCACGGGTCCTGGACGACGTCCTGGCCAGGGCGATAGCCAGCCCCCCGAACTGGTAGCCAGGGGCGCCGCCGCCCCCCGCACTTCGCGGCCGAACCCACCCCGTCCCCCGACCGCACCCTCCCAACCGGCACAATCCGCCCACCGCTCCTACGCTCGTGTCATGTCAGAGGTGTACGCGGCCCGCCGAGCCAGGCTCAAAGAACGCTGCAACGCCGGCGGCAGCCCCGCCGCGCTGGTGTCATGCCCCGCCAACGTGCGGTACCTCGCGGGCGCGTCCCCGCAGGGTGCCGTGCTGCTGCTCGGCAGACGCGAGGATCTCCTGGTGTGCGCCGACCCGCCCGACGACCGCCCCTGCGAAGGGCGGCCGGACGAGAACCTGAGGGTGCACATCCTGTCCGCCAGGGGAGGCGACCCGGCGGTCGCGGCAGCCGGGCTCGCCACGGCCCAGGACGCCGACTCCATGGCCGTCGAGGAACACCACCTCACGGTCAGCCGCCACCGGGCGCTCGCCTCGACCGCCCCCGAGCTGCGCCTCGCCGACCTCGGCGGAGCCGTCGAGCAGCTCAGGGTCGTCAAGGACGAGGAGGAGATCTCCTGCCTGCGGATCGGCGCCGAGATCGCCGACCAGGCGCTGGGCGAACTCCTGGAGTCCATCCTGGTCGGCCGCACCGAACGGCACCTCGCCCTGGAACTGGAGCGGCGGCTCGTCGACCACGGCGCCGACGGCCCCGGCTTCCCCACCTCCGTGGCCACCGGGCCGAACTCCGGCCGCCGCGGCCACCGCCCCACCGACCGGCGCGTCGAGGAGGGCGACTTCCTCTCCGTCTGTCTGGGCGCCACCTATCGCGGCTATCGCTGCGAGATCGGCCGTACCTTCGTCATCGGTACGTCCCCGGCCGACTGGCAGATCGAGCTGTACGACCTGGTCTTCGCCGCTCAGCGGGCCGGCCGGGAGGCCCTGGCACCCGGTGCGGCCTACCGTGACGTGGACCGGGCCGCACGGCAGATACTGGATTCGGCAGGGTACGGAGAAGGCCTGCAGCCGCTCACGGGACATGGGGTAGGACTCGAAATCGACGAGGACCCGCAGTTGGCTCCCGCAGCCATGGGTAAACTGGACGCTTGCGTGCCGGTCACCGTCGAACCGGGGGTCCACCTCCCGGGCCGGGGCGGTGTCCGGATCGATGACACGCTCGTCGTGCGCCCCGAGGCGGACGGCGGACCCGAGCTACTCACCATCACGACCAAGGAGCTGCTCGCCCTCTAGGCAGGTGCGTGCCCCGGGGTCGTCCACGTCAGTCCAGGAGATTCCGCAACCGTGGCTTCCACGAACGACCTCAAGAACGGCCTGGTGCTCAAGCTCGAAGGCGGCCAGCTCTGGTCCGTCGTCGAGTTCCAGCACGTCAAGCCCGGCAAGGGCCCCGCTTTCGTGCGCACCAAGCTCAAGAACGTGCTGTCCGGCAAGGTGGTCGACAAGACCTTCAACGCCGGCGTCAAGGTCGAGACGGCCACTGTCGACAAGCGCGACATGCAGTTCTCGTACATGGACGGCGAGTACTTCGTCTTCATGGACATGGACACGTACGACCAGCTGCACATCGACCGGAAGACCGTCGGCGACGCCGCGAACTTCCTGATCGAGGGCTTCACGGCCGTCGTCGCCCAGCACGAAGGCGAGGTGCTCTTCGTCGAGCTCCCGGCCGCCGTCGAGCTGACCATCCAGGAGACCGAGCCGGGCGTCCAGGGCGACCGCTCCACCGGTGGCACCAAGCCCGCCACCCTGGAGACCGGGCACCAGATCCAGGTCCCGCTCTTCATCACCACCGGTGAGAAGATCAAGGTCGACACCCGTACGAGCGACTACCTCGGCCGGGTGAACAGCTAACCGTGGCTGCCCGTAACACGGCCCGCAAGCGCGCCTTCCAGATCCTCTTCGAGGGCGATCAGCGCGGGGCCGGTGTCCTGACGGTCCTCGCGGACTGGATCCGGCTCTCCCGGACCGACGACCGGCAGCCGCCGGTGAGCGAGTACACGATGCAGCTGGTCGAGGGCTACGCGCAGCACGTGCGGCGCATCGACGAGCTGATCGCCCAGTACGCGGTCGGCTGGACGCTCGACCGCATGCCGGTCGTCGACCGCAACATCCTGCGGCTGGGTGCGTACGAGCTGATCTGGGTCGACGAGACCCCGGACGCCGTCGTCCTCGACGAGATGGTGCAGCTGGCGAAGGAGTTCTCCACGGACGAGTCGCCCTCGTTCGTCAACGGCCTGCTCGGGCGGCTGAAGGAGCTCAAGCCCTCGCTGCGCCGGGACGAGGCGTAAGCCGGAACGAGGCCCAAGAGGCATCGAAGGCCTCAGCGGTACAGACGCCACAGGGCCCGCAGCACGACTGCTGCGGGCCCTCTGGCGTCTTCGTACGTGTGAGCCCTGTGAGGCCCGCAGAAAGCCGCCGGGGTGGCCGGAACCGTGAAGTTCCGGCCACCCCGGCGGCACGTTTCTGCTCAAGTGCTGAGCGGGCTCAGCTCTCCTCGTGGGTGGCCACGGCACGGCGCGCGTCCGCGTCCAGGACACCCCAGCTGATCAGCTGCTCGGTCAGGACCGAGGGCGACTGGTCGTAGATGACGGCGAGTGTGCGGAGGTCGTCCTGCCGGATCGACAGCACCTTGCCGTTGTAGTCGCCGCGCTGGGACTGGATCGTCGCCGCGTACCGCTGCAGGGGGCCGGCCTTCTCGGCCGGGACCGTGGCGAGCCGCTCCAGGTCCAGGACCAGCTTCGGCGGCGGCTCGGCCGCGCCGCCCGGGGTGGTGCCCGGAAGCAGCTCCTGCACCGGAACACCATAGAAATCGGCCAGCTCCGCAAGGCGCTGCACGGTTACGGCGCGGTCGCCGCGCTCGTACGAACCGACCACGACCGCCTTCCAGCGTCCCTGGGACTTCTCCTCGACACCGTGGAGGGAAAGGCCCTGCTGGGTGCGGATGGCCCGGAGCTTGGCCCCGAGCTGTTTGGCGTATTCGCTGGACATATGGCTCCCCGGACACTGTGTCGACGCGGCCGGCTGTGGTTCCGAGCCGCGCGGCTGGTAACTCACTGTGAGGTTACGCAGCGTGACACCCGCGCGTCAAGCCGAATGGTCCACACCGACTCTTCCGTGGTAGCGGTGACTCATTACGCCATAGGGGTGATCAGGGGCGTCGCCGCGACCTGCTACCGTGGATGGCGCAAATCCGACGTCCTTTAAGGTCCGTCCCGTGAGGCGGAGAAGGAGGTCCGTTTCGTATGGACAAGCAGGACATTCAAGCGTCCGATGCGCGGCCCGTTCTCGAAGGGCCCGACATCGCACGGGTGTTGACCCGTATCGCCCACGAGATCGTCGAGCGCGCCAAGGGCGCCGACGATGTGGTGCTCCTCGGCATTCCGACCCGGGGCGTCTTCCTCGCCCAGCGGCTCGCCGCCAAGCTCGAAGAGGTCACCGACCGCAAGATCCCGGTCGGCTCCCTCGACATCACCATGTACCGCGACGACCTGCGCATGCACCCGCCTCGTGCGCTGGCCCGCACCGACATCCCCGGTGACGGCATCGACGGCCGGCTGGTCGTCCTCGTCGACGACGTGCTCTTCTCCGGCCGCACGATCCGCGCCGCCCTCGACGCCCTGAACGACATCGGGCGCCCCCGGGCGGTCCAGCTCGCGGTCCTCGTCGACCGCGGCCACCGCGAACTGCCCATCCGCGCCGACTATGTCGGCAAGAACCTCCCCACGTCGCTGCGGGAGACGGTCAAGGTCCAGCTCGCCGAGGAGGACGGTCGCGACACCGTGCTGCTCGGTGCGAAGCCGGCCGCCCCGGGCGAGCAGCAGTAGCGCACCGGCGTACGGCACCCGCCGTACGCCCCGCACCCGCGCCCCTGCCTGCCCGGAATCTCCCAAAACCTGAACTGCCTTACGGAGCCTGACAGATGCAGCGTCATCTCATCTCGGCCGCCGATCTCACCCGCGACGACGCCGTCCTGATCCTCGACACCGCCGAGGAGATGGCCCGGGTCGCCGACCGGCCGATCAAAAAGCTGCCGACCCTGCGCGGCCGCACGATCGTCAACCTCTTCTTCGAGGACTCCACGCGGACCCGGATCTCCTTCGAAGCCGCGGAGAAGCGTCTGTCCGCGGACGTCATCAACTTCTCCGCCAAGGGGTCGAGCGTCTCCAAGGGCGAGTCCCTGAAGGACACCGCCCAGACCCTGGAGGCGATGGGCGTCGACGCCGTCGTCATCCGGCACGGCGCCTCCGGAGCCCCCTACCGCCTGGCCAACTCCGGCTGGATCGACGCGGCCGTCATCAACGCCGGTGACGGCACCCACCAGCACCCCACCCAGGCCCTGCTCGACGCCTTCACCATGCGCCGCCGGCTGATCGGCCGGGACGCCGGGCTCGGCCAGGACCTCGCCGGCAAGCGCATCACCATCGTCGGGGACGTGCTGCACAGCCGCGTCGCCCGCTCCAACGTCGACCTGCTGCACACCCTCGGCGCGGAGGTCACCCTGGTCGCCCCGCCCACGCTGGTGCCGGTCGGCGTCGGGAACTGGCCCTGCGAGGTGTCGTACGACCTCGACAGCACCCTGCCGAAGTCCGACGCCGTGATGATGCTCCGCGTGCAGCGCGAGCGCATGAACGCCGCCTTCTTCCCGACCGAGCGCGAGTACTCGCGGCGCTACGGCCTCGACGGCGACCGCATGGCCAAGATGCCCGAGCACGCCATCGTGATGCACCCCGGCCCCATGGTCCGCGGCATGGAGATCACCGCCGAGGTCGCCGACTCCGAGCGCTGCACCGTCGTCGAGCAGGTGGCGAACGGAGTCTCCATCCGGATGGCCGTTCTGTATCTGCTGCTGGGCGGCAACGAACCCGCCGTCACCCACGCCCGCACCCTCGAGGAGAAGTAGGACCCATGAGCAAGATCCTGATCCGTGGTGCGAAGGTGCTCGGCGGCGAGCCGCAGGACGTGCTGATCGACGGCGAGACGATCGCCGAGGTCGGCGTCGGACTGAGCGCCGACGGCGCGGAGGTGGTGGAGGCCGCAGGCAAGGTGCTGCTGCCGGGCCTGGTCGACCTGCACACCCATCTGCGCGAGCCGGGCCGCGAGGACTCCGAGACCGTGCTGACCGGCACGCGTGCCGCCGCCAGTGGTGGGTACACGGCCGTGTTCGCCATGGCCAACACCTTCCCGGTCGCCGACACCGCCGGCGTCGTCGAGCAGGTCTACCGGCTCGGCCAGGAGCACGGCTACTGCGATGTGCAGCCCATCGGCGCCGTCACCGTCGGTCTGGAGGGCAAGAAGCTCGCCGAGCTGGGCGCGATGCACGAGTCGGCGGCTGGCGTGACCGTCTTCTCCGACGACGGCAAGTGCGTCGACGACGCCGTGATCATGCGCCGCGCACTGGAGTACGTGAAGGCCTTCGGCGGCGTCGTCGCCCAGCACGCGCAGGAGCCGCGGCTGACCGAGGGCGCCCAGATGAACGAGGGCGTCGTCTCCGCCGAGCTCGGCCTGGGCGGCTGGCCGGCCGTCGCCGAGGAGTCGGTCATCGCCCGCGACGTCCTGCTCGCCGAGCACGTCGGCTCCCGCGTCCACATCTGCCACCTGTCGACCGCCGGGTCCGTCGAGATCGTCCGCTGGGCCAAGTCCCGCGGCATCGACGTCACCGCCGAGGTGACCCCGCACCACCTCCTCCTGACGGACGAGATGGTGCGCACCTACAACCCGGTGTACAAGGTCAACCCGCCGCTGCGCACCGAGCGCGACGTGCTGGCCCTGCGCGAGGCGCTCGCCGACGGCACGATCGACATCGTCGCCACCGACCACGCCCCGCACCCGCACGAGGACAAGGACTGCGAGTGGGCCGCGGCCGCCATGGGCATGGTGGGCCTGGAGACCGCGCTGTCGGTGGTCCAGGAGACCATGGTCGACACGGGCCTGCTGGACTGGGCCGGCGTCGCCGACCGCATGTCCGTCAAGCCCGCGCGGATCGGACGGGCCGAGGGCCACGGCCGTCCCGTCTCGGCAGGCGAGCCCGCCAACCTCACGCTCGTCGACACCGCATACCGTGGCCAGGTGGACCCCGCGGGCTTCGCCTCGCGCAGCCGCAACACCCCGTACGAGGGACGTGAGCTGCCGGGCCGTGTCACCCACACGTGGCTGCGGGGCAAGGCGACGCTCGTCGACGGGAAGCTCACGTGACACCTGTAATCCTGCTGGCCGCCGACCTGGCCGAGAAGAAGTCGGCCGAGGTCACCGACTGGGCCGCCCGCGCCGGCTGGCTGGTCGGACTCGTCCTGTTCGTCGCGCTCGTCTACTGGCTGATGCGCGAGGGCTGGAAGTGGCGGGGCACCCTCCAGGGCGACATCCCGGAGCTGCCCAGCGCGCCGGACGACCTCGGCCCGGCCAGACTGAGCATGAGCGGCCGCTACCACGGCTCCACCACCGCCGGGCAGTGGCTGGACCGCATCGTGGCCCACGGCCTCGGCACCCGCAGCCGGGCCGAGCTCACCCTGACGGACGCGGGCCTCGACGTCGTACGCCCCGCGGCGGCCGACTTCTTCGTCCCCGCCGCCGCGCTGCGTGAGGCCCGGCTCGACAAGGGCATTGCGGGCAAGGTCCTCACCGAGGGCGGCCTGCTCGTGGTCACCTGGGCCCACGGGGACCGGCTGATCGACTCCGGCTTCCGTTCCGACCGCGCGGCCGAGCACAACGAGTGGGTCGACGCCATCAACTCCATGATCAAGACAAACAGCACGGAAGGCGCCGAACGATGACGACCTCCATCAAGGGAGCCGCCTCGCAGAGGCACAAGGCAGCTCCCGCCGTACTCGTCCTGGAGGACGGCCGGATCTTCCGCGGCCGCGCCTACGGGGCCGCGGGGGTGACCTTCGGCGAAGCCGTGTTCTCCACCGGCATGACCGGCTACCAGGAGACCCTCACCGACCCGTCGTACCACCGCCAGGTCGTCGTGATGACCGCCCCGCACGTCGGCAACACCGGCGTCAACGACGAGGACCCCGAGTCCAAGCGGATCTGGGTCGCGGGTTACGTCGTGCGCGACCCCGCGCGCGTGCCCTCCAACTGGCGCGCCAAGCGGTCACTGGACGAGGAACTGCGCCACCAGGGCATCGTCGGCATCAGCGGCATCGACACCCGCGCCCTCACCCGCCATCTGCGCGAGCGCGGCGCCATGCGCGTCGGCATCTTCTCCGGCAACGCGCTGCCCGACGAGGGCACGATGCTGGCCGAGGTGCGCCAGGCCCCCGAGATGGAGGGCGCCGACCTCTCCGCCGAGGTCGCCACCAAGGAGACCTACGTCGTCCCCGCGATCGGGGAGAAGAAGTACACCGTCGCCGCCGTCGACCTCGGCATCAAGGGCATGACCCCGCACCGCATGGCCGAGCGCGGCATCGAGGTGCACGTGCTGCCCGCCACGGCGACCGCCGAGGACGTCTACGCCGTCAACCCTGACGGTGTGTTCTTCTCCAACGGCCCCGGCGACCCGGCCACCGCCGACCACGCCGTCTCCGTCATGCGGGCGGTCCTGGAGCGCGGAACCCCGCTCTTCGGCATCTGCTTCGGCAACCAGATCCTCGGCCGCGCGCTCGGCTTCGGCACCTACAAGCTGAAGTACGGCCACCGGGGCATCAACCAGCCGGTGCAGGACCGCACGACCGGCAAGGTCGAGGTCACCGCGCACAACCACGGCTTCGCCGTGGACGCCCCGCTCGACCAGGTCTCCGACACCCCCTTCGGCCGCGTCGAGGTCTCCCACGTCTGCCTCAACGACAACGTGGTGGAGGGCCTCCAGCTCCTCGACAAGCCGGCCTTCAGCGTCCAGTACCACCCCGAAGCAGCCGCGGGTCCGCACGACGCCGCCTACCTGTTCGACCGCTTCACGTCTTTGATGGACACAGTCCTGATGGAGGGCCAGCGTGCCTAAGCGCACCGATATCCAGTCCGTCCTGGTCATCGGCTCCGGCCCGATCGTCATCGGCCAGGCCGCCGAGTTCGACTACTCCGGCACCCAGGCGTGCCGCGTCCTGCGCGCCGAGGGCCTGCGCGTCGTCCTCGTGAACTCCAACCCGGCGACGATCATGACCGACCCGGAGATCGCCGACGCCACCTACGTCGAGCCGATCACCCCGGACTTCGTCGAGAAGATCATCGCCAAGGAGCGGCCGGACGCGCTGCTGCCCACCCTGGGCGGCCAGACGGCCCTCAACACCGCCATCTCGCTGCACGAGAACGGCGTCCTGGACAAGTACGGCGTCGAACTGATCGGCGCCAACGTCGAGGCCATCCACAAGGGCGAGGACCGCGACCAGTTCAAGCTGGTCGTCGAGGCGGTCCGGGAGAAGACCGGCCACGGCGAGTCCGCCCGCTCGGTCATCTGCCACTCCATGGAGGACGTCCTCGCGGGCGTCGAGCAGCTCGGCGGCTACCCGGTCGTCGTCCGCCCGTCCTTCACGATGGGCGGCGCCGGCTCCGGCTTCGCCCACGACGAGGACGAGCTGCGCCGCATCGCAGGCCAGGGTTTGACCCTCTCGCCGACCACCGAGGTGCTCCTGGAGGAGTCCATCCTCGGCTGGAAGGAGTACGAGCTGGAGCTGATGCGCGACAAGCACGACAACGTCGTGGTCGTCTGCTCCATCGAGAACTTCGACCCCATGGGCGTGCACACCGGTGACTCGATCACCGTCGCCCCGGCGATGACCCTCACCGACCGCGAGTACCAGATCCTGCGGGACATCGGCATCGCCGTCATCCGCGAGGTCGGCGTCGACACCGGCGGCTGCAACATCCAGTTCGCGGTGAACCCCGAGGACGGCCGGGTCATCGTCATCGAGATGAACCCGCGTGTGTCGCGCTCCTCGGCCCTCGCGTCCAAGGCGACCGGCTTCCCGATCGCCAAGATCGCGGCCAAGCTCGCCGTCGGCTACACCCTCGACGAGATCCCGAACGACATCACGCGGGAGACCCCGGCCTCCTTCGAGCCGACCCTCGACTACGTCGTCGTGAAGGCCCCGAGGTTCGCGTTCGAGAAGTTCCCGCAGGCCGACTCCACCCTCACCACCACCATGAAGTCGGTCGGCGAGGCCATGGCCATCGGCCGCAACTTCACCGAGGCCTTCCAGAAGGCGCTGCGCTCGCTGGAGAAGAAGGGCAGCCAGTTCACCTTCGTCGGCGAGACGGGCTCCGCCGGGGACAAGGACGAACTGCTGCGCGAGGCCGCACGGCCCACCGACGGCCGGATCAACACGGTCATGCAGGCCATCCGCGCGGGCGCCACGCAGGAGGAGGTGTTCGAGGCCACGAAGATCGACCCGTGGTTCGTCGACCAGCTCTTCCTCATCAAGGAGATCGCCGACGAGCTGGCCGAGGCCGCCGAGCTCACCCCGGAGCTGCTGGCCGAGGCCAAGCGGCACGGCTTCTCCGACCAGCAGATCGGCGAGATCCGCGGGCTGCGCGAGGACGTCGTGCGCGAGGTCCGCCACGCGCTCGGGATCCGGCCGGTCTACAAGACGGTCGACACGTGCGCCGCCGAGTTCGCGGCGCGGACGCCGTACTTCTACTCCTCCTACGACGAAGAGACCGAGGTCGCGCCGCGCGAGAAGCCCGCGGTCATCATCCTCGGCTCCGGTCCGAACCGCATCGGGCAGGGCATCGAGTTCGACTACTCGTGCGTCCACGCCTCCTTCGCGCTCAGCGACGCCGGGTACGAGACCGTGATGGTCAACTGCAACCCGGAGACCGTCTCCACGGACTACGACACCTCCGACCGCCTGTACTTCGAGCCGCTGACCCTCGAGGACGTGCTGGAGATCGTCCACGCGGAGCGGCAGGCCGGTCCGGTCGCCGGTGTGGTGGTCCAGCTGGGCGGCCAGACGCCGCTGGGTCTGTCGCAGGCGCTCAAGGACAACGGCGTGCCGATCGTGGGCACGTCCCCCGAGGCCATCCACGCGGCCGAGGACCGGGGTGCCTTCGGGCGGGTGCTGGCCGAGGCGGGCCTCCCGGCCCCCAAGCACGGCACCGCCACGACCTTCGCCGAGGCCAAGGCCATCGCCGACGAGATCGGCTACCCGGTGCTCGTCCGCCCGTCGTACGTCCTCGGCGGACGCGGCATGGAGATCGTGTACGACGAGACCCGGCTGTCCTCCTACATCGCGGAGTCGACGGAGATCAGCCCCTCGCGCCCGGTGCTGGTCGACCGGTTCCTCGACGACGCGATCGAGATCGACGTCGACGCCCTCTACGACGGCCACGAGCTCTACCTCGGCGGCGTCATGGAGCACATCGAGGAGGCCGGCATCCACTCCGGCGACTCGGCCTGTGCGCTGCCCCCGATCACGCTGGGCGGCTTCGACATCAAGCGGCTGCGCGCCTCGACCGAGGCCATCGCCAAGGGCGTGGGTGTGCGGGGCCTGATCAACATCCAGTTCGCGATGGCGGGCGACATCCTCTACGTCCTGGAGGCCAACCCGCGCGCGTCCCGCACCGTCCCCTTCACCTCGAAGGCGACCGCGGTCCCGCTGGCCAAGGCCGCCGCCCGGATCTCCCTGGGCGCGACCATCGCCGAGCTGCGCGCCGAGGGGCTGCTGCCGGCCAACGGCGACGGCGGCGAGCTGCCGTTCGACGCGCCGATCTCCGTCAAGGAGGCGGTCATGCCGTGGTCGCGGTTCCGCGACATCCACGGCCGCGGTGTGGACACCGTGCTCGGCCCGGAGATGCGCTCCACCGGCGAGGTCATGGGCATCGACTCCGTCTTCGGGACCGCCTACGCCAAGTCCCAGGCGGGTGCCTACGGCCCGCTGCCGACGAAGGGCCGGGCGTTCATCTCGGTCGCCAACCGGGACAAGCGCTCGATGATCTTCCCGGCCCGTGAGCTGGTCGCGCACGGCTTCGAGCTGCTGGCCACGTCCGGCACGGCCGAGGTCCTCAAGCGCAACGGCATCCACGCCACCATCGTGCGCAAGCAGTCGGAGGGCGTCGGACCGAACGGCGAGCGGACGATCGTCCAGCTCATCCACGACGGCGAGGTCGACCTGATCGTCAACACCCCGTACGGCACCGGCGGCCGCCTCGACGGCTACGAGATCCGTACGGCGGCCGTGGCGCGGTCCGTGCCCTGCCTGACGACAGTGCAGGCGCTCGCCGCCGCGGTCCAGGGCATCGACGCCCTCAACCACGGCGACGTGGGCGTGCGTTCGCTCCAGGAACACGCGGAACACCTGACCGCGGCCCGCGACTAGCAGCCCTGAGGGGGACACCGGAAAACGGTGTCCCCCTCTTCATGAGGACACCGACATGTACAAGCTTTTCTTCCGTCTGGTTTTCAAACGGATGGACCCGGAGCAGGCCCACCACCTGGCCTTCCGCTGGATCCGCCTCGCCGTCCGCGTCCCGGTGCTGCGCACCTTCCTCGCGGCCGCCCTCGCGCCCCGCTACAAGGAGCTGCGGACGGAGGCGCTCGGACTGCGGATGCACGGCCCCTTCGGCCTCGCCGCCGGCTTCGACAAGAACGCCGTCGCCGTCGACGGAATGGCGATGCTGGGCTTCGACCACGTCGAGATCGGCACGGTGACGGGCGAGCGGCAGCCCGGAAACCCCAGGAAGCGGCTGTTCCGCCTCGTCCCGGACCGTGCGTTGATCAACCGCATGGGCTTCAACAACGACGGCTCCCTCGCTGTCGCCGCCCGCCTCGCGACCCGTGAGCCGGTCTTCCGGACCGTCGTGGGCGTGAACATCGGCAAGACCAAGGTCGTCCCGGAGGTGGAGGCCGTGGGCGACTACGTGAAGTCCGCCGAGCGGCTCGCGCCGTACGCCGACTACCTGGTGGTCAACGTCTCCTCGCCGAACACGCCCGGGCTGCGCAACCTGCAGGCGACCGAGGCGCTGCGCCCGCTGCTGACCGCAGTGCGCGAGGCCGCCGACCGCACGGTGTCCCACCGCCGGGTCCCGCTGCTGGTGAAGATCGCGCCGGACCTCGCGGACGAGGACGTGGACGCCGTGGCCGACCTGGCCGTCGAGCTCGGCCTGGACGGGATCATCGCCACGAACACCACCATCGCGCGCGAGGGGCTCGGTCTGAAGTCGGACCCGTCCCTCGTCAAGGAGACCGGCGGGCTGTCCGGCGCCCCGCTGAAGGCGCGCTCCCTGGAGGTGCTGCGCCGGCTGTACGCGCGCGTGGGCGACCGGATCACCCTGGTGGGCGTGGGCGGCATCGAGAACGCCGAGGACGCCTGGCAGCGGATCCTGGCGGGCGCCACGCTGGTCCAGGGCTACAGCGCCTTCATCTACGAGGGGCCCTTCTGGGGCCGCGCCATCCACAAGGGGCTCGCCGCCCGGCTCCGTACGAGCCCGTACGCGACCCTCGCCGACGCGGTCGGCGCCGACGTAAGGAAGGCAGGAAAGACGGTATGACCGCCTTGGAGCCCTTCGGCGCACGCCTGCGCCGCGCCATGGACGAGCGCGGCCCGCTCTGCGTCGGCATCGACCCGCACGCGTCGCTGCTCACGGAGTGGGGACTGAACGACGACATCGCAGGCCTGGAGCGGTTCAGCCGCACGGTCGTCGAGGCGATGGCCGACCGGGTGGCCGTGCTCAAGCCGCAGAGCGCGTTCTTCGAGCGCTTCGGCTCGCGGGGCGTCGCCGTCCTGGAGAGGACCGTCGAGGAGGCACGCGCGGCCGGTGCGCTGGTCGTCATGGACGCCAAGCGCGGCGACATCGGCTCGACCATGGCCGCCTACGCCGAGGCCTTCCTGCACAAGGACGCCCCGCTGTTCTCCGACGCCCTGACCGTCTCGCCGTACCTCGGCTACGGCTCGCTGAGCCCGGCGATCGCGCTGGCGCGGGAGAGCGGCGCGGGTCTGTTCGTGCTGGCACTGACCTCCAACCCGGAGGGCGGCGAGGTGCAGCACGCGGTGCGGGCCGGCGGCCGGAACATCGGCGCGACGATGCTGGCCCACCTGGCGGCCGAGAACGCGGGGGAGGAGCCCCTGGGCTCCTTCGGGGCGGTCGTGGGCGCCACGCTCGGCGACCTGTCGTCGTACGACCTCGACATCAACGGTCCGCTCCTCGCCCCCGGCATCGGCGCCCAGGGGGCGACCCCCGCCGATCTTCCCGGGGTCTTCGGGGCGGCGGTGCGCAATGTCGTGCCGAACGTCAGCCGGGGTGTTCTGCGTCACGGTCCCGAGGTCGGAGCGCTGCGTTCGGCCGCGGATCGCTTCGCGGAAGAGATCAGGGCGGCCGTGACGGCCGGCTGAGTCCTCCGATGAGTCTCCGTCGGGGCTTGGGTATGTGTCCGAAGGGTGTTTCGGTGAGGGACGCCTGGACGTCCTGAGTCTGAATACATCCTCAAATCCGGGGCAGTATGTCTGAAATGTCCGGCCTGACGGAGGCTGACCAGGACTTTTCCGCTGTTCTCGCTGACTCTGGCGGTCTCGACCGCTAGTCTCCGAGCAGTGGGGACACCCCCACACCCATTAGGTAGTGGGGGAGAACGGGCAAGCGTGTTGCTCGTGGCTCCCCAGGTGTGGGGCGACTAGGTTCCTCACCGGTCCGTATCCGACAGTTCGACATCCGAGGTGACGTAGGCGTGGCTCTTCCGCCCCTTACCCCTGAACAGCGCGCAGCCGCGCTCGAAAAGGCCGCCGCGGCTCGCCGGGAGCGGGCCGAGGTCAAGAATCGACTCAAGCACTCCGGCGCCTCTCTTCACGAGGTCATCAAGCAGGGCCAGGAGAACGACGTCATCGGCAAGATGAAGGTCTCCGCCCTGCTCGAGTCCCTGCCGGGCGTGGGCAAGGTCCGCGCCAAGCAGATCATGGAGCGACTCGGTATCTCCGAGAGCCGCCGCGTGCGCGGCCTCGGTTCCAACCAGATCGCCTCCCTGGAGCGCGAGTTCGGCAGCACCGGTTCCTGAGTACTGGGCAGTCCGGGACCGGCGTCCCGGGCAACCCGGGATTGCTGGAATAATCGCTGCATGAGTGAACGTCCGCGGCTGACCGTGCTCTCCGGCCCCTCCGGGGTCGGCAAGAGCACGGTCGTCGCCCATATGCGCAAGGAACACCCCGAAGTCTGGCTCTCGGTGTCGGCGACCACCCGTCAGCCCCGCCCCGGCGAGAAGCACGGTGTCCACTACTTCTTCGTCACGGACGAGGAGATGGACAAGCTGATCGCCAACAGCGAGCTGCTGGAGTGGGCCGAATTCGCCGGCAACCGCTACGGCACGCCGCGTGCGGCGGTGCTGGAGCACCTGGAGGCCGGTGTGCCGGTTCTCCTGGAGATCGACCTCCAGGGCGCCCGGCAGGTCCGTGACTCCATGGCGGAGGCCCAGCTGGTGTTCCTGGCTCCTCCCTCCTGGGAGGAACTCGTGCGCAGGCTCACGGGCCGGGGCACCGAGCCGCCCGAGGTGATCGAGCGCCGTCTGGACGCGGCCAAGATCGAGCTGGCGGCCGAGCCGGAGTTCGACGTGACCTTGGTCAACACCTCCGTCGAGGACGTGGCCCGCGAGCTGCTAGCCTTGATGGACGTTGTGTGATCGTGTCTGATCTTTTCCCATCTTTCGGAAGGTAGAGCGTGTCCTCTTCCATCACCGCGCCCGAGGGCATCATCAACCCGCCGATCGACGAGCTCCTCGAGGCCACCGACTCGAAGTACAGCCTCGTGATCTATGCGGCCAAGCGGGCCCGCCAGATCAACGCGTACTACTCGCAGCTCGGCGAGGGCCTCCTCGAGTACGTCGGTCCGCTCGTCGACACCCACGTCCACGAGAAGCCGCTCTCGATCGCCCTGCGGGAGATCAACGCCGGTCTGCTGACGTCCGAGGCCATCGAGGGCCCGGCGCAGTAGTACTTTCGGATTGCGGTTGGCTTTATCCACAGGCCCGGCAGCGCGACTGCCGGGCCTGTGGTGTGCTCGGGGGTGCGGGGTCGTTCCCGGCCCGTGATGCAGCATTGAGTCGTACGTTGTCGAGATCGCGTCGTACGTTGTCGAGTTCGGGGAGCCACGGTGGACAAGCCAAGGGTCGTTCTGGGGGTCAGCGGCGGCATCGCCGCGTACAAGGCCTGTGAGCTGCTGCGGAGGCTGACGGAGTCCGGTCATGACGTGCGCGTGGTCCCGACCGCCTCCGCGCTGCACTTCGTCGGCGCAGCCACCTGGTCCGCCCTGTCCGGCAACCCCGTCTCCACCGAGGTCTGGGACGGCGTCCACGAGGTCCCGCACGTCCGCATCGGCCAGCATGCCGACCTGGTGGTGGTGGCTCCGGCCACGGCCGACATGCTCGCCAAGGCCGCCCACGGCCTCGCCGACGACCTCCTCACCAACACGCTCCTCACCGCCCGCTGTCCGGTCGTCTTCGCCCCGGCCATGCACACCGAGATGTGGGAGCACCCGGCCACCCGGGAGAACGTGGCGACGCTGCGCCGCCGCGGCGCCGTCGTGATCGAGCCGGCGGTCGGCCGCCTCACCGGCGTCGACACCGGCAAGGGCCGGCTGCCCGACCCCGCCGAGATATTCGAGGTCTGCCGCCGGGTGCTGGCCCGGGGCGTCACCGAGCCGGACCTGAAGGGCCGGCATGTCGTGGTCACCGCCGGCGGCACCCGTGAGCCCCTCGACCCGGTCCGCTTCCTCGGCAACCGATCCTCCGGCAAGCAGGGCTACGCCCTCGCGCGTACGGCCGCCGCGCGGGGCGCCCGGGTGACGCTGATCGCGGCGAACACCGGCCTGCCGGACCCGGCCGGCGTGGACGTCGTCCCGGTCGGCACGGCCGTGCAGCTGCGCGAGGCGGTGCTGAAGGCGGCCGCGGACGCCGACGCGGTGGTGATGGCCGCCGCCGTCGCGGACTTCCGGCCCGCGAACTACGCCTCGGGGAAGATCAAGAAGAAGGACGGCCAGGACCCGGACCCGGTCGTGCTGGTGCGGAATCCGGACATCCTCGCGGAGATCTCAGCCGACCGGGCGCGCCCCGGACAGGTGATTGTCGGTTTCGCCGCCGAGACGGACGACGTCCTCGCCAATGGCCGGGCGAAGCTGGCACGCAAGGGATGCGACCTGCTCGTGGTGAACGAGGTGGGGGAGCGCAAGACCTTCGGTGCCGAGGAGAACGAGGCCGTTGTGCTGGGCGCGGACGGCAGTGAGACGCCCGTACCGCACGGACCGAAGGAGGCTCTGGCCGACATCGTCTGGGACCTGGTGGGGCCCCGTCTGGGCTGATTCGTTTCGGCCATGCGACGGCGCCTTCCCCGGTGACATTGTCGCGTGGCGGCACTGGCCAATGCCGCTCGGCATTGGGCAGAATGCGCGTGCCGCAGGTCACAGCGCTCCCGAGAGGCGAGACGGGTGGGCCGGTGGCGGGGCACGACCGATAAACTGTTCTCGGACGACGCCGGGCGCAGCCCCCGTGTCGTCCGACAATGATCAGCCAGCAGCCGCTGCAACCCCAGGGAGCGTTGTGTCCCGTCGACTGTTCACCTCGGAGTCTGTGACCGAGGGTCACCCCGACAAGATCGCTGACCAGATCAGCGACACCATTCTCGACGCGCTTCTGCGCGAGGACCCGACCTCCCGGGTCGCCGTGGAGACACTGATCACCACGGGCCTGGTGCACGTGGCCGGTGAGGTCACGACCAAGACGTACGCGGACATCGCGACGCTGGTCCGCAACACGATCCTGGAGATCGGCTACGACTCCTCCAAGAAGGGCTTCGACGGCGCCTCCTGCGGTGTGTCGGTGTCGATCGGCGCGCAGTCGCCGGACATCGCCCAGGGTGTGGACAAGGCGTACGAGACCCGGGTCGAGGGTGACGACGACGAGCTCGACAAGCAGGGCGCGGGCGACCAGGGCCTGATGTTCGGCTACGCGACGGACGAGACGCCGACGCTGATGCCGCTCCCGATCTTCCTGGCGCACCGCCTGTCCAAGCGCCTCTCGGACGTCCGCAAGAACGGCACGATCCCCTACCTGCGCCCGGACGGCAAGACGCAGGTCACCATCGAGTACGACGGCGACAAGGCGGTCCGCCTCGACACGGTGGTCGTCTCCTCGCAGCATGCGAGCGACATCGACCTGGAGTCGCTGCTGGCCCCCGACATCCGTGAGTTCGTCGTGGAGCCGGAGCTCAAGGCGCTGCTCGACGAGGGCATCAAGCTGGACACCGAGGGCTACCGCCTGCTGGTCAACCCGACCGGCCGTTTCGAGATCGGCGGCCCGATGGGTGACGCGGGTCTGACCGGCCGCAAGATCATCATCGACACGTACGGCGGTATGGCCCGTCACGGTGGCGGCGCGTTCTCCGGCAAGGACCCGTCCAAGGTGGACCGTTCGGCGGCGTACGCGATGCGCTGGGTCGCCAAGAACGTGGTCGCCGCGGGCCTTGCCTCGCGCTGCGAGGTCCAGGTCGCCTACGCGATCGGCAAGGCCGAGCCCGTCGGCCTCTTCGTCGAGACCTTCGGCACCCACAAGGTCGAGCCCGAGAAGATCGAGAAGGCGATCGACGAGGTCTTCGACCTCCGTCCGGCCGCCATCATCCGCGACCTCGACCTGCTCCGCCCGATCTACGCCCAGACCGCGGCGTACGGCCACTTCGGCCGCGAGCTTCCCGACTTCACCTGGGAGCGCACGGACCGCGTGGACGCGCTGCGCAAGGCCGCGGGGCTGTAAGCCCCGAGTGCCGCTTTCCCGTCGAGGCCCGGCTTCCCTTCGGGGGCCGGGCCTCGGCGTTTCACGACCCGGCTGATTCACCGGCCGGGTAAATGGCTCGCGGGCGCTCCGTCACGCCCTTACGGTGGGGGATCTCTCGGTGCGACGACCGCGGTTACTTCGGTGGAGTGCGCTTCGTGCGTGCGGTGAAACTGGCTTTGCACAGACCGCTGTCGACTGGATCTCGGGAGAACGACGCCGCCCGGTGCGAGGGTCACGGGTACTTCAACTTCCGGAATGATTTCCACGCAGGTTCGAATCCTGCTGCCGGTCCTGGACCGGTATGGCCGAGCGGCCCAAGGCAGAAGTCAGCGCCTGACGGCGGCCGTGGCCGGGTTGATCTCGGGCGGGCGTCGGTTGTCAGTGGCTTTTGGTAAGAATGCAAGCGTGAGCAGCGAGAACGGGCAGGGGGACGCCGGGGCCGAAGCGGCGCCGCCGGAGCAGCTCGCGCTCATCCGGGAGAGCGTGCGGGGCGCCAAGGTGCCGCGGGCCAAGCCCCGGACCTGGCGCGGGGCCGCGCTCGCCAAGGAGTTGCCCGTCGCACGGGTGCTGGTCGACAAGGGCGTGCTCCACCTCGACCGGTACTTCGACTACGCCGTGCCCGAGGAACTGGACGCCGATGCCCAGCCCGGGGTGCGGGTGCGGGTGCGGTTCGGGGCCGGCCGGCACCGCGTGCGGGACGGGCGCCGCGAGGGCGGCGGGCTCATCGACGGCTTCCTCGTGGAGCGGCGGGCCGAGTCCGACTACTCGGGGCCGCTGGCCGCGCTGGCCCAGGTGGTGTCGCCCGAACCCGTGCTGAGCACGGAACTCCTCGGCCTGGCCAGGGCCGTCGCCGACCGGTACGCGGGCAGCCTCGCCGATGTGCTGCAACTGGCCGTGCCACCGCGCAGCGCGCGAGCCGAGCAGCGCCCCTCGCCTTCGCCACTGCCCCCGCCGGCGGCGCCCGACGCCGGGTCCTGGTCCCGGTACGAGCACGGGCCGGCCTTCGTCGAGTCGCTGGCCTCGGGCGGCGCGCCCCGCGCCGTGTGGAACGCGCTGCCCGGACCGGAGTGGAGCGAGGAGCTCGCGCGGGCCGTCGCGGCGACGCTCGCCTCGGGACGCGGCGCGCTCGTCGTCGTACCGGACGGACGGGCCGCCGCCCGGGTCGACGCGGCGCTGACCGCGCTGCTCGGCGAGGGACGCCACGCGCTGCTCACCGCCGACGCCGGGCCCGAGAAGCGATACGCACAGTGGCTCGCCGTGCGGCGGGGTTCCGTACGCGCCGTCGTCGGCACGCGGGCCGCCATGTTCGCGCCCGTGCAGGACCTCGGACTCGTCGCCATCTGGGACGACGGGGACGACAGCCACAGCGAGCAGCACGCGCCGCAGCCGCACGCCCGGGACGTGCTCCTGCTGCGCGCGGCCCTGGACAGGTGCGGCTTCCTGCTGGGCGGCTGGAGCTGCACCGTGGAGGCCGCACAGCTCGTGGAGAACGGCTGGGCGCGCCCCCTGATCGCGGGTCGGGAGCAGGTGCGGCGGGCCGCGCCCCTTGTCCGGACGGTGGGGGACGGCGACCTCGCCCGGGACGAGGCCGCCCGTGCCGCCCGGCTGCCGACGCTTGCCTGGCAGGCGGTCCGGGAGGGACTCAAGCACGGGCCGGTCCTCGTGCAGGTGCCCCGGCGGGGGTATGTGCCGCGCATGGCCTGTGCCCAGTGTCGGGCGCCCGCGCGGTGCCGGCACTGCTCCGGGCCGTTGGAGGCGCAGGACGCGGGGGCGTTGCGGTGCGGGTGGTGCGGTCGCGAGGAAGGTGCCTGGCACTGTCCGCAGTGCGGCGGCTTCCGGCTGCGGGCCCAGGTCGTGGGGGCGCGGCGGACGGCCGAGGAACTGGGGCGGGCCTTTCCCGCCGTACCGGTGCGCACCTCGGGGCGGGAGCATGTGCTGGACACGGTGCCGGGGACTCCCGCGCTGGTCGTGAGCACACCCGGGGCCGAACCCGTCGCCGAGGGCGGCTATGCGGCGGCCCTGCTGCTGGACGGCTGGGCCATGCTGGGCCGTCCCGATCTGCGGGCCGGAGAGGATGCGCTGCGCCGGTGGATCGGTGCCTGTGCGCTCGTACGGCCGCAGGGGGACCGGGGCACCGTGGTGGTCGTCGCCGAGCCGACGCTGCGGCCGGTGCAGGCGCTGGTGCGCTGGGACCCCGTCGGACACGCGGTGCGGGAGCTGTCCGAGCGGGCCGAGCTGGGATTTCCGCCGGTGTCCCGGATGGCCGCGGTGTCGGGCACGGCGGAGGCCGTCGCGGAGTTGCTTCACACCGCCGAACTGCCGTCGGACGCCGAGGTGTTGGGGCCCGTGCCGATGCCGGTCACCCTTCCGGGGCGGCCGAGGCGGACCGGGGCGCCACCGCCCGGGGAGCACTGGGAGCGCGCGCTCGTGCGGGTGCCGCCGGGAAGTGGGGCGGCGCTGGCATCCGCGCTGAAGTCGGCGCAGGCCGCGCGGATGGCGCGGGGGAGCGGGGAGGCCGTACGGGTACGGATCGATCCGCCGGACATCGGGTGAGGTACGCGGAGATCGGGTCGGGCCTGCGGCCATCGGGTGAGACCCGCGGAGGTCGGGTGAGACCCGCGGCCATCGGTTCGGGCCGGCGGTCATCGGATGGGACCTGCGGAGGTCGGTCAGGCCCGCGGGCATCGGGTCAGGCTCACGGTCATCGGGTGAGACCCGCGGCCGTCGGTTCGGGGCCGGCGGTCATCGGATGGGACCCGCGGAGGTCGGTCAGGCCTGCGGCCATCGGCTCGGGCTCGCGCCCATCGGCTCGGGCTCGCGCCCATCGGCTCGGGCTCGCGCCCATCGGGTCAGGCTCACGGTCATCGGGTGAGACCCGCGGCCGTCGGTTCGGGCCGGCGGTCATCGGATGGGATCCGCGGAGGTCGGTCAGGCCTGCGGCCATCGGCTCGGGCTCGCGCCCGTCGGCTCGGGCTCGCGCCCATCGGGTCAGGCTCACGGTCATCGGGTGAGACCCGCGGCCGTCGGTTCGGGGCCGGCGGTCATCGGATGGGACCCGCGGAGGTCGGTCAGGCCT
>NZ_JBIAWG010000007.1:396877-409388 GCF_042895285.1 Streptomyces sp. NPDC001406
CTGCGGCCATCGGCTCGGGCTCGCGCCCATCGGGTCAGGCTCACGGTCACCGGGTGAGACCCGCGGCCGTCGGTTCGGGGCCGCGGTCATCGGGTGAGACCTGCGGAGGTCGGGTCAGGCCCGCGGCCATCGGCTCGGGCCCGCGGACATCGGATGGGACCTGCGGAGGTCGGGTCAGGCCCGCGGATGTCGGGTGAAGCCCTTGGCGGCGGGGTGAGGCCCGGCATGCGGCTGCCCTCCCGGATGCCTGCCGGGAGGGTGGCGTGAGGATGCGTCAGCCGTTGCGCGGGCTGGGGAAGGCCGTCGGCCTGGCCTCGTCGCGGAGCGTGGGGCTGCCCGCGGTGGGCTGGGTCGGCATGGAGCGGGCCGCGGGGACCGTGGGGACCGAGGGGAGGCCGGTGTTCACATTGAGCGTGCGGGTCCCGGACGGCTCCGTGGTGCGCTCGGCCTCGGCGGCCGCCTGGGCCGCGGCGCGCCGGGCGCCGTAACGGCGGTGCACCGCCTGCTTGGTGACGCCGAGTGCGGAGCCCACCGCGTCCCACGAGAAGCCGAGCGAGCGGTCGAAGTCCACGGCGGCCGTGACCAGGGTCTCGACGCTGTCCCGGAGTTCCTGCGCGAGACGCACGGTCGGGGCGGGGGCGCGTCCGTAGACGACGAAGCCCGTGGAGGGGCCGGAGCGGCGCGGGCGGTAGACGTTGCCCAACTGGGCGGTGAGCGTGCGCAGTGCGTCCACCTGGCGGCGGACCCGCTCGATGTCCCGCACCAGCAAGTGCAGGCTGGCCCGGGCCTGGGCGTCGTGGGTTGCGTGGTCGGCCATGAACAAGCCTCTCGAACCGGCGTTGAAAGGAATTGGGCCGCCGAATGCGGCCCTTTGTGGTCAACTCTTTCTTGACCAACGCGTTTGCGCTCCGCTGGTCACGGTGTGGGGGCGTACGGGCATATGCGTACGCCGGTTTGCCCACCCGTGCACCACCTGTCACCAGTCAGGTGAAAAACCGGCGTATGCCGTGGAGGTTGCTCGCCGTCGGCGGACTTGCGTGCGTGGTCATAGACTTGGGGGCTGCCCGCCAGTCGCCACCGCCCGAGAGGCCCGAACCCTTCCATGAAGCTCGTCTTCGCCGGTACCCCCGAGGTCGCCGTTCCCGCCCTGGACGCTCTCATCGCCTCCGGGCGGCACGAGGTGGCCGCCGTCGTCACGCGGCCCGACGCGCCGGCCGGGCGCGGGCGCAGGCTGGTCGCGTCACCCGTGGCCGAGCGGGCGGAGGAGGCCGGGATCGAGGTGCTGAAGCCGCTCAAGCCGCGGGACCCCGAGTTCCTGGAGCGGCTCGCGCAGATCGCCCCGGACTGCTGCCCCGTGGTCGCCTACGGCGCCCTGCTGCCCCGCGTCGCCCTCGACGTCCCCGCCCATGGCTGGGTCAATCTGCACTTCTCGCTGTTGCCCGCCTGGCGCGGGGCGGCGCCCGTGCAGCACTCCATCATGGCGGGGGACGAGATCACGGGCGCCTCCACCTTCCTCATCGAGGAGGGGCTGGACTCGGGGCCGGTGTACGGGACCGTCACCGAGGAGATCCGGCCCACCGACACCAGCGGCGACCTGCTCACCCGGCTCGCCTTCGCCGGCGCCGGGCTGCTCGCCGCGACCATGGACGGCATCGAGGACGGCTCGCTCAAGGCCGTGCCGCAGCCGGCCGACGGCATCACCCTGGCGCCGAAGATCACCGTCGAGGACGCCCGGATCGACTGGGCCGTCCCGGCCCTGCGCGTCGACCGGGTGGTGCGCGGCTGCACCCCGGCCCCCGGCGCCTGGACCACCTTCCGCGGCGAACGGCTCAAGCTCGTCCAGGCCACGCCCGTACCGGAGCGGACCGATCTGCTGCCGGGGCAGCTGGCCGTCGGCAAGAACAGCGTGCACGTGGGCACCGGGTCCTACGCCGTGGAGCTGCTGTGGGTGCAGGCCCAGGGCAAGAAGCCGATGCGGGCGGCGGACTGGGCGCGTGGGGTGCGGATCGCGGCGGGCGAGACGCTGGGCGGCTGAAGCGCAGCCCAGCCCCGGCCCCTCCCGTCGGCGGATTTCCCGGCGTACGCGGCGGCACCGCGCAGGCCCCCGGGACGTACGCTGGGATCTGCACCCATCCCACATCCGGAGCACCTTTTTCGTGACTGAGCAGTCCCGGCGGCCTCGCAAGCCCGCCAAGCCCTACCGCCGTCCCCAGAAGGACCCGGTCCGCATCCTCGCGTTCGAGGCCCTGCGCGCCGTGGACGAGCGGGACGCGTACGCCAACCTCGTCCTGCCCCCGCTGCTGCGGAAGGCGCGGGAGAAGGAGGGCCCGGACAAGTTCGACGGCCGGGACGCCGCCCTCGCCACCGAGCTGGTGTACGGGACGCTGCGCCGGCAGGGCACGTACGACGCGGTGATCGCCGCCTGCGTCGACCGGCCGCTGCGGGAGGTCGACCCGCCGGTGCTCGACGTGCTCAGCCTCGGTGCGCACCAGCTGCTCGGCACTCGCATCCCGACGCACGCCGCCGTGTCCGCCTCCGTCGAGCTCGCGCGCGTCGTCCTCGGCGACGGGCGGGCCAAGTTCGTCAACGCCGTGCTCCGCAAGGTCGCCCAGCACGACCTCGACGGTTGGCTGGAGCGGGTCGCGCCGCCCTATGACGAGGATCCCGAGGACCATCTCGCCGTCGTGCATTCGCACCCCCGCTGGGTCGTCTCCGCGCTGTGGGACTCGCTCGGCGGCGGGCGGGCCGGGATCGAGGACCTGCTGGAGGCCGACAACGAGCGGCCCGAGGTGACCCTCGTCGCCCGGCCCGGGCGGGCCACGGCCGAGGAGCTGCTCCGCGAGGAGGCCGCCGTGCCGGGGCGCTGGTCGCCGTATGCCGTGCGGCTTGCCGAGGGCGGGGAGCCGGGCGCCGTCGAGGCCGTCCGTCAGGGCCGGGCCGGTGTGCAGGACGAGGGCAGCCAGCTGGTTGCCCTCGCACTCGCCAACGCGCCGCTGGAGGGCCCGGACGAGAAGTGGCTCGACGGATGCGCGGGGCCCGGCGGCAAGGCCGCGCTGCTGGCCGCGCTCGCCGCCGAACGCGGGGCCGCGCTGCTCGCCTCCGAGAAGCAGCCGCACCGCGCCGGCCTGGTCGCGAAGGCCCTGGCCGGCAACCCGGGGCCGTACCAGGTCATCGCCGCCGACGGGACCCGGCCGCCGTGGCGGCCCGGCACCTTCGACCGTGTGCTGATGGACGTGCCGTGCACCGGTCTCGGCGCCCTGCGCAGGCGGCCCGAGGCCAGGTGGCGCCGCCGCCCGGAGGACCTGGACAACTTCGCGCCGCTGCAGCGTGCCCTGCTGCGCACCGCGCTCGACTCGGTGCGGGTCGGCGGGGTCGTCGGCTACGCCACCTGCTCGCCGCACCTCGCCGAGACCCGTGCCGTGGTCCAGGACCTGCTCAAGCAGCGCCCGGACACCGAACTCGTCGACGCCCGCCCGCTGCTGCCCGGCGTACCGGCCCTCGGCGAGGGCCCCGACGTACAGCTGTGGCCGCATCTGCACGGCACCGACGCCATGTATCTGGCGCTCATCCGCCGGACCGGCTGACCTCGGACTCGCGCACGACCGGGACCGCACCGTCCTCGTGCGCGAGCCGGTGCGGCCACCACACCTTCCGGCCGGCGTCCAGGAACAGCGCCGTGACCAGCACCGACCGTACGACGAAGGTGTCCAGGAGGACGCCGAGGGCGACGGCGAAGCCGATCTCCGCGAAGGCCACCATGGGCAGGGTGCCGAGCGCGGCGAACGTACCGGCCAGGACCAGGCCCGCGGACGTGATGACCGCGCCGGTCGCCGCCAGGCCCGTCACCACGCCGGGCCGGGTGCCCTGGCGGGTGGCCTCCTCGCGGATGCGGGTGGTCAGGAAGATGTTGTAGTCGATGCCCAGGGCCACCAGGAACACGAAGACGAACAGCGGGAAGTCCGTCTGCTCGCCCGCGTAGTCGAAGACGTGCCGGAAGGCGAGGGCGCTGGCGCCGAGGGCCGCCGCGAAGGACAGCACCACCGTGCCGATCAGCAGCAGCGGGGCCACCAGGGACCGCAGCAGCGCGCCCAGGATCAGCAGCACGACCAGCAGGACCGCCGGGATGATCAGCACGTTGTCGTGCGTGGTCGCCCGCTCCATGTCCAGCAGGGCCGCGGTGCCGCCGCCCACCTGCGCGTCGGCGCCCGGCAGCGCGTGGACGGCGTCGCGCACACGCTCGACGGTGTGCTTGGCCGCCTCGCTGTCGGACCGGTCGGTCAGGGTCGCCTCGAACAGGATCTTGCCGTCGTACGAGGGTTTCGTCCCGGGCGGGACGGTGACGCTGTCCGGCGCGACACCGCGCGTACCGGCAACCGCCTGCCGCACCTGGTCGCCCTGCGCCCGGTCCGCCACGACCACCAGCGGGTCGCCGCTGCCCGCAGGGAAGTACCGCTGCGACACCTTCTGCCCGGTGATCGAGTCGGGGGTGCCGGTGAAGGCGTCCGCGTTGCCGATGCCGTCGGCGCGGAGCTGGAGGAGGCCCAGCGAGAGGACGGCCAGCGCCAGGGCGGTGGCGCCCCAGACGACCCGCGGCCGGTTGCTGATGCCGCGGCCCATACGGGCCCAGACGCCCCGCTCGGTCGGGTCGGACGAGCCGAAGTGCGGGACGACAGGCCAGAAGATCCAGCGGCCGAAGAGCAGGAGCAGGGCCGGAAAGAGCGTGAGCATGGCCAGCAGCGCGACCGCCACGCCGATCGCGGCGACCGGGCCCAGGCCGCGGGTGGAGTTCATCTCGGCGGCCAGCAGCACCAGCATGCTCAGCACCACGGTGGCGCCCGAGGCGAGCACCGCAGGGCCCGCGCGGTGCAGGGCCAGCGCCATGGCCTCGTGCCGGTCCTCGTGGCGGCGCAGCTCCTCCCGGTAGCGGGCGACGAGGAGCAGCGCGTAGTCCGTCCCGGCTCCGAAGACCAGCACCGTGAGGATGCCCGCGCTCTGGCCGTTGACGGTCAGGCCCGCGTGCCGGGCCAGGAGATAGATCAGCGCCTGCGAGGTGAACAGGGCGACGACCACCGCGACGAGGGGCACGAAGAGCAGGACCGGGCTGCGGTAGGTCAGCAGCAGCATCACGATCACGACGCCCATCGCCGAGAGCAGCAGCGTGGAGTCGATGCCCTCGAAGGCCTTGGAGAAGTCGGCGGAGGTGCCGCCCGGCCCGGTGATGTGGACGGCGAGCCCGCCCGTGCTCGTGCCCACCTGGTCGCGCAGGGTGTCGACGGCCGGGGCGAGCTCGGACCAGCCCTTGGCGTCCATCGTGATGGGAACGTAGATCTGGGCCGCCTTCGGCGCGGAAGCACTGTCGTAGACGGGGCCGCGTGTCTCGGTGCCGCGGATACCGTGCGCGGTCAGGCCCTTGATCTCCTGGACGTCCCGCTCGATCTGCTGCTTGTCCCGCGCCGTGAGTCCGTCGTCGCGGGCGAACACGACGACCGCCGGTATCTGCTCGGGCCGGAAGTGGTTCGAGGTGTCGAGCACCTGGGTGGATTCCGCGGACCCGGGCAGCCAGGAAGCGGCGTCGTTGTCCTGGGCGTCCGTGAGCTTCTGGGCGAGTGGGCCCGCGAGCACGAGCGCCAGCAGCCAGAGGGCCACTATCAGCCACTTGCTGCGACGTCCGGTCAGGAATTTGATGAGCCCCTGGCGCACATGGCGCCCGTGGTCGTTCGATCGCGCGTCCTTCATAGCGCCCCCCCTCGGGCCCTGCCGTCACCTTCCCGCCTGCACGGCGGCGCCTGGCACGCACGCTCGCCGCGTTGCCGAACCGCCCACGTGGCTCCGCCACGAGGGCGCTCCGGCGCCTTGCGATCGCACGCACCAGACCCCGCCGTGCCCGCCCTCCGGGCGGACGACGTGAAGGTGACGGCAGGGCCCAGCCGCACGTAGAGCCGGTGGGCCGCCCAGCATGGCACGGCCCCGTCCGCGGGGCACCTGATTTGCAGAATGGTATGTACCGTCGTGATCCAGCCGGGGACCGAGGCGAACATCCGTGCCCGGACATGGCAGGCTTGGGTCATGGCCGTGCAGATCAACCCCAGCATCCTGTCCGCCGATTTCGCCCGCCTCGCGGAGGAGACGAAGGCGGTGCAGGGAGCCGACTGGCTCCACGTCGACGTGATGGACAACCATTTCGTCCCGAACCTCACGCTCGGCGTGCCGGTCGTAGAGTCCCTCGCGCGGGCGACGGACACGCCGCTGGACTGCCATCTGATGATCGAGGACGCCGATCGGTGGGCGCCCCAGTACGTCGAAGCGGGTGCCTCGTCCGTCACCTTCCACGTCGAGGCGGCCGCCGCCCCGGTGCGGCTGGCCCGCGAGATCCGCGCCAAGGGCGCGCGTGCCTCCATGGCGCTCAAGCCCGCGACGGCCATCGAGCCGTACGAGGACCTGCTCCCCGAGCTCGACATGCTGCTGATCATGACGGTCGAGCCGGGCTTCGGCGGTCAGGCGTTCCTGGACATCATGCTTCCGAAGATCCGTCGCACGCGTCAGCTGATCGAGAAGCACGGTCTCGAACTCTGGCTGCAGGTCGACGGAGGAGTCTCCGCGTCCACGATCGAGCGGTGCGCGGACGCGGGCGCCGATGTCTTTGTCGCCGGTTCGGCGGTGTACGGGGCGAACGACCCGGCAGACGCGGTACGTGCACTGCGCGCCCAGGCGGAGACGGCCACCGCCAAGGCGTCCTGGGCATGCGACCACTGAGCCACAAGGACGTGAACAGCTAAGGGAACGGCGCCCATCAGGGCGGATCAGTCGCGCCGGATCTGCAAGGATGAACGGCGAATCCAGAGTGTGAACAGCAGTGAGGAGATCGCCGTGTCGGGTATGTCGGCGGGCCGGTCAGCCATGCGGATGGGACCCGCTGAGCTGGTGCAGGCGGCGGCCATGGCCCGCCGCTTCTACCTCGAGGGCAAGTCCAAGATCCAGATCGCGGAGGAGTTCGGCGTCAGCCGCTTCAAAGTGGCCCGGGTTCTGGAGACTGCCCTCGAACGGGATCTCGTACGCATCGAGATCCGCGTGCCGGCCGAGCTGGACGCCGAGCGCTCCGACGCGCTCCGCGCCCGCTACGGCCTCAGGCACGCCGTCGTGGTCGAATCCCCGGCCGAGGCCGAGGAGACCCCCGACCCCGAGAACCTCGGCGAGGTGGCGGCCGACCTGCTCGGCGAGCTCGTCAACGAGGGGGACGTCCTCGGACTGGCCTGGGGCCGGTCCACCATCCACATGGCGGCGGCGCTCGACCGGCTGCCGCCGTGCACGGTGGTGCAGCTGACGGGCGTGTACGACGCCGGGACCGCCGAGCGCGGCTCCGTCGAGGCCGTCCGCCGCGCCGCCCAGGTGTCCGGCGGCGACGCGCACCCCATCTACGCGCCGATGCTGCTGCCGGACGCGGCCACCGCGGCCGCGCTGCGCCACCAGACCGGGATCGCCCGGGCCTTCGAGTACTTCGACAAGGTCACGGTCGCCTGTGTCTCCATCGGCTCCTGGGAGCCGGGCATCTCGACGGTGCACGACATGCTCAGCGACGAGGAGCGGGCGCACTACGCCTCGCTCGGTGTCGCCGCCGAGATGTCCGCGCACCTCTTCGACGCCGAGGGCCGACGCGTCGGCCGGGACCTGGGGGAGCGGTGCATCACGGTCAAGGCCGACCAGCTCCGCCGTATCCCCGAGGTCGTGGCGATCGCCGGCGGCCAGCGCAAGGCGTCCGCGATCGACGCGGTGCTGCGGTCGGGTCTGGTCACCAGCCTGGTGACGGACACGTCGGCGGCGGACTATCTGATGACCGCGGGCCCCACGCCGAAGCCCGCCCTGAACCGGGCGGACCCGGACGGCGCCTGAGGGCGGCCCGCGGCAGGACATGAGGGGACGGCCGTGACAGCACCGACAGCGTGCTGCTGCGGTTCGTCCCCCGCGTGCTTTCCGATGATCATTACGACACGTTCAGGACGGTGCTGAGATGACGAGCCGGCGGGTGGTGACGCTGGACCTCGGCGGGGTCGCCGACAAGGCCGCGTTCATGGACCGCTTCGCGCGGACCCTGGCCCTGCCCGACTGGTTCGGCCGCAACTGGGACGCGCTCGCCGACAGCCTGGGCGATCCCTCGTTCTGGCCGCCGGACGCGGCCGAGAACGGGCTGCTCCTCGTCGTCGGCGGCTGGCTGGAGTACGCGGCGGCCCGTCCCGACGAGTGGGCGGTGGCACTGGAGGTGTTCACCGAGGCGTCCGGCCGCGGACCCCTCCTGACGGTGGCGCTCGCGCTGGGCTGACCGGGGCCGGTTCGGCAGATCCTCCGAACGCCCTTTGACCTGCCTGGATGATTCGACCGGGCACCGCATTCCGGCCGTCATGGGACAATGAAGTACGTGCTTCTCCCCCGGGCTGACCTGTCCGGGGGTCACCTCTGATCGACTGGGATGTGCGGCACGTGCGTTTCCTCAATGACATCCAGCCCGCGTACGACCTGACGTACGACGACGTGTTCATGGTGCCGAGCCGCTCCGCGGTCGGCTCGCGTCAAGGCGTGGACCTCAGCTCCCCGGACGGCACGGGCACCACGATCCCGCTGGTCGTCGCCAACATGACCGCGATCGCGGGCCGCCGGATGGCGGAGACCGTGGCCCGGCGCGGCGGCCTGGTGGTGATTCCGCAGGACATCCCGATCGATGTCGTCACCGAGGTCGTCTCCTGGGTCAAGAGCCGCCATCTGGTCCTCGACACGCCGATCGTGCTGGCCCCGCATCAGACCGTCGCCGACGCGCTGGGTCTGCTGTCCAAGCGGGCGCACAACGCCGGCGTGGTCGTCGACGAGGACGGCCGCCCGATCGGTGTCGTCACCGACCGGGACCTGACCGGCGTCGACCGCTTCACCCAGCTCACCGAGATCATGTCGACGGACCTGCTGCTGCTCGACGCCGACATCGCGCCGCGCGAGGCCTTCAACACCCTCGACGGGCACAACCGCCGCTACGCCCCGGCCGTGGACAAGGACGGCAGGCTCGCCGGCATCCTCACCCGCAAGGGCGCCCTGCGCGCCACGCTCTACACCCCGGCCACCGACACCGACGGCAAGCTGCGCATCGCCGCCGCCGTCGGCATCAACGGCGATGTGGCGGGCAAGGCCAAGCAGCTGCTCGACGCGGGCGTCGACACGCTCGTCATCGACACCGCGCACGGCCACCAGGAGTCGATGATCAGCGCCATCAAGCTGGTGCGCGACCTCGACCCGCAGGTGCCGATCGCGGCGGGCAACATCGTCTCCGCCGAGGGCGTCAAGGACCTGATCGACGCCGGCGCGGACATCATCAAGGTCGGTGTCGGACCCGGCGCCATGTGCACCACCCGGATGATGACCGGCGTCGGCCGGCCGCAGTTCTCCGCGGTCCTGGAGTGCGCCGCCGAGGCGAAGAAGTACGGTAAGCACGTCTGGGCCGACGGCGGTGTCCGGCACCCGCGCGACGTGGCGATGGCGCTCGCGGCCGGTGCGTCCAATGTGATGGTCGGCTCGTGGTTCGCGGGCACCTACGAGTCGCCGGGTGATCTGCAGCAGGACGCCGACGGCCGCCTGTACAAGGAGTCGTACGGCATGGCGTCTGCGCGCGCGGTGCGCAACCGCACGTCGGAGGAGTCGGCCTACGACCGCGCCCGCAAGGCGCTGTTCGAGGAGGGCATCTCCACCTCCCGGATGTTCCTCGATCCGGTCCGTCCGGGCGTCGAGGACCTGATCGACTCGATCATCGCGGGCGTCCGTTCCTCGTGCACCTACGCCGGCGCGGCCTCCCTGGAGGAGTTCGCCGAGAAGGCCATCGTCGGCATCCAGAGCGCGGCGGGCTATGCCGAGGGCGAGCCGCTGCACGCCAGCTGGAGCTGAGCCGGCACCCTTTTCCACGCGGCCCCCGTCCTCCCGGCACCCGGCAGGACGGGGGCCGTCGGCGTCCGTGCGAACAGTGCTTCCGAGGCCTGTGCGCAACGCTCGAAAGCCGTGGCGCAACAAATGGACACGCTCCCGGGATGAACGCAATGATCTTGCGGGTATGCGCAAGGTTGCTGCATTACGCCCGTAAAGCCCTGGCTCATAGGGTGCTGCGCTGTACGTGGTGTGGCGGGGACCCCGCTCGGTGGGTTCCTGCCCTCGCAGGAATGCCTCCGGTCCCCGCCACCCTGAGTGGCAGCGATAAGGAGCCAGCGCGTGCTCGACCAAGGCGCACCCCCGCAGAACCGTAGAGAGACCGCATCAGCGTCCCCGGGCGTTGCCGCGGGCCTCATGCGTCGCAAGCCCGTGGAAAGCCTGGTCGCGGAGGGCGGCCAGGGCGAGGGAGGCACGCTCCGGCGCTCCCTCGGCCTGTGGCAGCTGACGATGATCAGCATCGGTGCCACGCTCGGCACCGGCATCTTCGTCGTCCTCGGCGACGCCGTTCCGGAGGCCGGTCCCGCGGTCACCCTGGCCTTTGTGATCGCCGGTCTCACCGCGCTGTTCTCGGCCCTGTCGTACGCCGAGCTGGCGGGCAGCATCCCGGTCGCCGGCTCCTCCTACTCGTATGCGTACGCAACGATGGGTGAGCTGGTCGCCTGGGTCTGCGGCTGGTGCCTTGTGCTTGAGTACGGCGTGTCGGTGGCCGCGGTCGCCGTCGGCTGGGGCGAGTACCTGAACGAGCTGCTCGACGGCACCATCGGCGTCACCATTCCGGCCGCCCTGTCCTCGGCACCCGGCGAGGGCAACGGCATCATCAATCTGCCCGCCCTGATCGTCGTTCTCCTGGCGATGGTGTTCCTGCTCGGTGGCGCACGTGAGTCCGCCCGGGCCAACACGATCATGGTGTGCGTGAAGATCGCCGCCCTGGTGCTCTTCTGCTCCATCGGTTTCATGGGCTTCAAGTCCGGCAACTACGCCGACTTCATGCCGCTCGGCATGGCCGGGGTCAGCGCCGCCGGTGCCACGCTGTTCTTCTCGTACATCGGCTTCGACGCCGCCTCCACCGCCGGTGAGGAGGCGAAGAACCCCAAGCGGGACCTGCCGCGGGCGATCATGCTGTCGCTGATCATCGTGACCGCGCTGTACGTGCTCGTCGCGGCCGTCGCCGTCGGCGCCTGGAACTGGAAAAAGTTCGACGGCTCGGAGGCAACCCTCGCCGCGATCATGAACGATGTCAGCGGCCAGACCTTCTGGGGCACGCTGCTCGCCCTGGGCGCGGTCATCTCCATCGCGAGCGTGGTGCTCACCGTGCTCTACGGCCAGACCCGCATCCTGTTCGCGATGTCCCGCGACGGTCTGGTGCCCAAGGCGCTCGGCAAGGTCCACCCGAAGACCGGTGCTCCCCGCCTCAACACGGTGATCGTGTCCCTGTTCTGCGGTGTGCTCGCCGCGCTCATCCCGCTGGGCAAGCTCGTCGACGCCACCAGCATCGGCACGCTGTTCGCCTTCGGGCTGGTCAACATCGCGGTCGTCATCCTGCGGTACCGGCGGCCGGAGCTGGAGCGCACGTTCAAGGTGCCGTTCGGGCCGGTTCTGCCGGTGCTGGGCTTCCTGTTCTGCGCGTACAACATGTTCAGCCTCGACACCGTCACATGGGTCGTCTTCGGGTGCTGGATGGCCGCCGGACTCGTGTTCTACTTCCTGTACGGCTACCGCCGTTCCCGACTCGCAACACCTGAGAGCTGATCAACCCACTGTGCTGAACGATCTCGACGAACGCATCGTGCACGCCCTCGCCGAGGACGCCCGCCGCTCCTACGCGGACATCGGGCAGCTGGTCGGCCTGTCCGCGCCCGCCGTGAAGCGGCGCGTGGACCGGCTGCGGGCCACCGGAGCCATCACCGGTTTCACCGTACGGGTCGACCCGGCGGCGCTCGGCTGGGAGACCGAGGGGTTCGTCGAGATCTACTGCCGGCGCAACACCTCGCCGGAGACCATCCAGCGAGGCCTGGAGCGCTACCAGGAGGTCGTGGCCGCCTCCACCGTCACCGGTGAGGCGGACGCGGTCGCCCAGGTCTTCGCCTCCGACATGCGCCACTTCGAACGCGTGCTGGAGCGGATCGCGGGGGAGCCGTTCGTGGAACGAACCAAGTCCGTCCTGGTGCTCTCGCCGCTGCTGCGGAGATTCTCCTCGGGTTCGCCGACCTGAGCCGTGCCACGCGTAGCGGCTGCCGACCCGGGGTCGGCTCGTCCAGGCGGATGGCCAGGGCGTAGGTCGAGAAGCGGTGGCGTCCGGCGAGGATCAGTTCGCGGCTCGGTTGCGCGGAGACCGCCCGGTATCCGGCGAACACCGTGCCCTCGGCCGGCGGTGCCGGCGCTCTGGCCGCTGCGGCGCTCGCCTTGGTTTCGCCGCCCTGCGTCGCGCTATGCGTAGCGGCTGCCGGCCCGGGGTCGGCCCGTCCAGGCGGATGGCCAGGGCGTAGGTCGAGAAGCGGTGGCGTCCGGCGAGGATCAGTTCGCGGCTCGGTTGCGCGGAGACCGCCCGGTATCCGGC
>NZ_JBIAWG010000007.1:409486-466275 GCF_042895285.1 Streptomyces sp. NPDC001406
GCGAACACCGTGCCCTCGGCCGGCGGTGCCGGCGCTCTTGCCGCTGCGGCGCTCGCCTTGGTTTCGCCGCTCTGCGTCCCGCTATGCGTAGCGGCGGCCGACCGAGGTGAGGAGGCGGCGTACGGCGAGGGCGTGGGTGCCGGTGTCGATGACGGCGAGGCGGTAGAGGGTGCCGAGGGGGCCGGGGAACCGGGCCCGGGTCTCGGCCCGTAGCAGGGTGTGGCCGGGGCCGGCCGCGTCCAGGTGGAAGAGCAGGGCGTAGGTCGAGAAGCGGTGGCGTCCGGCGAGGACCAGTTCGCGGCCCGGTTGCGCGGAGACCACCCGGAACCCGGCGAACACCGAGCCCTCGGCCGGTGGGCGGCGCGGCCCGGACACCGCGTGGTCGGCGGCGCCGACCAGGCGCGCGTAGCCGGTTGCGCGCGGGCGGGTGAACGAGCGGTCCAGGACGTCGCCGAGACCGCGCCAGACGGCGTCGGGCCGCGCCGCGACGAGGGTCGTGTGCTCGTCGACGAACGGCAGTGCGGCGATCGCGGCGGGCTTCATTCGGGCTCCCCCCAGTCGGCCGTCTTGCGGGCCAGGGCGTTGCTCCCGATCGAATTGTGCACGCTGAAGCTCACGGCGTCCGAGCGGTAGCGGTCGTCCGACCACTCCACCGGGCGCCCTTCACGGGTCGTCGTCACCCTGCGGACCCGCAGCAGGGGGCTGGTGCGGCGGATGCCGAGCAGCTCGGCGTCCTGGGCGCCCGCCGCCACCGCGTCGATGACGTGCTCGCCGTAGGCGAAGACCAGGCCCGTGTCCTCGAAGAGCCGCTGGGTGACGGACGGGCAGTCCGGCTCGATGGCCTCGACGGCCGGTGCGATCCAGTCGGCGTACACGGTCCGCTCCAGCAGGACCGGCTCGCCGTCCAGACCGCGCACCCGCAGGACGTGCAACACGGGCGTCCCGGCGCGCAGTTGGAGGCGGACGGCGTCCTCCTTGGTCGCCGGGCGGTGCTCCTGCGCCACGACATGACCCGTCGCCTCGCGGCCCATCGCCCGCGCCCACTGCGCGAAGCTGCGCAGTTCCTCGAAGCTCTGGCTGCGACGGCTGGCCAGCACCACCCTGCGGGCGCCCTGGCGGGAACCGATGAGTCCCTCGGTGGTGAGGGTCGCGACGGCCTGGCGCAGGGTGCCGCGTGAGACGCCGTACTGCGCGGCGAGTTCCGTCTCCGAGGGCAGCCGACTGCCGACTGTGTACTCCTCGCGGTCGATCGCCCGTCGCAGTTCATCGGCGATCTCCTCGTGTCGCGCAGTCATGCTTCCCCTCTGAGTAGATCGCTGTGCACAGCGTGACCAGCCTAATCGAGACCTGAGCGTGATCTGAAACGGTCTGGATTATGCACACAACAAGCGGTCAAAGTTTCTCCGTGGTTTACAGACAGGACACCCGGAGCGGGCGTACTGTGACGCAACTTGTTCAGACAAGTTGTCGTCGTCTCACCTCCCCGCTCGTGTGCACCCCTGGAGTGACCGTGACAGTGTTCCTGCCGCGAACCGCCGTTCTCACCGGTGGCCTCGCCGTAGCCGCCGCCCTCGCCCTCAGCGCCTGCGGCGCCGCCCCCGACAACGCGTCGACCACCGCCGACGGCAAGAACGCCGCAACCGCCACCTCCGCCGCCGACCTCGGCGGCATGGACGCGCTGGTCAAGGCCGCCAAGAAGGAAGGCGCCCTCCACGCCATCGCCCTGCCCCGCGACTGGGCCAACTACGGCGCCCTGATCGACGGCTTCCAGAAGAAGTACGGCATCAAGATCGAGGTCGAGAGCCCCGACGGCTCCAGCCAGGACGAGATCAACGCCGTGACCTCCCGCAAGGGCCAGGACCGGGCCCCCGACGTGCTCGACCTCGGCAGCTCCTTCGCGCTCAGCGCCGCCCAGCAGGGCCTGCTCGCGCCGTACAAGGTGGCCTCCTACGGCGACATCCCGGCCGCGCAGAAGGACGCGCAGGCCCGCTGGTACAACGACTACGGCGGCTACATCTCCATCGGCTGCGACGCCAAGCGCGTCAAGAACTGCCCGACCACCTTCAAGGATCTGCTCAAGCCGGAGTACAAGGGCCAGGTCGCCCTCAACGGCAACCCCACCAAGTCCGGTTCGGCCTTCGGTGGCGTCTACGCGGCCGCCCTCGCGAACGGCGGTTCGTTCGACGACATCCAGCCCGGCCTCGACTTCTTCGGCAAGCTCAAGAAGAACGGCAACTACACGCCCGTCGAGTCGACCCCGGCCACCGTCGAGAAGGGCGAGACGCCGATCAGCATCGACTGGGACTACCTGAACGCCGGCTACGCCGACGAGTTCAAGTCCAAGGGCGTGGACTGGAAGGTCGCGGTGCCCACCGACGGCCAGTTCTCCCAGTTCTACTCCCAGGCCATCAACAAGGACGCCCCGCACCCGGCGGCCGCCCGCCTGTGGCAGGAGTACCTCTACAGCGCCGAGGGCCAGAACCTGTGGCTCAAGGGCTACGCCCGCCCGGCCCTGATGACCTCCCTGGACAAGGCCGGCACCCTCGACAAGACGGCCGCCGCCAAGCTCCCGAAGGTCTCCGGTACGCCCACCTTCCCGACCGAGGCCCAGCAGAGCAAGGCCAAGACGGTCATCGCGCAGGGCTGGTCGAAGGCCGTCGCCGGATGACCACCGCTCTCACGAGGGTGGACACGGCGCCGCTCGCTTCACAGAAGCGGCGGCGCCGTGCCCCCGGCTGGCTCGCCGTCCTCCCGCTGCTCGTGTTCACCGCGATCGCCTTCGGGATCCCCGCCCTCGCCATGCTGAACGGCGCCTTCACCGTCAAGGACCAGACGACGGGCGCCAGTTCGTACACCGCCGAGAACCTGACCACCTCGCTGCAGGGGCCGTACCTCACCGCCCTGGTCGGCAGCGTCAAGCTGTCCGCCGTCTCCGCCGCCCTCGCCACGCTGCTCGGGCTGCCGCTCGCCCAGGCCGTCGTGACCTCGCGGTCGCGCGCGCTGCGCGAATCCGTGCTCACCGCATCCGGCGTCCTCGCCAACTTCGGCGGTGTCCCATTGGCCTTCGCCTTCGTCGCGACCCTCGGCAACGCCGGTGTGCTGACCGTGCACCTGGGCCTTGCGGACAAGGGCTGGGACCTCTACAGCTTCTGGGGGCTGGTGCTGGTCTACCTCTACTTCCTGATCCCGCTGATGGTCCTGACCATCACCCCGGCCCTGGACGGCCTGCGCTCCCAGTGGCGCGAGGCCGCCCGGAACAACGGCGCCACCACCGTCCAGTACTGGCGGCACGTCGCCCTGCCGGTGCTCGCGCCCTCCCTGCTCGGGGGCCTCGTCCTGCTCTTCGGCAGCGCCTTCGCCGCCTACGCCACCGCCGCCGCGATGGTCGGCAGCGCGGTCCCGCTGGTCACCCTGCAGATCGCCGACGCCATCTCCGGCAATGTGCTGGTCGGGCAGGAGAACGTGGCACTCGCCCTCAGCCTCGACATGGTCCTGGTCGCGGGTGTGGTGATGGCCGTGTATCTGCCCCTGCAACGACGGAGCGCCCGATGGCTCGACGCCTGACCCCCTGGCGGTGGGCCGTCCTCGGCCTGGCCGCGCTCTACTTCCTGGTCCCGCTGGGCGCCTCCGTGATCTTCACGGTGGACGTGCCCGGGCAGGGTGTCACCTTCGACGCCTACACGCAGATCGTCTCCGCCGACGGGTTCGTCTCCAGCCTGCTGCTCTCGCTGGAGCTGGCCGCGGCCACCATCGCCGTCGTCCTGCTGCTGATGGTGCCCGCCGTGGTCGCGCTGCGGCTCGGCGCGCCCCGGCTGCGGCCGGTCGTCGAGGTGGTGTGCTCACTGCCGCTGGTCGTGCCGCCGATCGCGTTCGTCGCCGGGATCGCGACCGTCCTGAAGTGGGGTCCCGACCACCTGTCCCGGACCCCGCTGTTCCAGACGTTCGTGGCGATCCAGAACCCGAGCTTCCCGGTCGTGCTGGTCCTCGCGTACGTCGTGATGGCGCTGCCCTTCGTGTACCGGGCGCTGGACTCCGGGCTGCGCGCGATCGACGTCCGCACCCTCGTCGAGGCCGCCCGCAGCTGCGGCGCCTCCTGGCCGCAGGCCCTGGTCCGGGCCGTCCTGCCCAATCTGCGCGGGGCGCTGCTGAACGCGGCCTTCCTCACGCTGGCGCTGGTGCTCGGCGAGTTCACCGTGGCCCGGCTGCTGGGCTTCCAGCCCTTCGCCGTGTGGATCTACAACGTCGGCGGCTCGCAGGCCCAGATGTCCGTCGCCGTGTCCGTGCTGAGCCTGCTCGTCACATGGGCCCTGCTCCTCGCGCTCGCCGGTGCCGGCGGGCGTACCCGAACCGCTTCGTCCCGGGGATGAACCAATGACCGCCACCACGCTCGACACGACCGTCACGGAGAAGGCCGCCACGGTCGAATTCCGCGGCCTTCGCCGGGAGTTCGGGTCCACCGTCGCCCTCGACGGACTCGACCTCGCCGTGCGGCCGGGCGAGTTCCTCGCGCTGCTCGGCCCGTCCGGTTGCGGCAAGACCACCGCGCTGCGCATGCTCGCCGGGTTCGAACACCCGGACTCCGGCGCCGTGCTGGTGGACGGCGAGGACGTCACCCACGTCCCGGCCCACCGCCGTGACGCCGGGATGGTCTTCCAGTCGTACAGCCTCTTCCCGCATCTCAACGCGGTCGACAACGTCGCCTTCGGGCTGCGCATGCGCAAGGTGCGCACGGCCGAACGGCGTTCGCGCGCCGCCGAGTTGCTGGAGCTGGTCGGCCTGGGCGACAAGGGGGAGCGGTTCCCGCACCAGCTCTCCGGCGGCCAGCAGCAGCGCATCGCGCTGGCCCGCGCGCTTGCCCTGCGCCCGCGCGTGCTGCTGCTCGACGAGCCGCTGTCGGCGCTCGACGCCAAGGTACGGCTGACCCTGCGCGAGGAGATCCGCAGACTGCAGCAGGAACTCGGCATCACCACGCTCTTCGTGACGCACGATCAGGAGGAGGCGCTGTCCGTCGCCGACCGGGTCGCCGTCATGCGCGCCGGACGGCTCGAACAGTGCGCCGCCCCCGCCGAGCTGTACGGCCGGCCCGCCACCGCCTTCGTCGCCGAGTTCGTCGGCACGATGAGCCGGATCCCGGGCGTCCTGAAGGACGGCTCGGTCGAGGTGCTCGGGCAGCGGCTGCCGGTAGACGGCGAGGGGCCTGCCGTGACCGAGGTCGACGTGCTGGTGCGGCCCGAGGCCGTCCGCGTGGCCGCGGACGACGAGGGCACCGCGCGCGTCGTCGCCACGGCCTTCCTGGGCGCGGTCGTCCGGGTGACCGTCAGGCTCGCCGACGGCACCGAGGCCAAGGCCGACCTGCCCGCGCACGAGGCGGCCGGACTCGGCGCCGGAGCCGCGGTGAGCGTGTCGCTGCCCGAGCGCCCGGTGCTCGTGGCCGAGCGAAGCGACCGGTAGCGGACGCACCGACCGGTCGGCGCAGTTGTCAGTTCTGTCAGTGAAGAAAGAGAGAAACGTGACCCCCCACCCCCGACTCCCGCTCCAGGCCGTCCTGTTCGACATGGACGGCACGCTCGTCGACACCGAGCGACTGTGGTGGGAGGCGGTGGAGCAGGTCGCCGGACGCCCGCTGACCGAGGCGGACCAGCCGGAGGTGCTCGGCCGTGCCGTCGAGGACACCGCCGAGTGGCTCGGCGCGGCCACCGGCAGGCCGGCCGACGGCATCGCGCGGGAGCTGCACCGGGAGTTCGTCGCCCGGGTCCGCACCGGCACCGTGCCACGCCCCGGCGCGCTCGACCTGCTGGACGCCCTCGCCCGCGACGGCGTGCCCACCGCCCTGGTGACCGCGTCCCCACGCGCGGTCGCCGACACCGTGCTCGAAGCCCTCGGCGCCGGCCGCTTCGCCGCCTCCGTCACCGCCGACGACACCGGCCGCACCAAGCCCGCCCCGGATCCCTACCTCGCCGCCTGCCGTGCGCTCGGTGTCGACCCGGCGGCCTGCGTGGCGGTCGAGGACACCGGTACCGGTGTCAGTTCGGCGGAGGCGGCCGGGTGCGCCGTCCTCGCCGTGCCGTCCCTCGCGCCGATCGAGGCGGCGCCCGGCCGGACCGTACGCGACAGCCTCGTCGCCGTCACCCCGGAGGATCTGCGAGACATGGTCGGATACGAACTGCGCGTCATGACCTGGAACCTGTGGCTCGGCGGCAGCCCGGTCGACGACCACCGTGCCAAGCAGCTCAAGGCGATCCTGGAGAGCGGCGTCGACGTGGTGGGTCTCCAGGAGACCGGCGGCACCGCGGCCCAGGAGCTCGCCGACGCACTGGGCTGGCACCACCACCGGGCCGGGGAGAACCTGGGCGTCATCAGCCGCCACCCGGTCACCGCCCGCTTCGGTGACCCGGACGTCGGCTTCTACGGCGCCGCCGGGGTCCGGATCGAGATCGCCCCGGGCCGCGAGGTCGACGTCTGGACCGCCCACCTCCACTACACGCCGTACGGGCCCTACGAGTCCGCCTTCGACGCTCTCCCGTCGGACGTGCTCGTCGCCCACGAGGAGGTCCGGCTCGCGCAGATGCAGGACGCCCTGGACCGGATCGCCGAGTCGAACGGCGACGGGGTGCCCGTCGTCCTCGTCGGCGACTTCAACTGCCCCTCCCACCTGGACTGGCCCGACGTCGAGTGGCCGGTGACGAAGGCGGCGGAGCGGGCGGGGCTGCGCGACTCCTACCGGGAGGCCCACCCTGACCCGGACACGGCCCCCGGCCACACCTGGTCCCCGATCCATCCGGTGCACGAGGACGGCAGCGGCCGGCCCGAGCCGCAGGACCGGATCGACTACGTCCTGCACCGGGGTCTGACGGTGCTCGACTCCCGGACGGTGGTCAGCGGAATCCCGCGCCCCTGGCCCGACGTCGCGGGCAACGACTGGCCCTCGGACCACGCCGCGGTGGTCACCAGGTTCTCGGTGCCCGGGAACTGAGCCGGGGTCACCGGGGAACTCAGCCGCGGTCACCCGGGAACTGCCCCGGGGTTACCCGGGGCAACCATTGCGGTGCAGGTGGCGATCCCGTAGGTTGTGCCGGACTTTCTACTGACTGGTAACACCGGCAGGTATTCCATGCGCTGGCCCGTCGGCCGTCCCACCACCGTCCGCACCCGGATCGTGGCACTCGCACTCGCTCCGGTCGTCGCCCTGATGGCACTGTGGAGCTTCGCCATGGTGTCCGTCACCGGCGAACTGCGGGCGCTGATCCGGCTCCAGGGGGTGTACGAGGACTTCGGCACCCCCGTGGACACGGCCATCGGCCAGATCCAGATCGAACGGCGGCTCTCGGCCACCTACCTGGGCGCGGGCCACGACACGGCCGCCGCCGGGAACCTGCTGGCCCAGCAGCGCCGCACCGACCGCGCCGTGAGTGCCATGCGCGACGCGATCCGGGACGGCGACCGCAGCCGGCTCAGCGACCGGCAGCGGGACACGCTCGACGCGATGCTCCACGCCACCGACGGACTGGACGAGCTGCGGGACCGCGTGCTGGCCCGGCGGATCTCCTGGGACCGGGCCGTCACCGAGTACGGCGCACTCGTCGAGCCCGGCTTCGACGTCCAGTCCACGCTCACCGCCCTGCAGGCCGGGCAGCTCGCCCGGGAGGCGCAGGTCGTCATCGAGCTGGTGCGGGTACGGGAGTTCGTCTCCCGCGAGGACGCCCTGGTCGCCGGGGCACGGGCCGCGGGGACGCTGTCCGACCGGCAGTACGACACCCTGACCGCGACGATCGAGGACCGGCGGGTCTTCGAGCGGACGTATGTGCCGGACCTGCCGTCCGACTCGCGCGCCCTGTTCGAGGAGTTCCAGCGCGGCGACCTGCACCGCTCGCTGGTGCGGGGCGAGGACGCGCTGCTGCGGGCCGGTCCGGCACACGCCGGTGAGGCCGTCGCGGCCGGCACCTGGCGGACGACCAGCGACCGGGCCGTCAAGCGCTATATGCAGCTGTGCACCCGCTCCGCCGAGAACTCGGCCGCGCGCGGGCGGGCGTTCGCCTACCAGGAGCTGACAAAGGCGGTCGTCGTCGCGGTGGCCGGGCTGGCCGCCGTGGGAGTGTCCCTGTGGTTCGCGGTGCGCGGCGCCCGGCGGATCTCCCGCCGCCTGGAGACGCTGCGGGACGCCGCCGACGTGCTGACCACCCGGCAACTGCCGGACGTGATGCGACGGCTGAGTGCCGGTGAGGACGTGGACGCGGTCGCGGAGGCGCCGCCGCTGGCCGCCGACGAGGTACGGGCCGACGAGATCGGCCAGGTCGGCCGGTCCTTCAACGCCGCGCGCCTGGCCGCCGTCGAAGCGGCCGTCAAGCAGGCCACCCTGCGGCGCGGGCTGTTCGCGGTGCTCCTCAACATCGCCCGCCGCAACCAGGCGCTCGTCCATCGCCAGCTGAAGCTCGTCGACACGCTGGAGCGGCGCACCGAGGATCCGGACATCCTGCGCCAGCTGTTCCGCATCGACCATCTGACCACGCGTATGCGCCGGCACGCGGAGAGCCTGATCATCCTGTCCGGCGCGGTGCCCGGGCGCAGATGGCGACGTCCGGTGCCGGTCGCGGACGTGGTGTCGGCCGCGGTGGGCGAGATCGAGGACTACACGCGCGTGGTGGTCCCGCCGATGGCCGAGGTCGGGGTCGCGGCGGACGCCGTGGCCGACGTTGTGCATCTGATCGCCGAGCTCCTGGAGAACGCCACGGTGTTCTCGCCGCCGCACACGCAGGTCACCCTGCGCACCGGCCGGGCGTCCGGCGGCTTCGTCCTGGAGCTGGACGACCGGGGCCTCGGCCTCGACCCCGACCAGCTCGCCGACGCCCATCGCACCCTCACCGACCCCGACGCCTTCGACCCGACCCGGCACGACCGGCTCGGCCTGTACGTTGTGGGCCGCCTGGCCGCCCGCCACGGCATCCAGGTCACCCTGCGGGACTCGCCGTACGGCGGTACGACCGCGGTGGTACTGCTGCCGTCGACGCTCCTGGCGGAGCTGGAGCCCGAGGCAGGCGACGGGAGCGCGGACCCGGACACGCCGGTACGCAGCCTGCCGTCACGGCGCGGCTCCGGCGCCCCCGGCCGCGCGGAGCGGCCACGGGCAACGGCCCCGGCGCCCCAGCACGGTCGAGCCGACGGCCACTCGGCGGACACCGACCGGGCGGAGGACGGCCGGACGCGGGTTTCGCTCGCCGAGCACGGCCGGGTGCAGGACCTGACGGCCGAGCCCGGTCGGGTGGTGCGCCTGGTGACGGAGGGCGGCCAGGTGAGCGGGCCGAGGGAGGGCGTCGGCCCTGCTCCCGACGCGGACGCTCCCGCTCCCGACATGGACGCTCCCGCGCTGCCCACCCGCGTTCGGCAGGCCTCGCTCGCCGCACCGCTGCGCGACGACCCGCCGCCCCGAGATGCCGCCCCGGAGCGTGAGGTCGACGCCGAGGAGATGCGGGCGGTCTTCGGCGCCTTCCAGCGCGGCCTCGAACGGGGCCGCAAGGGCCTGCCCACGACCACAGACGCCGACGAAGGGACGGACGCCGACGATGCACGGTGACGAGACGACACACGGTGACGCACAGACCCATGAGCACCGGGCCGGAGCACCCGACGCCGGCCTCGGCTGGCTGCTCGACGACCTGGTGGCCAGGACCGAGCACGTCCGTCAGGCCGTGCTCCTCACCGCGGACGGCCTGCCGCTGAGCGCCTCGGAGGGCATGCGCAGACGGGACATCGAGCACCTCGCCGCCGTCTGCTCCGGCTTCCACAGCCTGGCCCGCTCGGCGGGGGAGCGGTTCGAGGCCGGAGAGGTACGGCAGACGATGGTGATGCTCGACGACGCCTACCTCTTCATCACCCCGGCCGGCGACGGCAGCCGCCTGGCCGTGCTCAGCGAGGTGCAGACCGACGTAGGACAGCTGGCCCACGAGATGGCGCTGCTCGTCCGCCGCCTCGGCCGCCACCTGGACGCCGCCGCACGCTCGGCCACCTGATCCGGCCGTGCGCGACGACCACTGGTACGAGGACGAGACCGGGTCGATGGTGCGCCCCTACACCGTCACCCGGGGCCGCACCCGGCCCTCGGAGCGGCACACCATCGACCTGATGTCCCGGGTCACCGCCCTGGAGACGGACACGGCGCGGCCGGGCGTCGACCACGCCCGCACCGCCCTGCTCGACCTGGTGCGCCGCGGCCCGCGCCCGGTCGTCGAGCTCGCCGCGGACGCCGACCTGCCCCTGACCGTCGTACGCGTGCTGCTCGGCGATCTGGCCGAGGCCGGGCTGGTGCGCATCGACGAGCCGCGCCGTCTGCCGGTCTCCGGCCCCGCGGCCGACCCGGAGCTGCTCCAGGAGATCGTCGAGCGACTGCGCGAACTCTGACACCGACGGCGTTCGTGCAGCACCAACTTCGGGGCGTATGCGCAGGTCAGGCCGCCGGGCCGGCTCCGGTGGGCCACGATCGCCCGGATCCGTGGCCCGAGGGTACGCAACGAATCGCCGCTCGGTGCCGGGTGCACGCAACGAACCGCTCACCGGCGCGCAACGGCTCCTCCTTGTCCGGCCGAGTCCGCCGAACGTACCTTCTAACTGGCCCCCAAACCCCTCCGTACCGGTGAGGAACACGCATGCGCACCGCCCTGCTCCAGAGCTCCGGCCGCCCCGGCTCGACCGTCGAGAACCTCAAGGTCCTCGACGAGGCCGCGGGCCGCGCCGCCGCCGCGGGCGCCGCGCTGCTCTCCACGCCGGAGATGTTCCTCACCGGGTACGCGATCGGCGACGACATCGGCCGCCTGGCCGAGCCCGCCGACGGCGACTCGGCCGACGCGATCGCCGAGCTCGCCGGCCGGCACGGTCTGGCCATCGCCTACGGCTACCCGGAGCGCGACGGCGACACGGTCCACAACTCCGTCCAGCTGATCTCCGCGGACGGCACCCGTCTCGCGAACTACCGCAAGACCCACCTCTTCGGCTGCTTCGAGCGCGACCACTTCACCCCGGGCGACCAGCCCGTCGTCCAGGCCGAGCTGAACGGCCTGACCGTCGGCCTGATGATCTGCTACGACGTCGAGTTCCCGGAGAACGTCCGCGCCCACGCCCTGGCCGGCACCGACCTCCTCGTCGTGCCGACTGCGCAGATGCATCCGTTCCAGTTCGTCGCCGAGTCCCTCGTCCCGGTGCGGGCCTGGGAGAACCAGATGTACGTGGCGTACGTCAACCGGGTCGGTCCGGAGGGCGAGTTCGAATTCGTCGGACTGTCCGTCCTCGCCGGTCCCGACGGAGTCGCCCGCACCCGGGCCGGCCGCGCCGAGGAACTCGTCCTCGCCGACGTCGACCCCGCCTTCCTGGCCGCCTCCCGCGAGGCGAACCCGTATCTGAAGGACCGCCGCCCCGGCCTCTACGGGTCGCTCGTCTGAACCTCCCGATCTGCCCGCCCCCCCGAACCCCTCCCCAGAACTTCCCCCGAGTTCTTCCCGCGCAAGGAGTCCGTACCCCATGACGTCCACGGTGCCCAACGCCGTCCAGCACGCCGACGAGCAGCAGCCGCCGATCACCATGTTCGGCCCGGACTTCCCGTACGCGTACGACGACTTCCTCGCCCACCCGGCGGGCCTCGGCCAGGTCCCCGCGACCGAGCACGGCACCGAGGTCGCGGTCGTCGGCGGCGGTCTGTCCGGCATCGTGGCCGCCTACGAGCTGATGAAGATGGGCCTCAAGCCCGTCGTCTACGAGGCCGACCAGCTCGGCGGCCGGCTGCGCACCGTCGGCTTCGAGGGCTGCGACGAGTCGCTCAACTGCGAGCTGGGCGCGATGCGCTTCCCGCCGTCCTCCACCGCCCTCCAGCACTACATCGACCTGGTCGGCCTGGAGACCAAGGCCTTCCCCAACCCCCTTGCCGAGGCGACGCCTTCGACCGTCGTCGACCTCAAGGGTGAGTCGCACTACGCCGAGACCATCGACGACCTGCCGCAGGTCTACCGTGACGTCGCCGAGGCCTGGAACAAGTGCCTCGACGAGGGCGCCGACTTCTCCGACATGAACCGCGCCATGCGCGAGCGGGACGTGCCGCGCATCCGTGAGATCTGGGCGAAGCTGGTCGAGAAGCTCGACAACCAGACCTTCTACGGCTTCCTCTGCGAGTCCGAGGCCTTCAAGTCCTTCCGGCACCGCGAGATCTTCGGCCAGGTCGGCTTCGGCACCGGCGGCTGGGACACCGACTTCCCGAACTCCATCCTGGAGATCCTGCGCGTCGTCTACACCGAGGCCGACGACCACCACCGCGGCATCGTCGGCGGCTCCCAGCAGCTGCCGGTGCGGCTGTGGGAGCGCGAGCCGGAGAAGATCGTCCACTGGCCGTACGGCACCTCGCTGAAGACCCTGCACGAGAACGGCGAGCCGCGCCCGGCCGTGACCCGGCTGCACCGCACCGCGGGCAACCAGATCACGGTGACCGACGCGAACGGCGACATCCGCACCTTCAAGGCGGCCATCTTCACCGCCCAGTCCTGGATGCTGCTGTCCAAGATCGCCTGCGACGACTCGCTCTTCCCGATCGACCACTGGACGGCCATCGAGCGGACCCACTACATGGAGTCCTCGAAGCTCTTCGTGCCGGTGGACCGGCCGTTCTGGCTGGACAAGGCCGTCGACGACGGGGGAAATCCGACCGGCCGGGACGTCATGTCGATGACGCTCACCGACCGTATGACGCGCGGCACCTACCTCCTGGACGACGGTCCGGACAAGCCCGCCGTCATCTGCCTCTCCTACACCTGGTGCGACGACAGCCTGAAGTGGCTGCCGCTGTCCGCGAACGAGCGGATGGAGGTCATGCTGAAGTCGCTCGGCGAGATCTACCCCAAGGTCGACATCAGGAAGCACATCATCGGCAACCCGGTGACCGTCTCCTGGGAGAACGAGCCCTACTTCATGGGCGCGTTCAAGGCCAACCTGCCCGGCCACTACCGCTACCAGCGCCGCCTGTACACCCACTTCATGCAGGACCGGCTGCCCGAGGACAAGCGGGGCATCTTCCTGGCCGGCGACGACATCTCCTGGACGGCCGGCTGGGCCGAGGGTGCCGTCCAGACCGCGCTGAACGCGGTCTGGGGCGTCATGCACCACTTCGGCGGCACGACCGACGCGGCCAACCCGGGCCCGGGTGACGTCTACGACGAGATCGCGCCGGTCGAGCTCCCCGAGGACTAGGCCAGGACCAGGCCCTGTCCTACACCCCGGCCGCGCGGGCCTTCTCGTAGACCTCCGAGGCGATGTCCTTGAGCTCCTGGGCGTCCCGCGCGGAGTCCTGGAGGTCGACGAGGATCTCCTCCAGGCCGATTGCCGCGTGCGCGACCAGGTCCTCCACGATCTGGTCCGCGTTGCCCTGGAAGGGGCGGCGGTCGGGGCCGTCGTAGGGCTTGGCCGAGTAGGCGGCGTTCACCCGCAGGACCGTCTGGACCGGCTCCTTGCGCCCGCGCTCGGACGCCAGGTCCTGCAGTTGGGCCCACTGGGCGGCGATCTGCTCGACGCCCATGCCCACCGGCAGCCAGCCGTCGGCGTGGTCGACGAGCCGGGTCAGCGCCCGCTTGTTGCTCGCGGCCAGCAGGATGGGGATCGGCCGGGCGGGCTTGGGCCCGACCACGGCCGACTCGATCTTGGTGAGCCGGCCGTCGTAGCGCACCGGGTCGGGGCCCCACACCGCGCGGCAGACCTCGATGGTCTCGTCGAGCACCTTGCCGCGCTCCGCGATCGGCCGGATGCCGGCGGCCGCGTACTCGTCCAGCGACCAGCCCGTGCCGAAGCCGGCGATCACCCGGCCGCCGCTCGCCGCGTCCAGTGTGGCGAGGGACTTGGCCAGCTGGAACGGCTGGTGCAGGGGCGCGACCAGCACGCTCGAACCCAGCCGGACCCGCTCGGTCGCCGCGGCGGCGAGCGTCAGCGTGACCAGCGGCTCGGCCACACCGCGGTAGGAGTCCGGCCAGGGCATGCCCTCGATGCCGTACAGGCCCTGGGTCGCGGGCTCCGGGAAGAGGGCCCGCTCGTACACCCACAGGCTGTCGTATCCGATCCCCTCGGCGGTGCGTGCCACATCGGGCACGTCCTTGCCGAGGGCGTACTGCCGATTCTGCGGAAGGCTGAGTCCGAGCCTGGTCGCCATGTGCCGAGTGCTCCTTCGCGATCGGTTTCGGCTGCAACCTACAGTGATCGCCGCGGAGTTCCGGTGAGGCGTGGCGGGGATGGCCGGATCGGGTCGCGTCAGTCGGCGAGCGGGGTCAGCAGCATGCGCCCGGCGAAGCCCACGGCCGCGTCGAGGCGCTCGGTGAGCTCCTCGGCGACGTCCTCGAACCGGCGCAGCGCCCACAGGGCCCGCGCCGCCGACCAGGTGGCCTCCCGGGCGCGCTCCAGGCTCCACGAGCCGAGCAGATGGGTGAGCGGGTCGGCGATCTGGAGCAGATCGGGGCCGGGCATCAGATCCTCGCGGATGCGTTCCTCCAGCGATACGAGGAGGTCGCCCACGCGGTCGAACTCGTCCTCCAGATCGGCCGGTTCGCAGCCGAGCGTACGACAGGTGTCCACGACGGCGAGCGCCAGATCGTGGCCGATGTGCGCGTTGATGCCCGCGAGGGCGAACTGCAGGGGTCGTACACCGGGATGGCGGCGGAGCTGGAACAGCGGGCGCCAGCAGGCAGGCGGACGGCGGTCGTCCGCGACCGCGTCCACGGCGGCGAGATACCGCTCCGCGAACCGTACGTCCAGCGCGGTCGCCGCCCGCGGGTCCGTGAACTGCCCGGCGTCCAGGCGCCGTTCCACCTCCTCGGTGACGGCCAGGTAGACGCGGTTGAACACCGCGACCCCGTCCCGCTCGGGCAGGGCCGAGTCCAGGGCGCGCATCCGGGCGACGACGGTGTCGACGCAAGCGGTGAAGTGTTCCAACTGCGGCATGGGGGAAGGGTCCCAGCCCTGGGCCGACCGGCGTGCCGACGGGCCCGGTGCTTCCCCACAACGGGGGAACGCCCCGTTGCGCGAGCGCAAGGTGGGGGAGGGGAGGGGCACTGTGTCCGGTTTACGTGCCCGCCGCCTGGCCGCACGCAGGGCCGCACGCAGGCGTGCCCTCCGGCGCGGCGCGATGGTGGCGTTGGCCTCGGTCGTGACCGCCGTCGGCACCGCGACCGGGATGCTCTCGGCGCTCGACGACGGGCACGGCTCCGACCGAGCCCGGCCCGAGTTCACGCACACGACGAGCCCGGCGCCGTTGCCCCCGGTGCCGTCGGCATCCGCGCCGCCCACTCCCACCGTCTCCCCGTCCGTGAAGAAGGAGTCGACGAGGCCCGGACCTTCCCCCACCCGCAGTGAACGCAGGGAACGGACCGCCGTCCTGCCCCACCGCCTCTACCGGCACCCGGACTCCCAGGTGCTCGACTGGGTCCGGGCCCACCCCGACGACCCCCGCGCCGCGCTCATCGAGTCCCGTATTGCCAACCAGCCGGCCGCCGTGTGGTTCACCGACCACACCCCGGCGACCATCGCCTCGCGGGTGCGCGCGGTGACCTCGGCAGCGGCGGCGCGGGGCCGGGTGCCGGTGCTCGTGCCGTACGCGATCCCGGACTGCGACTGCGGCGGCGCCTCCCAGGGCGGGGCGCCCGATCTCGCCGCGTACGACGCCTGGATCGACGCCTTCGCCCAGGGGCTGGGCTCCGGCGAGGTCGTCGTCGTGCTGGAGCCGGACTCGATCGCCCAGTCCGACTGCCTCCCGGCCGCGGACCGCGCCGACCGGTTCGCCTCGCTGGCCCGCGCGGGCCGGGTCCTGAAGGCCGCCGACCCCGGGGCGCGGGTCTACTACGACGCCGGCCACTCGGGCTGGAACCCGGCCGACCGGCAGGCGGCCCTGCTGAGGCAGGCGGGCGCCGCGTCACCGGCGTCCTCCGACGGCATCTTCAGCAACGTCTCCAACTTCCGCACCACGGCCGACGAGATCGCCTACGACCGGCAGGTCCTCGACACCCTTGGCGGTCCCGCCGGCTTCGGCGCGGTGATCGACACGAGCCGCAACGGCAACGGCGCCCCGGCCGACGGCGAGTGGTGCGACCCGGCGGGCCGCAGGCTCGGCCGCACCCCCACCCTGAACACCGGCGAGCGGCGCATCGACGCCTACCTGTGGGTGAAGCCGCCGGGGGAGTCGGACGGCTGCAGGGCGGCGGCCGGGACGTTCACCCCGTCGTACGCCTACGAACTGGCGCGGTCGGTCTCCTCGTCGTAGGACGACGTGCCCTCGTCCAGCAGGGGCTCCTGGACCTTGAGGTGGGCGGGTGCCATGAGGCGCAGTGCGTGGTAGCCGGTGATGACCACCAGCGTGCCCAGCGCGATACCGCTGAGGGAGAAGTTGGCGGTGAACTTCATGGTGACGTTGCCGACGCCGATGACGATGCCCGCGGCGGCCGGTACGAGGTTCAGCGGGTTGCGCAGATCGACCCGGGCGTTGGTCCAGATCTGCGCTCCGAGCAGGCCGATCATGCCGTACAGGATGACGGTGATGCCGCCGAGGACACCGCCCGGGATCGCGGCGACGACCGCGCCGAACTTGGGGCAGAGGCCGAACAGGAGCGCGAAGCCGGCGGCGGCCCAGTACGCGGCGGTCGAGTAGACGCGGGTCGCGGCCATCACGCCGATGTTCTCGGAGTACGTGGTGTTGGGCGGCCCGCCCACCGCGGTGGACAGCATCGACGCCACGCCGTCGGCCGAGATCGCCGTGCCGAGCCTGTCGTCGAGGCGCTCGCCGGTCATCTCGCCGACCGCCTTGACGTGTCCGGCGTTCTCCGCGACCAGGGCGATGACGACCGGGAGCGCGACCAGGACCGCCGACCACTGGAAGGACGGGCCGTGGAAGGACGGCAGCCCGACCCAGTCGGCCCTGCCGACACCGGAGAGGTCGAGCCGCCAGTGGTCGGTGAGCCTGCCGCTCGCGTCCACCGAGTGGATCTTCCCGAAGATCTGGTCGAAGGCCCATGAGATGCCGTACCCGAAGAGCAGGCCCAGGAAGATCGCGATACGGGACCAGAATCCACGCAGGCAGACGACCGCCAGACCGGTGAACAGCATCACCAGCAGCGCCGTCCACTGGTCCTGCGGCCAGTACGTGGACGCGGTCACCGGAGCGAGGTTGAAGCCGATCAGCATCACGACCGCGCCGGTGACGATCGGCGGCATCGTGGCATGGATGATCCGCGCTCCGAAGCGCTGCACCGCGAGTCCGGCCAGGAACAGCGCGACGCCGACGACGAAGACCGCGCCGGTCACGGTCGCGCTCGTGCCGCCCTGCGCGCGGATCACCGCGGCCACGCCCACGAAGGAGAGCGAGCAGCCCAGATAGCTGGGAATCCGGCCGCGGGTGGCGAGCAGGAAGATCACGGTCGCGACGCCGGACATCATGATCGCGAGATTGGGGTCCAGTCCCATCAGGACGGGGGCCACGAAGGACGCGCCGAACATGGCCACCACGTGCTGGGCGCCGAGTCCCGCCGTGCGCGGCCAGGAGAGCCGTTCGTCGGGGCGTACCACCGCTCCGGGCTCGGGCGTGCGCCCGTCGCCGTGCAGCTTCCAGCGGACGCCGAGGTTCATGTGGGACTTCGCTTTCTCTGTACGTGAAGACGGTCCGGACCATTGTCAGGGGTACCTGGTGGTTCTACGCTCACACGGTCCTATTCATGAACGGCGTTCACATTCATGATCGGAGTGTCTTGATGAGTGGAAGACCCCGTGTTGCCCTGATCATGGCCGCCGTGGCGGCTTTCGCGGCCATGGCCGTCCCCTCCGCCTCCGCACGCGCGGTCCCGAAGACCCCGGACACCGCCGTCCTCGACGGCGCCCGGCTCCAGGAGGCCCGGACCCGGCTGGACCACGGCGACCCCCGGCTGCGCGCCGCGCTGGAGAAGCTGACCGCCCGCGCCGACGCCTGGCTCGGCCAGGGCCCCTGGACGGTGGTCGACAAACCCAGGCCCGCCCCCGGCGGCGACGTCCACGACTATCTGAGCCAGGCTCCCTACTGGTGGCCCACCCGCACGCCGACCGCCGACAACCCATGGGGCTGCCCGTACGTCCAGCGCGACGGGCAGCGCAATCCCGAGGTGGACAGCGGCACCGACCGCCAGGACGTCGAGAAGGTCTTCGACTCCACGTACGACCTCTCGCTCGCCTGGTACTACACGGGCAGGCGGGAGTACGCCGAGAAGGCCGGGCAGGTCCTGCGCACCTGGTTCCTCGACCCGGCGACCCGGATGAACCCCAATCTGAACCATGCGCAGTTCATACCGTGCAAGTACGACGGCAGGGCCATCGGCATCATCGACTTCTCGCAGTCGTACACCAGCGTCGTCGACGCGCTCGCCGTACTCGCCACCGGCGCCCCCGGCTGGACGGCCGCCGACCGCACCGGCATGGCACGGTGGAACTCCGACTTCCTCGGCTGGCTGAAGAACAGCGACTTCGGCAGGCAGGAGGGCGCGGCCGGCAACAATCACGGCACGTTCTACGACATGCAGCTCGCCGCCCTCGCGTACGCGACCGGCGACAAGGCCCTCGCCCGGCGCACGGTGCTCGACGCGCGCGCCAAACGCATCGATCCGCAGATCGCGGCCGACGGCAGTCAGCCGCAGGAGCTGGCGCGCACCCGGAGCTGGCACTACTCGACCTTCGACCTGGTCGCGTACACCCGGCTCGCCGCCATCGGACGGCATGTGGGCGTGAGCCTCTGGGCCTACCGGGGGCCGGACGGCCAGAGCCTGTTCAAGGCCCTGGACTATCTGCTGCCCGCGGCCACCGGGGCCGCCGCCTGGCCGCACCCGGAGCTGGAGTTCCACCGGTACGCGGCGAGCGACGTCGTCCACGCGGCCGCCGACGCGGGCGACTCGGCGGCGAAGAAGGCCGTCCCGAAGCTGGAGACGCCACCCGGCGGCGACCTCTGGCCGCTGCGGCCGGCCGCGGAGCAGCTGGACTCGATCGCGGGCTGACCAGGGGGCCTTCCTGACCGGGACTTCTGAGCGCTCGCTTAGGATGGAGTGTTCCCACCGTCCCACCCGCACGCTCAGGAGTCCCTCCCGTGACCGCCGAAGCCCCGATCGCCCCCGCCCTGTCGTACGGCCGGCTGATACCCGTCACCGTCCACTTCGACGACCTCGACGCGCTCGGACTGCTGCACAACGCCCGCTATCCGCTGATGGTCGAGCGCGCCTGGACCGAGCTGTGGAACGAGTACGGCATCCGCTTCGACGGCGACTGGGAGGCAGCCGGCGACGCCTGCAACGCGGTCAAGGAGCTGCGGATCGGCTACGAGGCACCGGTGACCAGGCCGGGCGCCTACGCCGTCCACCTGTGGCTGGAGCGGCTCGGCAACACCGGCCTGACCTACGGCTTCCGCTTCTGCTCGACCGACGGAGCGGTGACCTACGCCCACGGCACCCGGGTCCTGGTGCGGCTGGACGCGGCGACGCTGCGCCCGGCACCGTGGAGCGAGGGCTTCAGGGCCGCGGGTCGGGAATTGCTGCGGCCCGCGCACTGACCTCGGTCCTGCCGCCGCGCCCGCCGACCCGCAGCACGCCCGCGAAGACCACGAGTCCGCAGGCCAGCGCGGTGACCAGGGCGAACGACACCACCAGGCTCGTCGCCTGCGCCACCCCGCCGATCAGGCCGGGCGCGATCAGGCCCGAGGTGTAGGTGATGGTCGCCACGCCCGCTATGGCCTGACTGGGGTTCGGTCCGCTGTGCCCGGCCGCCGCGAAGCACAGCGGTACGACGACCGCGATCCCGAGGCCCATCAGCGCGAACCCGGCCATCGCCACGGCGGGTTGGCCCGCAACGACGATCAGCAGCCCGCCGACGACGGTGAGAACGCCCCCGGTACGGACGGTGCGGACCGCGCCGAAGCGGTTCACCACCGCGTCCCCGGCGATCCGGGCCACCGCCATGGTCAGCATGAATCCGGTCGTCGCCACCGCCGCCAGGCCGGCCGAACTGTCCAGCCGGTCGCGCAGGAACACCGCCGACCAGTCCAGGCTGGCCCCCTCGGCGAACACCGCGCAGAAGCCGACCGCGCCGATCAGCAGTGCCGACCTGGGCGGCAGCGCGAACCTCGGCGGCGGCTCCTCGTCCTCGGCGGGCTGAACGTCCAGGACCCGGCCGGCGGCCAGGATGCCGAGCGCCGTGAGCGTGGCCGCCGCGAGGGCGAAGTGCAGGCGCGCGTCGGAGCCCAGATGGGCGGCGAGGGTGCCGGCCGCGGAGCCGATCAGCGCGCCCGCGCTCCACATGCCGTGCAGCCCCGACATGACCGACCTGTCGAGCAGCCGCTCCACCTCGACGCCGAGCGCGTTCATGGCCACGTCGGCCATGCCCGCGCTCGCCCCGTAGACGAACATGGCGAGGCACAGCGTGTACAGGTTCGGCGCCAGCGACGGAAGGACCAGGGACAGCGTCCACAGGACGATCAGCCCGCGCAGGGCCGTCCGGCTGCCGAAGCGGTGACTGATCCGGCCCGCCAGCGGCATCGAGCACGAGGCGCCGAACGCCGTGAAGGCCAGCGCGAACCCGAGCTGCCCCGCCCCGAGTGAGGCGTGGTCCTGGATCCATGGCACGCGGGTCGCGAACGAGCCGGTGACGGCGCCGTGCACGGCGAACACGGCCGCCACGGCGTACCGGGCGCGCCTCACCTCACGCTGGTCGTAGACCACGTCACTCATGTTGCAGCCCCTCCCCGGACGGGTGACACCCCGCTGTCCCGCCGTAAACTATCAGGGACCCTTCCTGATAGATAGGCACTATGCGGCCGGGCACGGAGCGCCGGTCTGGGAGGATTCCCGTCATGCCCGCATCACCGAGCACTGCCCGGGCCATCAACGACCGGCTCGCCCTGCGGCTGTTGCAGCGCGAAGGCCCACTGACGGCAGGCCAGTTGAAACAGCTGACCGGACTGTCCCGGCCCACGGTCGCCGACCTCGTCGAACGCCTCACCGCGTCCGGCCTGATCACGGTGGTCGGGGAGGCGGGTGAGCAGCGCCGCGGCCCGAACGCCCGGCTGTACGGCATCGTCGCCGACCGGGCCCACCTGGCCGCGCTCGACGTCCGCACCGCGAGCGTCTCCGTACTGGTGTCCGACCTGCTCGGCCGGGTGCTCGCCGAGGCCGCCGGGCCGATCGGCGGGGACACCGGGACCGGGCCCGCGCTGGAGCAGGCGACGGCGCTGGTGGAACGGGCGGTGAAGGAAGCCGAGGTCGAACACGTGCACACCGTGGGGATCGGCGCGCCGGGGCTCATCGACCCCGCCACCGGGGAGCTCCGCGACTCGGCGGGCCTGCCCGCCTGGCACCGCCGGCTGGTCGCCGCGCTCCAGGAACGCTTCCCCGAGGCCCGCGTCAGCGTCGAGAACGAGACCAACCTCGCCGCCCTGGCCGAGCAGGAGGAGGGCGTGGCCCGGGACCGCGACACCTTCGTCCTCCTCTGGCTGGGCCACAGCCCGGGCGCGGCCGTCGTCCTCGACGGCAGCCTCCGACGCGGGGCCTCCGGCGGCACGGGCGAGATCGGCTTCCTGCCGGTCCCGGGCACCCCGGCCCTCCCCTCCGCCACGGACTGCGAGGGCGGCTACCACTCACTGGTCGGATCGACGGCAATCGCCCAACTGGCGACCGACCACGGGCTGTGGGACAGCACCGCGGACCCGTCCGAGCCGGGCGCGGTGGCGGGCTTGGTGCGGGGGTTGGTGGAAGTGGTCGGGGATGCCGCCGGCCGTGGCGCCGACGGTGCGGGCACGAATGGCGGTGAGGGCCACGCGACCTCCGGCCGCGAGGACGGCGGCGCAGAGCGCCTGGTCTCGGCGCGCTCTGCAGGTGATCGCGGCGGCGGTGGTGGCGGGGGTCTCGGCGTCTCGGCCTGCGGTGAGGGTGGTGAGGCCGGTGATGCGGGTCGCGGGGCTTCCGGCGTTGGTGGCGTGGGTGACGGGAGCGGTGGTGTGGGCCGTGAGGCCGTAAGCCGTGGCGAGGGTGGTGAGGTCGGTGACGGAGGCTGTGGTGTCCCCTCCGTGGCTGTGGACCGTGTGGTCGCCGCTCGTTTTCTCGATGACCTTGCCGAGCGGATTGCCCTCGGGGTGGCCTCCGTCGTCGCCATCCTGGATCCGGGGTGCGTGGTCCTCGGCGGGGAGGTCGGGAAGGCCGGGAAAGGGGTGCTCGCCAGACGGGTGGAGGAGCGGATCCGTCGGATGTCGCCGCTGGTCACCGAGGTGCGGGCGAGTGGCCTCGGTGGCTCGGCCGTACTGCGCGGCGCCCTGCTGACAGCGCGCGAGCGGGCCCAGGACGAGCTCTTCGCACCGCCGGAGCGGTAGCCCCGGGCTCGTTGCCCTCACCTGCCGCTGACGTCCCCGAACCGGCCCGCCAGATACTCCTCGAACGTCCCCTTGCCCACCGCCCGCTCGGGCGTGAGATGGCCGCCGTTCCGGAAGGCCCGGGCCGTTCTGCCGGGCAGGGGGAGCGACACCACCGGGCGGCGCCGACCGGTCGCCTTCAGATAGGCGCGGGCCAGGGAGTCGAGCGTCCGTACCTCGGGTCCGCCCATGTCCGCGACCCGTCCGGCGGGCGCCCCGGCCGCCAACTCGGCCAGCCGGTCCGCAACTTCGGCCACCTCGATCGGCTGGTCCGAGATCCCGGCCGGAAGCAGCATCACGGGCGGCTTGGCCAGTGCCTGGAACAGCTGCGCCGGCAGATCGTGGAACTGCGTGGCCCGCAGCACCGTCCAGCCGAGCCCCGACTCCTCGACCAGCCTCTCCACGGCGAGCTTGGACTTGTAGTAGCCGAGCGGCACCCGGTCGATGCCGACGATCGAGATGTAGAGGAGATGGCGGACACCCGCCCGCCGCGCCGCCGCGATCAGGTTCCGTGCCGCTCCCTCGTCGCCCTTCGGCGAGCTCGCGCAGTGCACGACGGTGTCCACGCCCGCGACGGCCGGGTCCAGGCCGGCCCCGCCCTTGCGCAGGTCGACGGCGTAGGGCCGGGCGCTCCGGCTGAGCACCCGCACCTCGAGCCCGCCGGCGCGCAGCCGCTCGACGACGAGCCGGCCGAGGGTTCCGGTGCCGCCGGTCACCAGGATCGTGGTCATGCTGTTGAGCCTTTCGGACGCCGGGCGCCCCGGGGTGGAGCGCCCTTCGTCAGCTGAGACCGGACAGTCCCCGCGAGATGTGACAGTCCCGCGGAACATTTTCAGGAACGTGCCAGCTGACGCCGTACGAAGTCCAGCTTGTCCGGGTTCACCACGGCCCGCGCGTGCGCGATCAGCCCGTCGCGCGTCTCGAAGCAGACGACACCGACCAGTGCGTCGCCGTCCCACACGACGAGCGCGCTCGCGCCGTTGACCTCGGCCGCCGTGTAGGAATAGCCCGCCGCGAACCGCACGGCCCCGCCCGCCAGGAAGCGCAGGACCTTGTCGCGGCCCTCGATCGGCCGCCGGGCCGCCGAGACCTTGCCGCCGCCGTCGCTCCACCAGGTCACCTCGGCCGCGAGCAGTTTCTCCAGGCCGGCCAGATCGCCGTCGCGGGACGCCGTGATGAACGAGGCGACGAGCTTCTCCTGCTGTTCGGGAGCCGGATCGAAGCGCCCCTGCGGTGCCGCCACCCGCTGCACCGCCCGCCGGTACAGCTGACGGCAGTTGGCCTCGCCCAGGTCCAGCAGGCCGGCGATCTCCCGGTGCCCGTAGCCGAACGCCTCCCGCAGCACGTACACCGCCCGCTCGGTCGGCGTCAGCCGCTCCAGCAGGACCAGCATCGCCATCGACACCGCGTCCCGCTGCTCCGCCGACTCCAGGGGCCCGAGGGTGCCGTCGGAGGTGAGTACCGGCTCCGGCAGCCAGTCCCCGACGTACTGCTCGCGCCGGGCGCGGGCCGAGGTCAGCCGGTTGAGGCAGAGGTTGGTGACCGTTCTGGCCAGCCAGGCCGACGGATGCTCGATGTCCGCGCGGTCCGCGCCGTCGAAACGCACGAACGCGTCCTGGACCGTGTCCTCGGCCTCCTCGGCGGAGCCGAGCATCCGATAGGCCAGACCGAACAGGCGTGGTCGGTGGGCCTCGAATTCCTCGGCGATCGGCGTCGTCGTCATGCGCTCACCCTGCCAGAGCGGCCGCAACGGCCGCAGCGCGCGGCGACCCGGCGGCGGGCAAGGGCCGTCGTCACCGCCGCCGGGCCCGCCCGAACACTAAAAGGACTAGACCATTCAGTCAATGGGTTGCGCACCGGGAACCGACGGATCGTCAGCGGGCCGTGGAAGTCCAGGGATACGGTCTGTGAGCCACCCCACACGCCTCGTCTGTATGGATGACGATCGGGCGTGGCACACTGGCCCTGTACCAGAAGCAGCGCACTCCGGGGTCGGTGAAAGTCCGAACCGGCGGTTACAGTCCGCGACCCGGTCGCTTCCAGCGGCCGGTTGACCAGGTGAAATTCCTGGACCGACGGTTAAAGTCCGGATGGGAGGCAGTGCGCGGCGGGCGGGCATGCACCTGTGCGCGCCGCCGTATCTGGGCTCGTCCGCGGTTGGACGGGTCCCTTTCGGCGTCGGCGAGCTGACGGTCTTGCTCACCCGTACATTCTGTCGTCATCGACAGGCCCCGGAGTCCGTGCCCCAATGTGGCAGGAGGACCCGGGAAGTGTTCACCGGAATCGTCGAAGAGCTGGGTGAAGTCACCGCCGTCGAGAACCTCGGCGACGCCTCCCGCTTCCGACTGCGTGGCCCCGTAGTGACCGAGGGCGCGCAGCACGGCGACTCCATCGCCGTGAACGGGGTCTGTCTCACCGTCGTGGAGCACGAGGGCGACGAGTTCACCGCCGATGTCATGGCCGAGACCCTGGACCGCTCCAGCCTGGGCGTCCTCACCGTCGGCTCCCGCGTCAACCTGGAGCGCCCCACCGCCGTCGGCGCGCGCCTCGGCGGGCACATCGTGCAGGGGCACGTGGACGGCACCGGCCGGGTACTGGAGCGCAAGCCTTCCGAGAACTGGGAGATCGTGAAGGTCTCGCTGCCCGCGGACCTCGCCCGCTACGTCGTAGAGAAGGGCTCCATCACCGTCGACGGCATCAGCCTCACCGTCGTCGAGGCCGGCCCGGACTACTTCACCATCAGCCTCATCCCCACCACCCTCGCCCTGACCACGCTCGGCCTCAAGCAGCCCGGCGACCCGGTCAACCTCGAGGTCGACGTCATCGCCAAGTACGTCGAGCGGCTCCTCGCGGCCGGTCAGGGGGCAGAGCGGTGAGCTGGCTGAACTCGGAGGCGTTCGTCCTGTTCGGCCAGCACATCATCTGGTCGGACATGGCCGGCAACATCCTCGGCCTCATCACGCTCGCCCTCGGCTGGCGCCGCTCCCTGCTGACCTGGCCGGTGCAGTTCCTCTCCGGCCTCGTCCTCTTCGCGGCCTTCTACGGCCACCTCGCGGGCAGCGCCGGCAAGCAGGTCGTCGTCATGGCCGTCGCGCTCTACGGCTGGTGGCAGTGGAACCGCAACAAGGGCCGGACCGAGGACGGCGGCGACGGCCACATCACCCCGCGGTTCGCCACCTGGCGCGAGCGCGCCGCGATGGCCGCCGCCGCGGCCGTCGGCACCGTCGCGGTGGCCCTGCTCTTCAAGGCGTACCCGACCCTGTCCTGGGACCCTTGGCCGGACGCCTACATCTTCGTCGGCACCGTCGTCGCCATGTACGCGCAGGCCCGCGGCATGGTCGAGTTCTGGATCGCCTGGCTGCTCGTCGACCTCGTCGGCGTGCCACTGAACTTCGCCAACGGCTACGCCTTCTCCGGCTTCGTCTACGTCATATACGGCGCACTCGTCCTGTGGGGCATGCGCGACTGGTGGCTGCGCTCCCGCAAGGACGCGCGGCCCGTCCTGGAAGGAGCGCCGGCATGACTGCCCGCCCGTCACCCACCACCACCCTGAACGGGGCGCTGCGCGCCACCCCTTCGATCCCGCCGCTGCTCTACAGCACCGACTCCCCCGAGCACATCGAGGACTTCAGGCTCGACTCCGTCGAGCAGGCCATCGCCGACATCGCCGCCGGCCGCCCGATCGTGGTCGTCGACGACGAGGACCGGGAGAACGAGGGCGACCTCGTCATCGCCGCCGAGAAGGCGACCCCCGAGATCATCGCCTTCATGATGAGCGAGTGCCGCGGACTGATCTGCGCGCCCATGGAGGGCGAGGAACTGGACCGGCTGCGGCTGCCGCAGATGGTTGAGGACAACACCGAGTCGATGAAGACCGCGTTCACCGTCTCCGTGGACGCCTCCGCCGCCCACGGTGTGAGCACCGGCATCTCGGCCGCGGACCGCGCGACCACGCTCCAACTGCTGGCGAGCGGCACGGCGGAGCCCACCGACTTCGTGCGCCCCGGCCATGTCTTCCCGCTGCGCGCCCGGCCCGGTGGGGTCCTGGTCCGCAACGGCCACACGGAGGCGGCCGTCGACCTCGCCCGCCTCGCGGGCCTGCGCCCGGCCGGCGCGATCGTCGAGATCGCCGGCGAGGACGGCCGCATGCTGCGCCTGCCCGAGCTGATCCCGTTCGCCCGCAAGCACGGCCTGACGATCATCTCCATCGAGGATCTGATCGCCTACCGCCGCGGCGCCGAGCCCACCGTGCGCCGTGAGGCCGAGGTCCATCTGCCCACCAGGCACGGCGCGTTCACGGCGTACGGCTACCGCGCCACCGCCGACGGCGTCGAGCACGTCGCCCTGGTCCACGGTGAGATCGGCGACGGCGAGGACGTCCTCGTCCGCGTCCACTCCGAATGCCTCACCGGCGACGTCTTCGGCTCCGCGCGCTGCGACTGCGGTCCCCAGCTGGACGGCTCGCTGGAGCGCATCCAGGAGGAGGGCCGGGGCGTGGTGGTCTACCTGCGCGGGCACGAGGGCCGCGGCATCGGACTGCTGTCCAAGCTGCGCGCCTACGAACTGCAGGAACAGGGCCACGACACCCTCGACGCCAACCTCGAACTCGGCCTGCCCGCCGACGCCCGCGACTACGGCGCGGGCGCGCAGATCCTGGCGGACCTCGGCGTCCGCAGCCTGCGGCTGATGACCAACAACCCCGACAAGACCGAAGCGCTGCTGCGCCACGGACTCAAGGTCACCGGGCGCGAGCCGATGCCCGTACAGGCGGGCGAGCACAACCTCCGCTACCTGCGCACCAAGCGGGACCGGATGGGTCACGACCTGCCCTGGCTGGACACACCGCCCGTGGCAGCTTCTGTGGCCGCGTCCGCGGCCACCTGTGGCAACCAGTAAGAACAGCACTGAGGAGAGACGTGAGCGGCAAGGGTGCACCGGAACTGTCCGTACGCAACGCGAGCGATCTGCGGGTCGCCGTCATCGCGGCGCAGTGGCACGAGAAGGTGATGGACGGTCTGGTGGACGGCGCCCTGCGCGCCCTGCGCGACCTGGGGATCGACGAGCCGACCCTGCTGCGGGTCCCCGGCAGCTGGGAGCTCCCGGTCGCCGCCAAGGCCCTCGCGGGCCGCGGCTACGACGCGGTCGTCGCGCTCGGCGTCGTCATCCGCGGCGGCACCCCCCACTTCGACTACGTGTGCCAGGGCGTCACCCAGGGCCTGACCCAGGTCTCCGTGCAGACCGGCGTCCCCGTCGGCTTCGGCCTGCTCACCTGTGACAACGAGGAGCAGGCCCTGGACCGGGCCGGTCTGGAGGGCTCCAACGAGGACAAGGGGCACGAGGCGGTGACGGCGGCGGTGGCGACCGCGATCACCCTCCGCTCAGTATCTGAACCCTGGCACTAGGGGATCGCCCGAACCGCGTAGGGTGGGGCCATCATGTCCAAGAAGACGTTCGAGGAGCTCTTCACCGAGCTCCAGCACAAGGCCGCCCACGGCGATCCCGCCACGTCCCGCACCGCCGAACTGGTCGGAAAGGGCGTCCATGCCATCGGCAAGAAGGTCGTCGAGGAGGCCGCCGAGGTCTGGATGGCCGCCGAGTACGAGGGCAAGGAGGCGGCCGCCGAGGAGATCTCGCAGCTGCTGTACCACGTCCAGGTGATGATGGTCGCCCGCGGGATCTCCCTGGACGACGTCTACGCCCACCTCTGAGCCGTAAGAGCACGTCGCACACCGTACGCACGAACAAAGGAAGCCGACCTCATGCTGCGCATCGCCGTCCCCAACAAGGGTTCACTGTCCGGCCCTGCGGCGGAGATGCTGCATGAGGCCGGCTACCGGCAGCGCCGGGAGTCCAAGGAACTGCGGATCGTCGACCCGGCGAACGAGGTCGAGTTCTTCTACCTCCGCCCCCGCGACATCGCGATCTACGTGTCCTCCGGCCGGCTCGACATCGGCATCACCGGCCGCGATCTGCTCGTGGACTCCGGCGCCAACGCCGAGGAGATCCTGCCGCTCGGCTTCGCCCGCTCCACCTTCCGCTACGCCACCAAGCCCGGCACGGCCAAGAGCGTCGAGGACCTGAACGGCCTGACGGTCGCCACCTCCTACGAGGGCATCGTCGCCAAGCACCTCGCCGACAACGGCGTCGACGCCTCCGTCGTCCACCTCGACGGCGCCGTCGAGACCGCCATCGAGCTGGGGGTCGCCGAGATCATCGCGGACGTCGTGGAGACCGGCACCTCGCTGCGCAACGCGGGCCTGGAGGTCTTCGGCGAGCCGATCATGACGTCCGAGGCGGTGGTGGTCCGCCGCACCGGTGCCGACGCCGAGGAATCCAAGGTCCAGCAGTTCCTGCGCCGCCTCCAGGGCGTCCTGGTGGCCCGGACGTACGTGATGATGGACTACGACTGCCGCGTCGAACAGCTGGAGAAGGCCGTCGCCCTCACCCCGGGCCTGGAGTCCCCCACCATCTCCCCCCTGCACAACGAGGGCTGGGTCGCCGTCCGCGCCATGGTCCCCGCCAAGGACGCCCAGCGGATCATGGACGACCTGTACGCCATCGGCGCCCGGGCCATCCTGACCACGGCCATCCACGCCTGCCGCCTCTGATCCCGGGAGGCCGCGCACCGATGTCCGAACAGACCCCCCTTCCCGCCCTCCCCGTCACCTTCCGGCCGGGCCGCACCCGTGCGATTCTGCTCACAGCCGGCATCGCGATCTTCATGGTCATCTCGGGCGTCGCCCTGCTGCTGGAGCAGCTCGGCCCGGGGGAGCGGCTCAGCTTCATCCTCACCGGCGGCCTCATCTTCTGGGTGCTGGCCCTGCTCGCGCGGGTGAAGGTCGTCGCCGACGAGTCCGGCGTCACTGTGGTGAACATCGCCAGCAAACGGCACCTGGAATGGGCGGAAATCCTTCAGGTGAACCTCCGCCCCGGCGACCCCTGGGTGTTCCTGAACCTCAGCGACGGCACCAGCCTGCCCGCGCTCGGCATCCAGCCGGGCGTCGCCAAGCAGCGCGCCATCGCCGACGCGCGTACGCTGCGGGCGCTCGCCGAGGCCCGCGCCATACACGATCCCGGGCAAGATCGGGGCTGACTCGGGGTCGTCCACCCTGCCGCATCGGCCCGTGTCTTGATTAATCTGGTGGCGGAGGCGTTTACGTTGCGCTTCCGCCCCTGTGGCGCCGACCGGCGCGCAGGGGTTCCTGCTACCCGAGGAGTGACTCCCTCCAGCGATGGACGGATCGTCCTGTAGTACCTGCGCCGCCCCCTACCGACATAGCGCGGAGGCGGCGGCATCATGACCATCCCCCTGCTGCTCCTCGGAGCGGCGTTCCTGCTGATCCTGGCCAACGGATTCTTCGTGGCGGCCGAGTTCGGCCTGGTGACGGTCGAGCGCCCGGAAGCCGAGAAGGCCGCCGCCGAGGGCGACAAACGCGCCCGTACGGTCGTCGAGGCCCTCAAGGAGCTGTCCTTCCAGCTCTCCGGCACCCAGCTCGGCATCACCATCACCTCCCTCGTCGTCGGCATGCTCGCCGAACCGGCCCTCGCGGGGCTCCTGAGCGGCCCGTTCGCCGCGATCGGCGTCCCGGACGGGGCGGTGTCCGGCGTCGCCGTGGTCGTCGGCATGCTGCTCGCCTCGGCGATCCAGATGGTGATCGGCGAACTCGTACCCAAGAACTGGGCGGTGTCCAAGCCCCTGCAGGTCGCGCGGTTCGTCGCCGGCCCGCAGCACCGCTTCTCCCGGCTGTTCCGCCCGGTGATCTCCGGCCTGAACACGGTCGCCAACCGGCTCGTGCGCGCCCTGGGCGTGGAACCCACCGAGGAGCTGGCCTCCGCCCGCACCCCCGGCGAGCTGGTCTCGCTGGCCCGGCACTCCGCCCAGGCCGGCGCCCTGGAGCAGGACACGGCCGACCTCTTCGTACGGACGCTGTCCCTCGGCGACCTGACCGCGCAGCACGTCATGACCCCGCGCGTGAAGGTCAGCGCACTCCAGGACTCGGCCACCGCCGAGGACGTGGTCAATCTGACCCGGGCCACCGGCCTGTCCCGCTTCCCCGTCTACCGGGAGAAGATCGACGAGATCGTCGGGATGGTCCACCTCAAGGACGCCCTGGCGATCGCGTCGGGCGACCGGCTGCGTACCCCGGTCGGCCGTATCGCGAGCAAGGCGCTGCTCGTCCCCGAGACGCTTCCGGTGCAGCCACTGCTCGCGCGGCTGCGCAGCGAGCAGCCCATCGCGGTCGTCGTCGACGAGTACGGCGGCACGGCGGGCGTGGTCACCCTGGAGGACATCGTCGAGGAACTCGTCGGCGAGGTCCGCGACGAGCACGACCGGCCGGACGCGCCCGAACTCTCCGCGGCCCCGCCGCAGGACGGCAGGCCCGCCTGGGACGTCGACGGCAGCGTCCGGGTCGACATCCTGCAGCGCATAGGCCTCGACGTGCCCGAGGGCCCCTACGAGACCGTCGCCGGCCTGGTGGCCGATCTGCTCGGCCGTATCCCGGCGCCCGGCGACAAGGCGGAACTGCCCGGCTGGCGGCTGTCGGTGCGCCAGGTCGGGCACTACCGCGCGGAGCGGGTCCGGCTGGTCCGGACGGCCGCGACGGTGAACGTCATGGAGGCCATGCGATGAGCGTGCTCCAACTGGTCTTCGCCATGCTGCTCGTGCTCGCCAACGGCTTCTTCGTCGGCGCCGAGTTCGCGCTCGTGTCCGTGCGCCGCAGCCAGATCGAACCGCTCGGCACCGCACGGGCCCGCCAGGTGCTGTACGGCCTGGAGCGACTGCCGCAGATGATGGCCGCCGCCCAGTTCGGCATCACCGTCTGCTCGCTGACCCTGGGCGCGGTCGCCGAGCCCACGGTGGCCCATCTGCTTGAACCCGTGTTCGAGGCGGTTCATCTGCCCGACGGCATGATTCACCCGCTCGGGTATGTCATCGCCCTCGCCGCCGTGGTCTTCTTCCACCTGGTCATCGGCGAGATGGTGCCGAAGAACCTTGCGATGGCGGCGCCGGAGAAGGCCGCGCTGTGGCTCAGCCCGGGGCTGGTCGCCTTCGCCCGCGTCTGCCGGCCGATCACGGTGGCCCTCGGCGCCTGCGCCCGGGGCATCCTGCGGCTCTTCCGCGTCGAGCCGAAGGACGAGGTGGAGGCCGTCGTCACCAGCGAGCAGCTCAACCGGCTGCTGGAGGACTCCGGCCAGGCCGGCCTCCTCGCCCCCGAGGAGCAGGAGCGTCTGGAGGACGCGCTGGAACTGGGCTCGCGCCCGGTCACCGATGTGCTGCTCAGGCGTGAGTCACTGGTGACGGTGACTCCGTCGGTCACCGCGGGGGAGATCGTCCGGCTCACCGCCCGGACGGGGTACTCGCGCTTCCCCGTGGCCGCGGAGAAGGGCGCCTTCATGGGGTACGTGCACGTGAAGGACGTACTGGACCTGGAGGACTCGGACCGGGCCGTGCCGCAGCACGTCTGGCGGCCCATGACCACCCTCCGGTGCGAGCTGCCGCTCGACGACGCGCTCACGGTGATGCGGCGCGCCGCGACGCACCTGGCACAGGTGGCCGACGCGTCCGGCAAGGTACTCGGCCTGGTCGCGCTGGAGGACGTCCTGGAGCTCCTGGTCGGCGAGGTCCGCGACCCGGCCCACCGCGCGACCCCGGAACCGAAGGTGACAGAACCCCGAGCAAGCGACGAACCGGAGGAGGCTCTGGCCGGCTGAGGGCACCCGGCGGGGCCTGACGGTCACGGTTGCCTGAGGCCGCCTGAACTTGCGGTGCCGCCGGTTTTCGGGTGCGTGCGGGCCGATGGGTCTGTGGGCGCGTGTGTGCGGTTGCTCGGTGGATTCCCGGGGCGGGCGTGTGCTGGCCGTGGGCCTGTGCGGTTCGCGGATGCGCGTGGGCCCTGGGGTGCTGGTGCGTGCGGGCCGATGGGTCGGTGGGCGCTGGTGGGCCGTGGGGTCGGCGGGCGCGTGTGCGGTCGCTTCGGGGATTCCCGGAGCGTGCCGGCGCGTGCCGGCGTGGGCCTGTGCGGTTCGCGGCTGCTTGGGCCCCTGGGGCCGTGCCCGCATAGGGGCGCGTCGGCACGCGCCGACTGATCAGGCGTGGGCGGTGACCCGGCCCGCCGTCGCTTCGTGTGGCCGCAGCCCTTTTTCGTGCCCCGGCCGAGTGCTGATGGGTTCGCAAGGCGGCCGAGTCGATGCACACGATCGACCAGTCCACGGCCCCGACGGCATCGGAGTGCTGCTGGACGCGGTCCAGGGGCGGGCCGGTCCCAGGTGCCGTCGGCCGACCAGGGACCCGGGGCGGACCGGCCACGAAGATCCACCTCGCCTGTGACGGCGCCCGCCGGCCACCGGCCGGCCCAGGGCCCCCGCGCCTGCGGGCCGCGCCGGTCTCGTGGCTCCCCGTGGCCCGCGGAGGGGCGGACCACGGGGTCGTGTCACATGGCCGGCGGGTCCTGTGGGCCCCGGCCCGACAGGACCTCCCCGTATGCCTGCATCAGGTCCGGGAGTCGGAGGGTCGCCAGGTCGTCGCGGGACAGCACGCCGGGGTAGGTCGACAGACGCAGATCCCGGTAGGCGCAGCTCTTCTCGTACAGGGTTCGCAGGAAGCGTCCGTTCCCCAGCTCGTCGATCCACCCCTGGTCGACGACGTGCCCGGCGATGGACCGCAGCTCGTCCAGGGCCTCCTCGTCCCACACGTCGCCGTTCTCCGCGGCGAGCACCTCGCCGATCGAGGTGAGTTCCAGGGGCCGGTACGAGGGGAAGTCGACGCGAGTCGTGAAGCGGGAGGACAGGCCCGGGTTGGCGGCCAGCAGCCGGTCCATGCCCTCCGGGTAGCCGGCCAGGATCACCACCAGGTGGTCCCGGTTGTCCTCGGCCCGCTTGAGGAGCACCTGCAGGGCCTCGTCGCCGTACGCGTCGCCCTTGCCGTAGCCCGAGTTGGAGAGCGAGTACGCCTCGTCGACGAACAGCACACCGCCGATCGCGGAGTCGATCAGCTCGTTGGCCTTGACCGCGGTCTGGCCCAGATACTCGCCGACGAGGTCGGCCCGCTGGGCCTCCACCAGATGGTCGCCGCCGAGCAGGCCGAGGGCGTAGAAGACACGTCCCAGGATGCGGGCGACCGTGGTCTTGCCGGTGCCCGAGGGGCCGGAGAAGACGAAGTGGCGCTTCGGCGGCTGCACCGGCAGCCCCTGCCCGGCCCGCAGCCGCGCCATGTTCAACTGGGCGGAGAGCGCCTTGACCTGGCGTTTGACGGGCTCCAGCCCCACCATGCGCTCAAGCTCGGCGAGCGCCTCCTCCAGCAGCGCGGGGTCGGTGGGCCCGGCGGGCAGGGGTGAGGGTACGACGGTCTTCTCCCGCACCGTCGGGTCGCTCACCGACGACAGCGGACCGGCGGCCGGCAGTTCCGGCTCGGGGAACCGCAGGTCGCGGGCCTCGGTGCCGAAGAGCGGATCGAGCACATCGGGACCGTCCACGCTGTCCTGCCCGGCGCCGGTGAGCGTGATCGCCGCGAGGTCGGCCGCGTCGTCGTACCCGTCGCCCTCGGCGATCGCGGCCAGCCGGGCCGAGGTGTCCATGAACGCGGGGTCGACCCGGTGCACGGCCCGGTACAGCGGCAGCGCCGCCGCGCTGCGCCCCGTGCCCTCGTGGGCCCGGGCCAGCCAGTACCGCAGCTCCTTGCGCTGGGGCTGTTCGCTGCGGCACCGCATCAGGGCCGCCGACAGCAGCGGCTCCGCCTGCCCGTACATCTCCAGCCGGACCCGTGCCATGCCGCCGAACAGGCCCGCCTCGATGCCGAGCATCGCGTCGTCGAGCAGCGTGTCGGTGTGCCGGACCAGCTGTTCCCAGTCCTTGACCAGATAGGCCCGGCAGGCGTGCAGAAAGCGGACCTGCGGGTCGGTGTCCACGGGCGGGAGTCCGGCGAGCGCCCGGTCCAGCTCCGGGACGTGGCGGCCGTCCAGCCAGTGCGAGGCGTGCGCGAGCAGCAGGTCGCGCGGGCTCTCCAGCACCGGCTGCACCCACCAGCCCAGCCAGTACCAGGAGTTGAGCGTGCGGCGGTGGCGGGCGCGCTGCTCCCCGAAGCGGTCCCGGTGCCGGAACATCCTGAGCAGCGCGGTCGTCGTGTCGACGCGCAGCGCGTGCAGCCCGAGCCAGCCGTCGGCCATGCCGGGATCCATCCGCACCGCGGTGCGGAACTCCTCCTCCGCCTGCGGATAGGCGCCCATCGTGTAGGCGTCCACGCCTCGCAGCCAGGCGAGGTCGGCCGGGGCCTCGAGGCCCTGCGTGCCGAAGTCCATCACGTCCCCCACAAACCGCGCCCCCATAGGTTCACCACCGGGCAGTCGCCCGACGGCCGCCGTGGTCGAACCGCTGTGCCGCGGACCGGAGTTGAAGGTGCGCGAAGCAGCCGTACGAAGGTCGCACCGAGGGCATCGTACCTGCGGGCCGGGTGCCCGCCGAAGGGTGCCGCACGGGCCGTTTGACGAGGTGGGAGCAGACGGGGCGCACAGGGTTCGGTGACCGAGGGTGAGCGAATCGGTGCGCGCGGCTTCCGGAAAACGGGCTCCGGGCAGAACGAAGCCCCCGATCACGGGGGAACAACCGGGGGCTTCGCGACTATGGGGCGGCTCCAATGACCGCTCATTGAGAACGTAAGTCCTGTACGGCCCCCGGGTCAAGCCGAGTTGAGACAGTCGAACAAGTTCCCAGGAAGGGTCTTCACAAGTTCAGCACACAGCGGACGGTCCGTCACGGTGTGTGACTTCCTGGTCCGGTCCATTGGTCTCTCCAGGGCCCGGCAGTACCTCGTACCCCTTCTGTGACTGCAGTACCAGAAGGTCGGCGTACGGCCGTGAGGGGTCCTCGGCGAAGTGCCGGTGTTCCGCCCGGACCCACCCGGCCCAGAAGTCCCGCTGCTCGGCTCCGTCCCGCAGACGGCCGCGTGTCCAGGAGTCCTCGTGGGGCATTTCCATCCACAGCAGTCGCGCCAGATGCGGACGCAGCGCCCGGCGGCCCGCGCCGACGCCCTCGATCAGGATCACGGGTGCGGGCGGCAGCGCACGGGGCGGGCCGAAGGCGCGGGCGTGCCAGTCGTAGGGTGCGTATGACGCGGTCTCGCCGCGGCCGAGCGGTTCGATCACCTGCGCCAGCAGGCGCCCGGTCCACTCGAAGAGCTCGTCGTGGCTGGCGATGTCGTCGAGATGCAGCACGGGCGCCCCGCCCAGCGCGGCGGCCAGGCGGCCGGTGAACGTGGACTTCCCGGAGCCGGCGTGCCCGTCGACGGCGATCAGGCGGACCGGTCCGCAGGACGGGGGTAGTTCGCTCAGGCGGGCGGCGAGGTCGTGAATGGCGATTCCCGAGGTGTGATGCGGTGTGGGGTGTTTTCCGGAAACATTCTAGTAGCGGCGTATAGCGGCCGCGGCGCCGGGTGGAAAAACGTATCACGTTGAACTACTCGCGAGTCGGCCGCCAATCGTTTCATTAATATTCTGAATCGGCTGACCGATATGTCGAATTCGCCGTATCCGGTGTGCCCGGCGCTGAGTAAGGTGCCTGGTGCGCGACTGCGAAGCGACGTAACGGGGACGGACAGGGGAAGATGGCCGCGGAGTTATTCGAGGGGCAGTATGTGTGGCATCCGGCGGCCGACGACCGTGTCCTCGCGAGCGTATGCGTCGACGTACGCGCCGGAAGATATCTGAGTGCCCACGAAGCCCTGACCGAGACCCGCACCGACTTCGGCCTGCGCGCCCACCGCTCCCTCGTCGTGGCCTCCGAGGCCGCCGGCACCGACCTCGTCGAGCGCTGGCTCGCCGAGGAGACGACCCCCGAAGCGGCCCTGATGTGGGCCCGGGTGGCCGTGCTGCGCGCGATCCGCGCCGCCGACGCCCATGACGAGCGGGCCGAGGCCCTGGAACGGATCGCGCTGGCCGCCTGCGACCGGGCCGCCGTCATGGCCCCCGCCGACCCCACGCCCTGGGTCGCCAAGCTGGCCATGACCCGGCTGCACCGCCTGCGCGACCCCGCCCCCAACGGCCTGCTCACCGCCCCGCCCGGACCGTGGCGGCTGTTCGCGCACATCCTGACGCTCGACCCGTTCAACCGCGAGGCCCACCACCGCTTCCTCTCCTTCTTCTTCACCCGCCACGGCGGCTCGGTGAACGCGGCCTGGGACGTGGCCGCCTTCCTCAGCCAGCGGGCCCCCGCCGACTCCCCGCTGCGGCTGCTTCCCCTGGTTGCCCTGGTGGAGAGCTACAACCCCACCCAGCTGCTCGCCGACCGGGTCTGGGAGCAGCCCCAGTGGCGCTCCACCGCACTCGCGATCTACCACAACTGGCTTCCCACGGTGGCCGGTTACCGCTTCACTCCGGTGCTCGACCTGGCTTACCTCGCACACGCGCTGGTCATGGCCCAGTGCGAGTTCGAGGCCCGGGCGGTCTTCACGGCGATGGGGCCGTACGCCTCGCGCATGCCCTGGAGCGTCTTCGGCGAACCCGAGGAACAGCTCTCCCGGGCCCGGCGCGGATGCGGCCTGCCCGTGCCGGGTGCCGCCTGACGTCCCGCTCGTCCCCTACTGAGAGAAAGGTCGATCAGTGTCAGAACGGATATCGACTCCACGGGCCAGGGCTCGTGGGGGAGAAGACCCGATCGTGCTCGACGACGATGCGACCCTGCATGCGATGGGTTATCCGCGGAAACTCACCCGCCGATTCCAGGCGTTCGACAATTTCGCGATCTCCTTCACCATCATCAATATCCTCTCGGGTATTTTCTCATCTTTCGGCTTCGGTATGAACGCGGGTGGCCCGCGTGTTCTCGTCTTCGGCTGGATCGGCGTTTCCGTCATGGTGCTGTTCATCGGTGCCGCCATGGCGGAGGTCGCGTCGGCCTATCCGACGAGCGGGGCGCTGTATTTCTCCGCCGGTAAACTCGCCAAGCGGCACAATGGCGCCTGGTCCTGGTACACGGGCTGGCTGAACTTCGTGGGCCAGATCGGCGGCACCGCCGCCACCGGATACGCGGCAGCCACCTTCATCCAGGCCTTCATCGCCCTGCAGTGGTCGTCGTACGTGCCGACCGCGCATCAGACGGTCCTGATCACGGCCCTGATCATCGTGCTCCAGGGGCTCGCCAACACCTACACGGTCCAGCTGGTCGCCATCCTGAACCGGATTTCCGTGTGGTGGCTGCTGATCGGACTCGTGGTGATCGTGAGCACACTGATCGTGATGCCGGACCACCACCAGTCGGCGTCGTTCGTGACGCATTTCGTGAACAACACCGGTTTCACCAACGGGCTTTACGGCGGCATGCTCGGCCTGCTGGTCACCAGCTGGACGTTCACCGGCTTCGACGGCAGCTTCCACATGTCGGAGGAAACGGTGCGTGCGACGGTCAACGCGCCGAAGGGGATCACTCGTTCGATAGGTTATTCGGCGATCACCGGACTGATCCTGATGCTGGCACTGGTCTACAGCATTAGCGACTACGACAAGGTCGCGGGCTCGTCCGCGCCGCCCGTGCAGATTCTCATCGACGGGCTGGGCATGGGCTGGGCCAAGGCGCTGCTGCTGGTCGTGATCGGCGCGATGCTCTTCTGCGGCCTGGCCAACCTCACCAGCAACACCCGGCAGATCTTCGCCTTCTCCCGGGACGGCGCCATGCCCGGCTCGCGCCTGTGGCACTCGGTCTCGCCCCGCACCCGTACCCCCGTGAAGGCCGTGTGGCTCGCGGTGGCCTGCTCCCTGGCCCTGGTGCTGCCGGGCTGGTGGTCGCACACCGCGTTCACCGCCATCGTCAGTGTCAACGTTGTCGGGCTCTTCCTCGCCTACGCCGTGCCGATCTTCCTGCGGCTGCGGCTCGGCGACGAGTTCCAGCACGGGCCCTGGCACCTGGGCCGCTGGGGCCGGCCGATCGGCTGGCTGGCGGTGACCTGGATCGTGCTCAGCAGCGTCCTCTTCATGCTGCCGCAGGCCTCGCCGATCACCGTCGACTCCTTCAACTACGCGCCGATCGCGCTCGCCGTCGTCCTGATCGTGGCCACGGTGTGGTGGTTCGCCACCGCCCGCCGCCGCTTCCAGGGGCCGGTCAGCTACGGCCGTCCGGACGAGGTCGCGGCGATGGACCTCATCTGACCCACGCGCCACGGATTCCGGCGCACATCACCAGCGTGCGCCGGGACCGTGCGGCCCACCCGGGTTCTGCCAGTGGGTGAGACCAATGTTCATGGGCGTGGCATGGGCCGAAGTGCTGGCAGGGGCATGGCGTCTCGGCCATAGTTGGCGCACTGCTGCCACTCGGACACCGGGGGTCTTCCGCCCATGAGCAGAGCCGAACAGCCGTCCCGCAGAACCGTTCTGGCCGCGGCGGTCGCCGCCGCGGTGGCCGGTGGCACGGGCCCCGCGGCCGCCGTGACCGCCTCCACGCACGACACCGACGACGCGGGCCCCACCCGGCTTGTCGACAACCGTGCCTGGACCACCCACAGCGACTGGCGCTCCGGCAGTTGCCAGGGCGTCCGGGCCGTCGCGGGCAGCCGCCCGGGCGTGATCATCGCCGCCCCGGCGGGCACCGTGGACTACCCGGACCCGCACACCGGCACCACGGCCGCCTGGGAGTACGCCACCTGGACCTCTCCGCTCCACCGGCTGAGCGTCCCCGCCACCGAGGCGATCGCCTCCTGGAACGCGCACACCCCGGCCGGCACCTGGCTCCAGGTCGAGCTGACCGGCACCTACTCCGACGGCACGGCGACGCCCTGGTACGTGATGGGCCGCTGGGCGGCCGGCGACCAGGACGTCAAGCGGACCTCGGTGGACGACCAGACCGACGGCAAGAGCACCATCTGGACGGACACCTTCGCCATCGACGACGCCTCCACCGGCCTGCGCCTGGTGTCGTACCGGCTGCGGCTGACCCTGTACCGCAGGCCGGGCACCAAGCTCACCCCCACCGTCTGGCGGCTCGGCGCCATGGGCTCCGACATCCCCGACCGCTTCACCGTCGCGGCCTCCACGCCGGGGCTGGCCCAGGAACTGAGCGTCCCGCGCTACTCGCAGGAGATCCACAAGGGGCAGTACCCCGAGTACGACAACGGCGGCGAGGCCTGGTGCAGCCCCACCTCCTCGCAGATGATCATCGAGTACTGGGGCGGCCGGCTCACCCCGGAGCAGCTCGCCTGGGTCGATCCGTCGTACGCCGACCCGCAGGTGTGCCACGCGGCCCGGTACACCTACGACTACCAGTACGCGGGCTGCGGCAACTGGCCGTTCAACGCCGCCTACGCGGCCACCTTCGACGGCCTCCAGGGCGTGGTCACCCGGCTCGGCTCGCTCACCGACCTGGAGATGCTGATCGCGGCCGGTATCCCGGCCATAACGTCCCAGTCCTTCCTCAAGACCGAGCTGACGGGCGCCGGTTACGGCACCTCGGGCCATCTGATGACGGTGATCGGCTTTACCGCCGAGGGTGATGTGATCGCCAACGACCCGGCCTCGCCGAGCGACGAGGCGGTGCGGCGGGTGTACCTGAGGAGGGAGTTCGAGAACATCTGGCTGCGGACCAAGCGGTACAACGCCGGCGGCAAGGTCGTCTCCGGCACGGGTGGCGTCTGCTATCTGTACTTCCCGGCACATCCGAGCCCGCGCCGGCGCAAGGCGCTCGCGGCGGTGGGGGTGCGCTGACCGTGTGACCAACGTCTCCGCCGCAAAAGCCGTCGCGGGTGGCAAGGTGGATAGATCGGTGGGGGGAATCCACCTGTACGTCCGACCTCAGCGAGACACCATGACCGCACACTCAGCCACCGCCACCCGCGTCCGCACCGGCGGGCCCAAGGACGACGGCCCGAAGATCGTCGAGCACATCCTGGGGTGGGTCCTGGTCGCGGTCGTCGCCATGCTTGTCACCCGGCTCGGACTGCTGTGACCTGACGCTGTGACCTGACACATTGCCGACCTGACATACTTCGGGTGTCCCGCCGCCCGTTGAGACCAGGGTCTGAATTGAATATGAGTCAACAGCCTGCCGTCGTCCGCCCCCGGGCGCGCGGAACCGAGCGCTCTGTGGCGCGTCGGGCAGAACTCATCGGCATCGGGCGGAAGTTGTTCGCCGACACGTCGTACGACGCGCTCTCCATGGACGACATCGCCCGGCAGGCGCATGTCGCCAAGGGGCTGATCTACTACTACTTCCAGTCCAAGCGCGGCTACTACCTGGCGATCATCCACGACTCCGTCGCCGACCTGGTCACCTTTGCCGCGAGCGGCCTCGAACTGGCGGCCGTGGACCGCGTCCACCGCACCATCGACAGCTATCTGCGCTACGCCGAGCACAACCAGGCCGCCTTCCGGACCATCGTCAGCGGCGGCGTCGGCTTCGACGCCGAGGTGCACGCCATCCGGGACGGTGTGCGCGAGGCGATCGTCGGCACCATAGCCGAGGGTGCCTACGGCCGCAGCGACATCGCGCCGCTGGCCCGGATGGGTCTGCTCGCCTGGGTGTGCAGCGTCGAGGGCGCCACCCTCGACTGGATGGACCACGCCGAACTCTCCCGCGACACCATGCGCGAACTGCTCGTGAAGACGCTGGGCGGAGCCCTGCGCGCCATCGAGGAGCTGGACCCGTCCTACCCGGCTCCGCAGCCCGCCCGCCGGGAGGACTGACACCGACGGGGCGGAGGCCGCCGCCTCCGCCCCGAGCCGATGGCGCCGGTGCCCGGCTAGTCGATCGCCTTGATCAGCTCACCGTTCGCGGTGTCCCCACTCAGCTCCCAGAAGAAGGTGCCGCCCAGGCCCTGCTGGTTCTTGTACGTCATCTTCGTCCCGATGGTCGACGGAGTGTCGTAACTCCACCAGTTGCTGCCGCACTTGGCGTATGCGGTACCGCCCACGGTGCCGGTCGCCGGGCACTTGGACTTGAGCACCTTGTAGTCGTCGATGCCCTGCTCGTACGTCCCGGCCGCCGGCCCGGTCGCGGTGCCGCCCGGTGCCGCCTGGGTGACGCCGGTCCAGCCGCGCCCGTAGAAGCCGATGCCCAGCAGCAGCTTCGAGGCCGGGATGCCCAGGCCCTTCAGCTTCGCGATGGTCGCCGACGTGTAGTAGTTCGCCTTCGGGATGCCGGAGTAGGAGTTCAGCGGCGAGTGCGGGGCCGTCGGGCCCGTCGGGGCCCACGCGCCGAAGTAGTCGTACGTCATCGGGTTGTACCAGTTGACGTACTGCGCCGCCCCCGCGTAGTCCGCCGCGTCGATCTTGCCGCCGCTGGTGGCGTCGGCGGTGATCGCCGCGGTGACCAGCGCGCTGCCGCCGAACTTGGAGCGCAGCGCCGCCATCAGGTTCCGGAAGGCCGCCCGGCCGCTGGTGTCACAGGTGTTGCCGCAGGCGTTCGGGTACTCCCAGTCGATGTCGATGCCGTCGAAGACACCCGCCCACTTGGAGTTCTTCACCAGGTCGTAGCAGGACTGGGCGAACGCGGCGGGGTTGCGCGCGGCCTCGCCGAAGCCGCTGGACCAGGTCCAGCCGCCGAAGGACCACAGGATCTTGAGTCCAGGGTGCTTCTTCTTCAGCTCGAGGAGCTGATTGAAGTTGCCGCGCAGCGGCTGGTCCCAGGTGTCGGCGACACCGTCCACCGACTCGGCCGCGGTGTAGGCGCGGTCGGTCGCCGCGTAGGAGTCGCCCATCGCGCACTTGCCGCCGGTGACATTGCCGAAGGCGTAGTTGATGTGGGTCAGCCGGGTGGCCGAACCGGACGTCTCGATGTTCTTGACGTAGTACTTGCGGTCGTAGGTGCCCCATTCGGTGAAGTAGCCGACGACTTTCGAGCCTGCGGCCTTCGGGGCGGCGGGGGCCGCGGCGGTGGCGGTGCCCGCGCCGGCCAGCAGTCCGGCGCCGAGGACGGCGCAGCACGCGGCGGACACGAGCGCCCGGAATCGGGTGCGGGGAGGGTGCATCGGGTGTCTCCTCGTGGGGGAGAGGGGAACGCGCGCCGATTGGCATGAACGCGGTGAAGCGTTGGTTCGAGAGATTAGGAGGACTAGACCACTTGGTCAATGGTTCGGACCAATTTCGGGTCCGTGGAAGTCCGGGGTGGACTTCTTGAAGTAAGCGGTCGTTAACTGGTGACTGGAGGTCGCTGATCGGGCATACTCACAGCGCAGAGCCGCTGGTCAGCAGCCTCCGAGACCCGGAAGCGCGCGCAGCGGCCGAACCCGTGGAAGACCAGGCGGCGCCGCCGGACCCCAGGCGCACGTCGCCGATGTGCCCGAACAGGGAGGAGACCGTCGCCATGTCCGACCGCGCCCCGCAGCCGGTGGAGCGTCAGCTGCCCACCGACGAGGCCAGGGACCTGATCTCACTCGTCCGCGACATCGCGCAGCGAGAGATCGCCCCGAGGGCGGCAGAGGAGGAGGACGCCGGACGCTTCCCCCGCGAGGTCTTCAGCCTCCTTTCGGACTCCGGCCTGCTCGGCCTGCCGTACGACTCCGAGTACGGCGGCGGCGACCAGCCGTACGAGGTCTACCTCCAGGTCCTCGAAGAGCTCGCCACGGCCCGGCTCACCGTCGGCCTCGGCGTCAGCGTGCACACCCTGTCCTGCTACGCGCTCGCCGCCTACGGAACCAAGCAGCAGCAGGTCGAGCACCTGCCCGCGATGCTGGGCGGCGGACTGCTCGGCGCGTACTGCCTCTCCGAGCCGGCCTCCGGCTCCGACGCCGCGTCCCTGCGGACCAAGGCGGTCCGGGACGGCGACGACTGGGTGATCAGCGGTACCAAGGCCTGGATCACCCACGGCGGGATCGCCGACTTCTACACCGTGATGGCCCGCACCGGCGAGGACGGCTCCCGCGGCATCTCCGCGTTCCTGGTGCCCGGGGACGCCGAGGGGCTGAGCGGCGCGCTGCCCGAGAAGAAGATGGGCATGAAGGGCTCGCCCACCGCCCAGGTCCACTTCGACGGCGTACGCGTCCCCGACGACCGGCTCATCGGCGAGGAGGGCCAGGGCTTCGCCATCGCCCTGTCCGCGCTCGACTCCGGCCGGCTCGGCATCGCGGCCTGCGCGATCGGCCTGGCCCAGTCGGCGCTGGACGAGGCGATCGCCTATGCCACCGAGCGGCGCCAGTTCGGGCACCCGATCTCCGACTTCCAGGGCCTGCGGTTCATGCTCGCCGACATGGCCACCCAGATCGAGGCGGGCCGGGCGCTGTACCTCGCGGCGGCGCGGCTGCGCGACGCGGGCCGGCCGTTCGCCAAGCAGGCGGCGATGGCCAAGCTGCACTGCACGGACACGGCGATGAAGGTGACGACGGACGCCGTGCAGATACTCGGCGGGTACGGCTACACCGCCGACTTCCCCGTCGAGCGCTATATGCGCGAGGCCAAGGTCCTGCAGATCGTCGAGGGCACGAACCAGATCCAGCGGATGGTCATCGCCCGCCATCTGGCAGGCCCCGAGAGCCGCTGAACCGGTCGGGCGACGCCGCGGGGGTGGCTCAGCGGTCCATGAGTTCGCTGAAATACCCCTGCATGACCGTGGGGGCCGCCAGTTTGATCCACTCCGGATCGTGGCGGCCCGGCAGGGTGCGTCCCCGGTCGGCCCAGGCACGCATCAGCGCGCGGTAGATGGGCGGGTCCTGGGGCTGGGGCGGCGGAACCGATCCTGCAGGCGGGGGCACGAAGAGAAGGCGCTGACGCCCGGTCCCCGAGTACGTGACGGTCATGCCTGGGCAACGCCGGGGTGGCCGGACAGGTCACCGGTGCACCGAATCGTGCGTGAGTTCACGGACGTCCGGTCGCACCTCTGGCCACCCCCAGCGGCCTGACGTACCGTCAGGCGCACTTCATCGAGGGGGTCCGCCGGTGGTTGACGACCGTCCCGTACCGCTCGACGAATACCCGGTGCACCAGGTCCCGCTGTCCATGAGACATGTGGCGACCGGTGACCGGAACGCCTACGACCGCTGCGTCTTCCCTGTCCTCGACCACGAGGGACGTGCCCTGCTCACCCTCGGCCTCGGGGTCTACCCGACGCCGGTGTGATCGACGCGTACGCGACCCTGCGCACCGGGGACACCCTGCACGCCGTACGGGCCTCGGACGCGCTCGGCGACGACCGGATGCGGCTCGCCGTCGGCCCGCCGCGCATCGAGGTCGACGAGCCCCTGCGACGGTTCCGTCCGACCTGCGAGGACTCCCTCTCGTACGACCTCACCTGGACCGCCGGCTTCCCGGCCCTGTGGGAACCCCACCACTTCCAGCGCCGGGCGGGCGGCTGAGCCTGGAGGGGCGCCGCTTCGTCCAGGCGGGCCGGGCGGAGGGCGTCGTCCGAGCGGGGGACGAGGAGTTCCGCGTCACCGCCGAGGAACGGACCGGCACCCGCGACCGCAGCTGGGGAGTGCGGCCGATCCCGGGGGAGGAGGGCGGACGGCTCGCCGAGGACCACCCGCCCGAGGGCTTCCACTGGATCTGGTGCCCCGTCCGCTTCGAGGACCAATTCCTGATGGTCGTCGTGCAGGAGGACGCCGACGGCTACCGCACCCTGAACGACGCGACACTCGTCGTCCCCGGCCATCGCGACGCCGACTCGGCTGGCCCCAGGCGGAGATCGGCCATCGCTCCGGCACCCTCCCCCAAGCTCTCAACTCCGTTCGAGCAGGGGGGACCCCCATCCCGGAGCGCGCGCTCATCCATCTCGGCGACCCGCGAGGGCCCCTGGAGCTCAAGGCGGAGATCCTGACGACGTCCCCGCTCGCCCTCGGCGCCGGCTATCCACCCGCCGACGACTGGCAGCACGGCACCTGGCGTGGCCGCGGCTGGTCGGATCGCCGTACCTACGACCTCTCGGACCCCACCGCCCATCGGCTCGCGTCCTTCGGCGTCACGGACCACGCGGCCCGCTTCACGCTCGACGGCCAAGTGGGCCACGGCATCTTCGAACACGGCTCGTTCGGGCGGCACGACCCGAGCGGCTTCACCGGATTCGACTCGGTCGCGCCCTGAGGGAGGCGGAGATGGCCACGGCACCCCGACCCCGCACCACCACCCGCGACGCCGAGGAGCTTGCCCGCCGTCTCACCAGCTGGCTCGGCACCCGGCCGCCCGGCGCCAAGGCCGTCGGGGTGACCGTCCCGGCCTCCAACGGGATGCCCAGCGAGACCCTGCTCTTCGACATCGAGCACCCCGAACCACCCTCCCCCACTCTCGGCTTCGCTCGAGCGGGCGGCACCCCCAGCGGTGCCTGCGCGTTGCGGCTCGCGGCGCTCTGGCTGGAGGCGGACCCCGGACCGCTCGGCGCGCCGTTCTTCGTCATGGAGCGGGTCGAGGGACGTGTGCCACCCGACGTCATGCCCTATACGTACGAGGGCAGTTGGCTGCACGCGGCGACCGACGCCGAGCGCGAGCACTGGAGGCGGCCGCTGTCGCGCTCCTGGCCCGACTGCACGACCAGGTCCCGGCCGGGGAAGCCGCGTTCCTCGCCCTGCCCGGCGACGGCGACGCACTCGACAAACCCGTCGCGTCCCAACGCGCCTACTACGAATGGGTCGTTGGCGGCCTGCCCCGCTCACCGCTCATCGAGGCCGCCTTCGACCGGCTGGCCGAACTGTGGCCGCACGAGCCCGGCGAACCCGTGCTCAACTGGGGCGACGCGCGCATCGGGAACGTCGTCCACGACGGCTTCGACCCCGTGGCCGTCCTCGACTGGGAGATGGCGGCACTCGCCCCGCGCGAGGTGGACCTCGGCTGGACCGTCTATCCGCACCGCTTCTTCCACGACCTCACGGTCGCCTCCTGCCAGTGCGGACTGCCCGGCCTCCTGCGCCGCGAACGCGTCGAGGAACGGTACGCGCGGCTGACCGGCCACACCCCGCGGGACATGGACTTCTACACCCTGTACGCCGCCCTGCGGCACGCGATCGTCATGCTGCGGGTCGCCTACCGCCAGGCGTACTTGTATGAGGTCGCCGTCCCGGCGGACCCGGACACACTGATCCTGCACCACGGCAGCCTGCGTGCCATGGTGCAGGGCAGCTACTGGGACTGAGCGAGGCCGTGCGCGGAGCCGGACGGCTCAGGCGGCGGCCTGGCGGCGCATCGCCTGTACGCGCATCGGGCGCGAGCCCGGGCCGCCGACGTGCGAGAAGGGCTGCGTCCGCCAGTTCAGGCCCTGGGGAAGCGTCAGCACGACGGCGGTGCCCTGCTCCTGCTGCCCGAGGGACTCCTCCGCGGGGCGGGCGTCGGCCGCGGCACGGCCCGTGCCGGCACACACCGTCAGCCCGAACGGGTTCCACGGCGAGGCGCACAGCGCGTGCTCCGGCAGGACGTCCTCGTCCGCCAGCAGGGCGATGGGCTGCGCGCAGTCCGGGCAGATCACCCGGTACATCTCGAAGGTGTCGTAGTCGTCGGCGTCCTCGGTGTCGTAGGCGTCGGGTTCGACGCCCTCCGGCTCGGGCTCGACGACCAACTGCGGGCGCTTGGGCGCGGTACGACCAGGGCGCTTGGGATTCTGCATGGGATTCTCCCCCTCGGGCTGGGCCGTGAAGGCACTGCGGCCTCGACCACAGCAAGCACTTCCCGTCCCCTCTGGGCGGTAATCACGAGTGCATCACGGAGCGCGCTCAAGCGCTGTGGTGTTCGTCACATGCCTATTGCAGGTGCCCGGTGCGGCGGGTTTGTCCCTCGGACGGCGCACAGCCTGCGCTCCAGGACATCACGAACCGGCCATGACCTGGGCTGCTCGGGTATCCGAGGAGGTCAGGCGCACTGTAGGTTCTTGCGCCATGGAGGAGCTGGACCGTCAGATCGTGCAGCTGCTCGTCAAGGACGGGCGGATGAGCTACACAGACCTGGGCAAGGCCACGGGGCTGTCCACGTCGGCCGTGCACCAGCGGGTGCGCCGGCTGGAACAGCGTGGCGTCATCCGCGGCTATGCCGCCGTCGTCGACCCCGAGGCGGTCGGGCTGCCCATGACCGCCTTCATCTCGGTGAAGCCGTTCGACCCCAGCGCCCCCGACGACATCGCGGACCGCCTCGCCGACGTCCCCGAGATCGAGGCCTGCCACAGCGTCGCGGGCGACGAGAACTACATCCTCAAGGTCCGCGTGGCCACCCCGCACGAACTGGAGGAACTGCTCGCCCGGCTGCGCTCGCTGGCGGGCGTGTCGACGCGCACGACGGTGGTGCTCTCCACGCCGTACGAGGCTCGGCCGCCGATGATCTGAGAGGCGCCCCGAGTGCGGTGCGCGTCGCCTCGCGCGAGACACTGTTCGGCATGAGTGAGCGCCCCGCCGACCCGAAGACCGTTCTGCTGCGCCGCGGGGAGGTCCACAGTCCCGCGGACCCCTTCGCCACCGCGATGGTCGTGGAGCGCGGCCAGGTGGCGTGGGTCGGTTCCGAGGGGGCTGCCGACGCCTTCGCGGACGGTGCCGACGAGGTCGTCGACCTGGACGGTGCCCTCGTCACCCCGGCCTTCAGCGACGCGCACATCCACACCACGTCCACCGGCCTGGCCCTGACCGGTCTCGACCTCTCCGGCGCGCCGTCCCTGGATGCGGCCCTGGCCCTCGTACGGGACTTCGCCGCCGCCCGCCCCGACGACCGTGTCCTGCTCGGTCACGGCTGGGACGCCGCCCGCTGGCCCGGAGGCCGCCCGCCGACGCGCGCGGAGCTCGACGAGGCCACCGGCGGACGCCCGCTGTACCTCTCCCGTATCGACGTCCACTCGGCGGTCGTCACGACGGCCCTGCTGGACCTGGTCCCCGGCCTCGTCGTCCGCGACGACGCCCCGCTCACCAGCGACGACCACCACGCCGTGCGCGCCGCCGCGCTCGGCGCCCTCGCACCGGCCCAGCGCGCCGAGGCCCAGCGGACCGCCCTCGCGCACGCCGCCTCCCTGGGTATCGGGTCCGTCCACGAGTGCGGCGGCCCCAAGATCTCGTCCGAGGACGACTTCACGAGCCTGCTGCGGCTCGCCGCCGAGATGCCAGGCCCCAGGGTCGTCGGCTACTGGGCCGAGCAGGGCGACGAGGGCGTCGCCAGGGCACGGGAACTGGGCGCGCTCGGCGCCGCGGGAGACCTGTTCGTCGACGGCGCCCTCGGCTCGCACACCGCCTGTCTGCACCAGCCGTACGCCGACGCCGGCCACACCGGCACCGCCTACCTCGACGCGGACGCCGTCGCCGCGCATGTCGTGGCCTGCACCGAGGCGGGCCTTCAGGCGGGCTTCCACGCGATCGGCGACGCCGCCGTGACCGCCGTGGTCGAGGGCGTGCGCGCCGCCGCCGACAAGCTCGGCTCGGCCCGTGTCCGCGCCGCCCGGCACCGTGTCGAGCACGCCGAGATGCTCACCCCCGAGACCATCGCCGCCTTCGCCGAGCTCGGTCTGACGGCTTCCGTGCAGCCCGCCTTCGACGCACTGTGGGGCGGCGAGGACGGCATGTACGCCCAGCGCCTGGGCGCGGAGCGGGCGCGGCTGCTGAACCCCTTCGCGGAGCTGCTGCGGGCCGGCGTCCCGCTCGCCTTCGGTTCCGACAGCCCGGTCACGCCCCTCGACCCGTGGGGCACGGTCCGTGCGGCCGCCTTCCACCGGACACCGGAGCACCGCGTCTCCGTACGCGCCGCCTTCACCGCGCACACGCGCGGCGGCTGGCGGGCCGTCGGCCGCGACGACGCGGGCGTCCTGGTGCCCGGAGCGCCCGCCGACTATGCCGTGTGGCGCACCGACGAACTGGTCGTCCAGGCCCCCGACGACCGCGTCGCCCGCTGGTCGACCGACCCTCGTTCGGGTACACCTGGCCTCCCCGATCTGACGCCGGGCAACGACCTCCCGGTCTGCCTCAGCACCGTGGTGGGCGGACGGACCGTGTTTGTACGGCCGGGCGAGTGATCTCCCGGGGTGGCGCGGTCGGGATCGGCCGCCGCCGCCCCGTCGCGCGACCTGCGCATCCTCCGCACCGACCGGGTCTTCAGGGGTGTTTTCGCAGGTCAAACGAGTGTTGACAGCCAGCCGCAGGCGGCCGGTAGGTTCGGCCGAGTCCACCACCGGACGCCCGACCGGGAACCTCCGCGCACTCGTCGCAGCGCCGCTGGGTCAGGGACGGTGTGCCGCACCGGGGCATCGTCACTGGGAGCCAGGCTCAGCGCCCGCGCCGACGAGGGAACGTTCCGGCCGGTCGGGGAGGTGTGACCCGGATGGGGCCCGGACGCTCAGTAGACAACGGCTTCAGGTCGACCCGCAGCCGGCGGGTCCCAGGTCGGCCCGAAGGGTGCCGGGCCCCCATCCGCAGCGCGCACAGTAGCCGAAAAGAGCCTTCTTACCCCGCTCTTGTGGAATCGACACCACCATACGAACGAGCTGTCACGTCGGCGCAGGCCGCGGCCACTATGGTGGGACCCCTGCGTACGACATGAAGGGGCAGCAGTGAACGACGGCGACGGGACCCTCGCGGCACAGGCCCAGGGGAGGCAGTTCGGCCCGCTCGGCACGGCCTTGGTGATCATCCCGACCTACAACGAGGCGGAGAACATCAAGTCCATCGTCGGCCGGGTCCGCAAGGCCGTCCCCGAGGCGCACGTTCTCGTGGCGGACGACAACAGCCCCGACGGCACCGGCAAGCTCGCCGACGAGCTGGCCGCCGAGGACGACCACGTCCAGGTGCTGCACCGCAAGGGCAAGGAGGGCCTCGGCGCCGCCTACCTCGCGGGCTTCCGCTGGGGCCTCGACAACGGCTACGGCGTCCTCGTCGAGATGGACGCCGACGGCTCCCACCAGCCCGAGGAACTGCCGCGCCTGCTCACCGCGCTCAAGGGCGCCGACCTCGTGCTCGGCTCGCGCTGGGTGCCCGGCGGCCGGGTCGTGAACTGGCCCAGGTCCCGCGAGTTCCTCTCGCGCGGCGGCAGCACCTACTCGCGCATCATGCTCGACGTGCCGATCCGCGATGTGACCGGCGGCTACCGCGCCTTCCGTCGCGAGACCCTGGAGGGGCTCGGGCTCGACAAGGTGGCCTCGCAGGGGTACTGCTTCCAGGTCGACCTGGCCCGGCGCGCGGTCAGGGCCGGATACCACGTCGTCGAGGTGCCGATCACGTTCGTGGAGCGGGAACTCGGTGACTCCAAGATGAGCCGTGACATCGTCGTCGAGGCCCTGTGGCGGGTCACGGCGTGGGGCCTGGGGGAGCGGGTCGGCAGGATCAAGGGCAAGGGCAAGCAGGCATAGCCCGGTCCCCGGGACCTCACAGGCCCCGCCGATCGCCCCCTTATCCCGCACTGAGCCGGGCCCAGGCACACTGGGAGCATGACGACTGGTGCTCCGACCTCTTCGCCCTCCACCCGGCCCCGGCGCTCGCGGCTGCGCAGGTTCCTGCCGCTGGGCGTGGCCGCGTGGCTGGTGCTGGAGATCTGGCTGCTGACCCTGGTCGCGAACGCGGCGGGCGGCCTCACGGTGCTCCTGCTCCTGCTCGCGAGCGTCGTCGCCGGCTCCGTGGTCATCAAACGGGCCGGCCGACGCGCCTTCAAGAGCCTCAACGAGGCGCTGCAGCGCGGCGGCTCCCCGGAGCGCGGCGGCGGCAACGGCTTCATGATGCTCGGTGGCCTGCTGCTGATGATCCCCGGCCTGATCTCCGACGCGGCCGGCCTGCTGCTTCTGATCCCCCCGGTGCAGAAGGGGCTGAGCAGCTACGCGGAGCGCACCTTCGACCGCAGGCTCCGCCGAGCCGCCCCCGGCTCGCTGGGCGACGCCTTCCAGCAGGCCCGCATCCACCGCCCCGACGGCAAGATCGTCCAGGGCGAGGTCATCAGGAACGACGGGGACGAGCCGGGCGACACAGCATGGGAGCAGCGCCCACCGCTGACGAGCTGACCTTTCCGGCTCCGGTCGGCAAATCCAGCCCGTCCGATGCTTGAGGACGAGGCCGTTCAGGCCGAAGCGGGGTCTGGCGGCGCAGCCCCCAGGGCCGGCCACCCACCACACAGCCGCAGGAAAGAACGAAACCGCGGGCGCCGTACGTCGACTTCACGTACGGCGCCCGCGGTTGCTCACGTGCGCTGTTGTCGCGGCCCAAGCCCCGCAGGGACTACGCGCTCTTGCGGCTGTCCCGAGGATGAACCGCGATGTTCATCGCCCCGGAGCGGAGCACGGCAAGGCGCTCCTCGAGGACCTCTTCGAGTTCCTCGCGGGTCCGCCGCTCCATCAGCATGTCCCAATGCGTACGCGCGGGCTTGGCCTTCTTCTCCTCAGGGCCGTCGCCGTCCACAAGGAGTGCCTGGGCACCGCAGACCTTGCACTCCCACTCCGGCGGAATCTCCGCCTCGACCGAGAAGGGCATCTCGAAGCGGTGCCCCTTCTCGCATGCGTACTCCACGGCCTGGCGCGGGGCCAGGTCGATGCCGCGGTCCGTCTCGTAGCTGGTCACCACGAGGCGCGTACCGCGAAGAGCTCGCTCACTCATGAATCGTGCCTCCCGGGCTTGTCGCCCACAGGACAGGTGTCGCTGTCGTCGTCATCCGGTCAACGTCCGGTCGGCGGTAAAGATTCCCGTTCCGTGTCCCGTTCCGGGTCGTGCGTCGCCGTCGTAGCCGCCCCTTGTTGTACCCACCGGCGCCCGGTTTGTCACATCTGCTAGCAGATGTCACCCAGCGTTTCGGCACCTTTGACGCGCAGTAACGGTACGCCTGGCAGGCCAAACGCGTACACTACCGCCCTTTCGTGTTGAGCGCTAAATCAGTACTAGATCCTTTCCGGAACCGGGTTGCCCGCGCCCTCGATCGCCCGCCGTACCGGAACCCGCGCGAGCAGCGCGAACCCGATGACGAAGAAGGCCACCAGCGAGATGATCGCAGAGCGATAGCTGCCGGTCAGCTGGTACGTCACCCCGAACAGAAGCGGGCCCAGCCAGCTCATGCCCCGATCGCTCATCTCGTAAGCGGAGAAGTACTCGGCTTCCTTGCCGGGCGGGACCAGATGGGAGAAGAGTGACCGGGACAACGCCTGGCTGCCGCCCAGCACCAGCCCGATCCCGGCGGCCAGCACGAAGAACCAGACCGGGGCCCCGGCGGGCAGGAAGTACCCGGCCCCCAGCGTGACCGTCCAGGCGACCAGCGATCCGAGGATCGTGCGCTTCGCGCCATAGGCCCGGGCCAGCCGCCCCATCGTCAGCGCGCCCGCCACCGCGAGCACCTGCACCAGGAGCACGGCCCCGATGAGCGTCGACTGCCCGAGCCCCAGCTCCTCGGAGCCGTAGACCGATGCCTGGGAGATCACCGTCTGGATGCCGTCGTTGTAGATGAGGTACGCGAGCAGGAAGGCGAGTGTCAGCGGATGCCGGCGCATGTCGCGGACGGTCGCGACGAGCTGCCGCAGCCCGGCGGAGGTGGCCCCCGCCTCCGCACCCGCTCCTGCCGCCCCCGCCGCCTTCGACCGGCGGTCGCGCAGCCGTCGCAGTGGTACGAGCGTGAAGGCGCCCCACCACAGGCCGGCCGCGGCCAGGCAGATGCGGACCGCCGTCGTCTCGGAGACGCCGAAGCTGTCGTGCGCCGAGTACAGGACGAGGTTGGCGACCAGGACCAGTGAGCCCGCCGCGTAGCCGAAGGCCCAGCCCCGCGAGGAGACCGCGTCGCGCTCCTCGGGCGGGGCGATCTGCGGCAGGTAGGCGTTGTAGAGCATCATCGCCACGGACTGCGCCGCGTTCGCGACGATCAGCAACAGCCCGCCCAGCAGATACCGGTCGCCGTCGAGGAAGAACATGCCGGTCGTCGCCGCGGCGCCGGTGTACGCGGCCGCCGCGAGCAGCGGCTTCTTACGGCCGCTGCGGTCCGCCGCGCTGCCCACCAGGGGCATCACCACGACCGCCAGGATCACCGACAGGGACACCGAATAGGCGAAGAAGGAACCCGCCCGGACCGGGATGCCCAGCGGATGTACAAAGCCGTCCGCGTCCGCCGCCGATTCGGCCACCGATGTGAGGTAGGGGCCGAGGAACACGGTCAGCACGCTCGTCGAGTAGACGGAGCACGCCCAGTCGTAGAAATACCAGCCGCGCTGCTCGCGCCGCCGTTCGACGGCCTCGTCGGACGCCCCCACCCGCACGGTCTCGGTGCTCACCCGTGCCCTCGCTTCCCCGCAGAAGTGCCGTGCGAAGGCTCGTGCCGTGCCCCGGGGCGCTCAGACCCAGACGCCCCGGTCCTCCATGACCTTGCGCAACGTGTCGATGTGATCGGTCATGATGCCATCGACTCCCAGGTCGAGCAGCCGGTGCATCCGCTCGGGTTCGTTGATCGTCCACACATGGACCTGCAGCCCGAGTGCATGGGCGGCGCGTACGAAGCGGTGGTCGACCACCGGGACGCCCGACTGCGACTCGGGCACCTGTGCGGCGACCGCCGACCGGCGCACCGCGGCGGGCAGCCCCCAGGAGCGCAGCCGCAGGCCGAGCACCCCGCGGACGCCGAACGACGTGGCGAGGCGCGGCCCGGCCAGCCGCTGGGCGCGCAGCACACGCGCCTCGGAGAAGGAGCCCACGCACACCCGGTCCCAGGCGTCGGTGCGCTCGATCAGCTCCAGCAGGGGCCGCAGGGCCGGCTCCGCCTTGGCGTCCACGTTCCAGCGCACGTCCGGGAAGGTCTCCAGCAGCTCCTCGAAGAGCGGCACCGGCTCGCGCCCCGCCACGCGCGCGTGCCGTATGTCGTCCCAGGGGAGGTCACCGATCCGGCCCGCTCCGTCGGTGACCCGGTCGAGGGTGTCGTCGTGGAAGGCGACCAGCTTGCCGTCGGCGGTGGCGTGCACATCGGTCTCGATGTACCGGTAGCCGAGTTCGACCGCGCGCCGGAACTGCGCCACGGTGTTCTCCAGGCCGTCGGCGGCCCCGCCCCGATGGGCGAAGGGAATGGGGCCGGGATGGTCGAGGTACGGGTGGCGTATGAGCGCGGTCACGGACGCAGTATCACCCTTTCGGGTGTACCGCTGGCAACGACCGCGCTGCCTTCCGATGCCGACGGGACCACGAAGACCCGCAGGAACAGCTGGGCCAGCGGGCCTATGGACAGCGCGTACAGCAGCGTGCCGACATTGACGTTCCCGCCGAGCGCGAAGCCGGTGACCACGACCGCCACCTCGATCCCGGTCCGCATCAGCCGTACGGAACGGCCCGTACGGCGGTGCAGCCCCGTCATCAGACCGTCGCGCGGGCCCGGGCCGAGGCCGGCCGAGATGTAGAGGCCGGTCGCCGCGCCGTTGAGCACGACTCCGGTGAGCAGCAGGGGAATCCGCACCGTTAGGGAGTGCGCCTCGGGGAGCAGGGCGAGCGTGCCGTCCATGGCGATGCCGACGACGAAGACATTGGAGACGGTGCCGATCCCCGGGCGCTGGCGCAGCGGGATCCACAGGAGCAGCACCGCCGCGCCCACGACGATCGACACGACGCCGATGGTCAGCCCCGTGAGCTCGGCGAGCCCCTGGTGCAGCACGTTCCAGGGCTCCAGGCCCAGGCCCGCCTCGACGAGAAGGGCGGAACTCGCGCCGTACAGCGCGAGCCCCCCGTACAACTGGATCAACCGTCGCCCGAGACGGCCCTGCGTGGACAAGACGTGCCCCCCTGGTGTGGTGGTAGTGGCCTGACGCATGACACCCTGTGGCTTGCGAAGGAACGGCATCCATGGCCAATTCGGGGAAGGTGGACTGATCTTCATGGCGCAGTGGACCTCGGCGGTGGGTGCCGCGCAGCTCGGCCGGTTGCTCACCTCTCAGCAGGAGCGCCCGGCGGGCCCGGGCACTCGCCGCCCGCCCGCCTACCGCGCGCTCGCCGACGGCATCCGGCTGCTCGTGCTGGAGGGCCGGGTACCGGTGGCCGCCCGGCTGCCCGCCGAGCGGGAACTGGCGCTCGCTCTCTCCGTGAGCCGCACCACGGTCGCGGCGGCCTACGAGGCGCTGCGCACCGAGGGCTTCCTGGAGTCACGGCGCGGCGCCGGCAGCTGGACGGCCGTACCCGCCGGGAACCCGCTGCCCGCGCGGGGCCTTGAGCCGCTGCCGCCCGAGGCGCTGGGCTCCGTCATCGACCTGGGCTGTGCCGCGCTGCCCGCCCCCGAGCCCTGGCTCACCCGGGCCGTGCAGGGCGCGCTGGAGGAGCTGCCGCCGTACGCCCACACCCATGGCGACTACCCGGCCGGACTGCCGGCCCTCCGCGCGATGATCGCCGAGCGCTACACCGCGCGCGGGATCTCCACCATGCCCGAGCAGATCATGGTGACGACCGGGGCGATGGGCGCCATCGACGCGATCTGCCATCTCTTCGCCGGCCGCGGCGAGCGCATCGCCGTCGAGTCCCCTTCCTACGCCAACATCCTCCAGCTGATGAGGGAGGCGGGCGCCCGGCTGGTGCCGGTCGCGATGGCCGAGGGGCTGTCCGGCTGGGACATGGACCGCTGGCGGCAGGTGCTGCGGGACGCCGCGCCCCGGATCGCCTATGTCGTCGCCGACTTCCACAACCCCACCGGGGCGCTGGCGGACGAGGACCAGCGGCGCCGGCTGGTGGACGCGGCCCGCTCGGCGGGCACGGTGCTCGTCGCCGACGAGACGATGAGCGAGCTGTGGCTGGACGAGGAGTTCGCGAGCGGACCGATGCCGCGCCCGGTGTGCAGCTTCGACCCGGCGGGCTCCACGGTGATCACGGTCGGCTCGGCGAGCAAGGCCTTCTGGGCGGGCATGCGCATCGGCTGGGTGCGTGCGGCACCGGATGTGATCCGCAGCCTGGTCGCCGCGCGCGCCTATGCCGACCTGGGCACCCCCGTACTGGAGCAGCTGGCCGTGAACTGGCTGTTCAGCACGGGCGGCTGGGAGCAGGCGGTCGACCTGCGGCGCGGTCAGGCCCGGGAGAACCGGGACGCGCTGGTGGCGGCGGTACGGCGGGAACTGCCCGGCTGGGAGTTCGAGGTGCCCAAGGGCGGCCTGACGCTGTGGGTGCGCGCGGGCGGTCTGTCGGGCTCGCGGCTCGCGGAGGCCGGGGAACGGGTCGGGGTCCGTGTCCCGTCCGGCCCCCGCTTCGGGGTCGACGGCGCCTTCGAGGGGTATGTGCGCCTGCCGTTCACCGTGGGGGGAGCGGTGGCCGAGGAGGCGGCGGCGCGTCTGGCCGCGGCGGCCCGGCTGGTCGAGGCCGGGGCGACCGGCGGGACCGAGCCACCGCGGACGTTCGTCGCGTAGGTCTGCGCGGTCAGGCCTGCTCGGCGGCCACGGCCTCCACCGGCACGGGCTCGGCCTCGGTCTCCACCGGCCGCGTGGGCTCGGCGTCCGCCGGCGTCGTGCGTGGGGGCAGCAGCGGTGGCCGAGGAGGCGGCGGCGCGTCTGGCCGCGGCGGCCCGGCTGGTCGAGGCCGGGGCGACCGGCGGGACCGAGCCACCGCGGACGTTCGTCG
>NZ_JBIAWG010000007.1:466371-511258 GCF_042895285.1 Streptomyces sp. NPDC001406
GTCGCGTAGGTCTGCGCGGTCAGGCCTGCTCGGCGACCACGGCCTCCACCGGCACGGGCTCGGCCCCGGTCTCCACCGGCCGCGTGGGCTCGGCGTCCGCCGGCGTCGTGCGTGGGGGCAGCAGTGCCAGCACCGCTTGGCGGTCGGCGTCGCTCGCGGCGTCGTCGTACGGGTCGGGGGTGGACGGGACCTGGAGCCGGTGGACGGGCCCGTTGCCCAGGCGGGCATAGCCGCGCCCCGGCGGGACATGGGTGAGCGGCGTCGTGTGCGGCGGCGCCCCGAGCACCGCCTCCAGCTGCTCCGGCGCCGCCGGGCCGAGCACGACCCGCGCGCGCGTGTGCTGCCGTACCGGCTCGCTCAGCGCGTCCGCGCTGTCGAACTGCTCGGCCACGACGACGGTCACATGGGCCGCACGGCCGTGCCGCAGCGGAACCTGGAGCAGGGCCTGCGGGTCCTTGCGGCCGTCCGCGGCGGCGAGATGGCTGAAGACGCTGGGGCGGTCCAGCAGGATCCACAGCGGCCGCTTGGCGTCGTCCGGTGTCGGCTGTCCCGCCTGCCGGGCCCGGTTCGCCGCGATGAGCCGTCGCTCCGTCTCGTGCGCGGCCCACTCCAGGCTGGCCTGTGCCCCGGTCAGTCCGCACTCGACGGCCAGGACCCCGTTCCGGCCGGTGAGGCAGGCGTACTCGCCCGTGCTGCCGCCCTCGACGATCAGTACGTCGCCGTGCTGGAGCGCCTGGAGGGCGACGCAGCGCAGGAGCGTCGAGGTGCCGCTGCCGGGCTGGCCGACGACCAGCAGATGCGGCTCGGTGGAGCGGATGCCGGTGCGCCAGACGACGGGCGGGACGTCGCGCTGTTCCTCGCCGTAGTCGAGGGGAAGCGTGCGCTGGACCTCGGAGGGGTCGGTGAAGCCGAGCACGGTTTCGCCGGGCGCGGTGACGAAGTGCTGGGCGGCGATGTCGGTGGGCAGGGGAGCGAGGACGGTGACGGTGAGCTGGTTGCCCTCCTGGTCCCAGGCGAAGTGATACTCGCGGCCGCGTCCGGCCTTCGCGGCGAGCAGATGCTCGATGCGTGCGCGGGCCTCGGCCTCCCCGTCCGGGAAGTACGCCGGGTAGCGGATGACGAGGTGGGACACCCGTCCCGCGTCGTCGAACTCGGTGGCGGAGAAGGACTTCTCCCACTCCCCGCCGTGGGTGTACTGCGGTGCCGGGTCGTCGGGGTGCGAGAAGTAGGGCACCAGCGCCTCGTACAGCGACTTCAGCCGCTGCACCTGGGACTCGTCGGGGCCCTCGGGCTCGGGCTCGGCCCGCCCCCGGCCCTGCCAGGCTGCCGCCGCCATCAGCGTGATGACGGCGAGCAGCGGTCCGTACGGCATCAGCGCCACGACCAGGACGATCGAGGCCGCCAGGAACAGCAGCGGCCCCCGTTTGTCCTTGGGCGTGTCCGCCCATTTGCGCCGCCCGGCCGTGGCCAGCCGGCGCAGTCCGCGGGTGACGGTGATCAGCGGATGGAGGACGTCGGTGGCACTGTCGGCCGCCGTCCGGGCCAGCTCCCGGCTCCGGGCGATCTGTGCGCTGCCGTTGCTCAGGATGCGGGGGAGGGGGCGCCGGGCCACTGCTGTCTCCTGTTGGTGCGTACGGGCGTGAGGGGCGGCGTCAGAACTTGATGCCGCCGAGCAGGCTCGCCAGGCTCTCGCCGCCTGCCTTGATGCTCGGGGCGATGGCCGTGCTGGCGAGGTAGAAGCCGAACAGTGATGAGACACAGGCGTGCGATGCCTTGAGGCCGTCCTTCCGGAAGAAGAGAAAGACGATGATGCCGAGCAGGACGACGCCTGACATGGAGAGAATCATTTGAGGTCTCCTGGTGTCGAGGGGGGACAGTCACCATGAGTTCTTCCAGGATCACAGCATGTATCCATACGACAAAAGGTGCAACTGGGTGGTTTTCGCCCGTTTTCCCTCTCTTGGTGGAACGATCCGGCCCGGCGGAGCAGCGCTCATGGCCCCGGACGACCGGGACCATGGCGTCCGATGACCGGCACTCTTGCGTCCGGCGGCCTTCGCGGTGATCTTTACCTCGGGCAGATCGGGTCATGTGCCGCGGAAGCCAGTAGGCTGGCGATTCACTCGTACGGCGGCAACCGCTCGCTGCCGTACGCTCCCTCAGTCCCGAAGTTCACAGGAGAGGCGGTCCGTCCGATGACACAAGCCCCCGACCCCGAGGTCGTGGAGCTGGCGACCAAGATCTTCGATCTGGCCCGCCAGGGCCGGACCGAGGCGCTCGTGGCGTACGTGGACGCGGGCGTTCCGGCCAACCTCACCAATGACCGCGGGGACTGTCTGGTGATGCTCGCCGCGTACCACGGTCACGCCGACGCGGTGCGCGAACTGCTCGACCGGGGCGCCGAGGCGGACCGGGTGAACGACCGGGGTCAAACCCCGCTCGCCGGGGCGGTGTTCAAGGGCGAACAAGAAGTGATCAAGGCTCTTCTAGAAGGCGGCGCCGATCCCACCGCGGGTACTCCGTCGGCCATCGACACAGCGCGTATGTTCGGCAAGAAGGAACTCCTGGAATTGTTCGGCGCACAGTGATCCGAACGTCCTGATCAGGTACGACACAAAAAACGGGGGAGGCGGTAAAGGGCCGCCGGAAATACGGTCGCGGCAGGAGAAACCCGCGAGTCATCATGACGTCGTGATTCACGGACGTGATGGCAGGGCAGGTGTTGCCGCACCGCGCGGACCGTGATGCGGTCCGCATGGGCCACTGACGAGAGGCAGAGAGAAATGGTCAGCAGCAAGCAGAAGACGGCGGGCGCCCCGACGTTGTGTCACGCGGCCAGGTAGTGCGTGTTCCCCGGTTGCGTCGACGCTTGATGTGAGGCTGTTTCCCATGTTCGATCCGGTCATAGCGCCCAGCGGTACGCTGCTCGGCCTGCTCCAGCGGGGCCGCGGCGACGGCACGCTGCACGCGCTCACCGCCCCGCGTGCCGAGGCGCTCGCGGCACTGCACCACTGTGTGCTCCGCGACCCCCGCCACGACTGGCAGGTGGAGAACCGCTCCCTCTACTACGCCCGGCTCTACCTCGACCTCGACGGAGAGCTGGACGCCCTCGAGGCCCACCTCTTCGACCCAGAGGACGTGCTCGACTCCGACGAGTCCCGCACCGGCCTCACGCTCGCCGTCCTCGGCCACCTCGCCTCGTACGGCAGGCGGGACGCCCTCGAACTGCTGCGCAGGTACGCCGCCATCGGTTCCAACTGGGCCTGGGCCCTGGACGAACTCGCCCTGCGGGACGACGACGCGGGCCTGCGCGCCCTCGCCGCACCCGTGCTGGCCCGCTTCGCCACCGACGCGGAGGGCGAGGCCGAGCTGGCCGCGGCCGTACGGGACGCCTTCGAGCCCCGGCCCTGGCGGCTGTGGGCCGAGGATCCGCGGGAATCCGTCGCCACACGCGTGCGTGCCGCCCAGGAGACCGGCTGCTTCGACCGCTGGCAACGCCAGATGCGACCGAGCGGACCCCGTCCGGGGTGGAGCGTGCAGGCGGTGTTCGAATGGGCCCAGCAGGGCGTCGAACGCGGTGCCGCCCTCCATGTCCCGGCCGCCCGCTGCCTCGTCGCCGTCGCGGGCCCCGAGGACCGGCCGGAGATCGTCCGGGCTGCCCGGGAGGGCGGCGAGGGCGCCCGGTGTACCGCTCTGCGGTACTTGGCCGACAGCAACGACCGCGACGCCCTCGACCTGATCGAGGCCGCGGTGACCGACGGCACGACACCCGTCGTGGAAGCCGCCGTCGACGCCTTCGAGCGGATGCGCAGCATCGCCGCCGTCGACCGGGCCCGCGGCTGGGCCCACCGGCCCGACGCCCTCGGCGCCGCCGCCGGACGCATGCTCGCCTGCCGCGGCGGAACCCAGGACAGCGACCTCGTCCTCGGCGCGCTCCGCGAGGCCGTACGGGGCGAGGGCCCCGACGCGCCGACCCTGTGGACCCTCGTCGAAGGCACCGGACGCCTCGGCATCGTCTGTGCGGCGCCTGTTCTGCGCCATATTTATCGCGAGACGGCCTCGTCGCACCTGCGCGGCCGCGCCGCCCGCGCCCTGGCCGCCACCGACCCCTCGTTCCCCGCGGGCTTCGCCGTCGAATGCCTGTGGGACTGCGAGGAGACCACCCGCGAAGTCGCCGCCCGGCACGCCGAGACCGGCGACGCCCGGGTCGTCGAACAGCTGCGCCGGCTGGCCGCGGATCCGGCCGAGGAGGACGAGGTCCAGACAGCCGTACGCAGTCGGATCACGCCCGACGGGCCGGTCTCGTGAACACGAGGTGACTCGCGGGTCAGGAGGGCATGGACACGGTCTGACCTGCTCGGGTGTGCAGCGCAACGCTCATGGGACGTTTGTCGTCCGGAAAGATCCACGTTGACGCGGCCACGTCCAGTGCGGCGAGAACACCGGTATGCGTGTCGTCATCGTGACCGAATCCTTTCCCCCCGATGTGAACGGCGTGGCCCACTGCGCGCTCCAGACCGCCCGGCACCTCGTCGACCGCGGTCACGCTCCCCTCGTCGTCGCCCCGGCCCCCGCTCCCGGGAACAAGCCCGACGCCTCGGCGCCGTGCCCCGTCGTCCATGTCCCCTCCCTCCCGCTCCCGGGCTACCCCCAGGTCCGCGTCGCCCTGCCCAGCAGGCGCCTCGCGGCGGCACTCATCGAGCACCGCGCCGATGTCGTGCACCTGGCCAGCCCCTTCATCCTCGGCGTCCGCGGCATGGCGGCCGCCGCCCGGCTCGGTATCCCCGCCGTGGCCGTCTACCAGACCGATCTGGCCGGATACGCCCGTACCTACGTGGGCGCCGGCGAGGCGGCGGCCTGGCGGCGCATCCGCTCCGTCCACTCCGCCGCCGACCGCACCCTCGCCCCCTCCAGCGCGGCCATGCACGACCTGGAGGCGCACGGTGTGCCCCGGGTCAAGCTGTGGGCGCGCGGTGTGGACACCGTCCGCTTCCGTCCCGACCACCGTGACGAAGCGCTGCGGCGCGAACTCGCCCCGAACGGCGAGCTGATCGTCGGCTACGTCGGCCGGCTCGCCCCCGAGAAGCAGGTCGAACTCCTGGCCGGTGTCTGCGGCCTGGAGGGCGTGCGGGTCGTGGTGGTGGGCGACGGACCCAGCCAGGAGCACCTGACCGAGGCCCTGCCCGGCGCGGTCTTCCTGGGGCGCCGCACCGGCGACGAACTCGCCCGGATCTTCGCCTCGCTGGACGTCTTCGCGCACACCGGCCCCTTCGAGACCTTCTGCCAGACCGTCCAGGAGGCCATGGCCAGCGGCGTGCCGGTGGTCGCCCCGGCCGCCGGCGGCCCGCTCGACCTGGTCGACCACGGCCGCACCGGGTTCCTGGTGCCGCCGCGCGACGCGGATGCCGTACGGGACGCCGTACGGGCCCTGGCCGCCGACCCGGTGCTGCGTGCCGACTTCGGAGCCACCGCGCGGGCCACGGTCGAGGGCCGCACCTGGGCCGCCGTCGGCGACCAGTTGATCGCCCACTACGACGATGTGCTCGCCGGGCGCCGGGCGGTGGTGGCGGCATGACCACCGACTCCCTGCGCATCGTGCGGCTCGCCAACTTCGTCGCCCCCGCCTCGGGCGGTCTGCGCACCGCGCTGCGTGAGCTGGGCAAGGGCTTTCGCACCGCCGGCCACGAGCCGGTGCTGATCGTGCCGGGCGAGCGGCACACCGACCAGGACACCGAGCAGGGCCGGGTCATCACCCTGCCCGGCCCGCTGCTGCCGGGCACCGGTGGCTACCGCGTCCTCACCGACAAGCGGCGCGTCGCCGCCCTCCTGGAGGAGCTGGGCCCGGACCGCCTGGAGGTGTCCGACCGGACGACGCTGCGCTGGACCGGCAGGTGGGCCCGCCGGGCCCGGGTCCCCGCCGTGATGGTGTCCCACGAGACCGCCGACGGGGTGCTGCGCACCTGGGGCCTGCCGGAGAACCTGTCCCGCCGGGCCGCCGACTCCCTCAACATCCTTACGGCCCACACGTACTCGCGGGTCGTGTGCACCACGGAGTTCGCCGAGCGGGAGTTCGTGCGCATCGGCGCGCGCAACGTCGTACGGGCTCCGCTGGGCGTCGATCTGATGGAGCGGCACCCCGCCCTGCGCGACCCGGGCCTGCGGGCCCGGCACGCGCGCCCGGACGAGGCGCTGCTGGTGATGTGCTCCCGGCTGTCCGTGGAGAAGCGGCCGGGCACCGCGCTCGACGCCCTGGACGCGCTGCTGCGGCGCGGGCGGCGGGCGGTGCTCGTGGTGGCCGGGGACGGACCGCTGCGGGCGCGTCTGGAGCAGCGGGCGCGCGAGCGCGGGCTGCCGAGCACCTTCCTCGGGCATGTGTCCGACCGGGGTGCGCTGGGCGCCCTCCAGGCCTCCGCCGACGTGTCCCTGGCGCCCGGGCCGGCCGAGACCTTCGGGCTCGCCGCCCTGGAGGCCATGGCGTGCGGTACGCCCGTGGTGGCGAGCGCGTCGTCCGCGCTGCCCGAGGTGATCGGGTCCGCGGGCGCCACGGCGGCCGACCACGGCGAGGCCTTCGCCGACGCGATCGAGACGCTCCTGGAGCGGGCCGAACCCGGGCGCCGGGAGTCGGCACGCGCGCGGGCGGAGTGCTTCGGGTGGGGAACGGCGGTGGAGGCGTTCCTCGCGGCGCACGATGCGCCGGTGCTGTCCCGTGGTGCGGGCGAGGGTACGGACGGGCAGGACAGCCCGGCACCGTCCCGTCGCGTCGTCCCGGAGGGCGTCGTATGAGATCCGTCCGCTTCGTGGCCCTCGGGGACTCGCTGACCGAGGGCGTGGGCGACCCCGCCGGCGACGGGTGGCGCGGCTGGGCCGCACTGCTGGCCGGCGGGCTCTCGGAGAACCCGGTCGAGTTCACCAACCTCGCGGTCAGCGGGGCACAGACGCGCGACGTCCTGGAGCGTCAGACCCCGGCCGGACTGGAGCTCGGCCCGGACGTCGTGTCCGTCGTCATCGGCGTCAACGACACCCTGCGCTGCACCTTCGACATCCACGCGGTGGCCGCGCGGCTCGACAAGGTCTACGCGGCCTTCACCCGACAGGGCGCGGTCCTGCTCACGGCCTGCCTGCCCGACCCCGGCGCGATGCTGGGGCTCCCGGGTGCCCTCGCCCGCCCGCTGGCCCGGCGGCAGCGGGCGGTCAACGCGGTCGTGCACGCGCTGTCCGACCGCTACGGCGCCGTCCACCTGCACGCCTCGGAGGGCCTCTGGCTCACCGACCGCGCCATGTGGAGCGCGGACCGGCTCCATCCCGGCGAGCGCGGCCACCGGCAACTGGCCCTGCGCTTCCACGCGCTGCTCGCCGACGCGGGCTTCGCGACCGGGACCACGCCCTCGCCCGAGCCGGAGTTCGCGGCACCCACCAAGTCGGCGAGCCTGTGGTGGCTGGCCACCGCCGGCACCGCCTGGGTGGCCAGGCGGTGCACCGACCTGCTGCCGCAGCTGCTGAGGCTGGCCGCCGACGAGATGCGGCACCGCGCGCGGGGCACCAGCGCCCGCCTCGACCTGCGGACCTCCGCCGCGGTGTCGGCCGCGCTGGCCGCCCTGTCCGTCGCGGAGCAGCCGGACGCGGCGTGACGGCTCAACGGCGGCGTACGGCCACGAAGCGGACCGGGGTGCCCGGCACCGCCTGCGCGGCCGCCGGGAGGTCGGCGGCGCGGACCACCGCGATCACCGGGTAGCCCCCGGTGGTCGGGTGGTCCGCGAGGAAGACCACCGGGCGGCCGTCCGGCGGCACCTGGACCGCGCCCAGCACCATGCCCTCACTGGGGAGTTCGCCGGGAACGGCCCGCTCCAGCGCGGGCCCCTCCGTGCGCAGCCCGATGCGGTTGCTCGCCGACGACACCCGGTACGCGCGCGTGGTGAAGTCGCGCACGGCCCGTGGCGTGAACCAGTCGTCGCGCGGACCCGGCGTCACACGCAGGACGAGTTCGGCCGGTGGCCGCGGCTGCGGGGCGACGTCCACGCGCGCGTGCAAACCGGCCGGAGGGCCCAGCGGCAGCACCACGCCGTCCGTGAGAGGCGCCGGGCCGAGGCCGGACAGCAGATCGGTGGATCGGCTCCCGAGGACCGGCTCCACGGCGATGCCGCCGCAGACGCCCACGTAACCGCGTACTCCGGCGACGGCCGTGCCCACCTCCAGCACCTCCCCGGCCGGCACCACGACCGGGGCGCCCCAGGCGACCGGCCGTCCGCCCACCGTGACGGGGCACGGGGCACCCCCGACCGCCACGGTGACCGTCGAACGGGGCCGTACGGCGCAGCCGTTGAGGGTCGTCTCCAGGACGGCGGCGTCGGGCGGGTTGCCGACCAGCCGGTTGACGAGCGCCGCGGCGGGTGCGTCGAGCGCTCCGGAACGGGGCACACCGAGGTGGGCGTACCCGGGCCGCCCGCTGTCCTGCACGGTGGTCAGCGCCCCGGCCCGTACGACGACGAGCGCGCGGTCGGTCATGCGTCGTCCGCCGGTATGAAGCGGACACGCGTCCCCGGTGACAGCAGCGCGGCCGGCACGCGCGCGTGGTCCCACAGGACCGCGTCCGTCGTCCCGATCAGCTGCCAGCCGCCCGGCGACGAACGCGGATACACACCCGTGAACGGGCCCGCGAGCGCCACGGCCCCGACCGGCACGGCGGTACGCGGAGTGGCCCGGCGTGGCACGTCGTAGCGGTCCGGGAGACCGGTGAGGTAGCCGAAGCCGGGCGCGAAACCGCAGAAGGCGACGGTGAATTCGGTGGCGGCGTGGATGCGGGCCACCTCCTGCTCGGACACCTTCCAGTGCGCGGCGACCTCGGCGAGGTCCGGGCCGTCGTAACGCACGGGGAGCTCGATCGCCGCACGCGCGCGTGGAGGAGTGGGCGGTACCTCGGAGGCGGTCAGTTCGGATGCCCAACGGACCGGGTCGTCAAGGCCGTCGAGGAGGACCGTACGGGCCGCCGGGACGATCTCGCGGACCGCCAGGGAGCCCTCCGCGCGGCGGCGCAGCAGCTCCGCGTGCAACGCCTGGGCCTGCGCGTCGGACGACACCTCGACGAGCAGCCCGCTGTCGCCGACGGGCAGGGCCCTCATGCGAAGGCCTCCACCCGGATGCCCGCATCCACCAGCCGCGCGCGCACGCGGCGGGCCAGCTCCACGGCACCCGGAGTGTCCCCGTGCAGACACAGCGAGCGGGCGCGCACCTCGATGCGCGTGCCGGACTGAGCGTTGACAGCGCCGGAGCGCGCCAGATCCACCGAGCGCTCGACGACCGCCTCCGGGTCGCTGACCACCGAGCCGTCCTGCCCGCGCGGCACGAGCGTCCCCTCGTCGGTGTACGCACGGTCCGCGAATGCCTCCGCGACGGCAGGCAGCCCCGCCTTCTCCGCCAGCTCCAGCAGGCGCGAGCCGGGCAGCCCGAGGACGGGGAGCGAGGCGCCTGCCAGGAGCACGCCGTCGATCACCGCCCGGGCCTGCTCCTCGTCGTGCACGACCCGGTTGTAGAGCGCGCCGTGCGGCTTCACATAGGCCACGCGCGCGCCCGCCGCGCGCGCGAAGACCTCCAGGGCACCGATCTGGTACGCCACTTCGGCCGCCAGCTCGGCGGGCGGCACCTCCATCGCGCGCCGCCCGAACCCCGCCAGGTCCCGGTAGGAGACCTGCGCGCCGATCGTCACACCGCGCTCGGCCGCCAGCTCGCACACCCGGCGCATGGTGGCCGCGTCCCCGGCGTGGAAGCCGCAGGCCACGTTGGCGCTGGTGACGACGGACAGCAGCTGTTCGTCGTCGGTCAGCCGCCAGCGGCCGAAGCCCTCGCCGAGGTCGGCGTTCAGATCGATCGCGGTCATGGAACCGTGTGCCTCCGGTCTTCGTGTCGTGCTGTCAGGCGACGCGGTACTGCTCGTCGCGGGCGTCCGTGAGGAACATCTGGCCGGGGGCGTGGGTGAGGGCGAACGGCGGACGCGAGGCCATCACCGCCGCCTGGGGCGTCACCCCGCAGGCCCAGAACACCGGGATGTCGTCCGGTCCGGCAGTCACGGGGTCGCCGAAGTCGGGGCTGCCGAGGTCGTCGATGCCGAGCGCCGAGGGGTCGCCGCAGTGCACGGGGCTGCCGTGCACTGCCGGGAACAGACTGCTCTCCCGGATCGCGGTGGCCAGGTGCTCCGGTGGCACCGGACGCATGGACACCACCATCGGCCCGCTCAGCCGCCCCGCGGGACGGCACTGCCGGCCAGTCACGTACATCGGGACGTTGCGGCCCTGCTCGACATGGCGGATCGGGACGCCCGACCCGGCGAGCGCCCACTCGAAGGTGAAGCTGCAGCCGATCAGGAACGACACCAGGTCGTCGCGCCAGTGGGCCAGCACGTCCGTCGGTTCGTCCACCAGCTCCCCGTCCCGCCACACCCGGTAGCGGGGCAGATCGGTGCGCAGGTCCGCCCCCTCGGCCAGGACCGTGGTCCAGGAACCGGCGTCCGTGACGTCGAGGACCGGACAGGGCTTGGGATTGCGCTGGCAGAACAGCAGCATGTCGTAGGCCCAGTCGGCGGGCACCGAGATGAGGTTGGCCTGAGTGTGGCCCGCCGCGATCCCGGCCGTGGGGCCCGCCAGGCCCGCCCGGAAGCGGGCCCGCGCGGTTTTCGCGCTCCACGCGTGCGCGTGCTCGTCGACAAGAGTCAGGGGACGGTCCTGCGTACGGTCCACCGCGGTCACGCCAGTTCCTTCCCGCGCGTCTCCGGCAGCCCGAGGAGCGCCAGGGCCGCGATGCCGTATCCGATCGCACCGAAGACCAGCGCGCCGCCCACGCCCCAGCTGTCGGCCAGGAAGCCCACCAGGGTCGGGAAGACGGCGCCCACCGCGCGGCCGGTGTTGTAGGTGAAGCCCTGCCCGGTGCCGCGGACCGCCGTCGGGTACAGCTCGCTCAGGAAGGACCCGAAGCCGCTGAAGATCGCCGACATGCAGAACCCGAGCGGGAAGCCCAGCACGAGCAGCAGGGTGTTGGCGCCCTGGGGGATGTTCGCGTACGCCAGGATGCACAGGGCCGAGAGCAGCGCGAAGAGCCAGATGTTGCGGCGGCGGCCCAGTCGGTCGGTGAGGTAGCCGCCGGTCAGATAGCCGAGGAAGGCGCCCGAGATCAGGAAGGTCAGATAGCCGCCGGTGCCGACGACGGACAGGCCGCGCTCCGTCTTGAGATACGTCGGTACCCAGGTCGCCAGGGTGTAGTAGCCGCCCTGGACGCCGGTCGAGAGCAGGCCCGCGAAGACCGTCGTGCGCAGCAGACCCGGGGACTCTGCCGTGCCGGGCCGGAAGATCGCGGTGAACGAGCCCCGCTGTGCGTTCTGTTCGCGGGCGGCCGTCGCCTCCGGGGCGTCGTGCACCCGGCGGCGCAGCCACACCACCAGCAGCGCGGGCAGCGCGCCGGTCCAGAACATGATGCGCCAGGCCAGGTCGTCGCCGGCGAAGGAGAAGACCAGGGTGTACACGACGGCGGCCAGTCCCCAGCCCACGGCCCACGAACTCTGGATCGCGCCGAGCGTACGACCCCGGTGCTTCGCGCTCGCGTACTCGGCGACCAGGATCGCGCCGACCGCCCACTCGCCGCCGAAACCGAGCCCCTGGAGGGCGCGGAACACCAGCAGCGTCTCGTAGTTGGGCGCGAAGCCGCACGCCACGGTGAACACCGCGTAGGTGATCACGGTGATCATCAGCGCCCTGACCCGGCCGACCCGGTCCGCGAACACGCCCGCCACGGCGCCGCCGATCGCGGAGACCACCAGGGTGACGGTGGTGAACAGACCGGTCTGGCCGCTGTCCAGACCGAAGTACGCCGCCAGCGCGACCATGCTCAGCGGCAGGGTGAAGTAGTCATAGGAATCCAGGGCATATCCGCCGAAAGCACCCGCGAAGGCGCGGCGGCCACCGGGGCCGAGGGCGCGCAGCCAGCCCAACGCGCCGTCGTCGGGGCCGTGTTCACCCCTGTCGTGCCGGGTGCCGGAGGAGAGGGCCTGGGGTGGAGGGGTCGAGCTCATGAGCACCTCGCAGATGAGGGACGGAGGGTGCGGGAACTGAGCTGTGCCGTGAGTCGAGCGGTGGAGAAGCCGTGCCGTGCGGAGCACCGTAGAGGATCGTTCAACGATCCTTCAATACCCATGTTGTTTCGTCCTTGTGTCTGCGGTTGAATTCCGGGCATGGCAGAGCAGCTGACGGGACTGGCCGACGACCGCGCCCTCCTGGGCCGTACCAGCACCGCCGAGCGGGTCTCGGACATCCTCAGAAGCCGCATCGCGGATGGCTATTTCCCGCCAGGGACCCGGCTGTCGGAGGACAGCATCGGAGGGGCGCTCGGCGTCTCCCGCAACACCCTGCGCGAGGCGTTCCGGCTGCTCACCCACGAGCGCCTGCTCGTCCACGAACTCAACCGGGGCGTCTTCGTCCGGGTCCTGACCGTCGAGGACGTCGAGGACATCTACCGCACCCGCGCCCTCGTCGAGTGCGCCGTCGTACGCGGGCTGGGCGAGCCGCCGTACGTCCTGGACGGCCCGGCCGCGGCGGTGACGGAGGGACAGGTGGCCGCCGTCGAGAATGACTGGAAAGGACTGGGTACGGCCAACATCCACTTCCACCGGGAACTGGTCGCCCTGGCCGGCAGTGAACGCACCGACGAACTGATGCGCAGCGTCTTCGCCGAGCTGCGGCTGGCCTTCCACGTCGTGGACGACCCGCGCCGGCTGCACGAGCCCTACCTCGCCCGCAACCGCCTGATCCTCCAGGCGCTCCAGGCGGGGGACCGGCGCGAGGCGGAGAAGCTCCTGGAGACCTATCTCGCGGACTCGCTCGAACGGGTCGTCGAGGTGTACCGGAGGCGGGTCGGGGAGGACGTCCGGGGCGACGGCTGACGGCCCTGCGGGTGACGGCTGAAGGTACGCCCGGGGGACGGCTGAAAGTGCCGGCGGGGTGACGGCCGAGGACCCGGCCGGGGTGAGCGCCGAGGTCGTCTCGCGGTGCTGTGACGGCCGTCGCTTCTGCGCCGTTTGGGTCGTTGTCAGACCGAGGACCTAGTCTGTGCACCGTGACTTCGCCTGCATCGACGGACAGCGTTCCGCCCCAGTTCAGCGCGGGGCCGCGCCCGGCTCCGGGCCCGGCCGCCGACGAGGGACTGGCGCGGCGGCTGCGCGCGCTCGCCTGCACGGCGCCGCTGCACGACCTCGACGCGCGCAAGGCGAACCTGGCGGGCGAGTACTCGGTGTACGGCATGGCGGAGGTGGCTCTCGCCGCCATCGACCTCGTCACGCTCAACATGGACTTCGACACGGGCGCCGACCACGAGCAGATAGTGGCCAGGCTCATCCCGCGCATCGCCGCCCAGGCCCCGCGGCGGCCCGTCGCCGAGCACGAGCGAGTGGCCCGCTGGGTCCTGGAGAACCTGATCAACGTCGGCAGCGTCGACCGCGGCTTCCGAGCCGTGTACGGCACGTTCGCGCCGGACGGGACCTATGTCCGCCGTGACTACGACTTCAAGCTGATCGAGGAGGTCCCCGGCCCCGGCGGCACCGTCTATCTGCGCACGACGGACGAGGCGGTCAACGTCCTGGTCGGCGCGCTCGACACCGACGTCACCAGCGCCCAGATCGCCGCCGAGGTCAAGCTGGAGGTCCTGATCAACCGCGGCCGTCTCGCCGACGCCCAGCTCGCCGCGGAGCAGGCCAGGTACCGGACCGTGCAGTACTCGGAGACCCTGCGTCGGGCCCTGGAGGCGACCCGGCGCAACGTCCGGGCCGTGGACTGGCTCAACGCCGTTCCGGACATGATCGCCGAGGCCCTGGACCACGTCGCCGACCGCTATCGCCACGAGAACGCCATCCTCACCAACATCCGCAAGGCCCGTGACGAGACCGAGGACCCCGAGCACAAGCGCCGCGCCGCCGAACTGGTCGACATCGTCAAGGACTGCATCCGGCGGCACACACAGCTGCAGTCCCGGCTGCTGGAGGCAGGCCCCCTGTTCCGCGCCGAGCAGGACCGGCAGGCCTTCGCCACCCCCATGACGACCTCGGGGATAGACCTCTACGGCCACCTCGTCGCGCCGGCGCTGCCCCTGCCCCTGGAGCAGGCGATCCGGGTCACGGACGCCTTCTTCGCGCGCGGGACCGGGCTGCGCACGCCCGCTTCGGTACGGGTCGCGGACCTCGTCGACCTGCTCCTGACACCGCCGGTGGAACGGGAGCACCTGGGCGCGGAGATGCCCGAGCCCGACCTCATCGCCACGCCGGACGACAGCCGGTTCAGCGACGATCAGCTGGCGGCCGCGAAGGAACTGCTGGATCTGCCCGCGGACGCGCCGAGAAGACTGTCCGGACTGCTCGCCGAGGCGCGCCGACAGGACCCCGACCTCCCTTACCTGGTGGCGCTGCTCGCGGTGCACGCGGCCAGCCCGGCGGTCGGCACGGCATACCGGCAGGGCGAGGAGAAGCTGCTGTTCGCCGTGGACGACGGCACCGAGCTGGACGATCCCGAGTTCGGCGGCGCCGACCTCATCGTCGGCACCGCCCTGCTGGACGCCGCGGGGATGGCGGCGGACCGGACGGAGGCGGCGTGAACGGAGCCGGCCGACGTACGTACGAGTGTGAGAGCGACAAGGAGCTGGAGCCGTGACCGAGCACGTCGACTGGAGCGAGCCCGAGCCCGCCGCCGCGCCGGCCGGCGCCGCCGTCACGCCCGCCGACGCCGCCGACGCGGCGCGGCTCGTCGCCTTCGGACTCCAGCCCAAGCTGCAGCCCGCGCGCGACCAGGAGTACACCGAACTGCTGCGCCGGTACCGCGAGGACCCGCCCTTCGCGCGGCTCGCGGACGCCGTCGCCGCCGGGCTCGGACTCATCGTGCTGGAAGTGTCCCCGCGCGCGGGGATGGCCGTGACGGCCGCCGAGGACTCGGTGTTCGCCGTCCGCATGGGCGACTACGCGCGTCGCGCGTCCACCGACGCCGGGGACCGGTTCCTGCACGGCCTCGCCCATCTCGCCGTCGCCGCCCTGGCGTTCCCGCGGCCCGAGGACCTCGCCGACGACGGATACATCGGCCGGATCACCGTCAACGGCGTCGACGCCTTCGTCCGGCAGGCCTGCCGGCGTCTTGAGGAGAGGGCCGACGAGCGGGGCGAGAACACCGACCCGGCCACCGACGCGCCCGGTCTGGAGACCGCCTGGCGGATCTGGGCCAGACGCAGCGCGGCCGGCGCCACCAAGGACGCGCGCCGGCTGGCCGGTTCGACCACCGGCATCGTCGGCAAGGCGGCCGCGTTCCTCACCGACTCAGGGTTCCTGCAGCGCACGGGCGACGACAACGGCGGCACCTACCGCACGACGGCCCGCTACCAGCTCCAGGTGCGCGACATGGCAGGCAGCGCCGCGCTGGCCGAACTCCTCGACCTGGGCGTCGTCCCGGTCACCGACGGCACCGCGAGCCTGCTGCCCGCCGAGAACACCGAGGATCTGGAACTCGTCGCCGAGGCCGGGCTGCCGTTCCACTCCTGAGGCTCGCGCGGCACCCGAAGCCGCCGAAGCCGCCAAGCCTCTGAACCCTCCGAACCCACCGTTCCTTCCGAAGAATGACGACGAGAGTCCGCCATGTACGAGCTGTCCCGGGTCCGCCTCTACTCCATCGGGCCCGCCGGTGCGCGCTACGCCGACACCGTGCTTGACCTGCGGGGCGTGGGCGAGCCGGTGCCCGACCCTGCCCCGATGCAGGCGGAGTTCTTCGAGGAGGAGCCCGTCGGCCCACCGCGCCGGCCCGCTCCGGCCGGTGTGCTCTTCCTGGAGAACGGCGGCGGCAAGTCGGTCCTGCTCAAGCTGATCTTCTCGGTGATGCTGCCCGGTCACCGCAACACCCTCGGCGGCGCCAGCTCCGGCGTGCTGCGCAAGTTCCTGCTCGCCGACGACTGCGGACACGTGGCACTGGAGTGGCAGCACACCCTCACCGGCGAGTGCGTGGTCGTCGGCAAGGTCAGCGAATGGCGCGGGCGGCAGGTCTCCAACGACCCCCGGAAGTTCGCCGAGGCCTGGTACTCCTTCCGGCCCGGCCCCGGACTGAGCCTCGACAACCTCCCCGTCGCCGAGTCCACGGCCGTACGTCCGCCCGTCGAGGGCGCCTCCGGCGCGCAGGGCCGCCGCCGCACGATGAAGGGCTTCCGCGACGCCATCACCGAGGCCGGGAAGGCCTACCCGCACCTGGAGGTGCACTGGGAGGAGATCCACGACCGCTGGATCGAGCACCTCGGCGACCTCGGTCTTGACCCCGAACTCTTCCGCTACCAGCGGGAGATGAACGCCGACGAGGGCGAGGCGGCCGGTCTCTTCGCGGTGAAGAAGGACTCCGACTTCACCGACCTGCTGCTGCGCGCGGTCACCGACACCCGTGACACCGACGGGCTCGCCGACCTGGTCGGCGGCTTCGGCAACAAACTGGGCCGACGGGCCGAGCTGATCGCCGAGCGGGACTTCACCGCCGGGTCGGTCGATCTCCTCGGGCGGATCGTCGAGGCCGCGGAAGCCCGCTCTCACGCGCGTGACATCCACGCGGGAGCCGAGCGCCGTACGCGCACGCTCGCGCGGCGGCTGTCCGCGCGGGGCGTACGGGAGCGGGTGCGCGCCGCCGACCTGGCCCAGCGGGTCACGGCCGCCGCGTACGCCGTCACGCACTCAGAAGGCGTGCGAGAGCGCAGTGCGCTGATCACCGCCGAACTCGCCTACCGGCACGCCTCGTTGGCGCTGGCCGCCGGGGAGAAGGCCGCCGCCGCGCAGAAGCGCGAGCTCGCCGACGCGCGCACGCTGCACTCCGCCTGGCAGGCCGCCGAGGCCGTGCTGCGCCACCGTGCCGCCGCCGACCGCGTCGCCCGCGTGGCCGCCGCCATCCAGGAGGCCGAACGGGACGCGGCGCCCGCGCTCGCCGCCCGGGCCAAGGCCGCCGTCGATCTCGTACGGGCCCTGCACGCGGCCGCCGAAAGCGCCGAGACCCTCGCCAACGAGGGGGAGGAGCGTTCCGCCGCCCTCCAGGAGGTCGGCGAGTCCGCGTACCGCGACTCGACCGCCGCCGCCACAGAGGCACAGCGCGCCCGCAGCGAGGCCGGACATCTGCGCCAGCGCCTGACCGAGGTCGAGCAGGAGACCGCCGAGGCGGTGCGCGCGGGCTGGCTCGACGACAGCGCGCCCGACGCCGACCCGGCCCGCGCCGCCCTCGCGGCCAGCGACGCCGAGAAGACGGCCGTCGCCGCCTGGGACACGGCCCGCGAGGCCGCCCGCAAGGCGACGGAGCACGCGCGCGAAGCGGCTTCCGCGGAGTCTCGCGCGGAGCTGACGGCGGCCCGGGCCGCGGACGCGGCGACGGCGGCGGAGCGGACGTACGAGGCGGAGCGCCGCCTCGCTGAGGTACTGGCACAGGAGGAGCGGCTGGGCGAGCTCCTGAGCATGCCGGGAGCCTTCGGAGCCGCGCGCGCCGGGGTGCCCGGCCCGCGGACCGGAGCCGACGGCGGCACGGCGCGGGGCGGGGGCGCGGCGACCGGCTCGTCCCCCGAGGCCGACGGCTCCCGTGCCACCCACGACCTCGCCGAAGGCCCCATGGCCCCGGAGGACCTGGACCGCTTCGCGGACGAACTGCGCGAACTCCTCGACGACACCGTCTCCTCCGCCGAACGCCAGCTCTTCGACCTGCGCACCGCCGCGGCGGACGACGCCCGGATCCTCGGCGCGCTCGGTGACGGCGGACTGCTGCCACCCGGCCCGGACGTGCTGGCCACCGTCGAGTTCCTGGGCGAGCACGGCATCCCCGCGCTGCCCGGCTGGCGCTATCTCGCCCAGGCCGTCGACCCGGCCGACCACGCGCGCGTGCTCGCCGCCCGTCCGGAGCTGGTCGACGGCGTGATCATCACCGACCCGGACACGCACGCGCGTGCCCGTGAGGCACTCGGCGAGGCGGCGCTGCTGCCGCGCTCCGCCGTGGCCGTGGGCACGGCGGCCGCCCTGCTGGCTCCCACCCCGGCCGCCGACTCGACCGCCGGCGACGTGTTCCTCGTACCGCCGAACCCGGCCATGCACGACGAGCACGCCGCCGACGAGGAGCGGCAGGCGCTGCGCGCGCGGGCGACCGAGCGGGACGAGGAGATCCGGACGCTGGCCGCCCGGCTCGGCAAGGACCGGGAGCTGGCGGCCCGTCTGGCCTCGTGGCGTACGGGCTGTCCGGCCGGGCGGCTCGTGGAACTGGCGGAGGCCGCGCGCACCTCACGCGCGTTCGCCGAGGAGTCCGAGGCCGAACTGGCCGAGGCGCGGACCGTACGGGCCGAGGCCGACGAGGCCGCCGCCGAGGCGGCGCACGCGCGCGACGAGCGGCAGGAGGCCGCCCAGAAGGCCCGGCGGGCCGCCGACGCCCTCGCCGGACTCGCCTTCCGGCTCCGCGAGCGCTCCGGCTGGCAGGTCCGACTGCGCGAACTCGCCGACGAGGCCACCGAGTCCGAGGTCCGCGCCCAGATCTGCCTGGAGCGGGCCCGCGCCGCCGACGAGGACCGACGTGCCGCTCAGCGCGCCGCCGACGACGCCCGGCGCACCGCCCGTGCGCTGCGCGCCGAGCGCTCCGAGATCGCCGGCGCCCCCGACGACGTTCCCCAGGACGACTCGGAGGGGCCCAAGACCCCCCTGCCCGCACTCCGTGAGGCCTACCGGGCCGCCTCCCAGGTGTACGAGAAGGTCGGTGTCGGTGCCGACCTGCGCGCCGAACAGGCCCGCGCCGAGAGCGACGAGAGCGCGGCCCACGCCGAGCTGGACCGGCTCAGCAACAAGGTCCGTACCCGCGCCGAGCAGCTGCTTCAGTCGCCCGACGGATCCGACGGCCCCTCCCGGCAGGCCGCCGCCGCGCGCGCGGAGGAGCTGGTACAGCTCCTGGAGACCCGTATGTCGACCGCGAGCGAGCAGCTCGGACGGCTGCGCGGCGAGGCCGAGCGGCATGCCCCGGAGGACGGAGAGGCGCACACCGAGCTGCCCGAGGAACTGCTCCCGCGCGACGCCGAGCACGCACAGGCGCTGCTGCGCACCGCCACCGCCGAACTCACCTCCCGCACCGAGGCGTTGGCCCAGGCTCGCGAGGCGCACGCCGAACTGCTGGAGGCCCACCGGGCCGCCGAGGACGCGGCAGGCGGCTTCGACGAGATCGCCGCGATGCTCCGCGACCTGCTGCGCGAGCACACCGCGGAGGAGGAGCAGGAAGAGCCGGAGCCGTACCCCGGCAGCCTGGAGGACGCCCGCCACGCGGCCGCCGAGGCCCGCCGCTCGCTGCGCGGCTGCGCCGCCGACCTGTCCGCCGCCGAGTCCTCCGTGCGCGAGGCGAGTGACGTCCTGGTCCGGCACGCCAACTCCACCCGCTACGAGCAGGTCCGCACCCCTGCCCGTCAGCAGATCCGCGAGCTGCCGGCCTCCGCGCTGCCCGAGCACGCCCAGAAGTGGGCGGTCGCCTTCGCACCCCGGCTCCGCGTCCTCACGGACGAGCTGGCGCAGCTGGAGCGCAACAGGGACTCGATCGTGGACCGGCTGCGGGGGCTCGTCGAGTCGGCCCTCGCCACCCTGCGGTCCGCGCAGCGGCTGTCCCGGCTGCCCGAGGGGCTGGGCGAGTGGTCCGGCCAGGAGTTCCTGCGCATCCGCTTCGAAGAGCCCGACCAGGCGACGCTGACCGAGCGGCTGGGCGAGGTCATCGACGAGGCCACGCGCGCGGCGGTGAAGAAGAACTCCGACCTGCGGCGCGACGGCATGTCCCTGTTGCTGCGCGGTGTCGCCGCGGCACTCCAGCCCAAGGGGATCGCGGTCGAGATCCTCAAGCCCGACGCCGTGCTGCGCGCCGAGCGCGTCCCCGTCGGCCAGATGGGCGACGTGTTCTCCGGCGGCCAGCTGCTCACCGCCGCCATCGCCCTGTACTGCACGATGGCCGCGCTCAGGAGCAACGACCGGGGCCGGGACAAGCACCGTCACGCCGGCACGCTGTTCCTGGACAACCCCATCGGCCGTGCCAACGCCACGTATCTGCTGGAGCTCCAGCGAGCTGTCTCGGACGCACTCGGTGTCCAGTTGCTGTACACCACAGGCCTGTTCGACACGACCGCACTGGCCGAGTTCCCGCTGGTCATCCGACTGCGCAACGACGCCGACCTGCGCGCCGGTCTCAAATACATCAGCGTGGAGGAACACCTCCGCCCAGGACTGCCGCAGCCGCCCCAGGCTCAGGAGGCGGTGCACAGCGAGATCACGGCGACACGCATGTTCAAACGCCCAGCATCTGCAACCCCTTGAGCGTTGAACTCCCTTTACTCTCAGGTAAGTTCAGATTCGACCAGCTGTCCGAAGAGAGGAACGCCGCCTTGCGCACGCCCAACCGTCGTCTGACGACCCTCCTCGGTATAGCCGCGGCCGCCGCGTCGGTGCTCGTCCTGGGTACCGCCCCGGCACAGGCCGCCGGCAGCGTCTTCGAGGCCTACAACTCCCTCACCTCGCCGAGTGCGAAGACCGAGTTCGCCCAGGACGGCGAGATCCTCACCGCCCTCGACATGAAGAAGGACGGCCACGGCACCGCCGCCCAGTGGCGCTACAACTCGAGCTCACCCACGCACTCGTACTACAACGGCAACGGCTACGCCGTCCCCAAGAACTGGGACCTGTCCTTCGCGGAGGGCACCACCCTGCAGATCCGCGCCTGCTTGCAGGACACGTCCAGCGGCACGCCGTACAGCTGCGGCGGCTGGGAGTACGCCAAGGCCTGACCGTCCGAGGACGGCGAAGGGGGCGGGTCCTCGGGCTCGCCCCCTTCGCCGTCCTCGGCTGCTCCCTCAGGGGTGCGACAACTGTCCGGTGCCGCCCCGGCGGCTTATCCGCTCCCGCTCCCGCTCGTCGGCCCGTGCCTGCCGTCGGGCGGCGCGCCGCTCACGCCGCAGGGAGCGTGCCGTGCTGCTCGGCTCCGACACCACGCCGTTGCGCTGGTTCCACACCTGGCGGGTCACCCAGATGTCGACCACGCCCCAGGTGGCGACCACGGTGCCGGCCACACTGCTGATCACCATCGGGAACGCCAGCCAGGACCCGGCCATCGTGCACAGGAACGCCACCATGGCCTGAATCAGTGTCACGGCGACGATGAGCACCGCGCGCACGGCCGACGTCCGCACCGGATCGGGCATCCGGCGCCGCCGCGCCGGCTCCTCCACCCACAACGGCCGATAACGCGGCTGTGGCTGCGCCTCGGCAAACTCCGCGGCACGCCGCTGCGACGGAATGTCGCGATCCGCTGCCTTCGGCCCCTGCCGCGCCGTCGAGCGCGTCTTCACACCGTCCTCGGGCGCCTCGCGCCGCTCCGCCGTGCCCATCAACGTGTCACTCCCCACCGCCGGCAGACCGCTCGCTCCGGTGTTCCAAAACACCGGCTCCCCAGTGGCTGCCCGGCTTGCGCTGTTTTACGCCGCCGAGTTGCGTGATGCGGCTCCTGTGGCCGATTCCGCACCCATCTCCCGTAGATATGGACGCACGACATGCCGAGAAGATTCCCAACTGGGGAAAAATTCCGGCCAACCGGGCCGCCGGTTCTGCCTGGTTCGCTGCTGACGCAACGGACGGATTCAGGGTGGCAATCTCCCGCAATGCCCGGACAACTCGCCATGTCCCGTCGGCAATGCGGAGGATCAGCTTCCGGACACGTCTTCGAGTTGGCAGCGTGACGGTAGTAGGCTCGCGCCGTTTGTTGACGCACATGTGTACCCCCACACCGGAGGGGGGCGAGCTGGGGGAGGACATGCGCTTTCGCGGGAAGTCGATCCGCCGGAAGATCGTGGCGCTGCTTCTCGTGCCGCTGGTGTCCCTGACCGCCATCTGGGGCTTCGCGACGGTACTCACGGGACGGGAAGCCACTCAGCTGTTCCGCGTCTCCGACATCATGGAACGCATCGGCTACCCCACCGAGGACACCGCCCGTGTCCTGCAGCAGGAACGCCGCCAGACCCTGGTCTACCTCGCCGACCCCCGGGCCTCCGACGCCCTCCTGGCCCTGCGCCGCACCCGGACGGCCACCGACAAGGCCATCGCCAAGATCCGGAAGAACGCCAAGGACTCCGACGTCCGCGGAGCCATGGACGGCGACGACAGCGATCGCGTCACCGCCGTCCTCGACGCCTTCGACAGCATCGACTCCCTCAGGCGCGGCGTCGAGGAAGGCACGGTCACCCGCGCCCAGGCCCTCGACCGCTACAACCGGATCGTCGACCCCTGCTTCTCCCTCCGGGCGAACCTCGACGGCATCGACGACGTCGAGATGGACAAGGAGGCCCGCGCCCTCGTCAACATCACCCGCGCCCGCGAACTCCTCTCCCGCGAGGACGCGTTGCTCGGCTCCGCCCTGGTGGTCGGAAAACTCTCCCGCGACGAGACCCGCAGCATCTCCGACCTCGTCGCCCAGCGCACCCTGCTGTACGACATCAGCCTGCCGCTGCTCCCCGCCGCCGAGCGCGACCGCTACGAGCGCTTCTGGAAGAACGCCACCACCGCACCACTGCGCGTGGCCGAGCAGGAGGCCATCGCCACCAAGTCCGGCACACCGCGCGGCGTCAGTGCCCAGACCTGGGACAGCACCGCGGGCAACGTGCTCGACGAACTGCGCACCCTCGACGACCAGGCCGGCGACCGCTACCAGAGCCGCACCCGGCCCGTGGCCGTGGGCGTGATCGTCCAGGCGCTCGTCGCCGGGCTCCTCGGCCTGATCGCCCTCCTGCTCTCCGTCGTCCTGTCCGTCCGCGTCGGCCGCGGTCTCATCAAGGACCTGCGGCAGCTGCGCCTGGAGGCGCACGAGGCGTCCGGTGTCCGGCTGCCCAGCGTGATGCGCCGGCTGTCCGCGGGCGAACTGGTCGACGTCGAGACCGAGGTTCCCCGCCTGGAGTACGACAAGAACGAGATCGGCGAGGTCGGCCAGGCCCTCAACACCCTCCAGCGCGCCGCCGTGGAGGCCGCCGTCAAACAGGCCGAACTGCGCTCCGGCGTCTCCGAGGTCTTCGTCAACCTCGCCCGTCGCAGCCAGGTGCTGCTGCACAAGCAGCTCACCCTGCTCGACACGATGGAGCGCAGGACCGAGGACACCGACGAACTCGCCGACCTCTTCCGCCTCGACCACCTCACCACCCGTATGCGCCGGCACGCCGAAGGCCTGGTGATCCTCTCCGGCGCCGCCCCGTCGCGGCAGTGGCGCAAGCCCGTACAGCTGATGGACGTCGTCCGCGCCGCCGTCGCCGAGGTCGAGGACTACGAGCGCATCGAGGTCCGCCGGCTGCCGCGGATCGCCGTCACCGGCCCGGCCGTCGCCGACATCACCCACCTGGTGGCCGAACTCCTGGAGAACGCGACGGTGTTCTCCCCGCCGCACACCGCCGTCCAGGTGCTCGGCGAGCGGGTCGCCAACGGTTTCACCCTCGAAATCCACGACCGGGGCCTCGGCATGGCCGCCGAAGCGCTGCTGGACGCCAACCTCCGGCTCGCCGAGACACCCGAGTTCGAACTCTCCGACACCGACCGGCTCGGGCTCTTCGTGGTCAGCCGCCTCGCCCAGCGCCAGAACGTCCGCGTCTCGCTGCAGCCGTCTCCCTACGGGGGCACCACGGCGGTCGTCTTCATCCCCGACGTGCTGCTCACCGACGACGTTCCCGACACCAACGGCATCGGCTTCCGCCTCGACCGGGACCGGCCCTCGAAGGAGGCCGAACTGGAGCAGAGCCGCGTCGGCGCACTGGCCCAGGTACCCGTCCAGCTGCCCGGCGTGCCGTCCTCGCTCCTGGACGGGCCGGTGGAGCTGGAGGCGCCCGTCGACCTGGATGCCCTCGACGACTTCCCGGGCGCCCTCGGCGACGAGGACAGCGAACGCGGCGGGATCTTCCGGCCCCGTCGCTCCATCGCCCGCACGGACGACGACGCCCCGGCCCGGCTGGGTGAGCGCCATCAGCGGCCCTCCGACGCCACGGACCGGTTCGCGGCCGACGACAGCCCGAGCGGCCCCGTGCCGCTGCCCCGGCGCCGGACGCCCAAGCTGGTGAGCTCGCACGGCAAGCCCGTCACCGACCAGCGCTCCCGTCGCGAAGAAGCGGCCGAGGAGGCCCCGACGGGCCCGCGCCGCTCCGAGCCGGACGGCCTGGCACCGCTGCCGTCCCGCCGCCGCGGCGAGGCATCCCCGCGCCCCGCAGCCGGACTCACCGACCGCGTGGGACCCCCGGCCGCCGGCCACGGCGAACCGTCCGAGCCTCCCGCGCTGCCCCGCAGGGCCCGGCCTCCCGCGATCGCCCCCGGCGGCCCGGGCGACACCACCGCCCCCACAGGCAGCACACCCCAGGGCACCGAACCCGGCACGGGAGCACTGCCCAAGCGCGTACGGCAGGCCAACCTGGCCCCGCAGCTGCGACGCGAGCCCGAACAGCAGGCCGGCCGGGAGACCGACCCTGCCGAGCGCGACGCCGACGAGGTACGCAGCCGCATGGCCTCGCTCCAGCGCGGCTGGCAGCGCGGCCGCAAGGAGAACGCCGCGGGCGACGGGGCCCGGAACGGCACAGCACCAGGAACCACTAAGGGGGACGGTCGATGACCGCACCGAAGACGACCGACCACAGCGCGACGCACCGGATGGAGCTCAACTGGCTCCTCGACGAGCTCGTCGACCGGGTCGCCAGCATCCGCAAGGCCGTCGTGCTCTCCGGCGACGGCCTGGCCACGGGCGTGTCCAAGGACCTGACGAGGGAGGACAGCGAGCACCTGGCCGCCGTCGCCTCGGGATTCCACAGTCTCGCCAAGGGCGTGGGCCGCCACTTCGAGGCGGGCAACGTGCGGCAGACCGTCGTCGAGCTCGACGAGGCCTTCCTGTTCGTGACGGCCGCCGGCGACGGCAGCTGCCTCGCCGTCCTCTCGGACGCGGAGTCCGACGTCGGCCAGGTCGCCTACGAGATGACACTGCTGGTCAAGCGGGTCGGTGTGCATCTGGGCACCGCTCCGCGCACCGATCTGCCCGCCGGTGGGTAGTGGGATGACATGAGCGGAGAGGGTCAGGGAAGAAGCCACTGGTTCGACGACGAGGCCGGACCGGTCGTCCGCCCGTACGCCATGACGCGCGGCCGCACCACCAGTGCGGCCCAGCACCGCCTCGACCTGATCGCGGTGGTCGTCACCGAACCCCATGCGGACGACCCGGAAGCGGACCGGACGCTGTCCCCGGAACACGTGGACATCGTCGAGCTCTGCCGCGACGCCCCGCAGTCCGTCGCCGAGCTCTCCGCCGAACTCGATCTGCCGGTCGGAGTGGTGCGGGTGCTCGTCGGAGACCTCGTGCACGGGGAACTCGTCCATGTGACGCGTCCCGTACCGCCGGCCGAGCTGCCGGACGAGAGTATTCTGCGCGACGTGATCAACGGCCTCCGGGCGCTGTAGCGGGCGCGGAAGCGGAGTAGTGACGTGACAGGCTGGCAGTTCTGGGTCGACCGAGGCGGCACCTTCACCGACATCGTCGCGCGCTGCCCGGACGGCCGGCTGCTCACCAGCAAACTGCTGTCCGACAACCCGGCCCGGTACGCCGACGCGGCCGTCGCCGGAGTGCGCGCGCTGCTCGACGGCTCCCACGAGCCCGTCGAGGCCGTCCGCATGGGTACGACGGTCGCCACCAACGCCCTGCTGGAACGCAAGGGCGAGCGCACCCTCCTCGTCATCACCCGCGGCTTCCGCGACGCCCTGCGCATCGCCTACCAGAACCGCCCCCGCATCTTCGCCCGCCGCATCGAACTGCCGGAGCTGCTCTACGAGCGGGTCGTCGAGGTCGACGAGCGGATCGCCGCCGACGGCACCGTCCTGCGCGCACCCGACCTGGACGCTCTCGCGGGCCCGCTGCGGCAGGCGTACGACGACGGAATCCACGCCGTCGCGATCGTCTGTATGCACAGCCATCTGCACCCCGGCCACGAACGGGCGATCGGCGAACTCGCCGCCCGCACCGGCTTCCCGCAGATCTCGCTGTCCAGCGAGGTCAGCCCGCTGATGAAACTCGTCCCGCGCGGGGACACCGCCGTCGTCGACGCCTACCTGTCGCCCGTACTGCGCCGGTACGTCCAGCACGTCGCCGATGAACTCCAGGGCGTGCGGCTGATGTTCATGCAGTCCAACGGCGGGCTCGCGGAAGCCGGACAGTTCCGCGGCAAGGACGCCATCCTGTCCGGGCCGGCCGGTGGCATCGTCGGCATGGCCCGCATGTCGCAGCTTGCCGGATTCGACCGCGTCATCGGCTTCGACATGGGCGGCACCTCCACCGACGTCTCGCACTTCGCGGGGGAGTACGAACGCGTCTTCACCACGCAGATCGCCGGGGTCCGGCTGCGCGCCCCCATGCTGGACATCCACACCGTGGCCGCCGGAGGCGGATCCGTCCTGCACTTCGACGGCTCCCGCTACCGCGTGGGCCCGGACTCGGCGGGCGCGGACCCGGGCCCCGCCTGCTACCGCGGCGGCGGCCCGCTCGCCGTCACCGACGCCAACGTCATGCTCGGCCGCATCCAGCCCGCCCACTTTCCCAAGGTGTTCGGCCCCGACGGCGACCAGCCACTGGACGACGCGCTCGTCCGTGACCGCTTCAGCGCCCTCGCGAACGAGATCCGCGAGCGGACCGGGGACGACCGCTCCCCGGAGCAGGTCGCCGAGGGCTACCTGCAGATCGCCGTCGCGAACATCGCCAATGCCGTGAAGCGGATCTCCGTCCAGAAGGGCCACGACGTCACCCGCTACGCCCTCACCACCTTCGGTGGTGCGGGCGGTCAGCACGCGTGCATGGTCGCCGACTCCCTCGGCATCCGCACCGTCCTCGTCCCTCCCATGGCCGGTGTCCTCTCCGCTCTCGGCATCGGCCTCGCCGACACCACGGCCATGCGCGAGCAGTCCGTCGAGGCCCCCCTGGAGGCGGCCGCCATGCCGGGCGTCCGCAAGACGGCCGACGACCTGGAGGCCGCGGCCCGCGCCGAACTCCTCGCCGAGGACATCCCCGAGGACCGCATCAGGGTCACCCGTCGTGCCCAGCTCCGCTACGACGGCACGGACACCACCCTCACCGTCGAGCTGACCGAGCCCGACACCATGACCCACGCCTTCGAAGAACGTCATCGCGCCACGTACTCCTTCACGCTCGACCGCCCGATCGTCGTCGAAGCCCTCTCCGTGGAAGCCACCGGCATCACCGAACCCCCCGATCTGTCCGCCCTCGCCACCTACGAAGGCCGCACCGCCCCGTCCGAGACCGTCCGGCTCCACACCGGCGGCGCCTGGCGCGACGTCCCCCTCCACCGCCGCGAGGACCTGCCCCCCGGCGAAACCGTCACCGGCCCCGCGATCATCACCGAGGCCGGCGCCACGACCGTCGTCGACGACGGCTGGCGGGCCGTGACGACCGATGACGGGCATCTGGTCATGGAACGCGCGGCGATTACACAGAGTTCCGATCTCGACACAAAAGCCGATCCCGTTCTCCTCGAGGTCTTCAACAACCTGTTCATGTCCATCGCCGAACAGATGGGCGCCCGGCTGGAGTCCACGGCCCAGTCCGTCAACATCAAGGAACGCCTGGACTTCTCCTGCGCCCTGTTCGACCCGGACGGAAACCTGGTGGCCAACGCGCCCCACATCCCCGTCCACCTGGGCTCGATGGGCACCAGCGTCAAGGAGGTCATCCGGCGTCGCGGCGACTCGATGCGGCCGGGCGACACCTACGCCGTGAACGACCCCTACCACGGCGGCACCCACCTGCCCGACGTCACCGTCATCACGCCGGTGTTCGACACGGAGGGTGACCGGATCCTCTTCCACGTCGCCTCCCGCGGCCACCACGCCGAGATCGGCGGCATCGCCCCCGGCTCCATGCCCGCCAACAGCCGCACCATCGAGGAGGAGGGCATCCTCTTCGACAACTGGCTGCTCGCCGAGAACGGCCGCTTCCGCGAGGCCGAGACCCTCCGCCTGCTGACCGAGGCGCCGTATCCCTCCCGCAACCCGAAGACCAACCTCGCCGACCTGCGCGCCCAGATCGCCGCCAACCGCAAGGGCGTCGACGAGGTCGCCCGCATGATCGAGGACTTCGGCCTCGACGTCGTCCAGGCCTATATGCGACACGTCCAGGACAACGCGGAGGAAGCGGTGCGCCGCGTCATCGACGCCCTGGACGACGGCGAGTACGCCTACGAGACCGACTCCGGCGCCGTCATCCGGGTACGCGTGCGCGTGGACCGCGCCAACCGTCGCGCCACGATCGACTTCACGGGTACGGCCGCGCAGCTCGGCACCAACTTCAACGCCCCCTTCTCGGTCGTCAACGCGGCGGTCCTGTACGTCTTCCGCACACTCGTCGCCGACGACATTCCGCTCAACGACGGCTGCCTGCGCCCCCTGGACATCGTCGTGCCGCCCGGCTCGATGCTCGCGCCCGAGCCGCCCGCCGCCGTCGTCGCGGGCAACGTCGAGACCTCACAGGCCATCACCGGCGCGCTCTACGCGGCGCTCGGCGTCCAGGCCGAGGGGTCCGGGACCATGAACAACGTCACCTTCGGCAACGAACGCCACCAGTACTACGAGACCGTCGCCTCCGGATCCGGCGCGGGAGACGGCTTCGCCGGCGCGAGCGTCGTCCAGACCCATATGACCAACTCGCGGCTGACCGACCCGGAAGTCCTGGAGTGGCGGCTGCCCGTGCAACTCGACGAGTTCGCGGTCCGGCGGGGGAGCGGCGGCGCGGGACGGTGGGCCGGCGGGGACGGCGCGGTGCGCCGCATCCGGTTCCACGAGCCCATGACCGTCTCCACGCTGTCCCAGCACCGCCGGGTCCCGCCGTACGGCATGGCGGGCGGAGACCCCGGCGGCCTCGGTGCCAACCGGGTGGAGCGAGCCGACGGCACGGTGACCGAACTCGGCGGAAGCGACTCGGCCGACGTCGGCCCGGACGACGTACTCGTCATCGAAACCCCGGGCGGCGGGGGCTACGGCCGGCCGTCACCCGACCCCCATCAAGCAGGAGAAGAGATCGATGATCTTCGGGCGTTCTGAGCGTGGCAAGCCCCCGGTCGAGCCCGTCACGCTCAAGATCCTGGTGGCCGGCGGCTTCGGCGTGGGCAAGACCACCCTCGTGGGCGCGGTCAGCGAGATCAGGCCGCTGCGCACCGAGGAGCGGCTCACCGAGGCCGGGCGCCCGGTCGACGACACCAGCGGTGTGGAGGGCAAGCACACCACGACCGTGGCCATGGACTTCGGCCGCATCACGCTGCGCGAGGACCTGGTGCTGTACCTCTTCGGCACGCCCGGGCAGGAGCGGTTCTGGTTCATGTGGGACGAGCTGTCCGAGGGCGCGCTGGGTGCCGTCGTACTCGCCGACACCCGGCGCCTGGAGGACTGTTTCGCGGCCGTGGACTACTTCGAGCGGCGCTCCATACCCTTCCTCGTCGGTGTCAACTGCTTCGAGGGAGCCCCCCGGTATCCGGCCGAGGACGTCCGCCAGGCCCTCGACCTCGACGACGACGTGCCCCTGGTGCTGTGCGACGCCCGCGGCCGCGAGTCGGTCAAGGAGGTGCTCATCGGAGTCGTCCAGCACGCGATGGCTTACGGGGCGGACCGCCGCCAGACGGTCACCACCTGACGCATGGGTTACGGCCCGTACCCCCGCCGACCGGGGTACGGGCCGGGGTCCTGTGCGATCCCTACTGGCCGTCGCCGTCCTCCAGCCAGCCGAAGCTCTTCTCCACGGCCTTGCGCCAGTTGTGGTACTCGCGGTCACGCACCGACGCCTCCATGGCGGGCGTCCACTCCACGTCCTTCTGCCAGTGCGACTTCAGTTCGTCGAGGTCGTTCCACACACCGGTCGCGAGGCCGGCCGCGTACGCGGCGCCCAGACAGGTCGTCTCGGAGACCTTGGGCCGGATCACCGGCACGCCGAGCACATCGGCCTGGTGCTGCATGAGCAGGTTGTTCTTCGTCATGCCGCCGTCGACCTTCAGGGTGGTGATGTGCACGCCGGAGTCCTGGAACATGGCGTCCACGACCTCGCGCGTCTGCCAGCTCGTCGCCTCCAGTACCGCGCGCGCGAGATGTGCCTTCGTGACGTACCGGGTCAGGCCGGTGACGACCCCGCGCGCGTCCGAGCGCCAGTAGGGTGCGAACAGGCCCGAGAAGGCGGGCACGATGTAGGCGCCGCCGTTGTCCTCGACGCTCGCCGCCAGTGGCTCGATCTCGTCGGCGGTACGGATGATTCCGAGCTGGTCGCGGAACCACTGGACCAGCGCGCCCGTGATCGCGATGGACCCCTCCAGACAGTAGACCGGTGCCTCGCTGCCGATCTTGTAGCCCATCGTCGTCAGCAGACCGCTCTTCGAGGGCACGGGCCGGTTGCCGGTGTTGAGCAGCAGGAAGCTGCCGGTGCCGTAGGTGTTCTTGGCCGTTCCGACGTCGTAGCAGGCCTGCCCGAACACGGCCGCCTGCTGGTCGCCGAGAGCGGACGCGACGGGAACACCGGCGAGTTGGCCGACGGCGGTGCCGTACACCTCCGCCGAGGACCTGATCTCGGGCAGGACGGCCTCAGGCACGTTCATCGCGGTCAGGATGGACGCGTCCCACTGGAGGGTCTCCAGGTTCATCAGCATGGTGCGACCCGCGTTCGTCACGTCGGTGACGTGCCGGCCGCCGTCGGTGCCCCCGGTGAGGTTCCAGATCAGCCAGGAGTCGATGGTCCCGAAGGCGATCTCGCCGCGCTCGGCACGGTCCCTGAGCCCCGGCACGCTGTCCAGCAGCCAGGCGGCCTTGGGCCCGGAGAAGTAGCTGGCCAGCGGCAGTCCTGTCTGCTCACGGAAGCGGTCCTGGCCGTCCTTGCCGCCGAGTTGGTTGCACAGGGCGGCGGTGCGGGTGTCCTGCCAGACGATCGCGTTGTGCACGGGCTTGCCCGTGGCGCGGTCCCACAGGACCGTCGTCTCGCGCTGGTTGGTGATGCCGAGCGCGCTGAGCTGGTCGGCGCGCAGCCCGGCCTTGGCGAGCGCACCGGCCACGACGGCCTGCACCTTGGACCAGATCTCTGTGGCGTCGTGCTCCACCCAGCCCGGCTTGGGGAAGATCTGGCGGTGTTCACGCTGGTCGACGGCGACGATCGCGCCGCCGTGGTCGAAGATGATGCAGCGGCTCGAGGTGGTGCCCTGGTCAATTGCGGCAACGTACTTCTCGACGGTGTCCGTCATGGCTACCCCTTGGTCGCTGGGTCAGAAGGCTACGTTGTAGATGAGGCCCGCGAGCGCTCCGCCGATCAGTGGGCCGACGACCGGGACCCAGGCGTAACCCCAGTCGGACGTCCCCTTGTTGGGGATCGGCAGGAAGGTGTGCACGATGCGCGGGCCGAGGTCGCGCGTCGGGTTGATGGCATAGCCGGTGGGCCCGCCGAGGGAGAGTCCGATGCCGACGACGAGCAGCGAGACGATGAGCACGGTGGTGCCGGACTCGCCGAGTCCCTTGGTCAGCCCGAACGCGAGGATGGGCAGGACCAGCGACGTCGTCGCGATGATCTCCGTGATGAGGTTGGCGACGGGATTCCGGATCTCCGGGATGGTGGAGAAGATGCCGAGGGTCGGAGTCGGTTCCTCCGAGGATCCCTCCTTGTGGACGTTCGCCTGGAACTGGGCGAGGTAGACCAGATAGGCCAGCACGGCGCCGAGCATCGCGCCGACGAGCTGGCCCAGCAGATACACCCAGACCTTGTCCCACTTTCCGGTGTCCACGGCGATACCGATGGTGACGGCGGGGTTGAGGTGCCCGCCGGACAGGGGAGCGGCGGTGTACGCGCCCGCCAGCACACCGAATCCCCAGCCGAACGCGATCACGACCCACCCCGAGGCGCGTGCCTTGGAGTATCTGAGGGTGACGGCGGCACAGACCCCGGCACCGAAGAGGATCAGGATGGCGGTACCGATGATCTCGCCGACGAATATGTCTCCGTTGCTCATGGCGGCTCCTAGACGCTGGCCGGGCCGACCCCGGTGGTCCGAGCTGGAACGGTTCCCTTGGCGACTTCAGCCGAAAGCGAGGAGGGTCCCGCGCCCCGCCCGGCGTCCGTGACGAGCGTGCCGTCGCGGTCGAATCGCCAGCGGGGAACGGGCCATGGCTCAGGAGCGGCCCGCGGCGCAGTGCCTGATAACGCCGAGAATGTACGGCGATGTCGACCGACACCGGGAAGTGTTCACCGGCGTCTTCAGAGCGTCAAGGTCGTGGACGGCAACGGTGACAGCCGCTCGCCCGGGCACCGTGAACCCTCGACGGACGCACAGGGGCGGCCGTTCGGCCCCGCGTCCCCCGGTCGACGAGGGCACGCCGGGGCGGCCGGTCAGCCGAGGCGCTCCACGGCCGCGTACCCGGTCTGGGCGGCCCTCACCCCCGTACCCCGCCGTATTTCGTGCCCGGGCAGTCCCGCTCTCCCCAGCACCCAACTGGCCCCGCTCAGCGCCTTCGCGGCCTTCTTCAGCGGCGCCAGACACGCGGCGGCCTGCCGGTGGTCGGTGACGCTGCCCGGCAGACACACGACGGTGGCGAGGGACAGCGTGACGGGACGGCCGCCCACCGACCAGGGTGCGTCGAGCACGGCGGAGACCACCGGATCCAGCCCGTCCTCGTCGGCGAGCACCAGGAAGTCGTCCCCGCCGATGTGCCCCACGCGCGTGGTCCCGGACGCCGCGTGCTGCAGGGCCCGCCCCACCGACCGGATCAGCTCGTCGCCCGCGGCGAACCCGGCTCCGTCGTTGACCTGTTTGAAGTGGTCGATGTCCAGCCAGCTCAGCGCGCAGGTCCGGCCGCCCGCGAGCCACCGGTCCACCTCACCGGTGATCGCGTCCGAACCGGGCAGCCGGGTCAGCGGATTGAGCCCGGCCGCCTCCTCGACCCGGCTCTCGGCCAGCGCCCGTACGAGATCCGCGAGCCGTACGACGCCCACGCACCGCCCCTGACGGTCGACGACCGCCACATCGTCCGAGGTACGGTCCCGGCCGCCGACCGCCACCACGTCGAGCACCTCCCAGGCGGTGGCGTCCACGCCGACCGTGCGCGGCGCGTCCCCGAGCTTCGCGGCGGGCCGGTCGGCGTACAGGGCGTGTCCGTAGCGGCCCGACATCGACAGCAGGAACCGGGAGCGGTGCACCGACCGGACCGGCGCCCCGGCCCGGTCCACGAGCAGTACCCCGGACACGTCCGGCGAGCCGGTCAGCAGCGCACGCACCTGACCCGCCGACGCGGTGACGGGCAGAAGCGCGGCGGGCCGCACGAAATCCAGCACCGAGGGCCCCGGCCGCGGAAGGGCCGCGGCGCTCGGGAATCGGGGCGGAACGTATACGTCCGACGCGGGGATCCGGGCCGGTGGTGCGAACAGCTCGCCCTGCGCCAGCTGCGCCCCGGCCGACAGCGCCGCCCCGCACTGCAATTCGGTCTCCACGCCCTCGACCGCGACCAGGGCATCGAGCTGCTCGCACAGCGTCCGCATCGCCCGCACGGCGGCCGGCCGGGTCAGCAAGGAGGCATCCAGTTTGACCAGGTCGGGGGCCAGATCGGTGAGCAGCCGCAGGGGTACGTCCCCGTCCCCGATGCCGTCCGCGCTGATCCGGAACCCTTGGCCGCGCAGCGTGGCCACCGCCTCCAGCAGCGCCCGTTGGGGCACGTGCGTGTAGGGCGGGACGATGTCGAGCGTCACCTCCCACGGCATGCGCCCGGCCTCGCGCACGGCCTCGTACAGCCGGGTGAGGCCGCCGAGGTCGGCTAGCGTGGCTGCGAACACGTTGACGTGCAACGGAAGCAGCGTCTGCTTGCGAGCTGCCGCACGGAGAGCCAACACGGCCAGACTGCCGTCGAGTTCGGGGTCGCGACGGGCCTCGGCCAGGATGTCGCCGGTCTCCGGGCGGGCGAGTATCTCCAATGCGGCGATCCCGCCGGTCGTCAGATTGACCACCGGCTGGAAGGCGAAGCGGAGAGTGTCCGTCCAGGAGTACACGGCAGCATGATTGCGCCGCCGGGGCACGCCCAGGCCCAGTTCATAAGACGTTCACGCAGCATTCCGGGTCGATCACACAGCGTAGGATTGTCGCGCGACCCGCTCGTCACACGGCTTTCGGCATCCCCGGTCACCGCACCGCGATCACCGAGGAACCGTGCCCGAACAGCCCCTGGTTGGCCGTGATGCCCACGCGTGCTCCGGCTACCTGCCGGTCGCCCGCGGCATCCCTCAACTGCCAGGTCAGCTCGCAGACCTGGGCGAGTGCCTGGGCCGGCACCGCCTCTCCGAAGGAGGCGAGCCCGCCGCTGGCGTTCACGGGTATGCGCCCGCCCAAGGCCGTCGCGCCCTCCCGGAGCAGCTTCGCGCCCTCGCCCTCGGCGCACAGCCCCAGATCCTCGTACCACTGCAGCTCCAGGGCGGTGGACAGGTCGTAGACCTCGGCCAGGGACAGGTCCTCGGGGCCGATGCCAGCCTCCTCGTAGGCGGCCCGTGCGATCGACGCCCGGAACGTGTCCTCGGGTGGCTCCACCGCCACGGCCGAGTCCGTGGCGATGTCCGGCAGGTCCAGTACCGTACTGGGATACCGCGGCGTGACCGTGGACACCGCCCTGATCCGCACCGGTCGCTCGACGCCGTGCCGTCGGGCGAAATCCAGACTGGACAGCACCAGTGCCGCCCCGCCGTCGGAGGTCGCGCAGATGTCGAGCAGTCGCAACGGATCGGCGACCACGGCCGAGGCGGCGACCTCCTCGGCCGTGACCCGCTTGCGGTAGCGCGCATACGGGTTCAGCGCCCCCAGGGCGGCGTTCTTCACCTTGACCAGGGCGAAGTCCTCCGGGGTGTCGCCGTGCACCGCCATCCGCCGTCGCGCGTACAGCCCGAAGTACGCCGGGTTCGTCGCCCCCAGCAGCCGGAAACGCAACCAGTCCGGATCATCGGGCCGGTCGCCGCCGGCAGGCCGGAAGAAGCCCTTGGGCGCAGCGTCCGCCCCGACCACGAGCACCGTGTCCGCGAGACCGGCGAGGATCTGCGCCCGAGCCGCGGCGACCGCCTGCGCCCCGGACGCGCAGGCCGCGTACACGCTCGTGACCCGGGCTCCCTGCCAGCCCAGGGCCTTCGCGAAGGTCGCGCCCGCGACATAGCCCGGATATCCGCCACGCACCGTGTCCGCGCCCACGATCGAGCCGATGTCCTGCCACCTCAGGCCCGCGTCCGCCAGCGCGGCGCGCGCCGCCGCCGTCCCGTACTCGACGAAGCCGCGCCCCCACTTGCCCCAGGGGTGCATGCCCACACCGAGCACCGCCACGTCCACTGTCATGCCGTCACCCCCGTCGGCCGCCACTGCCAGGTCGTCCAGGTCGTCTCAGCGTCCTCGTGAAGCACTCCGGGGACGACCTCCACCTCCATGCCCACCGTCAGATCGGCGACGGTCACGCCCGGAACCGCCTGTCCCAGCACCACGATCCGTTCGGACTCCAGCTCCACCGCGATCAACGCGTACGGTTCCCACGGAAGTTCCGGATCGCTCACATAGGGTGACGGAGGCCGGTACCGGCTGTTCGTGTACGACCAGATCCGTCCTCGTTGCGACAGGGGCACCTCCTCCAGGTCGCCGCCGGAACACGCCGGATTGCGGCAGTGGATGTCCTCGCGCGGGAAGAAGACCGAGGTACAGGCCGAACACCGCGTGCCGAGAAGCCGGAATGCGTCCCCTTCGCCGGTGAACCAGCCGGAGACCGCGGGCGTGCGTGTGCGCGTCAAAGCCCCTCCAGAACGCCGAATCTGACGGAACGTCAGAAGTGTGCCACGGGCAACCGTGAATCGGCAGGCCGCGCGGGCGAACCGGATGCTCGCTTCCGGCGTCGTGGTATCGGGAGGGGCGGGCGGGGCCGACGGGGGTGATTCCGGCCGCCCCTCCTGTTTCGTTCGTTTCAGCACCTGTCGGCGAGCGGAAGACGCCGTTCCTGCGATCGGATACAGTCCGCGCGTGTCCGAAATTCAGCACCCAACCGCCAACTCCGCTCAAGGCTCGCACTGTTCGAGCTGCGGAGCGCCCTACGGAGACGGAGTCTCCGGCTGGCCCCGCACCTGTCCGGCCTGCGGGATCATCGCCTATCGCAACCCCCTGCCGGTCGCGATCGCACTTCAGCCCGTGTACGACACGAAGGGCACCGCCCTGGTCGTCATCACCCGCAACATCGCTCCCGCGCGCGGGAGCACCGCACTGCCCGGTGGCTACATCGACGACCGCGAGGACTGGCGGCAGGCAGTCGTCCGGGAACTCAAGGAAGAAACGGGCATCGACGCCGTGAGCCGCGACGTACGGCTCGTCGACGCGATGAGCTCACCCGACGGGCACCTGCTGCTCTTCGGGCTCCTCCCGGAACGACCGGCCGAGGGACTCCCGGCCTCCCACGCGACCGACGAGACCGAGGGCTGGCATCTGCTGCGCAGGCCGGAGGAACTCGCCTTCCCGCTGCACACGCTGGCCGCGCGGGCATGGTTCGAGGGCCGGTACTGAGCCCGGCGCTCACTCACCCCAGCCCTCGTATGCGCACCGGGTAGGGCGACTCGCTCACGCCGTCCTCGCCCTCCCGCGTGACCACCACCCGCCGGCCCTCCCAGCGGGTGACATAGCGCTCGACCTCCGGCTCGTCCCACCCGTCGCCCGCGTCCGGCACGACCAGCCCGCCGCCGGTCCGCCCACGCGCGGGCGCCCACACCTCCAGCTCCAGCGCGCCGTCGCCACCCCGCACGGGCAGCACGGCCCCCGCGCGCGCGAGAACCGGAATCCGCGACAAAGGGGCGTCGACCAGGACCTGCCCGGGGCCCTCGTGGACGCGCCCCGTCGCCGTGTCGTACCAGCGTCCCCGGGGCAGCTGCACCGCACGCCGGTCCGCGCCCGGATCGAGCACCGGCGCCACCAGCAGGCAGTCGCCCAGCAGGAACGCGTCCTCGCAGTCGCGCAACGCCCTGTCCTCCGGCGCCCCCCACCACAGCGGCCGCACATAGGGCGCACCGGTACGGCGGGCCAGATGCGCCAGTGTCATGAAGTACGGCAGCAGACGCCGGCGTTCGACGAGTGCCACGCGCGCGTGCTCCAGTACCTCGGCACCGAACTCCCAGGGCTCCCTGCGCCCCGCCCGCAGACTCGCGTGAGTCCGGAACAGCGGCAGATACGCGCCGAGCTGGAACCAGCGCAGAAACAGCTCAGGTGACGGGCTCCCGTCGAACCCGCCCACGTCCGGTCCCGAGTACGGCACACCGCACAGCCCGAGCCCCATGACGAGCGACAGGGACGCGCGCAGCCCCGGCCATCCGGTGGCCACGTCCCCGGACCACGTGCCCCCGTACCGCTGCATTCCGGCCCAGCCGGAGCGCGAGAACAGGAACGGCCGCTGCTGGGGGGTCAGTTCACGCAGCCCTTCGTAGCCGGCCCTGGCCATGCACAGGGCATAGACGTTGTGCGCCTCCCGGTGGTCGCCGCCGCGACCCTCCAGGGAGTGCCGCGCCGAACGCGGCAGCGTCGACTCGCCGAAGGCCGTGAAGGACGTGGGCTCGTTCATGTCGTGCCAGAACCCGGCGAAACCCTGCGCGAGCCGCTCCTCGTAGAGCCCGCCCCACCACTTCCGCACGCGCGCGTGCGTGAAGTCCGGGTAGACCGACTCACCGGGCCACACCACGCCCCGCACCGTCCGCCCCGAGGCGTCCCGCACGAAGGCGTCCACGGCCTTCCCGCTGTCGTACACGGCGTTGCCCGGCGCGGCCTTCACCGCGGGATCGACGATCGACACCAGCCTGACCCCGTCCCGCCGCAGCTCCTCCGCGAGCCCCGGCAGCTTGGGGAAGTGCTCCTGGTCGACGGTGAACACCTGGTGCGCGTCGTAGTGGTCGATGTCCAGATGGACGGCGTCCAGCGGCAGACCGCGTTCCCGGTAGCCCGCGACGATCCGCCGCACCTCGTCCTCGCTGCCGAACCCCCAGCGCGCGTGATGGTGACCCAGCGCCCACTCCGGCGGCAGCGCGGGTGCCCCGGTCAGCGAGGCCCAGGCGTGCAGCACGCGCGCCGGGGTACCCACGATCACCCAGCAGCGCAGCGGACCGCCCTCCATCCGCAGCTCGCACCGCCCGGCCCGGTCATGGCCGGAGCCGGCACCCTCCTCACCCTCCCGCAGCGTCACCGTCCCGTCCCACGAGGAGTCGTGGAACACCAGATGCGTGGCCGCGTCCGCCACCACCAACTGCACCGGCATCGTGATGTACAGCGGATCGTCACCGGGGCCGAAGGCATGCCCCGGGTCGGTGTTCCACAGCCGGTACGTCCCGTCGCGCAACCGGAGCCCCGACGCGCGGCCGCCCAGTCCGAAGAAACGCGCGTCGGCGGCCACCTCCGAGCGCTGCATCCAGCGCGCCGTGCCACCGCCGACCGGCTCCCACCACCGCGGGGGCAGATCCCGCCGCAGCGTCACGCCGCCGGGCGTGCACACCTCGACGGCGCCGTGCCGCGAGACCACGACCGTCGCGCGCTCCGCCACGACGCGCCAGCCGCCGTCCTTGTCCGGCTCCAGCACCGCCCGCGGATCAGGCTCGGGACAGTGCCCCGCGAGCGCGTACGACGGCTCGGGGCCCGCCCCGTCCCAGCCCCAGAAGACGGCCCCGTTCACGGCGACCACGATCCGCAGCTCGGACCGGCTGAAGTGGATGACACCGCCCCCCGGCCCGGGCTCCGCGCCCCGTACCGGCCCGGGCACACGCGCGCGCTCGACACCGCGCGGCGGCAGCCCTGCGGCGTCGGTACGCCTCCTGCGCCACGCGGCCCGTACGGTACGCAAACCCTGAGCCGCCCCCGTCGAACCGACCACCTTCACCGAACGCACCAGGTCACGACCGTCCATGCTGTTCACCCTGCCACTGACCGCCCCACGCGTGCGTGTCGTTCAACTGCCGTTCACCCGTGCTAGGACCACATCTTCACGACACGGACTATGTGGGGGGCACCCTGGTGTAGAAGTCGATCACATGGCATCGTCCCTGTCAGCCGCGTCACGCGCACAACCCAGCCCGTGCGCGACCGACGCCCACAACGCGCACAGTCCGGGAGCCGCCCCATGTCGACCGCGAACCCCCTGCCGCTCTGGCAACCAGATCCGGAGCGAATCGCCCAGGCACGCATCACCAGGTTCCAGGCCTGGGCCGCCGAGCACCACGGCGCCCCCGCCGAAGGCGGCTACGCGGCCCTTCACCGCTGGTCCGTCGACCAGCTGGACACGTTCTGGAAAGCCCTCACGGAGTGGTTCGACGTACGGTTCTCCACGCCTTACGCGCGCGTGCTGGGCGACCGCTCGATGCCCGGTGCGCAGTGGTTCCCCGGGGCGACCCTGAACTACGCCGAGCACGCCCTGCGCGCCGCCGAGACCCGCGGGGACGAACCAGCGCTTCTGTACGTCGACGAGACCCACGAGCCGATCCCGGTGACCTGGTCCGAACTGCGCCGCCAGGTCGGCTCCCTGGCCGCCGAACTGCGCGCTCTCGGCGTACGCCCCGGAGACCGTGTCAGCGGCTACCTCCCGAACATCCCCCAGGCCGTCGTCGCCCTCCTCGCCACGGCGGCCGTGGGCGGCGTGTGGACCTCCTGCGCGCCCGACTTCGGCGCCCGCAGCGTCCTGGACCGCTTCCAGCAGGTCGAGCCCGTCGTCCTGTTCACCGTGGACGGCTACCGCTACGGCGGCAAGGAGCACGACCGCCGCGAGATCGTCACCGAACTGCGCCGCGAACTGCCCACCCTGCGCGCCGTCGTCCACATCCCGCTCCTCGGCAGCACCGCACCCGACGGCGCCCTGGAGTGGTCGGCCCTGACGTCCGCCGACACGGAGCCCGTCTTCGAGCAGGTCCCGTTCGAACACCCCCTGTGGGTGCTCTACTCCTCGGGCACGACCGGCCTGCCCAAGGCCATCGTCCAGTCCCAGGGCGGCATTCTCGTCGAGCACCTCAAACAGCTCGGCCTGCACTGCGACCTGGGCCCCGAGGACCGTTTCTTCTGGTACACCTCGACCGGCTGGATGATGTGGAACTTCCTCGTCTCCGGCCTGCTCACGGGCACCACGATCGTCCTGTACGACGGCAGCCCCGGCTACCCGGACACCGGCGCCCAGTGGCGGATCGCCGAACGCACCGGAGCCACCCTGTACGGCACCTCGGCCGCGTACGTCATGGCCTGCCGCAAGGCGGGCGTCCACCCGTCCCGCGACTACGACCTCTCCAAGGTGCAGTGCGTCGCCACGACCGGCTCGCCCCTGCCGCCCGACGGGTTCCGCTGGCTGCACGACGAGGTCCGCGACGACCTGTGGATCGCCTCCGTGAGTGGCGGCACGGACGTGTGCTCCTGCTTCGCGGGAGCCGTACCGACGCTCCCGGTGTACATCGGCGAACTCCAGGCACCCAGCCTGGCCACCGACCTGCAGTCCTGGGACCCGAGCGGCAGCCCCCTCGTCGACGAGGTGGGCGAGCTGGTGGTCACCAACCCCATGCCCTCGATGCCGATCCGGTTCTGGAACGACCCGGACGGCAGCCGCTACCACGACAGCTACTTCGACACCTACCCCGGCGTCTGGCGCCACGGCGACTGGATCACCGTCACCTCACGGGGCTCCGTCGTCATCCACGGCCGCTCCGACTCCACCCTCAACCGCCAAGGCGTGCGCATGGGTTCGGCCGACATCTACGAGGTCGTCGAACGACTCCCCGAGATCAAGGAATCCCTGGTCATCGGCATCGAACAGCCCGACGGCGGCTACTGGATGCCGCTCTTCGTGCACCTCGTCCCCGGAGCCGTCCTCGACGAGGCACTCCTGAACCGCATCAAGCAGGCCATCCGCGAACAGCTCTCGCCGCGCCACGTCCCCGACGAGATCATCGAGGTGCCCGGCGTCCCGCACACCCTCACCGGAAAGCGCATCGAGGTCCCGGTCAAGCGCCTGCTCCAGGGCACACCCCTGGAAAAGGCGGTCAACCCCGGCTCCATCGACAACCTGGACCTGCTGGACTTCTATGAGGACCTGGCCCGCAAGCGCGCCTGACCTCCCCACACGATCCGGTCGGTCTCCACGGGCGGCCTCGGACTCACCCAGCAGCGGCAAAGTCCGAGGCTGGCCCCAGCGACCCCCGTTGTCAGTGCTCCCGATTACTGTGAGTGAGCATTGATCGACTGCGCACAGGGGGAAACATGGCGCACACCGACCACCAGACCATGCGACGCGTTCTGCGCCGCGAGATCGCGGGCACCATCGGCCTGCTGACCGATGAGCACGACTTCCGCGCCATGCGGCGCTACCGCAGCTTCACCTTCGACGACCACACCACCTATCTCCAGCAGATGGAGGCCCTGCTCAGGATCCGCGCCGCACAGGGCAGCCACACCACCCTGGCCCTCTTCGACCCCGAGGAATACGCCGACTTCTGCGCGGAGACCGGCCTCGACCCCGACGCCCCGACAAGCCGCGCCCGCTTCACGGCGGAACTGGCCGCCACGGGCGCCACCGTCCCCTACGAGGGCCAGGCCCTCGACGAACTCGTGCCGGCCCTCGTCGACGAGGCCGTCCGACAGGCCACATGGGAGTACGCGAGCACCCTGCTGGCCCGCCTCGGCCCCTGCCCCACCTGCGGCGAGGACATCGGCCGAGCCGCCTTCACCCACGCCGCCGAACTCCTCGCCCGCATCATCGAAACGGCCCCACCCGGCGACCGGCACCTCGTCTGCAGCGTCTCGGGCCCGCCGGAAACCCTCGTCTCCGTCCTCCATGCCGACCAGGACACCGACGGCGACACACACCTGGACGAGGCGGAGGCCCTCGAATTCACCACCGTCCTCGCCCTGGGCATCGCCACCCACAGCCCCGGCGGACTCGTCATGCGCACCAGCGCCCCCGGAACCACCGACCGGATCTACGGCTGGCGCCTGCGCGGAGACGGCCTCGAACCCCTCACCGCGGGCGAGGTCTTCGACGCCTACTGCACCGACATCGAATCCGGCGACCTCATCGCCCCCGAATCCGGCGTCGACTACTGCGCCCCACCCGACCTCGGACAGGGGGACACGACACCCGGACACCGCCACTGAACACACCAGGGGCGCCCCACCCGCAGGCGGAGCGCCCCTGAACCAACCACCGTCGGTGGCCGGCGTGCCTACTCGCCGGACAGCACCGCCTGGGCCGCGCTGCGCGCCTCTTCGGCGCTGTCCGCCGCCCGTGCGGCCGACGCGGCGCGCTCGCACTGGGCCAGCGTGTACTTGGCCAGCGTCGCCCGGACATAAGGAAGGGACGCCGCACCCATGGAGAGGGAGGTGACCCCCAGACCCGTCAGCACACAGGCCAGCAGCGGGTCGGACGCGGCCTCGCCACACACACCACAGCTCTTGCCCTCGGCCTTCGCGCCCTCCGCGGACAGCGCGACCAGGTCGAGCAGCGCGGGCTGCCACGGGTCCTGCAGCCGCGACACCGCACCCACCTGCCGGTCGGCGGCGAACGTGTACTGCGCGAGGTCATTGGTGCCCAGTGACAGGAACTCGACCTCCTGCAGGATCGAGCGCGCCCGCAGAGCGGCCGACGGGATCTCCACCATCGCGCCGAACTTCGCCCGCAGCCCCGCCTCGCGGCACGCATCGGCGAACGCCTTCGCGTCGGCCCGGTCGGCGACCATCGGGGCCATCACCTCGAGGTGGACCGGCAGCCCCTCCGCGGCCTTCGCCAGCGCGGTCAGCTGGGTGCGCAGGATCTCGGGGTGATCGAGGAGCGTCCGCAGACCCCGCACGCCCAGCGCCGGGTTCGGCTCGTCCGCCGGAGTCAGGAAGTCCAGCGGCTTGTCCGCACCCGCGTCCAGCACACGCACGACGACACGGCCCTCGGGGAACGCCTCAAGGACCTGTCGGTAGGCGTCGACCTGCTTCTGCTCCGACGGCGCGTTCTTGCTGTCGTCCAGAAAGAGGAACTCGGTGCGGAAGAGACCGACACCCTCGGCGCCCGCCTCCAAGGCGGCCGGTACATCGGCCGGACCGCCGACGTTGGCCAGCAGCGGCACCGTGTGCCCGTCGGAGGTGGCACCCGGCCCGGTCGAGGCCGCCAGCGCGGCCTTGCGCTCCGCCGCCGCGGCCTGGAGCTGCGCCTTCTTCTCCTCGCTCGGATTGACGAAGATGTCACCGGTGCTTCCGTCGACGGCGATCACCGTGCCCTCGGCGAGCTCACCGGCACCCGGCAGCGCCACCACGGCCGGCACGCCGAGCGCCCGCGCCAGGATCGCGCTGTGGCTGGTCGGCCCGCCCTCCTCGGTGACAAAACCGAGCACCAGGGTCGGGTCGAGCAGAGCCGTGTCGGCAGGTGCGAGGTCACGGGCCACGAGCACATAGGGCTCGTCGCTGTCCGGGACACCCGGCATGGGAACCCCCAGCAGCCGGGCGACAATACGATTCCGCACGTCATCGAGGTCGGCCACGCGACCGGCGAGGTACTCACCGGCCGCCGCCAGCAGCTCCCGATACGCGGCGAACGCGTCGTACACGGCACGCTCGGCCGTGCTTCCGACGGCGATTCGCCGATCCACGTCCGCGATCAGCTCGGGGTCCTGGGCCATCATGGCCTGCGCCTCGAGCACCGCCTGGGCTTCGCCGCCCGCCAGATTGCCGCGCGCAATCAGGTCCGCCGCCACAGCTTCCACGGCCTGGCGGGCGCGCCCCTGTTCGCGCTCCGCCTCCTCCACCGGTATCTGCTTGGCAGGCGGCTCCAGCACCGCCGTTCCCATGTGCCGAACCTCGCCGATCGCCACACCGTGGCTCACGCCGACGCCTCGCAGCGTTGTCTCCATCTCACCCGTCTCCGATAGTGCGGCGGGTCCCGCCGCCGCGGTGGTTGTCCTACTGGCCGTCATACGACGGCACTGACGTCACTTCCAGTCGAAGAGACTGTCGCCGGCCTTCACATCGCCGTCGTCACGGAGACCGGAGAGGGACTCGGCAGTGGCTTCCAGCGCCACGATCGGGCAGACCGGGGACTTCCCGGCGGCCTCGACGGCGGCGGGGTCCCAGCGCACGATGGCCTGACCACGCGTCACGGTGTCGCCCTTGCCGACGAGCAGTTCGAAGCCCTCGCCGTTGAGCTGCACGGTGTCGATACCGAGGTGGGTTAGCACACCGTGGCCCTGCTCGTCGACGACCACGAAGGCGTGCGGATGCAGGGAGATGATGATTCCGTCCACCGGCGCCACGGCCTCGGACGGCTCACGCACGGGGTCGATCGCCGTGCCCGGGCCGACCATGGCCCCGGAGAAGACCGGATCCGGCACGGACGCCAGTCCGATGGCGCGTCCTGCAAGAGGGGACGTCACGGTGGTCATGGCAAGCCTCCCAGGGTGGAGCTGCGTATATACCGTCGCGGGTGAGCCCGGACGGGGCGCTGAGCAGCAGCGTATGACAGATGAACAACGGGTTCCGGATGAAAGCTATCAGCTAGTGGTCTAGACCACCAGTCCAACCGATTTGCACGCGCTTCAGGGCCCCGTGTACAGTCGTACTCCTGCTTGAGACCGAGTGACGCAACCTCGCGTCCTTACTCAGCAGCACCCAACTTGTCAGATCCTAATCTCAGGGTCTCCTTCTGCATGTCTGCGGAATGGTGGTCAGAGAGACGGAAAAACACTGATAGAGTTTGGAACACCGAAGGGAAGCGCCCGGAGGAAAGCCCGAGAGGGTGAGTACAAAGGAAGCGTCCGTTCCTTGAGAACTCAACAGCGTGCCAAAAGTCAACGCC
>NZ_JBIAWG010000008.1:0-439374 GCF_042895285.1 Streptomyces sp. NPDC001406
CCGTCCGCTGCCTGCCCCTACCCCAGGGCGATCATGCCCCGCACACGAAGAAGCCCCTGCTCATCGAACAGGGACTCCCTTTGCCACAACGCACTTACTGATCATTTCAGAATGACATGCGGAGCCGTCGAAGGCAGATGATGCTGCAGGCGAGTTCGAGTAGTCCCTGGTGGAGGTCGGCTCGTTGCTCATAGCGGACACGGAGTCGCTTGAACTGATGGAGCCAGGCGGGACCCAGCGGGTGCGGCCGAGGCCGGAGCCGTGGGCAACGCCGCGTCGGGCGATCAGGGGTCTGACGCCGCGTTTCCGTAGCAGGTGGCGGTACTTGTCGTAGTCGTAGCCCCGGTCGGCGAAGAGCCGTTTGGGTCGGTTGCGGGGACGTCCGCGCACCCCTCGGATGCGGGGTATCGCGTCCAGCAAGGGGATCAACTGTGTGATGTCGTGCCGGTTCCCGCCGGTCAGGGAGACGGCCAGAGGCGTGCCGTGGCGGTCGACGATCACATGGTCCTTGGAGCCGGGGCGGCCGCGGTCGACGGGTGAAGGGCCGACGTGAGCCCCCCTTTGAGGGCCCTGATGTGGGAGCTGTCGATGGCCGCATCGTCCATGTCCAGCAGGCCGGTTGCCCGCAGCTCGGCTAGGAGTGCCTCATGAAGGCGAGGCCAGACGCCAGCCTCGGTCCAGTCCCGCAGCCGACGTCAGGCGGTCACCCCCGAGTAGCCGACGACCTGGACTGGGACGTCGCACCAGGCCACTCCCTTGCGCAGCACGTACACGATGCCCGCCAGCGCAACCCGGTCCGGCACCGGCAGCCGTCCGGGATGACGGTGACGTCGGGGCGGCCGCTCTGGCAGCAGTGGAGCTATTCGCTCCCACAGGTCGTCGGAGACAAGATCGATAGACACCAGCCGGACCCTGCCCAGAAGGACCTTCAACCACCAGCCGACACGCCGATCTCACCTGAAGTGCTCATCGGCCCTCTTCCGGCGCTGACCGCCGGTCGGCGAGGCGATCCTGGTCGGCGGCGTTACCGGCACGAGCCTCGGTGCGGTGACCACGTGACAGGTAGTCCCGGACGATCAACTCGACAGCGTCCTGCGGGCTCCTGGTGCCGGCCAGCAGCATGACCTCGATGGCCAAATCGCTGTCCAGGCTGATGGTGACCTTCGCCATGACACCTCCTGAAGGGTTCCCGCGGAGCCTATCCAAGCGGCTAACGATCGGCGATGGGTAGGTTGCCGCACCCGGGAAAGCAGATCGAACCTGCCGTTGACGATCACATCCAGCGGCATTTCGGCTTCAGGAGCCAAGTCGCGCAATTCGCTCAGGACCGTAGTTCCGGCCTGGCGGTCCGGTGAGTCGAAGACCACGACCTCCGGCGGAGCCTCTCCGAAGTCTGGGTCGAGGTCAATGTGCCCGAATCCTTTGCGCTTCAGTTCGCCGAAGAGTTCAGTGATCTTGCGGTCGCCACACACAGGCGGGCGGGTCCGGCGTGGCGGGCGCTGCGTGGGTGATGTCCGGCGTGGTGGTGGCCGTTGGTTGGTCATGGCAGGTGATGGTCGGTGCGGTGGCGGCTCGGTGGTGTTCCCCATTGACGCGTGAAGGCCCGGGAGAACGCCGATACCGAGGTGTAGCCGACGCTTCTGGCCACGGCCGGCAGCGCGTCGGCGGTGTCACGCAGGCGCCGGCCGGCCAGTTCCAGGCGCCAGCTGGTGAGGTAGGCCAGTGGTGGCTCGCCGACGAGGCCCGTGAAGCGCCGAGAGAGTGTGGCGCGGGAGACACCGACCCGGTGTGCCAGTTCTTCGACGGTCCAGGGCCGGGCCGGGTCCTCGTGCAGGAGTGAGATCGCGGCAGCGACCTCCGGGTCACGCAGGCCCAGGACCCAGGAGGTGCCGTGCTCGCCCTGATCTGCGGTCCACCGGCGCAGGATGTGGACGAACAGCACGTCGGTAAGCCGGTCGATGACCGTCTGGGAACCGGGCCGGGGTTCGGCGAGTTCGGCTGTGAGCATCCGGAGGGTGTCGGCGAGCTCGCTGCGCTCGGGCGCTTCGCCGTCGGCAGTGGGCAGCACCAGCACCGGTGGGAGGGTGAGCAGCGGGCGGGAGACGCGTCCGTCGAAGCGGTAGCCGCCGCAGATGATCCGGGTTCGGGGCCCCGGGCCCGCGATGTGGACCTCCGACTCCTGGTGTCCGGGGCGCGTGGCCACGAGGTCGTCATAGGGGGTCGCCGGGCCGCTTGGGGCGCCGGACATCACGTGGCCGGTGCCGACGGGCAACAGGACCAGGTCGCCGGTGGCGAGCCGGATCGGCTCGGCCCCTGGGCGGCGCAGCCAGCAGGAACCGTTGATGACGGTGTGGAAGACCGCGATCGGCAGCTTCGGGAACTCGATGCCCCAGGGCGCTGCCACGTCGACCCGGGCGAGCACGGTGCCGCCGACCTTGGCTGCGGTGAGGACATCCGCGAGCGCGTCCATGCCGGCAGCGTAGTCGAACGCATGAGACGAGCAGCAATGAATATGCGCGCCACGAGCATGGATCGGCTCAATCGGTGTTCGTAGCGTCGAGGTGTGTGTCCGAACCTGTTCACTCTGAACGGAGTACTCCGTGCCCGGCGCGAAGGTCATCCCCCTCCCGGTCCTCGGGAAGCGAAACGTCAACGCCTATCTGCTCCTCGGCCGCCGACCGGTCGTCATCGACTGCGGTGTCCCCGGCAGCGGCCACAAGATCTATGACCGCGTCGCCGAGCAAGGGGTGGACCCGAACGACATATCCATGATCGTCGTCACCCACGGACACATCGACCACTTCGGTGGTGCCGCCGAACTGAGCCGTCTGACCGGGGCGCCGATCGCCGCGCACGTGGGCGATCTTCGGCAGTACACCAGCGGCCGGGTGCGCGAGCCCTACCTGCCGACCGGGAGGCTGGGCAGGCTTCTGGCCCCGCTGCCGCCTTTCCATGTCCGGGCCGAGCCGTTCACACCGCAGGTCCTCGTCCGCGGGGAGACGCCGCTTGCGGACTACGGCATCGACGCACGCATCGTCCCCACCCCGGGCCACACCGCCGGGTCGGTGTCAGTCCTCACCGAGGCGGGCGACCTCGTCGCGGGAGACCTGATCGCGACACCGCTGCTGGGACTGCTGCCCCGCCGGCCCTGGAACCCACCGTTCCACGACGACCCGCTCGCCAACCTGGCCAGTCTCCGGCGCATGCTCGACCTGGAACCCGAGCGGCTGCACGCAGGCCACGGCGGCATGCTGGACCCCGACCGGGTACGGCGGTGGGTGGTGAAGGAGCAACGACGACTTAAGCGGCTGGAGGCGAAAGGACGGCTGCGGGTACGCGTGGATGACGACGTTTCCAGCGACGCCTGAGAGCCCGTCACCGCCCGCGTCCTCCACCGCACTTGAAGATCTCCGGACCGGCACGGTGCTCTGCGGGTCTGCTGGAGCGTCAGGACCCGTGGCATTCCAGGGCTGCCGCCCCTGCGCTCGGGACCCGTCGAGGCGGGCGGCCGCGGGTGGGCGCAGGGGCGAGTGTCAGCGGCTCGGGTGGCGGGGCAGGTCTGCGACGACATGGCCGACGAGTGCCACGGCCGGTGAGGATCTTGAGGTCGAGCATGGTCTCGTCGTCGGAACGTATGGGCTGCAGGTCCCGTCTGACGCGGGCCTGGTCGGCGATGTCCGCAGCATCTTTGGCATCGGTCTTGCCCTCGCGCGGTAGCTCTCGGAAACGCGGTGGATGGCCCGGCCGGAGATGTAGTGCACGGGCTGGTCGTGGTTGAGGAGGATCGCGATGGCCAGGGCGGCTCCGCCGTCGGCCAGGTCAATGCCCCAGGCCACCCGATCACCCAAGGCCAGGACATCGGCCAGGAGATCAAGCAAGCAGTTCCGTCTCGTCGTTGGCGACGCGTCGTGACAGCAGCCGGCGGCCGCTCCCGAGTGCCTGAGCCCAGACGTCGCCGCCTTCCGCCCAGGTCCACAGCCATTGCCGTAGCGACGCGGTCGCGTGTCGGAGACCGTCATGGGGATCCTCGCCCCAAGTGGGCTCCCATCCGTCCGCATCGAAGAGAAGCACCGAGTTGTCGGCTGCGAGCAACGAGACGTACCACTCCATCGTGCAGCCACCTGGCACGAGGTACAGCCAGGAGGTTGGCAGGCCCGCCGTACGGTTGCGTTCGTGCATGCGGACCGAGGAGGGCCAGTCGGCCAGGTGCCCCCGTGCTCGTTGGCCTGCGGTCAGGGAGGCGATGCCGGCATCAGGTCCGAAGCCGCCGTTGCCAACCTCGGTGTAGATCCGTCGGAGCAGCTCCGGCAGGGTGCGCCCGATGATGCCCTCCGCGGCATCGACCTCCTGCTGCGTGATCGGTGGGAACAGTGGTCCGCGCGGAGCTGCCTCGAAGTAGCCGGCGACTTCCTGGGCCTGGGCGTCGAGAGTGACCTTCCCGGAGCTGCTGGAGGAGATGATCCTGCCCCGGACTTGCTCCAGTCCCTCGTTGCCGAAGTGCTCTTCAATCCAGATGAGTGGGACTTCGGCTCTGTCGAACCGCAGACCCGGATCCCAAGCACGCGCGCGCAGCTTCTCGATCAGCACGTCGTCGGTCCCCTGGTCAGCGCCTGGCCCAGAGTGATCTGCTTCGGGGCGGGCCGGGGGATGGTCCTGCCGAGGGGGTTTCATGTGTCGGGAGCCTACTGCCCGGGTGGGACAGCCTTCGGACAAGCCGCAGGCAGATGATCGAGCAAGCGAGTTCAAGCAATCCCTGGTGGATCTCGGCACGTCGCTCGTACGGGATGCGGAGCCGTTTGAACCGATGCAGCCAGGCAAACGCGCGCTCCACCACCCAACGCACCTTCCCCAGCCCCGAGCCGTGGGCGACGCCACGTCGGGCGATCACCGGTCTGATGCCGCGCTTCCACAGCGACCGGCGAACCTCGACCCGAGCAGTGTGCTGACCCTCCTGGACGTGGCTTTCTCCCACCGGACCTCCCTCGTCGCCAACGCCCTCGGTCCCCCGCCGCCCGAAATCGTCGAACGCGGCGAGAAGGCCGGTGCGGTCGTCGCCTCGCTGGTCAGCAAGCCCGAACACGCCCGACCGGCGTGTGGTGCGGGTAGGTGTGGCTGTCCAGCACGAAGGACGTCGCGATCGACGCGGTCTGCTGGCAGCCTCGACCTCCGCACGGAACCGTTCACGAAAATGCGGGTCGGCCGTCAGATCGGGCCGGGCCACCTTGACCGCCACGGCTCGCCCGCCCGTGACCGGGCGAGACAGACCGTCCCCAGGCCGCCCGCGCCCAGCCTTCGCTCGACGGCGTGGGCACCGATCCGCCGTGGCAGGTCCGCGCCGTTCCCCATCGCCTGCACGCCTCCCCCAGCGCACGGTCACCCGTACAGACGCCGTCCGGCACACCCCGGCCGAGCTCCGGTCCCACGCACCCAGCAACGTAGACGAAGCCACCACCCGGCAGTCCGGGAAGCCGGCTCAGCCGCCGCGCCGTACCCGGGCCGCCTTACGGGCCTCCGCGAGCTTGCCGGCCTCGCTGCTCCTGCGGGACGGCCTGCCACCGGAGCCGCCCTTCGGGTCCTTGGTACTGCCCAGGCCGCGGAACGGGGCGTTGTGGTTCTTGGGGCGCGGTACGGCCGGCCCGCCGTCGACAGGCTTTCCCGAGGGGGCCTTGGCGCCGGTGATCCGGCTCAGCTCCGCCTCGCCGGACCGCACTTTGGTGACCTTGGGGGCGACGTCTGCGTCCGCGATGACCTGGCTCGTCTCGCGACGCTGTCCCGACAGGGCGAGTGTCACGACGGTGCCGGAGCGGCCGGCCCGGGCCGTGCGGCCCGCGCGGTGCAGGTAGTCCTTCGGGTCGGTGGCCGGGTCGACGTTGACCACGAGGTCGAGGTCATCGACGTGCAGGCCGCGTGCGGCGACGTTCGTGGCCACCAGGGCAGTGACCTGCCCGTTCTTGAACTGGGCCAGGGTCCGGGTGCGCTGCGGCTGGGACTTCCCGCTGTGCAGGGCGGCGGCGGCCACGCCGCTGGCCCGCAGATGCCGCGTGAGCTGGTCGACGCCGTGCTTGGTGTCCAGGAACAGCAGGACGCGGCCGTCCCGGGCGGCGATCTCCGTGGTCACGGCGTACCGGTCCGGGCCGTGCACGACGAAGACGTGGTGCTCGATCGCGGAGACCGCGCTGGAGGAGGGGTCCACGGAGTGGACGGCGGGGTCGCGCAGGTAGCGCTGCACCAGCTGGTCGACGTCGCGGTCGAGGGTGGCGGAGAACAACATCCGCTGCCCGTCGGAACGCACCTGGTCCAGGATCTCGGTGACCTGCGGCAGGAACCCCATGTCACACATCTGGTCGGCCTCGTCCAGGACCGTGATGCGCACCCGTCCCAGTCGGCAGCCCTTGCGGTCGATGAGGTCGTGCAGCCGACCGGGCGTGGCGACGACGATCTCGGCGCCGTCCCGCAGCACCGCGGCCTGCTGTCCGATGGACACTCCGCCCACCACGGTCGCGAGCCGCAGCCGCAGCGCCTCGGCATACGGGGTGAGCGCCTCACCAACCTGCTGCGCCAGCTCCCTGGTGGGCACCAGAACGAGCGCCAGCGGCTCCTTGGGCTGTGCGCGCCGCCCGGCCGTCCGGGCGAGCATCCCCAGGCCGAAGGCGAGCGTCTTGCCGGATCCTGTGCGGCCCCGGCCCAGGACGTCCCGTCCCGCGAGCGCGTTGGGCAGTGCCGCCGCCTGGATGGGGAAGGGCACCGTCACATCGTGCTCGCCGAGCACCCGCAGAACCTCGGCCGGCAGCCCCAGTTCGGCGAAGGACGCCACCGTGGGCAGCGCCGCAGTGGCGCCCGACGCCTCGGACACATGGTCCTGCTGCCGGGCATCGGCACGTGCTGATTCGCTCACAGAAAGCCTTCCTCCGAAGGGACCGTACCGAGGAAGGCGCGGCGGGACGCGGCCACCGGCCAGGGACCGCGAACCGGGCACCGACACAGCGACGCTGCAAACGCCCCACGTTAGCACGGGGCACACCGCCCGGGCCTCCCGTGGCCGCGCCGCTCAGCCGAGGAGCGACAGTCGGACCTGCCTGTACGGAGTGTCTCGACGCGCTGAACCGCAAGGCCTCTGTCTGCGAAAGCGGCCCCCGCCCACCAAGATCCGGGCCAGGAGCGGAGCAACTTCGCCTCTCATCCGGCGATTTCACTCATTTCTGCAGGCCAGGAGCGGATGAGGCCGTGTGCCGCAAGCAGACCAAGAAACTGCCGGTAGCCGCCCCTCGGCCCTCGGCTTCGGCAGCCCCTCGGGCGCCTTGGCGTCATGACGTCTGATCATGCGGTTGACCTGCAACAACCCACCCAAAGCGGCGAAAAAGGAGGATTCGCCCCCGGCCCCCTCCCGTCACTGCAACGATCAACCTCGATCGGCAGCTGCGCTCAATCCACGGCCGCAGCCCGTGGAGACGGACGATTTCTGCGGCACGCCCTCTGACCGCCTGCCTCTGACCAATACCAGTCAGCGGGTGGTCAGTACGAGAGATACAGGGTCAGGTCGCCGCCCGCCTGGGCGGTGTGGGCGATGCGGGCAAAGCCACGTGCTGCTGCGTACAGGCCGGTGCCGCCGGTGATGGCGACGCAGAAGTTCTCAGGCGGCGTGCCGACAGGGGTGGTCTGCATGTGCTGCCACGTCAGCTGGCCTTGGGGAAGCGCGAAGGTACCCACACAGTGGGTGGTGTCCGCCGCCACACGCGTGCATACCGCCGCCTCGGTCCCGTATGCAAGACCATCACGGAAGAGGTCCGCAGTGATGATGATCTGATCACCGATGCTCGTGTCGCCACTTCCGACGGCGACCCGACTCATGCCGGTGCTCTTCGAGGTCAGGCTGATGACGTCGGTGAACTCTCTCCCTTGTTCCGAGACGACGGGGTCGTCCTCGGCAGGGGCAGGAATCGAAGGCATGCACCACTACTTCCGTGTCCGGGCTCCTCCACAGGTGAGCCATCCTTGGCATGAAGACTCAGCTCTGACGCTCCCCGCTCACCACCATTGGTCCATTCGGGTCTGTGCATCACTGGGGACGGCACACGTTTCGCTGCGGCCGTCCTTCCCACCACCATCACGCCGCACGAGGCACGATGCCACCCGGCGAACGCACAAGAGGGACGGCCACTCGAGGGTCATTGGTACGGACGGAGCAGGGCCCGCCCGCAGCCGTCCCGGGACACAGCCCTGTCCCGGAACAGCGAGGAGGCCGCAACTGACACCGAACGAGGCAGCCATGGCCGCATCTGACGGTCGAGCTCACCCGCAAACCAGAACCCCGATGCCCAGAACCCGGACGAGACCGTCCAGGCTCCCGACACCAAAACCCCGACCGAGAGCACCGTCCCCCGCAGACCCGCAGCAGGCGCTTGCCCGCGTCGTCATCGATCCCGCGGACGCGGGCTCGTTCTGCCACCCGGACAGCCTGGCGTGACGGCGCTTGCCGGACCACCATCCGAACGGTGGTGTCACGTCACAACAGGACGAAGGTTCTCTGATGCGGCGCTCTATCGGGCTCTCGAGGGGCACGCTGGCCCGTTCGATGCGAGCTTGTGGCGGGACGGTCGCTGAGGTGGCTTCGGTTGGTCAGCCTGCTGTCGGGCTCTGCGGGACCTACGCTCGCATGAACCCGTGGCTCCGCTCCACTTTCGCCACATGCAGCGTGTAGCTCTGGTACCACTCGGCCTGCCCGCGCTTTTGCGCCGCGCGGTGCTCGGCGTTGCACCGCCACTGGGTGAGGGCGTCGGCGTCGCGGAAGTACCCGACGGTGATGCCCAGCCCGCCAGGAGTCTGCGCATGGTCCATCCCCAGGAACCCAGGCACGTCCTCAACCAGCTCTTCCATGCGTGCGTTGGTCTCGCTGTAGCCGCTCTGGTCCTGGGTTCGCACCGTAGTGAAGACAGCCACGTAGTAGGGGGGTTCATACGCCTCGACGGGCGCGACAGGCGCTTCCGAGTGATTGCTCATGGCGCCACCGTAAGGCGGGATGCGCCCAACGATCCAGCGCCTTTGCTGAACGGGATACATAAGGGATCCTGCCCTTGGCCATAGATGTCCGAGCTCTCCTCCAGCTCCCGGAAACGGCCACGAGCCCACCGGCTCACACAACGGCGCGAGGGACGGGGAACACCAGGGCGAACGTTGGCTGATGCGGCACCAGTTCGTCGCGCTGAGGCCCGTTTTACGCAGGTCTCGGGGACCTGGTCGGCTTGAACCGCACGCCAGATGCTGCCGTCGCCCCCGCACTCGTGGTAGGCGGGCCGCGCTCGGTCCGTGCGATGGCGACGACGTAGGACTTCACGTGGTTGGTATTGAGCTCCATGACCCAGCCGGGGCCTGCTGAGCACGCTCAAGGTCGAACAGCCGGGTGGCTGGCACCTTCTCGACCTGCACACGTCCGTGGACGTCGGTGAACTCGGTCTGATCCATCAGCCGGTCGCTGACGGTGCCTTCGTCACCCCCGTACTGGTCAAAGCCGCAGTCGACGACCGTGACCATGGCGTCCAGACGGGCGAGATCGCCGAGGACGGCGTCCGCGGGCCAGCCGGTCCACCTCCACCAGCAGGTCGTCGCGCAGCGTGCAGCGGATGCACCCGTTGGTCATCTCGACCAGGCGCTCTTCGGTACGCGACAGCGCCGCATCGCCGCCACACACGAGCACCGCGTCGATGTCCCCGGCAGCCGGTCGTGCGCCGTCCCCGTGCCTCTCAGTCTGCGGGGCGCAGTAGCCCGCGCTCGTAAGCCCTGACGAGGTGCTGCGGCACGAGGTGGCGTATGCCATCGATCGTGACCGGCACGAGCGTGGGCGTGGTGGCCTTCCACTGGGCGCGACGGTGACGGGTGTTGCTGCGGGATGTCTTCCGCTTGGGGACAGCCATGTTTCTCCTTCTCGGTTGGTCGGCCGCCATATGAGGGTGGATCCCATTACCGATGGCGAGCGTCGCGGATATCCAGGTGCAGGTGCCGGACGTGACGCACGCTCCGGTCGAGGAGCTGACCGGCGTGGTCCTCGTGAGGCTGTAGGCAGGGGACGCGGATCGGGCTCGGGTCACCAACTGCTCTTGGTCACGCCCGGGAGCTCGCCCACGTGGGCCATCTCGCGTACGCGGATGCGGGACAGGCCGAAGGCGCGCAGGTGGCCGCGGGGGCGGCCGTCCACGCAGTCGCGGTTGCGCAGGCGGGTGGCGCTGGCGTCACGGGGCTGTCGGCGCAGTTCCCGCTGGGCGGCGGCGCGGTCCTCGGCGGAGCTTCCGGGGGACGCGATGATCGCTTTCAGCGCGGCACGGCGCGCGGCGTAGAGGGCCACGACGAGGCGCCTCTGTTCGTTCTTCGCGATCTTGCTCTTCTTCGCCATCAGACCTTCCCTCCCCGGGAGCGGACGCGGGCCACGGCGGCCTCGATGCCGATCGTGTCGACCGTCTTGATGCCCTTGGCGGAGAGCGCGAGCCGGACATGACGGCCTTCGCTCGGCAGCCAGTAGCGCTTGCTCTGGATGTTCGGGTCGAAGCGGCGCTTGCTGCGCCGGTGGGAGTGGGAGATGCGATGGCCGAAGCCGGGCTGTCGTCCGGTGAGTTGGCAGTGGGCGGCGGACATGGTTCCTCCTTGGTGGCGGCGACGGCAGCACACTAGCAGCTTCATGAAAATGAAAACCACTCTCATGTATGGTGCTGTGCATGGCCCGTAACGAACTGCGCCCGATCATCAAACTGAGGTCCACCGCCGGCACCGGCTACACCTACGTGACCCGCAAGAACCGCCGGAACAACCCCGACCGGCTGACCCTGCGCAAGTACGACCCCGTCGTCGGCCGCCACGTCGACTTCCGTGAGGAGCGCTGAGCGCCGTGAAGCCCGGAATCCACCCCGCCTATCGCCCGGTCGTCTTCCGTGACCGAGCCGCCGACTTCGCCTTCCTCACCAGGTCCACGGCCACGAGCGCCAAGACCGTCGACTGGGAGGACGGCAACACCTACCCCGTCATCGACGTCGAGATCTCCTCGGCGAGCCACCCGTTCTACACCGGCACCCAGCGGGTCCTGGACACCGCGGGCCGGGTCGAGCGCTTCGAGCGGCGCTACGGACGCGGACGGAGCACACAGTGAGCGACGACCAGGCGCGGCTGCCGGTCGCGATCGTCGCCGGGTTGCACGGCAACGCCCGCCGGGCCGCTGTCGAGGAGATCCTGCGAACGATTCCCGGCTCGGTCGCGCTGCACCACGACCTGCCCTCAGCCGCCGACAGCGCAGTGCACCGGACCGTACGAGACGCCGACGGCCTGCTGAGCAGCGGCGACACACCCCTGGTGAACGACTGCGCCTGCTGCGCGCTGCGCGAGGACCTCGTCCCCGAACTGCAACGGCTCGCGGTGGACGGCACGTACCGGCTGGCCGTTGTGGAACTGTGGGACTCCGTCGAACCCCAGGCAATGGCCCGGGTCATAGCCGCCGCAGGCGCACCGCTGGCACTGACCGGGGTCGCCACCGCGGTCGAGCCGGCGCTCGTCCTGCCTTACCTGTCCAACGGCGACGACCTGGCCGATGCCGGCCTGGCCGCGGCCCCGACCGACCAGCGGACGGTGGCCGACACCTTCGCCCGGCAGTTGGAGTAACCCACGGTGATCGCTCTCGTGGAGAGCGGTTGGTGCGAAGACAGCGGCGAGGCCGCCGATGAAACCGACCATGCGCTGCTCGCCCAGCTCACGCCAGGCGCACGAAAGGTACGCGCGGGCAGTGGCGCGCTGGGGACTGCTCTGCCGGCGGGCTTCGACGTGGCGGCGGCCGCGGCGCGCGTGCATCCTGCCTGCGCGCTGCTGCCGCAGGCGTGCGACTGGCACGGCGTGAGTACCTTCGTCTGGCGACGCGAACGGCCCTTCCATCCGCAGCGCCTGTACGCGGCGCTGGAGGACCTGACGTGCGCGGCCGCCCGCAGCCGTGGGCGGTTCTGGCTTGCGGACCGCCCCGACACGCTGCTGTCCTGGGACGCCGCGGGCGGCGCGCTGCGCGTGGAGTCGGCCGGCCCCTGGCTGGCCGCCCTGCCCGATGCCGCCTGGGAGATGGTGCCTGCCGAGCGCCGCCTCGCCGCCTCCGCTTCACCGCCGAGATCACCCACACCGGACACCGAGGGCCTCGTGCTCTGGCGACTCAACACCGTGACCCCGCACGACGTGGACGGATGCAAGGACGACATCAAGGGGTGCGAGAGCTGGCAGACGCACCATCGGCGCCCTACTGGTTCAGGACTCGCACTCCCTGGGGGGCGCACGTGGACGGCTCTGCGGTGCACAGCATATGGGTCCGTAAAGTTAACGGTGGTTCTGGAGTTGTTAGAGATTGAGCCGTTGCCAACCTGATGGCTTGTCTGGTGCGGAGGGCGGGTGTGTCGGTACGAGCTGCTGAGCGGGCGCTGATTCAGGGTTCAAAGGCGGCTCGCGCCAGGTCACGGAATTCATCATCCGGGATGGAAGCGGCGTCCTCTGGCCGTAGCCGGATGGTCGACTTGCCCGAGATGAGCGCGGGGTGGCGTGAAGCGAAACCGGCGTCGCGACCATGTTGCCCGTAGAGCGACACCCCGTGTTTCCACGCGCCGATGTGGAGCCTGCGTTTACCGACCCGATAGGTCGGCATCTTGTAGGAGATGATCACGACCGCTTCAGGCTGGGCCTCCAGGATCAGCCGGTGCAGCCGGTCGAACAGCGGGCGGTGCTCGGCGGGAATGGCGTCGATGTAGTCCCTGACTTCCTTGTCCACCCTCACAGTGTGGCGCACCACTGTGCTGTTTCCCACTTCACGCTGATGCGCGGTGAAGGGTGAGGACGGCCTTGACGATGTCGGTGATCCGAGTTGTGCTGCAGCGCAGCGCCAGCCTTTGAGCGTGGCCATGGCCTGCTCGCCGACGGCAGGGATGCCTGCTTGCCAGCGGACAGATTCCGGTGCTTGCCGCGGAAGGGGACGACCACGATGCCACCCGCCCCCCTGGTACCCCTTGACTGCAAAGCACTTGATATCCGCCTCCGCCAGAGCGTCGATGGCCTGGTGGGTGCGGGCGGGGGTGATGTCGTGGGTGGCGCCAGCAGGGCGGGCGAGGACCAGATCAGCTTGCCGAAGGGGTCAGTGATCACCTGCACGTTCATGCCATGCTTCTTGTGTTTGAACCCGCGTTGCTCCTGAACCAGGACTACACCGCACTGCACTTGGCCCTGGTCGCCCACACCGACAACCAACTCAGGACAAGGAGAGGGAAAAGGGTTGTGACGACGCCGGGCGCGAGCGGATTCGTTGCGGCCGCGGCGCCGCGCATGTGTGGCCTCGGGGCGGGCATAGCCCCCGCGGCCGGGTTGCTTCACAGCGGCTACGTCGGCGCGCGGTCCGCGAGGACCTCGTGCAGTTGCGCCAGTGACGAGCGGAAGAGCCGCGGCAGATCCTGCTCGCCTGTCCTGCCCGTCTTGCCGGGCTCGGCGGCGACCCAGCGGGCGTAGGCGACCTTGAAGGCGGCGATGCCTGCCTCGGCGGCCAGGCCGGCGGCCGGCTCCGGAGTGCCGCGTTCGCGCAGTGCGCCGGCCATCGCCGAGGTGAAGGCATCCAGCTTGACCAGCTCGCGTTCGCGTAGCTCGATGCTGGCGGAGACGACCGCGTCCCGCCGCCGGACCCGCTCCGGGTCCTCCTGGAAGAAGGCCCCGAAGGAATCCAGCGCTGCGCCCACCGCGTCCATCGGGGACGCCGAGGCCGGTGCCTGCGCGATGGCCTGGGTGAGCATGTCCAACGCCATCTCAGTTCCGTAGAACAGCACTTCGCGCTTGTCGGCGAAGTGCCGGAAGAAGGTCCGCTCGGTCAGTCCCGCCGCTTCGGCGATCTCGGTGACCGTGGTCCGCTCGAAACCCTGCTCTGCATAGAGCTTCAGCGCCGCCTCCGCCAGTCGCCCTCGGGCGTTTGGCTCCCATCTACCCATGGCGCGATCCTACGCGATGACAGCGCCTGTCATCACCGTGCTACGCTGATGACAGTTCCTGACATCAAGGAGGTTTCCATGCGGGTATTCGTCACGGGTGCATCCGGCTGGGTCGGCTCGGCCGTCATCCCCGAGCTCATCGGCGCGGGGCACCAGGTCCTCGGGCTCGCCAGGTCGGACTCCTCGGCCGAGGCCGTCGCCGCCAGGGGGGCGGAGGTGCTCCGGGGCAGCCTCGACAACCTGGACGCCCTGCGCGCCGGCGCAGCCGAGTGCGACGGCGTTGTCCACCTCGCATTCGGCCACGACTTCTCGCGGTTCGACGCCTCGGTGCAGACCGATGCGCGCGCCATCGATGCCTTCGGCGAGGCACTGGAGGGCTCCGGCAAGCCGCTGGTCATCGCCTCCGGTACGCCCGCGATCCCGGGCAAGGTGGCGACCGAGCGCGACCGTCCCGAGTTCCCGCCCGGCTCCCCCATGGCGGGCCGGGCCGCGAACGCCCAGGCGACTCTCGACCTGGCGTCACGCGGCGTCCGCTCGTCCGTCGTGGGACTGCCACGCACCGTGCACGGCGAAGGGGATCAGGGTTTCGTCTCCTGGCTGATCGCCGACGCCCGGGAAAAGGGGGCGGCAGGCTACGTCGGCGACGGCTCCAACCGCTGGCCCGCAGTGCATGTGGCGGACGCCGGCCGACTGTTCCGGCTCGCCGTGGAGCAGGCCCCGGCGGGATCGATGCTGCACGCGGTCGGCGACGAGGGGGTCCCGATCCGCGACATCGCCGAGGTCATCGGCCGTCACCTCGACCTGCCGACAGCTTCCCGCCCGGCCGAGAACTTCGGCTTCCTGGGCATGGTCCTGTCCATCGACCAGTCGGCGTCCAGTGCGCTGACCAGCGAACTGCTCGGCTGGCGCCCGGTCGGCCCCGGCCTCCTGGAGGACCTGGACAAGGGCCACTACTTCAACGCCGACTCCCGCTCCGCCTGACCCCTTATCCGCACGCAGTAGCGTATCCACGAGCTGAAACGAGGCGTCGAGCCCCTCGGTCGCCGAGGGGCTCCCAGCCCCTGGCCGAGCGCGACCAGCTCAGACGTTTGAGAGGCCGTTGTGCGTCGGAGAACTTCGCCAGAAATTCGTGGCATCACAGGAGGACTGACTGGCACTGCGGACTGACCCGTGTCCACCATCAGCGTGCCAGGGCGCGCCCCGGACCACCGCTCGTGCCCTCTCACAGTGCAGGGGTGGTGGCCACTTGACCCCGCGGGTGCATTCGCTCGTACTCGCCCGGGTCGGGTGCGCTCCGGCGGGTGCGCCACTTCGGCTTCTCGATGCCGTCGGTGTCCTTCATCTTCGCTTGTAGAACCGCATGTACTTGTCGGATGTCGCGGCGATGAGGCGGCGTCCTCGGTGCAGTGGTCGGCTTCGATGAACCGCAGCGGCACCCCGGTCGCCGGGAGCGCGACCTCGGTGGCGTAGGGGGTGATGGTGCCGATCCCCTCGGGTGCGTCGACATCGCCCCGGGTACGGCCGCCGTCGACGGACAGGCCGTGCCTGCGCAGATCGTTCACTGCGCCACGGCGGGAGGCGGTGCGTTCTTCCAAGCGCCTGGCGGAGGCTCAGCCGCTCGTCTCAGTTCGGTGACCCGCGTCACACCCGAATCCTGTCAGCAATCGAGGCGCCGTCTCGTTCAAGGGGCACGCGAACGAGACAGGAGCAATGCCATGCAGCACCGCATCGTCGTACTCGGCGCTGGATACGCCGGGGCCTTCGCCGCCGGAAACCTGGCCCGCCGGCTCTCCCCCGCCGACACCGTGATCACCGTCGTCAACGCCGTGCCCGACTTCGTCGAGCGGATGCGGCTCCACCAGCTTGCGATCGGCCAGGACCTCGCGTTCCGCAAGCTCGCCGACATATTCGCGGGCACCGGCGTGCGGCTGCGCCTGGCGCGCGTCACCGGCGTCGACCCCGAGCGCAGGACCGTCGCCGTGACCGGTGAGGACGGCGACGGCGAGCTCGCGTACGACACGCTGCTCTACACGCTCGGCAGCTCCGTGGCCCAGCATGGCGTCCCCGGCGTGGCCGAGTACGCCTTCGACGTGACCGGCCGGTCCTCGGCGCTGCGTCTGCGCGAGCGCCTGGCCGGCCTGGGCGAGGGCGGCACCGTGCTGGTCGTCGGTGAGGGGCTGACCGGCATCGAGACCGCCACCGAGTTCGCCGAGTCCCGGCCCGACCTCTCGGTCGCGCTCGCCGCCCGCGGCGAACTGGGCGCCTGGCTCTCCCCGAAGGCCCGCCGTCACCTGCGCCAGGCCTTCGACCGGCTCGGCATCACCGTCCACGAGCACACCGGCATCGAAGCCGTCGAGCCGACACGGGCGATCGCCGCCGACGGTACGTCCGTCCCGGCCGACGTGACCGTGTGGTCGGCCGGGTTCGCCGTACCCTCCATCGCGGCCGCCGGCGGCCTGGCGGTCGCCGAGACCGGCCAGATCGTCGTCGACGGCACCATGCGCTCCGTCTCGCACCCGGACGTCTACGCCGCCGGCGACTGCGCCTACGCGATCGGCGAGAACGGCCGGCCGCTGCCGATGTCCTGCGCCTCGGCCGGCTACACCAACATGCAGGCGACCGCCGCGATCATCGCGCGCCTGACGGGCGGCGAGGTCCCGACCAGCGGGCTGAAGTACTACGGCAACCACATCAGCCTCGGGCGGCGGGACGCGATCTTCCAGATGGTGGACGGGGACGTCCGGTCGAAGTCCTGGTACCTGGGCGGCCGGACCGCCGCGCGCCTCAAGTCGGGTGTGCTCAAGGGGGCCGGGTGGAGCATCGTCCACCCGACCTTCGGCATGCCGAAGCGCAAGCGCCGCCTGGCCACCGCGCCCGACCCGAGCGGTGTGAGGGCCGCCGCCTAGGCTGCTGCGCATGGACAGTGCAGCCATCGATCGGTTCGAGGCCGGCCGGGACCGGCTGGCCTCGCTCGCGTACCGTCTACTCGGCTCGGCGGCCGACGCCGAGGACGCCGTGCAGGACGCGTTCCTGCGCTGGCAGGCCGCGGACCGGGAACGGATCGAGGTGCCCGAGGCGTGGCTGACCAAGGTCGTCACCAATCTCTGCCTCGACCGGCTCCGCTCGGCGCAGGCGCGCCATGAGCGCGCCGTCGGCGACTGGCTGCCCGAGCCACTCCTCGAGGGTGACCCGATGCTCGGCCCTGCCGATACCTTCGAGCAGCGTGAATCGGTGTCCTTGGCCGTACTGACCCTCATGGAGCGCCTCTCGCCGGTCGAGCGGGCCGCTTATGTCCTGCGCGAGGCCTTCTCGTACCCCCACGCCGAGATCGCCGGGATCCTCGACATCACCGAGTCCGCAAGCCAGCAGCATGTCCACCGGGCCCGACGCCGGGTCGTCGCCGAGCGTCGCGGCGGCGACGAGGTGGACCCCGCGTCCGCGCGCCGGATCGTCGAGGAGTTCCTCGCCGCCGCCACGTCGGGGCGCACCGAACGGCTGGTGGCGATGCTCACCGCCGACGCGACCGCGGTCTCGGACGGCGCCGGACTGGCCAGGCGGCTGCTGCGGTGCACGACGCGCGAGCGCGTCGCCTCCTATGTGCGGGCCGGCTTCAAGCCCACTCCGGCGAAGCGGCGGCTGGCCGGTGGCTCCCCCGCGTTCCACATCGCGCTGGTCAACGGCTCCCCGGCCGTCCTCGCCGTGGTCGACGACCGGGTCGTGGGCACCGTGGCGTTCGAAGTCAGCGACGGCAAGGTCGCGTCCCTGCGCGGCATCGCCGCCGCCGACCGGCTCACGCGCCTCAATGGGACCTGGCGACAGCACGAGCCCGACGCGCCGGTCATCAGCGCATGGTGACCAGAGCCACCGGAATCCAGTGATCTGAGTCGGAGCGAGGACGGCGCTCCTTCGGCCCCCGCGCTGCGCAGCAGCACGGGGGGTTGCTGCCTGCTGTCAGTGAGACTGCCGCTTGCCGGGGTAGGCCTGTGCGAGCCGGGCGAGGGCGAGCGCGCCGAGCAGAAGGCCGAAGTCGCGCAGCGCGACGTCATAGTGGCCGGGGATGGTCAGCAGGTTGACGATGATGCCGGCGAGCCATCCGGCCACCAGCCAGCCCCCGAAGCGCGGGGCGAGCGCGACGGCAAGGCCCGCGACGATCTCGATCACTCCCACCGCGTACATGGCCGCCTGGGCGCTGCCCGGAACGACGTCGTTGATCCACGGCGCGAGGTAGGTGGGCCAGTCCACGAGCAGGTTGGCGAACTTGTCCAGCCCGAACAGGATCGGCGCCACGGTGAAGCCGGTGCGCAGGATGACGAACGCCTGGTAGCCGGGGTCGGTGAGCGCGGCCCGCCGAGAGGCGGCGGATGTGGTGGTTGGGGTTGCGGACGACATGACGCCCTTCCTTCTATCGACAACTCTCACTGACGATAGAAGCGCGCAAAGCTTCTTTAGTCAATCGCTATTGGTTTTACACTGGTGTTCGTGGACCACTCGAAGGAAGCACCCCGCTCCGCCGTCTCCGCCGTCGCCGCGCTCGACGAGCCGACCCGCAGGAGGCTGTACGACCACGTCGTACGCCAGCCGGGACCGGTCAGCCGCGACGAAGCCGCCGAGGCCCTCGGCCTTGCGCGGCAGACCGCGGCCTTCCACCTGGACCGGCTGGCTGAGGAATCACTGCTCGACGTCGTCTACGAACGGCGCAGCGGACGCACCGGCCCGGGAGCGGGCCGGCCCGCCAAGCTCTACAAACGCTCCGGCGCGCAGGTCACCGTCAGCCTGCCCGAGCGGCACTACGAGCTGGCCGGACGGCTCCTCGCCCAGGCGCTGGAGGAATCCGAAGCCACCGGTGAACCGGTCCGTTCGGTCCTGCACCGAAAGGCGCACGAGCTGGGCACACAGCTCGCCGGACCGGGCCAGGCAGATGTCTTCGCCGTGCTCGAAGAAAACGGCTTCGAGCCCCGCCGCGACGGTGACGCCATCGTCCTGGGCAACTGCCCCTTCCACGCGCTCGCCCGCGAACACACCCAGACGGTGTGCGGCATGAACCTCCACCTGCTTCGCGGCGTACTGGAAGGGCTCGCCGAGAGCGGCCTCCAGGCGTGCCTGGCGCCCACCCCCGGTCACTGCTGCGTCCGCCTGGAGCCGGCTTCCTCGGCGCCCACCAACGTGCGCCCGTCCTGAGGCACAACACCATCCGCCGCCCGCAGTTCGACATCCCACGAGGAGTACGTCATGGACGCCACCGCACCGATCACGGCCTCGGCACCGGAAACGGCTGGTATTCCCACCCGCTTCGCGGGCATTCCCGGGCCCCAGACGATGCCGTCCATCACCCCGCTGCGCGTCGTCCACGACACCGGCGGCACAGACCTGCCCGGCGCCGAACGCGCCGCCGCCCAGTTCCTCGAAGCGCTCGGCATCCAAACCGACACCGAGAGCCTGCACGGCACCCCCGGCCGCATGGCCCGCGCCTATGCCGAACTGTTCAGCCCACGCCCCTTCGACCTGACGACCTTCCCCAACGACGAGGGCTACGACGAACTGGTGCTGGCGCGTAACATCCCCGTCCGATCGGTGTGCGAGCACCATATGCTGCCCGTCGTCGGCACCGCCCATGTCGGCTACCTACCCGGCCACCGCATCCTCGGCCTGTCCAAACTGGCCCGGGTCGTCGAGCACTTCGCCTGCCGCCCCCAGGTCCAGGAACGCCTGACCAAGCAGGTCGCCGACTGGCTGCACACCCATCTCGAGCCCAAAGGCGTCGGGGTCGTGATCGAAGCGGAACACACCTGCATGACCCTGCGCGGAGTCCAGGCCACCGGCTCCAGTACCCTCACCTCCACCCTGCTCGGCACACTCCGCGACGACGCCCGCTCACGCGCCGAATTCCTCACTCTCACAGGCCTGCCCACCTGAACCCCCACCCGCCGGTACCGGCCCTGCCAACCTTGCGGCCACCTGGGTCGCGGGGAGGATCCGCAGGAGGTCGTGCGCCGGTCAGGCAGGGGTGATCTGCATGACGACGGCCTTGGGTTCGGTGAAGAACTCACGGCTGAAGTCGCCGCCCTCGCGGCCGACGCCGGAGTCGCCGACGCCGCCGAAGGGGGCGCGCAGATCGCGGATGAAGAAGCAGTTCACCCAGACGGTGCCCGCCGTGAGGGCGGCGGAGACGCGGTGGGCCCGGTGCAGGTTCTCGGTGAAGAGCATGGCGTTGAGGCCGTACGGGGTGTCGTTGGCCAGGCATACCGCTTCCGCCTCGGTGTCGAAGGGCTGGACGACGACGACCGGGCCGAAGATCTCCTCGCAGACGTGGCGGGAGTCCGGCGGCAGGTCGACCAGCACGGTCGGTTTGACCACCCAGCCCTCGCCGAGGCCGCCGGTGAGCGTCTTGCCGCCCTGCTCGTCGACCGACTCGACGTAGCCGCGGACCTTCGTGTAGTGCTCCAGGGAGGCCAGCGGGCCGAACTCGGTCCCCTCGTCCCTCGGGTCGCCGATCACCAACGCCTCGGCCGCTGCCGTGAAGCGGGACAGGAACTCGTCGTAGATCTCCCGCTGTACGTAGAGCCTGCTGCCGGCCAGGCAGACCTGGCCCGCGTTGCGGAAGATGGCCTGGATCGACCAGTTCACCGCGTTGTCCAGGTCGGCGTCGGCGAAGACGATGTTGGCGCCCTTGCCGCCGAGTTCCAGGCTGACCGGGGTCAGATTGGCCGCCGCCGCCCGGGCGATGGCGCGGCCGGTGCCGGACTCTCCGGTGAAGGTGATCCGGTCGACGCGGGGGTCCTCGGTCAGGGCCTGTCCGGCCGAGTCGGGGCCGTAGCCGTGGACCACATTGAGCACACCCGGGGGCATCCCCGCCTCCAGGGCCAGTCGCGCCAGGACGGTGGCCGAGGTCGGGGTGTCCTCGGCGGGCTTGAGAACCACGGTGTTGCCCCAGGCCAGGGCCGGGGCGACCTTCCAGGTCTCCAGCATCAGCGGGAAGTTCCACGGCGCGATGGCCGCGACCACTCCGGCGGCCTCGAACCGGGTGTAGCTGTGGTGGCCGGAGTCCATCGGCAGGGCGTCGCCCGTGGCCAACCGGGCGTGGTCGGCGAAGAAGCGGAAGTTGAGCGCCGAGCGGGCCACGTCGTGCCGCGCCTGGGCCAGCGGCTTGCCCATGTCACGGGTGTCGGCCAGCGCCAGTTCGTCGGTGTGCTCCTCCATCAGGTCCGCCAGCCGGTGCAGGATCCGGCCCCGCTCGGCGAACCCCATCCGCGGCCACGGGCCCTCGTCGAAGGCGCGGCGCGCCGCCGTCACCGCACGGTCCGCCTCCGCCGCGCCACCGAGGGGCACCTCGGCCCAGGCTTCGCGGGTCCATGGATCGACGGTGTCGAAGCGGGCGCCGTCGAGCGACTCCACCTCGGCCCCGTCGATCACGTGCCCGAAGAACTCCTTGTCAGCCATGGGTCGACTCTCTTTCTGCGATCGTCACGTCTCCTGCGGCGAAGTGCGTCTTGGGTACTTCGCGCACCACCACTCGGACGTTCTGCTTCGGTGCGCCCACCGCGCTCACCACAGCGGCGGTCAACTCGCTGATCAGCGCGCGCAGTTGCTCGGGGGTACGGCCCTCGGTGAGGGTGACCTCGACCAGTGGCATCAGGCACCGGCCTCCCCGCCACCGCTCAGGAACACCGAGCCCAAGTGCGTGAAGTGGCAGGCGATCGAGGTACCCGGCGGCGCGAACACCGCATCCGTCATCCCGCCGCTCAGCACCACCCACCCGGGTTCGATGGCCAGGCCGCGGCGGCCGAGGTCGTTGGCCGCCAGCGCCAGCGCCTCGGCGGGGTGGCCCTGCACCGCGGCGCCCGTGGCGGAGTCGACGATCCGGCCGTCCACCTCCACCAGGACGGCCTCCATGGCCAGGTCGAGGGCCTGCGCATCCCGCCCGACCGGCCCGGTGACATAGGCGCCGGAGGAGGCGTTGTCGGCCACCACGTCCGGCAGGGTGAACCGGAAGTCCCGGTAGCGGCTGTCGATCACCTCGGCGCCGCCGTGGACCGTACCGACCGCGGCCAGCGCCTGGGCCGCCGTGACGCCCGGGCCGGCCAGCCGGTCCTTCATCACGAAGACGATCTCCGGCTCCACCCGGGGGTGGATCAGCCGGTCCTGCGGTACCGGTTCACCGGCGGGCAGCACCATGGCGTCGGTCAGCCAGGCGGTCAGGGGCGAGTCGACGCCCATCCGCTTCTGCTTGGCCCGGCTGGTCAGGCCCAGTTTCACGCCGACCAGCCGCTCGCCGCGGTCCAGGCGTCGCCGTAGCGTCTCGTCCTGGATCCGGTAGGCGGTGGCCAGGTCGAGCTCCGGCCACTCGTCGGTGATCGGCGGGCGGTCGCTGCGGGCGTCCTCGCAGCCGAGCAGCACCTCGGCGGCCCGGTCGACGTCCCAGGTCGCGGTCATCAGCGCACCCCTTGGGCGGCGAGGTCGCCGAGGTCGCGTTCCTCGGCGAGTTGGAGCGCGATGTCGATGATCATGTCCTCCTGGCCGCCGACGTACCCGGCCCGTCCGACCCGTTCGAGAATCTCGTGCGCGGGCACCCCGTATCGCTGCGAGGCGCGCTCGGCGTGCAGCAGGAAGGAGGAGTAGACCCCGGCGTGGCCCTGCACGATCGCGGAGCGGTCCATCCACGGCAGCCGGGGGATGACCGGTCTGACCACGTCCTGGGCGGCGGACATCACGCCCGGTACATCGATGCCGGCCCAGATGCCCATCCGGTCGAAGGTGGCGGCGAGCACTTCGGTGGGCGCGTTGCCCGCCCCGGCGCCCAGGGCGCACAGTGCGCCGTCGATCTGCCGCGCGCCCGCCTGGTACGCCAGCACGGAGTTGGCCACGCCGAGAGAGAGGTTCTGGTGGCCGTGGAAGCCGACCTGTGCCTGGTCGCCGATCTCGTCGAGCAGCGCCCGCACGCGGGCCTGGGCGTCGGAGAGCACCAGCGCGCCGGCGGAGTCCACCACGTACACGCACTGAGCGCCCGCGTCGACCATGATCCTGGCCTGCTCGGCGAGCGCCTCGGGGCCGATCCGGTGGGAGAGCATCAGGAAGCCGACGGTCTCCATGCCCAGGTCGCGGGCCGCGCCGAAGTGCTGCACGGAGACGTCCGCCTCGGTGCAGTGGGTGGCGATCCGAGCCACCGACGCACCCACCGACCGGGCCCGCTTGAGGTGCTCGACGGTGCCCAGGCCGGGCAGCATCAGCACCGCGATCCGGGCCCGCTCGGCCTCGTCCACGGCCGCCGCGATCAGGTCGAACTCGTCCTCCAGCGAGAAGCCGTAGTTGAAGCTGGATCCGCCGAGGCCGTCGCCGTGCGCGACCTCGATCACCTCGACTCCGCTGGTGTCCAGGGCGTGCACGATGGCCCGTACCTGCCCCTCGGTGAACTGGTGGCTCATCGCATGGGAGCCGTCCCGCAGCGTGGAGTCGGTGATGCGCAGGTCGCGCGGCTTCGCGGCGCAAGCGCCGGTGTTCTCGGGGAAATCGCCGGTGTTCTCGGGCGAACCACCTGCATTCTCGGGAGAGTTGCTCATGTTCTCGGCGGGGGTGCTCATGCCGACGCTCCTTGCTTGGCGAGGCGGGCGGCGGCCAGCAGATCGCCCACGCGGGCGGCGGAGGCCGTGATGATGTCCAGGTTCCCGGCGTAGTCGGGCAGGTAGTCGCCGCGCCCGCGGACCTCCAGGAACACCGCGACCCGGGCCATCCCGCGCCACTGCGCGCGCGCCGGGTCGTACTGCGGCTCGGCGCGCAGCGTGTAGCCGGGCACGTACTCCTGTACGGCGGTGACCATGGCGTGGATGGACTCGGTCACCTTGTCCTGCAGCGCTCCGGGTTCGGCCGCCTCGGCGGGCACCGAGCAGAACACCGTGTCCCGCATGACCATCGGCGGCTCTACCGGGTTGAGGATGATGATCGCCTTGCCGCGCTCGGCGCCTCCGACCTTCTCGATCGCGGTGGAGGTGGTCTCGGTGAACTCGTCGATGTTGGCCCGGGTGCCCGGTCCGGCCGAGCGCGAGGCGATCGAGGCGACGATCTCGGCGTACTCCACCGGCACCACCGAGGACACCGCCGACACGATCGGTACGGTGGCCTGCCCACCGCAGGTGATCATGTTGACGTTCATCGCGTCGAGGTTGAGGTCGAGGTTGACAGGCGGGCAGACGAACGGCCCGACGGCGGCCGGGGTGAGGTCCACGGCCACGATCCCCGCCTCGGCGTAGCGGTGGGCGTTGGCCTTGTGGGCGTAGGCGCTGGTCGCCTCGAAGACGATGTCCGGCAGCGGGTCCTGGCGCAGCAGCCAGTCCACGCCCTCGTGACTGGTCTCAAGGCCCATCCGCCGGGCGCGGGCGAGGCCGTCGGAGGCCGGATCGACGCCAACCATGAACCGTGGCCGAAGAACCTCGCTGTGCCGAATCAGCTTGAACATCAGGTCGGTGCCGATGTTTCCGGGGCCCACGATGGCGGCGGTGGCGCGCCGCTTTCCGTTGCCGCTCACGAGCTCTCCTTCGCGAAGCACGCGGTCACCGAGCCGAGGCCGGCGAATGTCGCGGTGAACGAGTCGCCCGGCGAGACGGCGACCGCCGCGGTCACCGAGCCGGGCAGGATCACATGGCCGCTCTCCAGCACGACACCCCGTGCGCCGACCGTGTTGGCCAGCCACACCAGCGAGTTCAGCGGCGAGCCGAGTACGGCGCCGCCGGCGCCGGTCGCCACCAGTTCGCCGCCCCGGTGCAGCAGGCAGCCGGACAGCCGCAGGTCCACCTGGTGCAGCGGGGTCGGCCGGCTGCCGAGCACCACGCCGCCGGAGGAGGCGTTGTCGGCGATGGTGTCGAGGATGCCGATCTTCCAGTCCCTGATCCGGCTGTCGATGAGTTCCAGGGCGGGGATCACGAAGTCGACGGCGGCGGCCGCCTCGGCCACCGTGACGCCGGGGCCGCTCAGCGGGCGCTTGAGCACGAACGCGATCTCCGGCTCGACGCGCGGCTGGAGATAGTCCGAGGTACGGATCGGCTGGTGCTCCAGATGGAACATGTCGTCCAGCAGATGACCGTAGTCGGGTTGGTCGACACCCATCTGACGCTGCATCGCAAGGGAGGTGAGGCCCACCTTGTGCCCCTTGATCCGTGCCCCGGCGGCCAGCCTGGCGTGGATCTGGAGCAACTGGATCTCGTAGGAGTCCTCCAGGGTCATGCCGTCGTACGTTGCGCTGAGCGGCTCGACGGGCTTGTGCGAGGTGTACGCGTCTGCCAGGAGACCGGCTGCCTCGGCCCGGGACACCACTTCCACCTGAGACCTTCTTCCAGTTCGGCACTCGGATGCGCACCGACGCGGTTGCGGTCGCCACGGCGGTACGTCTGTGAAGTGACGCTAGGCGGGCGCGGCATCCGGCGCCCTTTTCGTTCCGTGGTCCGGAACGCCCGGGAAGGTGGGCCCGACCACAGTCGTGAAGGAAGACCGTCGTAGGTCCTACGGGATACCCGTCACAGGTCGCCGAGGAAGGCGGTCGGGTCCCAGTCTGTGTCGTCGTCCTCCGGGGCGGCGCCGGTCACCGGGCGGGCCTGCAGCAGCCACACCCGGCCCTCGGGGTCGACCGCCCATTCGACGTCCACCGGATGACCGAGCACGTCTTCGACGCGGTACACGGTGTCGACGACGCGGGTGAGGTCCCGGTCCGACAGCAGGGGGCCGGCGCCGGTGGGGGTGCCGGGGTCGCGCCGGAGCACCCGTCCGCCGGCGCGGGCGATCTCCACCCGCTGCGGTACCGGTCCGCCCGCCACGGCACCACCGACGCCGGGAGCGGCCTCGACCACCGTCCGGTCCCGGCGCCCGGTCACCGGATGCATCGAGAAGGCCACCCCGGAGACCCGCGCGGGCACCATGTTCATGACGCCCACCCCCATCGCCAGGGCGTCGACCGGCAGGCCGGCGTGCATCCGGTAGGCAAGGGCACGATGGGTGAACAGGCTTGCCCAGCAGCCCTGGACCGCGGCCACCACGCCTTCGGGATCACGGACACCGAGGAAGCTCTCGAACATCCCGGCGAAGCTGTGGTCCGAACCGTCCTCGGCGACCGCGGAACTGCGGACGGCGACGGGGCCGTTGCAGTGCAGGGAGAAGGCCCGTGCGATCTCGGCGCGCAGCGCCTCGGCCACCGGAGTCTCACGCAGCAGCAGCCGCAGTCCGGCCGCGGCCTCGGCGAGCGCGGCATGGTCCCGTGGATCGGGTACGGCGGCCAGGCGGGCGGGCAGTACGGCGTCCAGTCCGGAGTCTGCCAGATGGCGCCGGAACGCCTCGGCGGTGACCGCGAAGCCGCCGGGCACCCGCACCCCGGTCCGCGCCAGACGCGCCAGACGCGCAAGCTTGACCCCGGCCACAGCCGCCCCGTCGGGCCCGGCCAGGCAGCCCAGCGATACGACGGAACAGCACTCCGCCGTGAGGGGATGCGCGCACCGGCATGCCGTCGTCATCGCTTCAGTACCCGCACGACACCACTCGTGCCGTCGACCTCGACCTCGTCGCCGTCGCGGATGCAGTGGGTGGCCGAGCCGACCGCGGTGACCGTCGGGACGCCGTACTCGCGCCCGACGATGGCCGCGTGGGAGAGGATGCCGCCCGCGTCGCACACGCAGGCGGCGATCACCGCGAAGGCGGGCGTCCAGTTGGGCGAGGTCGACTCGCAGACCAGGACGTCCCCGGGCCGCAGGCGGTGCAGCCCCTCCGCGTCGGTGAGCACCCGTGCCCTCCCACGGGCGGTCCCCCGCGCCGCCGGTACCCCGCTGAGCCGGGTGACGATCTGCGTGGCCGCGGCCCGGATGTTGCCGAGCAGGGTGCGGTCGATGCCGAAAACCTCGGCCAGCACCGGGTCTTGGGCGTCCGCGTCGGACGCCGTGCCCAGCACCTTCGGCAGCGAGGACCGCCGCCCCCGCCACCGCTCGAAGAAGTCACGCCGCTCCCCCACCAGGCCACGCAGCGGCCCATAGGCGGAGCGGCCCTCGGCAATCGCGATCAGCTCCGGCCAGAACAGGAACACGGCGTCGTCACGGCGGTCCGCCCCGGCTCGCTCGGCGATCTCCAGGCTCGCCCGGCGCAGCGGCAGCGCGATCCGCAGATCGATGGAGACATTGTGGTCGTCCTGCCACTTGGGGAAGTTCGCCGCCCGGCAGGAAGCGAGGGCGGAGTCGAAGAGCCGCTGGTCCCTGCCGGTGAGAGAGCCCCGAACCGCGTCGGCGGCGGCGTCGCGCTCCTTCCGGGCCCGGTCCAGCTCGGCGTCGAAGTCGTGTTCGGCGGGCAGTTCCAGGAAGGAGGCGATCCTGCCCAGGGGCGGGGTGGGGTCTTCCAGCCAGCTGGGCAGCGCGACGTCCGAGGTGCCCTCGGCGCGGTGGCCGTACGCCCAAAGGAAGTCGCCGAACGCGGTGGCCCAGCGCGCCCGCGCTCCCCCGGCCGCGGCCAGCTCGGCCAGGACCCGGTCGCCGGGGCCGACGGTCAGCCGGGCAGCGGCCAGCCCCGCGCGCCGGGCGGCTTTCGCCAGCCCCCAGAGCGCCCGGTCGGTGTCCATCACCCTGGTGTGCTCGCCCTGCAGCAGCACACCGACCAGCGCCGGGTCCACACCCAGCGAGTCGCACAGCCGGCGGAAGGCGAGATGGTTGGCGAGGAGGGGGTACATCACCTCGAAGTGGATCTCGAAGGCGCGGCGGTGGAAGCGCCGTGTCTCCGCGAGGTGGTCGGCGAGTTCCGCCGTGTCCAGCCGGGCCGGGTCGATCGAGAGCAGTCGCTGCCACCACTGCTCGATCTCCGCCTCGCGCGCCGCCCAGATCTCGGGGAACTCGTCCAGGAAGCGGTTCAGTCCGCTGCGCAGCCGGTCCATCCGGGCGCTGTGCTCGTGTTCGGAGGGCACGGGGATCGCCGCGGCGTAGGTGTGGGTGCCGATCAGACGCTGGGTGATCCCGCGGCTGCCGGGCAGGGGAAGGCATTCCGCGGCCAGTTGGGAGCCCCAGCCGTAGCCGTCCTGGTTGACGAGCAGGCCGAGCGGGGTCAGACCCCGCGGCCAGTGGAAGTCCAGGAACCACAGGCGGGACTCGTCCTGCTCTCCGTAGGGCCGGAACGGCTCCACCGCATACGCCGACTCGGTGTACTCCGGGCGGAAGCCCGGATAGCACTCCGCGTCGGCCGTCTCCCCCGACTGGGCCATGTGCGTGCTCAGGCCCCCAGACACCGAGCGACCTTGCGGGCGGCGACCGTCACCAGCTGTGCCCGGCGGCCGAGGTCCCCGGCGATCTCGGCAACCGGTCCCATCAGCGAGATGGCGGCCCGGGACCTGCCGGACCGGTCCAGCACCGGGGCGGCGACCGAGGCGGCGCCGTCCTTGGCCTCGCCGAGGTTGGTGGCGAATCCGGTGCGGCGCACCTGGGCCAGCACCCGGTCGAACTCCTCCGCGGTTCGAATGGTGCGCTCGGTGCACACCGGGAACCCGGCCGCCTTGCGGGCCGCCGCCAGCTCGGGGGCGAAGGCCGCGATCACCTTGCCGGAGCTGGTCACGTGCAGCGGCCAGCGGCGGCGGACGTGGGCCATCAGCGGGATCGCGCGGATGCTCTCCAGGCGCTCGATCTGGAGCGCCTCGATTCCGTCGGGGATCGACAGGTGCACGGTGCACCCGCTGACCTCGCGCAGTTCCTCCAGCATCGGGAAGGCGGTCCGGCGCAGTTCCACCCGGCTGTGCGCGATCTGGCCCAGCTCGACCAGGTGCATGCCGAGCCGGTACTGCCTGGTCGTCGGGTCCTTCTCGGTCAGTCCCCGGGCGCACAGGGCGCTCAGCAGCCGGTGCGCGGTGCTCTTGGCCACGCCCAGGCGGCGGGCGACGTCGCTGACGCCCAGCTGCTCCTCCAGCGCGAAACACTCCAGTACGTCGAGGGCCGCGCCCACCGACCTCAGGCCGCCGTCCTTCAGAGCGCCGTCGGGGCCTTCGGGCGGTTCCCCTTCGGTCCGCACCGGGATTCCGGCGGACGGAGCCGGATCGATGATCGCAACCATGGGGACCTCCGCATCGAGCGCCTCGCGTGCCTGGACTGTGGCCCAAATGTCCCCAACAATGCAACTGATGTTTCCCACTGAGCGGGACGGTCCCGCACCCTCCGTACTGGCCCGTGCCCTGTCGATCCTGGATGCCTTCGCGCCGGACGACACGGCGGTGTCCGCCTCCGAGCTGGGACGCCGCACCGGACTGGCCAAGTCGACCGTGCACCGGCTGGCCGGCGAGCTGTGCCGACTCGGTCTCCTGGAGCAGACGCCCCGAGGGCTGAGGCTGGGGCTGCACCTGTTCGAACTCGGCCAGTTGGTGCCCCGCCAGCGCGATCTGCGCGAGGCTGCGCTCCCGCTGATGGAGGACCTGCGCGAGGTCACCCACGCCACGGTGCATCTCGCGGTGCGGGAGGGGGTGGAGGTGGTCTACATCGAGATCCTGGGCGGCAAGGCCCATCCCGGACTGCCCTCACGGGTCGGCGGCCGGATGCCCGCCCATGCCACCGGGGTCGGCAAGGCGATCCTCGCCTTCTCGCCGCCCGAGGTGGCGGCCGAGCGGATCAGGGCGGGTCTGCCGCCGTGCAGCCCGTTCACCATCGTCGCTCCCGGCGCCCTGTTGCGGGAGTTGGAGAACGTCCGCCGGACCGGGGTCGCCTACGACCGGGAAGAGTCGGGCGTCGGCACGGTCTGTGTCGCGGCGCCCGTGCTGGGCGCCGACGGCCTGCCGATCGCGGCGCTGTCGGTGACCGGCCGGAGCAGCCAGCTGGACATCGAGCGGATGGGCCCCGCCGTACGGACCGCCGCGCTGGCCCTCGGACGACAGCTGACGGCCAGGCGCAGAGCCGAAAGGACGCCCGCCGCACGGAGACAGTCCATGTGACAGACGCCCTGGTACGGGGGGTTCGGCGCCTGCGGGTTCGTCATGGCTTCCGCGACGACCGGCCGGTCACCGCCGCGGCGCCCGCCTCCGCGATCGCCCGGTCCTGGTCCGCGGTGCCTCCGGAGACGCCGATCGCACCGAGCAGTTCACCGCCCGCCCGGACCGGCATCCCGCCACCGAAGATCACCAGGCGGTCGGTGTGCACGATGCCGTGCAGCAGGGCCGGCTCGTCGGCGATCATGTCGTACCAGCGGTGCGTCGGCAGACCGTTGAAGGCCATCACGGTGTACGCCTTGTCCTGGGCGATCTTCGCAGACATCAGCGGCGCGCCATCCATCCGGCCGAAGGCCAGCGGGTTGCCGCCGCTGTCGGCGACCGCCATACAGACGGCCACGCCGAGCCGTTCCGCTTCCTCGGCCGCCGCCGGCAGAATGCGCAGCGCGGCCGCGTAGGTCAGCGAGGCCGTGTTCCTGGCATCCGGCACCATGTCACGTCACCTCTTGATCAGGGGCGAGCGGACGGCACCCGCCGCCTTGTCGCCCTCGCTGAAGAAGTCCTCCCGGTAGATGTCCCGGGGGAAGAGCCTCCTGCTCATCAGGGTCTTCAGGGCGGCCTCCACCATCGGCGGCGGACCGCAGACATAGCCCACGTGGCCACGCAGCGAGTCATGGTCGGCGGCCAGGACATCGGTCACCAGTCCGGTCGCGAAGCCCTCGGCCTCTTCTTCGGACAGGCATGGCCGGTAGCGGAAGCGGTCCGAGTGACGCCGCTCCAGGTCGCGGAAGAAGTCCACGTCGTAGAGCCACTGCCGGGTGCGGGCGCCCTGGTAGAGCGTGAGGTGACCGTCGTGGGCGCCGTTCTCCAGGGCATCCAGGATCATGGCCTTGATCGGCGCCAGGCCGGTGCCGCCGGCGACCATCACCGCGGGTTCGTCCCGCGAGGTGCGCAGCACGAAGCGGCCGTACGGTCCGGACAGTTCGATACGGTCGCCGACCCGTAGGCTGCTGAAGATCCAGCCGTCGGTGGCCACCCCGCCGGGCATGCGCCGGACATGGAACTCCAGGGTGCGCGGCCGGGACGGCGGGGTGGCGATCGAGTAGGTACGGTCCGCTCCGCCGTCGGGCACGGTGAACCTGAGGTACTGCCCGGCGTTGAAGGCGAGGTCGCGGTCGAGTTCGACGACCAGCCGCCGGGTGTCCAGGGCGATCTCCTCCAGCACGACGACCGTGGCGGTGAAGTCGGTCACCGGATGGACGGGGATGTCCTCGTCCCCGTCACCCGTATCGAGGTCTGCCTCGATCACCACGTCGGAGCGTGGACGGGCGCAGCAGGTGAGGGCCTTGCCCTCGTCGCGTTCGAAGTCCATCAGGGCGAAGGCGGAGGCCTCGCCGTGATCCACCTCGCCGTCGAGGACCTCCGACTTGCAGGTGGCGCAGGTGCCGTGGGTGCAGGAGTGGGGCAGCCAGACGCCGGCCCGCAGACAGGCGTCCAGGATGGTCTGGTCCTCGCGGCACTCGACTTCGCGTCCGACAGGTTCCACGGTGATGCGATGGGTCTGGGTCATGCGGCGGCTCCGGGCTGGGGTGGGGGCCGTGCGCCCGCGTGTGCGGCGCGGGCGCACGGCCGTGTTCTTCAGGTGGTTCGCTCGGGGTGCCCGGGTCAGGTGAGCACGCTGGTGAAGCGCTCGTTGAGTTCCCGCCCGACGTAGAAGATCCCCTTGGCCAGCTGGTCGGGGGTCCAGGTCACGCAGGGGCGGTCCGGGTAGGCCCGGTAGCCGCCGGCGAAGACCTCGTTGCGGTTGCCCGAGGGGTCGAAGAAGTAGATCGTCTTGCCCCGGGTGATGCCGTGCTGGGTCGGGCCCGTGTCCACGGAGACGTCGTCCATGGCGAACAGGTCACCGGCGTGCAGCACGTCGGCCCAGTCGCCGAGTTCGAAGGCGAAGTGGTGCAGTTTGCCCTGCGGACCCTTGATCACGGCGATGTCGTGGACCTTCTGGCCCGCGCTCATCCAGGTGCCGATGTACTCGGCGTCGTCGTCGAGCGAGGTGGCCACCCGCTCGGTGGTGTAGAAGTCCAGCACCTCCGCGAAGAAGCGGTCCATCAGGTTGACGTCCTCGGCGGTGATCAGCGCATGGTCGATGTTGGGCACGCCGACACCGACCAGATGGCGCGGGAACACGTCGGGGTTGAGGTTGCCGACCTCGGTGCCGACCAGGGTCATGTCGTGGTACAGCTCCAGGACGTGCTCGGAGGGCGTGAAGATCCGGATGCCGTCGCTGACCTCGGGGTTGTCGCCCTTGCTCATCCGCTCCACCCGGCAGCCGAACTGCTGGGCGCGCTTCTCGAAACCGTCGAGGTCTGCCGGGTCGTGGACCTTGTAGCCGAGCTTGTCGAGGCCGACGCCGCCCTCCTCGAGGACGACCGAGTGGTGGTCCCACTCGTCCCAGGCCTTGAGCAGCAGCCGGCCGGGGTCCTCCTGGACGGGGCGCAGACCCAAGGTGTCCACGTAGTGGCTCCTGGCGTCGGTGAGGTCGGTGACGCGCGCGTGGACGTATCCCAGGCGCATGACTGTCATTGCGGCTCCTGATTCTCGATGCCGGTCCCGCCGGCGGGCGTGCTGCTCGGCCGGAACGCCAGCAGTGGGTGAACGGCGCGCAACCGGTCGTTGCGCAGGGTGATGCAGACATCGCCGATGGGAACGGCGCGGCAGGTCAGGCAGGTGCCCGAGCCGCGCTCGGCCGCGGGGAGGACGGTGTCGGCGACGGCCTTGTGGTATTCGACGTCGCCGGCCACCAGATCCACCTTGCAGATCCCGCATCCGCCGCGTCGGCATCCTGTCCGGTAGGCGTAGCCCGCGCGGTGCAGACCCTCCAGGACGGTCTCCCCCGCACGCAGCTGAACGACCACGCCCTCGGGCTGCACGGTCACTGTGGGCACCGCTGGGCTCTCAGCGGTGGAAGGCCAGCAGGCTCTTGTGGCCTACACCGAGGGCTTCGAGCGTCTGGTCATCGGACGGCTCGACGGGCCTGCCGTCGATGCTCCATCGCCAGGCGGCGTCCGCGTCGTAGTCCGGGTCGGCGGACGCCCAGGGGGTGACCACCGCGGAGCGGAACTCGGCCCAGGTCATCGCCCTGGGTGTACGGACACAGGCGGCGGCACCGAACCACATGTTGTCCCGCCACCACAGGTGGACCAACTGGTCGTCGCCGTACAGCTCCTGACGGGAACTGGACGGGAAGTCGTACGGTGCGATCGCGCGGACCGGCATGGCTCAGCTCCCCACCGGAGCGCCGGAGTGCCAGCGCTCCCAGTTCTCGTTGTCGGCGGACCCGGTGTACTCGCCGCCGTCCCCGTCCTGGAGGCCGTACCAGGCGAGGACATCGGGCACCGTGGGGCCGCCGCAGTTGCCCTGGAAGATCTGGTGCACCGGCAGCCAGGCCTGGACGTATTTCTCGGGTTCGCGTTCGAAGACCCACTGGCAGCCGTCCGAACAGAAGTCGAACCGCTCGCCCTTGTACTCGGTGTGCCGCTGGCAGATCGTCGTGGGATCGCCCGGCTCGGTGAACAGCATCGGGATCTGGCACACCTGGCACAGCTGCGGCAGCCCCGGGTAGAAGAAGCGGCCTCCGCCGTCCACCACCCGCTGGGCCTTGTCCCACAGCGGCTTGTAGAACTTCTCGAAGGTGTCCGGGTAGTTGGCCGTCAGCCACTGCTGGTCCTCGGCGCCGGGGACGGTGGTGGTGAACGCCGCGGCGAAGCTGAACTGGTGGAGCACCCAGTACACCTGGTGGCTGAGGATCTCCTTCTCGTCGATCGCCTGCTGTACGTGCTTCGGCGGCCGGATGCCGTAGAACTCCAGGTCCGGGAAGAGGCCGTTCAGCATCTGTTCCTCGAAGTAGAGCTCGAAGGCCTCCTTCCAGCTCATCACCTTGCGCGGCAGCATGTAGTCGAGCATCTGGGCGATCAGCGCGGTGACGCGATAGCCGCGCCAGAACCACTTGTCGATCCACTCCTGCACGATGGGCACATTGGCCTCGTCCTGCTCCAGCAGGAACTTGATGGCCTCCAGACCGAGGGTCATGTGCCGGCTCTCGTCGCTCTGCGCGGAGAAGCCGAACGTCATGGTGGGCAGGTCGCCGTTGAAGCTGGCGCCGGACATGAACGGCACGAACAGCAGGTTCGTCAGCAGGTACTCGAAGGAGAACCCGATCGCGATCAGGAACTCGAACGGCCCTGCGGACAGGGCGTCGTCGAAGTAGGACTTCGGGACGCTGAGGTACCACACCCGGTCGTGCATGGTGTTCCAGGAGTGGAAGCCGCCGTAGTACTTGTTGTACGCCGACAGCGTGTGGATCTCGGTCTGGGCGTGCCGCAGTTCGTCGACCGACTGGCACAGGGCGGCGAAGCGGGGGCCGGGGCCGTTGAGGTGGCGGGCGAGGAAGGCGAAGTTGCGGTGCGCCTGGTACTCCAGCGGCGTGACGCCCTGGAGGAAGAGCTTCATCGCGTTCAGATATCTGGCGTCCGACAGGGACAGGTGGCCCTGGCTCTGCGCGGCGCCGTCGAGCACCGCGTACAGCCGCTTGTCCTTCTCGGCCTGGTACTTGCAGTAGGCGTCGACGGTCAGCCGGAAGGGGTCCTCCCACTTCGACCAGTCGTGGATCTTGATGCCCTCGAAGGTGGTGTACGGGAAGACCTTCTGAGGGTCGACGTACGAGGGCTCCCAGTCCAGGTCACGGGTGAGCGCCGAATAGCGCTGCTTCATCGACAGTTTGCGCGGGGTGGCGGCCATGTTCGTTGGTCTCCTCAGTGGTCCCAGGCGATGACGATCTCGTCGTCGTCCCACTCGGCGAAGTGGCCGGAGTAGGAGACGATGGCGAGCTGGAACTCGTGGGTCTCCCACGGGCGTCCCAGCCGTTCCTCGACGCTCTCCCGGGTGATCACCAGCCGCCCGGGGGACTGGATCTTCACCAGGCCGGGCAGCCGGAGAACCGTGAGTTCGTCGTTGACGGACTCGATCGCCTCGACGAGTGCGCGGGTGTCCTCGTTCTCCTGCAGGTCGACGCCGACGTTGCGGACGGGGCGACCGGCGCGGGTGCTGGTCATGCGCTGTGCTCCTTGATCGGCGCGCCGAGGGCGCTCAGGGTGGTACGGACCGCTGCGGCGGTCTCCTCGACGGTGGCCCGGCAGCCGGCGCCGACCAGGTCGTCCGCGGCGGCGGCCAGTGCGGTGACCGCCTCGATGGCGGCGGGCAGCCGGCGCTCCACCACTGCGGCCAGTGCGGCACCGTTGGCGCCGCCGTGCTCGGGGTCGGCGAGCCATGCCTTGTACAGCGCTTCGAGCCAGCGGCTCTGGTCGGCGAACCAGGCGTTCAGATGCTGGGCCACCAGGCTGTAGCCGCCCGCACCGCCCAGCAGGGCCGCCTCGTCGAGCGTGCGGTACAGGAGGGCGTAGATCAGCCGGTCGGCCAGGTCCTGGCCGATCATCGCGACCGCCCAGTCCTGCTCGACCAGCAGTTCCTCGACGTACCGGCGCAGCGGCTGCAGCGAGGGCTGATCCAGCCAGGCCTGCTTGGCGTCCTGAAGCGGTCCGGCGGTGCCGCCGCCGAGGGCGATCCCGGCCCGGCTGAGGATCTGGGCGTTGCCCACACGGTCGAAGGCGGCGTAGGCGCAGCACTGGGCGATGGTCGCGCCGTAGCAGAAGCGGGCGGCGGCGGTGCCGACCATCTGGGCGCCGGACTCGTAGTGCCGTAGCGGCAGCACCACCTGGGCGATCAGCCGGCGCCACTGCTCGGGCAGCCGGTCCAGCAGGTCCCTGCTCTCCAGGTACTCCAGGGTCCGGGCGAAGGCGTCGTGCAGCGAGGCGCGGGCGGTGACGTAGGGGGCGTAGTAGTACTGACGGGGGTCGGTGAAGGAGTACGGGTCGGTGAGCCGGAAGGTGCTCCAGCTCTCGTCGTAGAGCTCCTTGTCGGGCGCCCACAGCGGCCGGTAGTGGAAGTGCTCGGTGGGCTGGACGTCGATGGTGCCCTCTTCGTACCGGGATGCCGGACGGTCGCCGTAGCGGTCGATGAGGTACTGGAATGTCTTGCGCCTCGGTTCGATGACCTGGGTACGCAGTTCGTACTGCAATGTCGTCTCCTCGGGTGTGTGCGAGGACTGTGGCCCGGGCCACAAGGGGGTGGCCAGTGTCGTTCCGCAGTAGGGAACGGGCTGGTCAGACGGCGGCCGGACGGCGGGGCGCGCCCGACTCGACCAGCAGCATCAACAGCAGGTCGGTCAGTGCCTCGGGGCCGTCCAGCTCCCGGGGCTCGGTGGCGGTCAGGCCGTCACCGACCAGCCGTCCGTAGGCGGTGCCATCGGCGAAGCGGGTGGACACCCGGGCCGTACGACCCCGGTAGTGCACCGAGAACGCCAGCTCGCCGACCGACAGTTCGTCGGTCAGCGCCAGACGGTCGTCCGCCTCGGCCAGTACGGCGTTGGCCTCGCACACCAACTGCTCGGCCAGAGCCCGAACGGCCACCTGCCGGTCGGCTCCGGTTCCGGTCGAGGTCGGCTCACTGGGTCGGGTCCCCGGGACTGGGGGTGCGCCGGCCGCGGGGTCCTGCCCCAGGACCTCGGCGACGCTGAGCATGAATGGGGTCACGTGGATACTCCTCCTGGCCGGTCCTGCCACGGCCTGGAGATGAGGCTGCGCCGGGGCGGCCGGGGGCGCCACCGGCGTTCCTCACGCCGGAACATGGGCTCGGGCCCAGGGGGCTCGGCCCCGGTCGGGGGCCGCTCGGAAGGCCGCCGGGAGGCCGCCCCGGAAGTCGCTCAGGAGGCCGCTCTGAAGGCCTCTCAGGAGGTCAGGAAGTCGCCGACGAGTTCGTTGAACGTGTCGGCCCACTCGATCTGGGTCCAGTGCCCGCAGCGGCCGAAGACATGGAGCTGCGCGGAGGGAATCAGCTCCAGCAGCCGCAGCGAGTTGGCCAGGGGAATCACCTTGTCCTCCCGTCCGTGGACAATCAGGGTCCGGTGCGGCAGGGCACTGATCTCCTCGTCGGGGGTGACCATGGCGTCGGCCCAGCGCTGCCGGGGCGCCGGGAACATCGCCGAGAACGCCTCCTGGAACCCGGGCTGGACACTGGCCCGATAGCGCACCTCGGCCAGTTCGTCGTTCACCAGCTCCCTGGAGTGGGCGAAGATGTCCAGCAGTCGGCGCATGTTCTCGATGGACGGCTCGTAGCCCCAGACAGCGTCCAGTCCCTCCCCCTCGATGAGCCGGAAGGGCACCCCCACGCTGCCCATCAGCACCAGTCGGTCCACCCGCTCCGGATGCCGGGCCGCGGCCCGCAACGCGATGGCGCCGCCAAAGCTGTTGCCCACGATGGATGCGCAGGGCACCTCCAGGGCGTCCAGGAAGCCCACCAACTGGTCGACCCACAGGTCCAGTCCGTAGCGAACCCCCTCCGGGCGCTCGCTGAACCCGAAGCCGGCCATGTCCAGAGCCAGCACCCGCATCCGCTTGCTGAGCGCCGGAATCGTCAGCCGCCAGTTGGCGTACGCGGTCACTCCGGGGCCGGAACCGTGCACCAACACGACCGGATTCCCCGACCCCTCCTCCAGATAGTTGGTGCGGATCCCGCCCGCGACCACCTCCGCGCCGATCTCCGGCCGCTTCTGACTGCCCATGCCCGCTCCCGTCCGAACTCCTGCAATTGCCAACGATCCCAGCGATCGTCCCGCCACTACTCGGCTCCGGCGGCCGAGTGTTCTTCCCTCGGGAACACCACCTGGTCCTTCGCGAAGCAGAGGGCGTGGACGTAGGCGCGCCAGGTGGAGTCGCGGGCGGAGCGGACGCAGGTGTCGGCCCGGCCGGTGTAGCGAGCCAGGCAGTTTCTGTGGGCCCTCGTGGGGGCTGGCAACGCCCCCGCCGTGTTGACGGGGCGCACACCTGGGGTGTCCCCAGCAGTCGGTCATGTGCGTGATGACGTCGCCCTCGCTGTAGTGCTTGAAGCAGGGCCGGACAGGTGCCCGGGTACGCGGCCCACACCGAGCCACGGGGCAGCGGCACCGCCTTCCTCGCGGTCAGCTTCTGTGCCGGGGTCTGCGCCACGGGCGGATCGTGGGGACAACCGCGCGCGACAGCCGTACGCCACGCCGACACGGTGCGGATGCCGACAGCGCACCGGTGCGATGCGCAGTGCACGATACACCGCACTGAGTTGCCGCCAGCTTGAAGTCGCAGGTCAAAAGGCTGACGTGATCAGTTCTCTGAGTGCTCATGCTGGTCGTGGGCGGGAGCCGGCGGAGAAGATCGTCTGTCAGCACAGGTTGGGGCGACGAGAAACGCGATGCAGCAGCGTCGGCGGATGGGCGAGCCTCCCTTTGCCAGACGCCGACCGAGAAGACTCCGTGTCCCAGGTCGGCGGGGTGCTGCTGGTGGCGATGACGCACAAGGCCGACCTGAATCAGGAAATATCGTCACAAAATCGGCAAGTCGCCTCGACTCGCCGCACCGCAGATGGCACCGTAAATGCGCGTGAAACTGATCAGAACCAGACAAACCGACCGCTCGGTGCGCTGGAGGCTACTGCTGGCCAGCGCCACCATGCTCTTCGTCGAGCTGGCGCTGATCAGATGGGCGGGGGCCAACGTCGTCCACCTCAGCTACTTTTCGAACTTCATCCTGCTGGGGTCGTTCCTGGGCATCGGCATCGGGTTCCTGATCCCCGCCGCGCGCGGGCAGTGGCTCAAACGCTGGGCACCGGTCCCGCTCGCGGTTCTCGTGATCCTGGTACGCGAGTTTCCGGTGCAGGTGCGTCAGAGCAGCGACCAGGTCATTTACTTCACCGCCGTAAAGACCACCGGCTTCCCCGAGTGGGTGACGCTGCCGGCCATCTTCCTGCTCACCGCGGTGATCATGACCGCGATCGGAAAGATCACCGCCGATCTCTTCCGCCGGCTTCCCTCGCTCGATGCCTACCGCTACGACCTGCTCGGCAGCATCACCGGCTCGGTGTCCTTCGCCCTGGTCTCCTGGCTCCGCGCTCCGTCGGTCGTATGGGGCGTACTCGCCGCCGTGGCCCTGCTGATCCTTGGGGGACGGAGCAACACCCTGCGGTACGGCGTCCCTCTGACGGCGATGGTCGCTGTGCTGTTCGTGGAGACGACGACGGCCGGCATCTCCTGGTCGCCCTACTACAAGATCCAGCTCACGGCCTCGACGTCCACCACCCGGGGCTACCACATCTCCGCCAACGGCGTCCCGCACCAGAGCATCGCGCCACTCTGGGCGCTGATGCAGAAGAACTCGCCCTATCGGCAACCGTACGACCGGACGCCCGGCAACCCGCACCGGCGCGTGCTGGTCATCGGGGCCGGCAACGGCAATGACGTCGCGGTCGCGCTGGCGCACGGAGCGTGGCGCGTGGACGCGGTCGAGATCGATCCCCGGCTGCAGCAGATCGGCGCACAACTGCACCCCGCAAAGCCGTACGACGACCCCAGGGTGCACGTCCACATCAACGACGGTCGTGCCTTCCTGGAGCGGACGAAGGCCAAGTACGACCTCATCGTCCTGGCGCTGCCGGACTCGCTGACGCTGGTGGCCGGCGCGAGCAATCTGCGGCTGGAGAGCTACCTGTTCACCCAACAGGCGTTCAAGGCCGCGCGCGATCATCTGGCGCCGCATGGCGCGTTCGCCATGTACAACTACTATCGGAAGAGCTGGCTGGTCGACCGCTTCGCCGGCTCCCTCGATGATCTCTACGGCCACGCCCCCTGTATGACGACGTTCAGCAAGAACGCGGCCGTGCTGGTGGCCGGGATGACGACCGCCGACCAGTCGTGTCAGCAGATCTGGCAGCCCAGCGGCACGGTCCCGGAGGCCGCAACCGACGACCATCCTTTCCCGTATCTGCTCCACCGGGACATTCCCACGCTCTACCTGGGCGCACTGGGCGCCATCCTGCTGGTGACGCTCCTGGCGGTGCGCCTGACCGGGGTTCGCATCCGAAGCACGGTCCGTTACACCGACATGTTCTTGATGGGCGCAGCCTTCATGTTGCTCGAAACGAAGAACGTGATCGGTTTCGCGCTCTACTTCGGCACGACCTGGCTGGTCAACGCCCTGGTCTTCATCGGCGTCCTGCTCGCCGTCCTCGCGGCGGTCGAGGTCCGGCGCCGACTGCGGCGGGTCAGCCAACTGCCGCTTCAGCTCCTGCTCTTCGGCACCCTCGCGGTAGCCTGGCTCGTCCCGGCGCACGCCGTGCTCTCGCTGCCCTTCGCCGGACGGCTCGCCGCCGCCATCGCCTTGGCCTTCGCCCCCATCTTCTGCGCCAACCTCATCTTCTCGGACCGCCTCGCACTCGCCCCGGACCCGACATCCGCGTTCGGCGCGAATCTGCTGGGCGCGCTGACCGGGGGCGCACTCGAATATCTGGCCCTACTGACGGGCTATCAGACGCTCCTGCTGGGCGTCGCCCTGCTGTACCTGGGGGCGTGCATCGCCATGCGGTTCGCCGGGCCCGGGCCCGGCGCGCAGTCGCCATCGGTACCGGACGAGACGGTGGCCCTCAACAGCCCGTAGAGCTCGCAAGGAGGAGACGGACCACAGCCCTGCCGAACGGCACACTCACCGAGTACGCCTGGGGTCATCGACGAGTCCCACGCCACCACCAGCGCCCTGGGTATTGCCTGGGTCGCCATCCCCGGCCAGACCCGCATCCCCGCCAACTTCCGCCTCGACCTGACCGTCCAATTACCCATTTTCGGGGCTCCACAATGGAGCCTCCGGCCTTCGGGTCCGTCATGACTGCCCCTTCTGTTGAGCACCGGCTTCACCCGAGCCGGAAGGGCTCTCCGTAACGTGGATGTGGCAGCTCGATGCCCTGGCAAGGCCGGACGGGAGCGTGAGCGGAGGGGTCTGCACCGGATCGACACCGGCGACATCGACGTCTGCCTCTCGAACCCCAGCCGTCGGCCGCAGTCACCTGACCAGCGGCTCTGCGATGAGGAGCGGCCGGATTGCCGTACGCGGATGCCCGGTGTCTGGTCGCGTACGACGACCAGGGCAACGCGGTGGCGGCGGTGACGGTGTGGTCGGCCGGTCCGGGCAAGCCCGGGCGGCTCGAGCCGATGGGCGTGCACCCGGAGCATCGCGGTCACGGCTACGGCAAGGCGATCACCGTCGCCGCGGCGGCCGCACTCCAGGAGCTGGGCTCGTCGAGCGCGATCGTCTGCACCCCGAGCTCCGATGTCGGCGCGGTCGCCACCTATGAGTCAGCCGGCTTCCAGCAACGCCCTGAGATCCGGGACCGACGCCGGGACGCCTAGGCCGCACCAGGGTTGGGCCGGACAGTCACGCGAGCGACGGCCATCGATCGGCCGCCCACTCCCCCGACCACCGCGAAGGCGCCCCCAAATGCCCGATCCCTTGTTGATGCCCCCGCACCACAAGGCCATCTCCGGGGTATCCAGGGGAAGATCGGTGCGCATGTGGGGCGCGAACTGCCATCCCCCGATCATCCGCGAGTAGACGTCGAGGACGAACGCGACGTAGACCCAGCCGGAACAGGTCCGAACATGGGTCAGGTCCGCGACCTGCGGCTGGTTGGGCCGCGTCGCGGTGAAGTGCCGGTTGACCAGCTCCGGCGGGCGAGGAGCGGCGGGCTCGGGACCGTGGTCCGGCAGCGTCGGGCCGCGGATGACGTCGGCCGCAATGACTCCGAGGCGATCATGTCTGGCTTCAGGGCCGCTACAAAATCCGGTTCAGCTCATGGACCAGCGAGACGAGGATTCGGCCACAGCCACGACGAAGGTCAGAATCTGGGCCTCTTCGGTATTCCGACGTTGAGCATCCACCATGGCAGCGGTGACGTCTTCCTTCGCATCCGGACGACGCGGACAACGCGTAACCGGTCGGCCCCCGCGACAGTCCCCGGGAGGCTCCGGGCGAGCACGTACCAGCCCCCGTCGACCCAAGCCGTAACACTGCCTGGCCCGCTGGGGGCTTACTCACTGGTAACGGGTGGGGTCGCAGTGTAACGTCGCTGTCAGATGTCGTGGTTCGCAGTACCTGCCCGCGCCGTGGTGCGGGCGTTTTGCTGTGCAGTGCCCGAGGACCAGGACGACCACCTCCGGGTCCGCGCGGTGCGGACCCGCCATCGAATGGAAGGCACAGACATGGCCAGCGGCACCGTCAAGTGGTTCAACGCCGAAAAGGGCTTCGGCTTCATCGCGCAGGACGGGGGCGGCCCCGACGTCTTCGCGCACTACTCCAACATCAACGCGAGCGGCTTCCGCGAGCTCCAGGAGGGCCAGGCCGTCACCTTCGACATCACCCAGGGCCAGAAGGGCCCGCAGGCGGAGAACATCACCCCCGCCTGACCGGATGCCAAAGACGATGCACGGTGCCCCCAAGCGCTCGCCGCACCAACGGCACCGTGCATCGCGGCACAGCAGCCGACTGGGCTCAGCCGAATCCGAGGCTGCTCAGGGCAGCGGTCCAGCCGGTGACAATGGCACGCTGCGCGGCCACGAGAGTGACCTTGCCGGAACAGACCGCGGTGTGCAGCCTCGTCGCCACCCGGTCCTCCTTGTTACTGACCCACCGCCCGTCCTGTGGCCCGCGTCCGACGGCTCCACCCACAGGTTGCGGAGATCATTGGAGTCGCTGCCGCACTGCAGGCCGATCAGGTGGTCGAACTCGGCATCCCCCATCCGGCCTGTGCAGCCGCGGCAGGCGGCAGATCGTCGACGCCAGGTTCGCCTGAGCAACGGCAGGGGACCACCAGGTCGTCATTGATGCCGACACCCGGCTCGTCGTCCTGGTCGGCCGGCCCCTGGCCGCAACGACTGCAAGGCATGGACGGAATCTGGTGCGCGGGACGCCGTAGGTACGGCTACGACGAACTCTGGGCGACGGCGTCTACTACGCCATGCCCGGAACAGCCCTTGTGCGGTATTCGGTCCGTTCCAGTTCGACCGTCACCATTACGATGACGCCTTGTGGGCCCTGAGCTCGGCGATCGGCTCTGACGTCGACGACATGCGCGCATGAGCGCTGCCGGGGCGCGGCCTGCTGGGCTGAAGGACGGGGAAGCGGCTCATGGAAAGGTTCGAGATAGAAAGCCTGGCGCTCATGCCTGGCCAGAAGGTTCAGGCCAAGGTCCTGAGCCATCACCCATGGGGTGTGCTCGTTGAGCTCGTCGGTTACGAATACGTCGGCCTGTCCGTCTCCATCGACATGATCGAGCAGTTCTCCCGGACCACGAGCAGCCATGACGAACTACTCACGCTCTTTCCACCCATCGGTTCACAGATCGATGCGGTGATCGAGCAGATCCATCGCTGGCATCCGCCGGTATCAGTGCGGCTCAGCATCCGACCTGCTGACCTGGAATCACTCACCTGGCACTGCGACTTCTGTGGTGAACCGATCACGCTCAGCCCAGGTGGAGACGCTCTCATCCTGGACTCGCGGAGCAATGACGGTCCAGGAAGCCACACCATCATCTCCCACCGGCACTGCCTGGCCGAGCGCATCCGCCCGGAGAACACTGGAGAGCGGGCGCGAGCATTGAAGATCGGGAAGATGTGCGGAGAGTCGCACGGTGCGCGCCCGACTGCCCACCGGCACGGCTGAGCTCGACAGCGCATTCGGCGGGCACCAACTGGCAGTTCAGACCAGCCCACGTCCGCTGCCCGATGCTCCGCATCGCCCCAGCAGCAGCGCCGGCGCCTGGAACAGATCATCCGCAACCACGGTGATCGCATCGAGGAAACCGGGCGACCCCTTGTACGCCTTTGCCGCAGACTCGGACCGAGGCCTTTTAACTCAGGAGGAATGCTTCATGAATGACCGGCACTTGACGCTCATGGCGGTGCACGCCCACCCCGACGATGAGGCCACTGGAACGGGAGGTGTCCTCGCACGATACGCGGCGGAAGGCATCCGCACGGTCCTCGTGACGTGCACCGACGGTGGTTGCGGAGACGGACCGGGCGGCGTCAAGCCGGGCGAGCCCGGGCACGATCCGGCAGCTGTGGCCTTGATGCGGCGTGAAGAACTTGAGGCAAGCTGCGACATCCTGAAGGTCAGTCATCTGGAGATGCTGGACTACGCCGACTCCGGGATGATGGGCTGGCCGACCAACGACGCCCCCGGATCCTTCTGGCAGACACCCGTGGAAGAGGGCGCTGCCCGACTCGCGGAACTCTTGCGCCGCTACCAACCCGATGTGGTCGTCACCTACGACGAGAACGGCTTCTACGGCCACCCCGACCACATCCAGGCGAATCGCATCACGATGGCGGCGCTGGCGATGACGGAGCCGACGCCGAAGGTGTACTGGACGACGGCGCCCCGCTCAATGATGCAGCGGTTCGGGGAGACCATGCGCGAGTTCGGCGCGGACTGGCAGGAGCCGGATCCAGCCGAGGCAGCCGCGATGGCCGAGATCGGACTCCCCGACGAGGAGATCACCACCTGGGTGGACACCAGCGCGTTCGGCCCTCAGAAGTTTGATGCCCTGGCCGCGCACGCCAGCCAGGGCGAAAACATCTTCTTCCTCAAGATGGGCCAGAAAAGGTTCACCGAGTTGATGGGCGTCGAGACCTTCGTACGGGTCCTGGACACCACCAGCGCCGCCGTGCCCGAGAACGACCTCTTCGCCGGACTGCGCTAGTAGTGCTTCGCTACGTCAAGTAATCTCGCCTGGTGGTGGGCATCTTCGTGGTGTGAAGCCGGGGGAAGTGGAACGGCTCCGGGATGAGTTGGCGGAGTTCGTTGCCGCGGGCAAGCACTTTGACCTGCCCAGGTTCGAGGCCGATAGCGCGGTCCGGTTCCTCGCCCGGCATTTTGACCGGAAGGTCACCTCACCGGCCAGAAGGTGAGCGGTAGCGGCGTCCGGTCTGCCCATCGGGCGCCGCTACCGCGGCACGGGTTGAGGCTGCGTATCCCGGATCTTGTTGATGCGCTGGGCCTTCAATGACCTGCGCCGACCCCGCCACGGTGCCTTCCGGCTCGGAAGGGTGTGCGGCCGATGAAGGCGAGCAAGCGAGTCTGGACGTCGGCGCTTTCGGGCACCTCGACCCGCGGTCCGTACTGCCCGCTCGCACGGAGCACGTCGTCCAGCGGCAGCATCCCGTCGAGCAACTGGGCGCATTTGACAGGATCGAGGTGTTCGTCCTGGCCGGTGGCCCGTGACAGGTCCCAGGTGTGCATGAAGACATCGGCGGTGTAGAACCGGTCGACCGCCTGGTCCAGTGGGATCTCTCCGATGTGCGGGTTCGACAGCAGCTTGTGTGCGGTGGCCGGATCGTCGAGGAGGGCCTGCACGCCATCGCGGTGCATCTCCCAGGCGGCCACCGGGTCCTCGTCCACCGAGGGCCCTTTCGGCAGTTCGACTCCGGCGCCGGCTTTGAGGAAGTCGGGGAGCCACTCGACGAGGTGACGTACGACGTCCCGGGCGACCCAACCCTCGCACGGCGCCGGGTTGTCCCATGCCTTTGGATCCGCGCCGCGTACGCGGTCGGTGAATACGCGTGCGACGATGCGGTGCTCATCGGCTGCTGATCTCGTCATGAGCTCAGGACTCCGTCTCGGTGCGTCGGTCGGCGTTGCCGGTCTGCCGGCGGTCGAGCAGCTCGTCGAGCCGCTCGTAGCCCTCGCGGACGCCGCGTTCCATACCACTCTTGATCATCGAATCGCGGGCTTCGACGGAGTCCATGAGTGACTTTCCGGTGACCCGGGTGCGACCACCGAGGTCCTCGAAGACGGCCGTCTCCAGGCTGACACCGTCCGGGAAACCCTCGTAGGTGAAGGTCTGCACGATGCGCTCGTTGGGGCGCACCTCGTGGAACACGCCGTGGAAGCCGTAGTCGGTCCCGTCCTCGTCGCGATGCACATAGCGGTACGACCCACCGTTGCGCGCGTCGTACTGGTCGATGAGCATCGTGAGCCCACGCGGGCCGAGCCACTGGACGACCAGTTCGGGGTCGGTGTACGCCCGGAACACGCGCTCCGGTGGCGCGTCGAACTCGCGGGTGATCACGATGGTGGGCTGAGTCGGGTCGGCCACGATCTGCGTCTCATTGCGGTGATGCGTGTGGGTGCTGCTCATGATGCCGCTGCCTCCGTCGGATCCGTCGGGGTGCCTGTCGCCGGTTGCTCGTCGTCCATCTGCTCCAGGAGGGCATCGAGACGGCGATAACGGTCCTCCGCCTCGCGCCGATAACGCTCGATCCACTTCGTCATCAGGTCGAAGACCTCTGCCTCGAGGTGGCAGGGCCGCCGCTGGGCGTCTCTGCTGCGACTGACCAGACCGGCGTCTTCCAGGACCTTGATGTGCTTGGACACGGCCTGCACCGTGACGTCGTACGGCTCGGCCAGTTCGTTGACGGTCGCGTCCCCGGCGGCGAGCCGGGCCACGATGTCACGTCGCGTGGGGTCGGCCAGTGCGGAGAACACCACCGAGAGCCGGTCGTCGGTCACCTGGCACCTCTCATATTCAACCGATTGGTTAAATACCCTACGAGCAGGGCTCCAGCTTGTCAACCAATCGGTTTAATAGCGGCGTGCTGTGCGCAGGTGCGCGGCGGAGCCATCCCAAACCGGCACGGAACCTGGCCCGACTCGGCGACTGCAGTCGCTCGCGGAGTGCGGACATCTGAACAGCAACCAGGCCACTGCCCACTGGAGGGAGTTATGCCGAGCTGCCCTCGATGGTGACATCCAGGGCGTACACGTTGTGGTCCTGACTGCCGACGTACACGAATCCGTCGGCCACCGCCGGCGACGATCGGACCCTGCCTCCGGTGGCGTAGGACCATTTCTTGTTCCCGGTGACCGCGTCCAAGGCGTACACGTTGTGGTCAGAGCAGCCGATGTATACGACGCCGTCGGCCACCGTCGGTGCCCCTTCGACCCTGCCGCCGGTGTCGAAGGCCCATCTCTTGCGCCCAGTAGCCGCATCCAAGGCGTACATCCTCTTGCTGCATCCCACGTACACGACCTTGTCGGCCACCGTCGGTGCCCCTTCGACCGTGCCGCCGGTGTCGAAGGCCCATCTCTTGCGCCCGGTGGCCGCGTCCAGGGCGTACGTCCTCTTGCTGCTGCCGACATACATCACCCCGTCGGCCACCGTCGGCGACGTGAAGCGCCAGTCCTCCGGCGTGTTGTCCCACCCGTTCTTTTTGCTGTAGCCCCAGTTGCTTGCGCCACGTGCCCATTTCACTTTCCCGGTGGTCTCCTCCAGGGCGGTCACGGAGTTGTAGCCGGCGATATACACCACTCCCTGGGTCGCCGCCGGCACCTCAAGGGCGGAATCGCACGAGACGGTCCATTTCTCGTTCCCAGTGGCCGCGTCCAGGGCGGTCACGGAGTTGTAGCCGGCGATGTACACCACCGCCTCGACCACCGCCGGCGCCGCTTCGAACTTGCCGCCGGTGGCATAGGCCCACTTCCTCTCCCCCGTAGCGGCGTCCAGGGCGTACACGCTCCCGTCGGCGCTGCCGCTGTACACCACCCCGTCCACCACCGTCGGCGTCCCTTCGACCTTGCCGCCGGTGGCGTAGGCCCACTTCTTCTTCCCGGTCGTCGCGTCCAGGGCGTACAAGCTTCCATCGGTGCTGCCGATGTATACGACCCCGTCCGCCACCGTCGGCGACGACGTGACCACATCGCCGGTGGCGTATCGCCACCGGCGCCGTGGGTCGCGGCTCTTGGAAGCGACCTCGGGGGGCTTGTGGTCGGTGGTGTTGTGGTCGAACAGGTCGACGGCGACGGCGACACTGGTACCGAGGGCGGCGGTGATACCGGCGCCGATGCCGAGCCGCAGCGCGGTGCGACGGTTGAGGCGCCCCGCCTGCATCGGCGTGCCTGCGGCCGGTCCAGGCACGGGCACCGGCGTTCGGGCTGCGCCGGGACCGGCACCGGTGAGCGGGGCGGTGACGGTCTTCGTGTCCGCGCCGGACAGGTCGACTCCGGTACCGGGTGCCGGGGTTGCGGCGGAAAGTTCGCGGAGGCGATCGCGGATCTCGGCCGCTGATGAGGGGCGGTCGCCGGGATCCTTGGCGAGGAGGGCCATGACCAGGTCGTCCAGGGCGGCGGGCACACCGGGTCGAGCCCGGCCCGGTGGCTCCGGGGTTGTGTTCAGGTGGGCGGCCATCATCGCAACCGGCTCTGTGGCCTTGAAGGGGGTGCTTCCGGTGAGGAGTTCGTGGAGCACGCAGCCCAGGGAGTACAGGTCGGAGCGGGGTTCGGCAGGGAGATCGCCGAAACGCTCGGGGGGCATGTAGGCAAGCGTGCCGATGACCTTGCTCGACTTGTGTGTGGACGCTACGTATCGGGCGATCCCGAAGTCGAGGATCTTGATCCGACCGTCCGGGGTGAGCATGAGGTTCGCCGGTTTCAGGTCCCGGTGCACTATCCCGGCCGCATGGGCGGCCTGCAGAGCCTCGGCGGTTTGTGCCGCCCACTCCACAGCAGTTGCCACCTGGGGAGCGCCGTCCTCGCGGAGCACCGTGTCCAAGTCCCGCCCGGTAAGGAACTCCATCACCAGGTAGAGGGTGCCGTCATCGGGGTCCTGACCCAGGTCGAAGACCGTCACCACGCCCGCGTGGCTCAGCCCGCCGGCGGTTCGAGCCTCGCGTAAGAAGAGCTCCGCGCCGGAGGCGTCCCGCCGGTCGTGCGGCAGCAGCTTGACCGCGACCCGGCGCTCGATCACACGATCGCGCCCCTCCCAGACCTCCCCCATACCGCCTCGGCTGACGAACGCGACCAACTCGTAACGGCCGCCCACAACTCGCAAAGCCACCCACACCCCCGTCCGGACGCCTGCCAAGTCCTACGCGTCACACCGGACCCGCCCCGGCGAAACCACACCGACGATCCCACACCCACCACCTGCCCACCGGCAGCACGAGAGGTTCATCTCCCTTCGGTTCCCTCGATCTCCCCTCCAGAAATCCGCAAACCCTCCGGCTTGGAGGCGCGCCGAGTTCGACCAGGAACGCCATGGCAATGTCCCTTTCTCCTCATTACCAGGCCGCCGGGCTTCGCCGGGAGGCCTCCCCGACGACGTCGATCCCACCCTCCTGCTGGGGAGCCCTGTCGAGTCGGGGCATCAAACTTGCCTGCATGCAAGGCCAGTTGCCCAGCCGGACGAGGTCCGTATCACCCAAGCGCCTGACCCTCAGCGGTCCCCGTCACCTGCAGTCGACCTGAACCGGTGCCTATCCCAACACTGTTCCGGAGGAGGCGGTGTTGACCTCGCGCTTGCGGGAGAAGACTCCGAGGTTGACGTCGTGACCGGTGTGCGGGCAGGTGTAGTGGACGGGTTCGGTGTCGTGGTCGTGCCCGTTCTCGACGGCGTCGATGATCCGGTCCAGGAGGGAGCCGATGATCGGAGCGTTCTTGAACTGGTTGCCGCTGGTGCCGATGCCGACATAGAACCCCGGCAGCGCCGTCCTGTCGTAGATCGGCGTCCAGTCGTCGGCGACGTCGTAGACGCCGGCGATGCCCTTGGGCCGGTTCGGGACGGTCAGGTCGGGGAAGCGCCGGGCGGCGCGGGTGACCTGGGCCTCGAACCGCTCCACGGTGGGGTTGAGGTTGACGGCGTCGGGATCCTCGATCCACTCCAACGGGTCGCACTCCGGCTCGGTGCCTCCGACGAGCATGTTCCCGCCGGATTCCGGTCGCAGATACGTGCCCAGGTCGAGGTCGCCGATCACGGGGAAGTGGGCGTCCGGCGCGAGCAGAGGTGCCGGGGCCGCCACATGGTGCACCTCCTGGCGCATGGGGGCGACACCGATCGTGAAGTCCGCTGTGGCGCCCGCCATCTTGTTGACGGTGCTGGACCAGGGCCCGGCGGCGTTCACCACGATCGGGGCTTCGACGGGTTCCTGACCGTCGATCTCCACGCGCCACACCTCGCCCACACGGGTGATGGACGTGACCTGTCGCCGGTAGGCGAAGCGGGCGCCCCGGTGCGCGGCCGCGGCCGCGAGGTTGGCGGCGGCGAGGCGCGGGTCGTCCACATACCCGGCGTCGGGCGTGTAGATGGCTCCCAGGCTGCCGTGCGGGTCGTCGAAGAACTCCTCGGAATCCACTCGCTTGGGCGGGTAAAAAGCTCCGGTGTCGATGCCGCGCACCCGACTCGCGAGCGTCTGGGCGTCCCACTCCTCGTACGGGACGCCCGCACGGTCGAAGAGGGCTGCCTGCGTCTTTCGTGGAAGAAGCGGGACGTCGAGCAGGACCTTGCCGCAGCGGTGGAACCGGGCCAGGCCGTTGGGGTCCCGGTAACCCAGGTACTCCTCCCATGCCTCCCATCGGAACTTCGACTCCCAGGCGACGGCGACCCCGTCCCAGGTCGAGAAGTTGAATCGGATGACGGCGCTGGAGGCGCTGGTGGATCCCATTCCGGCACCACCGGCCTTGTCGACGACCAGCACGTCCAGGCCACGTCGTGACAGCTCCAAGGCCGTGCCGGAGCCGACGATTCCTGCCCCGATGACAAGGACATCCGCTGTGGTAGCCACTGAGTACTCCGTTCGCTGATGAGGTACTCATGCTCCCCGGCAGCGGGACCCACTCCTAGCGACAAGCGGCGGAACATCGCCCGCCCGTTTTCATGCATCCGTATCGCGTTTTCATGCATCCGTATCGCGCGCCGCCAACGCGAGGGCCCCGCGGCGGCCTGTGCCTGCCGGCGGGGCCCCTGGGATGGGCGGCTCAGCGCGACGTGAGCTTCCAGAGGTGGTCGGCGGTGGCGTTGTCGGTCCACTGGAGAACCTGGGCGCCGGAGGAGGTGCTCATCCGGTCGACGCCGAGGAGGCGGCCGCTGTTGTAGTTGGCGATCTTGTAGAAGCCGTCGCGGGCCGGGATGACCTGCCAGAGGTGGTGGTGCCGTTGTCACCCCAGATCAGGGCGGTGCCGCCGTCGGCCGTACTCATGTTGTTGATGCCGAGCACCAGCCCGCTCTTCTGGTTGACGATCTTGTACAGGATGCCGGCGTTCGCGGTGTCGAGGGCGAGACCGCTGTTCTTGTTGGTGATCTGGTAGCGGCCGGCGAGCGAGGTGGAGGTGCCGGTGGGGGTGATCACCAGGTGGTAGCCGTCGGTGGCGTTCATGGTGATGGGCACGGTGATCGAGCCGTTGGAGACGGTGTAGTCGGTGTCGGAGATGGTGATCGGTCCGGACGAGGCGGTGGTGCGGCCGGTGTTCGGGCTGTACTCCAGCTTGACGTGGACGGTGCTGCCGAAGGCCGAGGGAAAAGAGCCCGTTGACGGTCACGGCGCAGGAGCCGTTGCAGCCGCCGGCGATGACGCTGATCCGGTTGCCGGCGCCGTTGAGGGAGGCGAGACCATCGATGCCGGTCTGGGCGGGCGGCGTGGTGGGCTCGGCCATGGGCGGCAACCGTCTCACGCTCACCGTGCTCGGGCACCACTTCGGCCTGTGCCTGCCCAAAAGCAGCGTGCTGCGCGCACCGCTGCCCGCCTACACGGTCCGCGGCCCGCTCAGCCTGGGCCCGGACCCCGATGTCGACATCATCCGCACCTGGGCCGCTGAGCACGGCTACTCCCTGAGCTGGGGCCGCAGCGGCCACGTACCGGCCTCGCTCCGCGCCGCGTATGCACACACCACCGGTACGCGCTCAAGCTGAGGCCGGAACAGGGGTGGTGGGTTGGGCCGGGGCAGAGTCGTCTTGGGCGGCCGTCTTGAGAAGTCGCACAACGCCTGCCGCTGCCTGGAGAACCCTGCCGCCTACACACCCAGAAGGCACGCGAACGCCTCCGTCCCCCACCCGACCAGCACAACGACAAACTCCAGCCCTGACCGACGATCTCACCGCAGACGAGCCGCACCCAGCTCCAACTCGCCATCGTCGACCGGCACATGGTCAAGGACGAGCCTGTCCGCCGACGCACGGCGTCAGGTGCGGCAGCGCCCTGGCCTGCTGTCAGGCCACCCTGTTCGGCCGCTCACACGGATACCTCCGCCAGGCCCGCGGACAGCCATCGCACCACCGACTCCGCGCTGTACGGCTGTCCTTGGGGGGCGATCTGCGGCAGGAAGCCGAGGTCCTGGCCGATGGTGACGATGGGGGGCTCCACCATGCCGTGCGGACGGCGCTGCCCGAGCCCGACGGCGGCCAGCAGCCCGTTGCACAGGCACTGCCGTCCTTCGGTCTGCTCGGCGGCACCGCCCTTGCGGACGTACATCGCGCCGGGCTCCGCCGGGCAGCGATAGCCGATGGCGCCGTGCTCGGTGCGGTAGGGGGTGCGCAGATAGCCGAGGTCGCAGACGCGGGGGCGCGCCGAGCTCACGCGGGGGTCGGCCAACGTGCCCGGCAGGTCGGCGACCTTGAACGGAAAAGTGGTCGGAGAGGCCGCAGGATCGTTGCGCACGGTCAGTGCGGAGCGAAGCTCGCGCTCGACCAGCTCCCGCCGCAACTGCGGATCAAGGCCGGACTCTTCGCAGAGCGCGAAGACACTGCCGAGTTGGACGCCGGCCGCGCCCGCTTCCCTCGCCTGGCGAAGCTGGTCCGGTCCGCACTGGCCGCCCGCGATCCAGAAGGGCAGGCCGAGGGCGGCCATCTTCGCGAAATCAGGGGTGTCCCGGGGGCCGTAGAGGGGATCGCCCTGCTCGTCCAGGCGCATCGGCCCGCGCGGCGGCGCGCTGTGCCCGCCGGCGCGGTGACCTTCGACGACGAAGCCGTCCGGGGTGGTCTCCGGGGAACGGTTCAGATACGACGCCAGGGCCGGCAGCGAGACGATGGCCAGGACGTCGGGACGGCGCAGGGGCCCCGGCTGTGCTCCGCACAGCACTGCGGCCGGGTCGAAGCGCAGTTCCACGGGCTTGTCGTCACCGTCGACGTCCAATCGCGCGGTGACGGGCTGCAGTTGGGCGAGCCGGGTCGCGATGCCCGGGATCTGTGCGGGAATGCCCGCACCGACCAGCACATAGTCCACGCCGGCCAGGATCGCGCCGAACATGGCGGGGACCGTGGCGAGTTGGACCTTCTCCAGGTAGTTGACGCCGACCGGCCCTTCGTGGCCTTCCCGGGCGAGCCACACCTCGCAGAAGTTGGCCACGACAGTCAGTGACCGGGCCGGGCACGCTTCGTCAGCCGTCAGCCGGGGTGTGGCCGCGAACCGCTCGCCGGCGCCGATCCCGCCCTCGACGAAGTAGCGCTCCCGAATGGAATCGGCAAGCTCCGGTACGGGGAAGGCGGCCAGCGCCCGCCTCAGGTGGCCGCCCGGGTCACCGCTCTGCAGCACCCGGATGAGCAGGGTGTCCAGGGCGGTACCGGAGACGACACCCAACTGCCCGGTACGCGCGACGGCACGAGCCAGGCGCCAGCCGGACACCCCCACCCCCATTCCACCTTGGATCAGCCAGGGGAGGTCGGCCCTCGTCCGGGGTGTGCTCATGGGTCCTCGCAAGGATGGTAGCCGGGTCCGGAACACGTACTTACGGTTCCGTAACCTACGATACCGTAACCATACTTCGCGCCCTCCACCCCCAGGTCCGGTGCAATTCGCCCCAGTGTGGGACCCGCCACCGTGCGTGGTGCGTGACTGGGGTGACGCGGTCGGCCACACGCAGCCGGGTGGTGTGGTCAGCTGATCGGCTGACCGCACCACCCGGCAGAACAGGCGGCCCGACGGGACCCAGGCGGCGCCCGAGTCCCGCAGGCTGATTCAGCTGTGCTTGTTCGAGACCTCCGCGGAGTCGAATGTGGCCATGTCGCGCAAGGCACGCACCCCCGCCTGTACGAGCGGCAGGGCCAACACGGCACCGGTGCCCTCACCGAGCCGCAGCCCCAGGTCGACCAGCGGATGCAGGCCGAGGTGCCGCAGGGCGATGGTGTGACCGGGCTCGACCGAGCGGTGTCCGGCCACACAGGCGGCCAGGGCATCAGGGGACAGCGCGGCCGCGACCAGAGCCGCCGACGAGGCGATCACGCCGTCCAGGATCACCGGGACCCGGTGCACGGCGGCACCCAGCACGAACCCGGCGATCGCCGCGTGTTCCAGGCCGCCGACCGCCGCCACCGCCCCGACCGGGTCCTGCGGGTCCGGCCGGTGCAGCTCCAGAGCCCTGCGCACCACCCCCACCTTGTGCCGTCGAGCCGTGTCGTCGATTCCCGCTCCGTGACCGGTCACGTCTTCCGGGTCCGCACCGGTGAACGCAGCGATCAGTGCCGCGGACGCGGTCGTGTTGGCGATGCCCATGTCGCCGGTGAGCAGGCAGCGGCAGCCGTCGTCGACGAGTTCCGCGGCCACGGCGATACCGACCTCGATGGCGTGGATGGCCTCCTGACGGGTCATGGCCGGAGCGCGGGTCATGTCCGCGGTTCCCGCGCGGACCCGGCGGCGCAGCAGCATGCCCGGGGTCGTGTCCGAGGCCGGCACCGGAGTTGCGACGCCCACGTCCACCACGACCACCCTGGCTCCGGTCTGAGCGGCCAGGGCGTTCACTGCGGCGCCGGAGGCCAGGAAGTTGGCGACCATCTGAGTCGTCACCTCCTGCGGCCAGACGCTGACGCCCTGGGCGTGGACACCGTGGTCGGCGGCGAAGACGGCCACCGCGGCCGGCTCCGGCATCGGCGGCGGGCAGCTGCCCGCCAGGCCCGCGAGTTGGACCGACACGTCCTCCAGCAGGCCCAGCGAGCCGGGCGGCTTGGTCAGGTGGTTCTGGCGGTCACGGGCCGCGGTGCGGGCGCCGGAGTCCGCAGGAGTGATGGCGGCCAGGGTGCGCTCCAGCAACAGGCCGACGGCGGGGTCGGCAACAGGCCGACGGGTTGGATCGGAGCCGGACGAGGGCACCATGAAGGAAGTTCCTTCCGCTGTCGGCGGTTCTCCACGCCGCCGTGAACGGGCCGCGCCCGGGCGGGTAGTGCCTGGCTGCGGGACGGCCGGAATATCCTGGCTCCCGGATCTCGGCGCCCGGCTTGTACAGCACGGGCACCGGCGCCGACTCCCGGCCTTCCCAGCGGCCGGCTCGCACCGGCTGCCAGTGGCCATCTGCGGGAGGCGGCTCCCCGGTCACAGTGGCGGGCCCGCCCCGGACTTGGGCCATCGGGCCCGCACCGGAGTTCCTCCGCACCGTCGCCCGCATCCTGCCACACTCCGCCGTCGGCAAGCAGCCGCCCGACGGGATGTCCTGCCGGGCCGGTGCAGGTCGGCGCACGGCCGAACGCAAGGGACGTGCGGGCTGCGCCGCCGTGTCAGGACCGGCTCGGAAGGCATGCCGGTCCATATGGCCCTGGGTAAGGGCCGGACGGCCCCCTCCGGTGGGGTGGGTGCGCGGCCAGGATCGGCTGGAGCGGGGGGCCGACGAGGGGGTGCGATGGCGGACACCGAGGCGCTGCTGGCCGACGCCGTGGGGGCACGGCACGTTCTGGCCGGGGCAAAGATCCCCCCTGAGTACGCCGGTGACGAGTCACTGACCGCCGTACCGCAGACGCCCGCGTACCTGGTCCGGCCCGCCGCGGCCGCCGAGGTGGCGGACGTGCTCAGGATCGCCGGCGAGGCCGGGATCCCGGTGACCGCCCGCGGCTCGGGAACCGGCATGTCGGGGGGATGCGTGCCCCGGCCGGGCGGGATCACGGTCTCGTTCGAGCGAATGAACCGCATCCTGGAAGTGGACGCCGTCAATCACGTGGCCGTCGTGCAGCCCGGCGTCACCCTGGAGCAACTGGACCACGAGGCCGCCAAGTCCGGCCTTCACTATCCCGTGCGGCTCGGCGCGCCCACCGCCAGCATCGGCGGCACCATCGCCACCAACGCCGGCGGGATGCACGCCGTACGGCACGGGGTCACCCGCCACCATGTGCTCGCCGTCGAAGCCGTCCTGGCGTCCGGCGAGATCGTGCGCGGCGGCGGCAAGTACGTCAAGACGTCCACCGGCTACGACCTGGCCCAGCTCCTGGTCGGTTCCGAGGGCACGCTCGCCCTGGTCACGGAGGCGACGCTCCGGCTGCGGCCACGAGCCCGGCACTCCACGACCGTACTGGCGGCGTTCGCCTCGGCCGAGGACGTCTTCCGGTCGGTCCCGACGCTGGCGGGCGGGGGCCTGGAGCCGGCCGCGCTGGAGTACGTGGACCTGCTGGCCATGGCGGCGATCGCGGATGACCAGAAGACCGGGCTGGGCGTTCCCGCGTCCGTGCGCCTGACCGCGCTCGGCTATCTGCTCGTCGTGCTGGAGAGCCGCTCCGTGACGCGGCTCCAGGAGGATGTCGAGGCGGTCGGCGAGCAATTGCTCGAACACGGCGCGGTGGACGTCTTCGTGCTGCCCGCGGCCACGGCAAGGAGGCTGGTCGAGGCCCGTGAGCGAGCCTTCTGGACGGCGAAGGCGGCCGGTGCCGACGACATCGTGGACGTGGTCGTGCCGCGCAGCGAGTTGCACGGGCTGCTGGCCGCCGCCCAGGCAGCCGCCGAGGACACCGGGTCGCTGGTCACCGGCTGCGGCCACGCCGGCGACGGCAACGTGCATCTGTCGGTCTTCCAGCCGGACCCCGTCCGCCGCGACGAGGTGCTGCGGCGGCTGTTCCGGGCGGGCCTGGAGCGAGGCGGCGCCGTCTCCGGCGAGCACGGGATCGGCAGGGCGAAGAAGTCGTACTTCCTGGAGTTGGAGGACCCGGCCAGGGTAGAGCTGATGCACCGGATCAAGCACGCTTTCGACCCGGGCGGAATCCTCAATCCCGGTGTGCTCCTCGACTGAAGCCGCCGGCTCCTAATCCCCACGGGCATGACCATCACCAGGCGAGGACGGGACGAGACGTGAACGGTGCGGAAGCGGTCGTGGCGACCCTGCGGGCGTGCGGCGTGGAGGTGTACTTCGCCAACCCGGGCACATCCGAGATGCACCTGGTCGCCGCGCTGGACGAGGAACCGGCGCTCAGAGCCGTGCCCTGCCTGTTCGAAGGCGTCGCGACCGGGGCGGCCGACGGCTACGGCCGGATGACCGGCCGACCCGCCGCCACCCTGCTGCATCTCGGACCGGGCCTCGGCAACGGCCTGGCCAACCTTCACAACGCGCGGCGCGCGGCCACCCCGCTGGTCAACCTCGTCGGCGACCACGCCACGCACCACAAACCGCTGGACGCCCCACTCGAGTCGGACATCGACGCGCTCGCCGGGACCGTCTCCGGCTGGGTGCGCCGCTGCAGCGACGCACCGGCCGCCGGTCTCCACGCGGCTGCCGCCGTGGCCGCCGCCACGGCACCCCCCGGCCAGGTGGCCACGCTGATCCTGCCCGCCGACATCTCCTGGTCGCCGGGGGCCTCCCCGGCCCCGCCGCTGCCGTTGCAGCCGCCGGCACCCGTGCCGGACGACACGGTGACCGCCGTCGCCGCCGCACTGCGCTCCGGTGAACCGACCGCGATCCTGCTCGGTGGCCCGGCCACCCGCGCGCCGGCGCTGCGCGCGGCGGCCCGCGTCGCCGCCACCGGAGCCCGGCTGCTGTGCGAGACCTTTCCGGCACGCCTGGAGCGCGGCGCGGGCCTGCCCACCGTCGAGCGCCTCGGCTACCTGCCCGAGGGCGCTCGCGCCCAACTCCACGGCCTACGGCACCTGGTGCTGGTCGGCGCCCGCGCCCCGGTGTCCTTCTTCGCCTATCCGGAGACACCCGGTCTCCTCGTCCCTCGCGACTGCCACGTCCATACCCTGGCCGGCCCGGGCGACGACGCCGTACAGGCCCTTGCGCACCTGGCGGACCTGCTGCCGCACGCGACTGCGGCCACGGCGGCCCGGGCCAGGCCGGAGCCACCCGCGGGCGATCTGACCGGTGAGTCGGTCGCCACCGCTGTGGGAGCGCTGCTGCCGGAGGGGGCGATCGTGGTGGACGAGGCCAACACGTCCGGCCTGTGGCTGCCCGCGGCCACCGCCGGTGCCCCGCACCATGACTGGCTGACCCTCACCGGCGGTGCCATCGGCCAGGGCCTGCCGCTGGCCGTGGGCGCCGCGATCGCCTGCCCCGACCGGCCGGTGGTGTGCCTGGAGGCCGACGGCAGCGCCATGTACACCCCCCAGGCGCTGTGGACGATGGCCCGCGAGGGCTTGGACGTCACCATCGTCGTCTACGCCAACCAGTCGTACTCCGTCCTGGAGATGGAGTACGACCGCCTGGTACCGACCCGGGACGGCCGGGCTCGCGGGCGGGCCGCCCGGGACCTGCTGGACCTGTCCCGCCCGGACCTGGACTTCGCCGGACTCGCCCAGGCAATGGGAGTGCCCGCCGCCCGTGCCACCACCGCCGAGGAGTTCACCGCCCAGCTGGCCAAGGCCCTCAACGAGCCCGGCCCCCACGTCATCGAGGCCCGCGTGCCCCCGCTCTTCGGCCCAAGCCACGCGTCATGACGGCATGGCCGGACCAGGTGGGTGAAGGTCTGTGCCGCGAAGGCCGGTGACCCACCGATCACAAAATCAATTGTCCGACAAGGTGGCGTTCCGACGGTCCACGGCCTCAGCGAAGCAGAGCCAGCCGTCCACTTCGAAGTTCGTTTCAGCCGGCCGGAGCTCCAGGGCAGGTGCTGCGGCATCCAGCAGGCGCCGGACCGTCCCCGGCTCGTAGAGGTTGAGCCGGCTCTGGTCCTGAAGCCGTACCACTGTCCCCGACTCGAAGTAGCAGTTGGAAATGACTTCGGTCGGGGTTGGGGCGAAGACCAGGGACAATCGGCGCCCAGGACCTCTCAAGGTTCCCTCTGTGAACAAGGAGAGCGTCACGCGACAGTCGGCATAAGCAGGTCTCACTCGCTGCCGTACGGTCCAACACCAGGTGGCGTCGTCCGTGACGAGGCGACGAACGCGTCGATCCTTCTTCACCGGCCCACCTTAGAACACAGGCCCACCCGCGTTGAGGAGACTGCGCAATGCGGATCTACATCAGTGCGGACATGGAAGGCGTCACTGGGCTGGTGGATGCCGACGATGTCCAGCCCGGCGGCCGGGACTACGAGCGTGGACGGCTGATGATGGCCGAGGACGTCAACGCCGCCATCCGCGGCGCCGTCGCAGCGGGTGCCGACGACATCACCGTCAACGACGCGCACGGCCCGATGCGCAACTCGTGCCCGAGTCACTGCACCCGGCGGCGCGCCTCATCCGCGGCAAGCCCAAGCAGATGCTCATGCTCGAAGGACTCGGTCCCGAGCACGATGCCGCGGTCTTCGTCGGCCACCACTCACGGGCCGGTGCGCTCGGCGTACCGAGCCACAGCTTCATGGGGCACGAGATCGAAGACATGTGGCTGGACGGCCGGCCTGTGGGTGAGATCGGTCTGGCCCACGCCACCCGGCAAACCCTCGACGCCGGCATTGCAGCCGCCCAGGTGGGAAGTCGCCTCGGTGACAGCTCCCACGCCATCGACACCGTCGCCCGCAAGGCCGGCTGCGGCATGCCCGCCGACTTCGGCGGCCACGGCATCGGCCGCCGCATGCACGAAGACCCCCATGTCCCCAACCGCGGCCGCCCCGGCCGTGGTTTCCCCCTCCGCCACGGCCTGGTCCTAGCCCTCGAACCCATGCTCATGGCCGGCGGGCAGAACACCTACCGCACCGATATCGACGGCTGGACCCTGCGCACGACCGACGGCAGCAGGGCCGCCCACATCGAGCACACCGTCGCCATCACCGACCAGGGCCCCCGCATCCTGACCTGCGGTGGACACGCTTCGCACCCGTCCAACTGCTCAACGTGCAAACAGGCGAAGGCACTTCTAGAGTTGCTGTGCCTCGGCACGGCACGGCAATCGGGCTTCGTACGCCGAGGCCGCATCCGGGAGGAGAGATCATCATGCTGCGTTTCCGACGCCCTCGACGCTTACGTACACCCCACGGCGCGGTCATCGCCGGGCTCCTCGCCTGCCTGGCACTCTTCCTCACGCAGGGCACGGCCACCGCGTCGGCCACGGCCGAACCGTGGTCGGCGTCGTACGGCCCGGCCTCCACGGCGGGCACGTGGTGGTACCAATACGTGGACGGATCGTCGCCGGACAGGTGGGACGTAGTCTTCGACGGTCAACTGACGAACACCGACAGCGAGTGCTACTCCACCTGGTTCGCGGTGGTGTACGACATGAGCCCGCCGGTCTACACGAAGGCCGGCACTCGGTGCGGCGCGGGGACAGCGCCGGTGCACTACAGCTTCCCGAGCTACGGGTGGAGTTGGACCACCAACGTGTACGTGACCGTCTGCAAGGGAACCACGACTCACACCGACTGCGCGCCCCTGAAGTGGATTTCCACGGTCTGGACCTGATCATGTGCGGACGCCCGGTCCGGATACCGGACGATGACGTAGGTGACCGCCGCGGTGCTGCCTTGTATGCGATGCGACGACCAATAGGGGTGGCTCACCACGGTGGCGACAGCGTCCCGTCGGGTTCAAGTCCGTACCACCAGGGCCCCTTGCCCATGAACGCCTTCCCTCCGGGTCGGACGATGGGCTCGCGGCCTGCCTCGTCGAGCACTCTGTGGTACGCGATGTCAAAGTCGTCGTAGGGTCTGCTCTGCATCCGTGAAGTGGCCAGGGCGAAGAGAGCCCGGGGGTCACCCGCGTCAGCGGCCAGTCGAGCAAAGCGTTCTGCGCCTTCCTTGTCGCCGGCTGCCTCGCGCATTCGGGTCACATCCAGCAGGCCTCGGAGATCTCCGGCCTCGGCTGCGCGTACGGCGAAGGCCTCGGCCCCTTCCCTGTCGCCTCGCCGTTCCCGGATGTACGCCAGAGTTGCCAGCGCCTCCGCATGGCCCGTTTCCGCCGCGCACCGGGCCAGCCTTTCAGCGCCTTCCATGTCCCCGACGTCCTGCCGCATCCACGCCAGGTTGAGTAGCGCGAAGGGCTCGCCGATCTGCTGGGCGAGGAGTTCGGCCCCCTGGTCTTCTCCAGCCTCCATACGCAGTTGGATGACTGAGACGAACGCGCGGTTGTCACCCCTGTCTGCGGCCTGCCGGGCGACGACCTCGGCGTCAGGCCACCGGCGGGCCTTCCCCCACATCTGGGCGAGGAAGACCAAGGCGTCGGACTCTCCTGCCTCAAAGGCCCGCCGATAGGCGGTCTCGGCACCGTCGAGATCCCCTGCGACATCACGCAGCCGCGCCAGATCCAGCAGCGCCTGGGTGTTGCCGAGATCTGCCGCCTGTTCGGCAAGGGATTCGGCGTCCGCCAGGCGTCCTTTCTTCGCTCGTACCTGGGCCAGGTAGGCCGGAGCGTGGCTGTCGCCCGCGGCAGCCGCGATGCGGCAGGTCTCTTCAGCTCCCTCTTCGTCGCCGGCCTCCGATCGCTTCCGGGTGAGGTAGACCAACGCCCGAGTGTCACCGGCGTCGGCCGCCTGGCGGGCCAGCCGATCAGCCTCGCCCCGGTCTCCGGCCTTCTCTCGTATCCGGGTGAGGGCACACAACGCCTCGGTGTCGCCGGCTGCGGCTGCCTGCCGGTACGCCGCTTCGGCACCGTTGAGGTCTCCGGATTCTTCTCGTCTGCGCGCCAGGAAGAGCAGAACTTGGCAGTCGGAGGCATCGAGGGCCAGCTGTGCAAGTGCTTCTGCCTTCATCCGGTCCCCGCCCGCTTCCCGCATCCAGGCGAGGTCACGAAGAGCGCGGGTGTCACCGAACTCGGCAGCCTGCCGGGCGAGTGATTCGGCGCTATCCCCATCGTCGGCCGCTTCCCGTATGCGGGCAAGGTCGCGAAGAGCCCGGGTGTCACCGTACTTGGCAGCCTGCCGATAAGCGGCATCCGCTGCGACGCTGTGCCCTGCGGCATACCGTTTCCTGGCCAGGTGGAGCAGGGGGCGGGTGTCGCCGCCGTCGGCAGCCTGCCGGGCGAACGCTTCGGCAGCGCCCGGCTCTCCCGTCTCCTCGCGCTGAAGGGTCAGGTGAAGAAGGGCCTGTGAGCTGCCGGCCTCGGCTGCCTGCCGGTATGCCGCTTCCGCGCCGTCGGTGTCTCCGGCTGTCTCTCGCCTCCTGGCCAGGGCGAGCAGGGCCCGTGCGTCACCGGTGTTGGCGGCTTTGAGCCACAGATGGTGGGCCCATTGCATGCGGTAGCGCGCGTCAGCCGCAGCCGCCAGGTTGGCGAGGTCGTCGGAGCGGGCGAGGTGAGTATGAGCTGCTTGCCAGAAGGAAGCAGGGGGGCACAGTAGGCGCCGGGTTTCGCGTCCGTGCTGTTCGAGGTAGTCCGCCAGCCGGTACAGGGTCCCTGTGACCGGCCAGGATTCCGGGCTGGGGGCGGAGCTGCCGGGCGGTCGGCGTGGAGGGCGGGGGTTGGCGCGGCGTAGAGCTGCTTGCTTGCCGTGGACAGGGCGGGCGAGTTCGGCGTACGCCTGCTCGGCCCAGTCCTCGGCAAGCAGGTCGTAGTCGTGGTCGCTCAGGTAGTCGGTGGCGGCATCCGTGAGGAAGGCCTGGGGCAGGGCAAGTCCGACACCGAGGCGCCGAGCGTCCATCGCCGCTTCGAGCATGCCCCGGGCGGGCGGGGTTGCGGTGTGGTAGCGGGTCAGAAGTTCTGGCGCTCCGGCCAGGTCCTGGGCGAGGCGCCCGTGATCGCGGGCGCGGGTGAGTGCGTCGGCCAAGAGCTGGTCGCCGTCTTCTGCCAGAGCGGCCGCGGCTTCAAGAGCCTGGGCACTGAAGGTGTCAGGCACGGTGATGGTGCGGCCGGCCAGAAGTTCCCTCGTCCGGCTGTGCGGGTCGGGTTCGCCGGGGTTGGGCACTTCGAAGTACTGGTGGGCGTACTCGGGCCACAACGTGCCCAGCACCAGCACCGGCCCCCGTTCCGGGCGAGTGAGCAGGTCGTGGAGCTGAGCTGCGACATGCTCCCCTGTCCGGGAATCCCCCAGGTAGTGCTGGGCTTCGTTCAACCACACCACGGTCTTGGCACCTACACGGTGCAGACCTTCGAGCGCGGCTTGGGCCCGCGTGGGATCGAAGGGGTGCCACAGCTGCCAACCGTGATCGGCGAGGGGCTGCACGGCCTCCCAACAAGCTCTCGTCTTACCGGTCGACGATGCGCCGACCAGGACCACCGCCCGACTGCGTCCCTCGGCGGCGTCGTGCACGGCTTCAGCCAGGAGACGATCATGCTCGCGAGGCACATAGCCGGGGAGCGTACGACGCACCGCAACGCGTGCCCCGTCAGCGCTGGTTGACGTAGCAGCGCCGGCGGGATGCACCTCCAGATCGTGCGGATCCCACTGTCCGATGGGCCGTCCCAGTCGTACGCCGCCATCGGCACCGGAGTGTGGCGATTGCTCCCCCATGACGACCATAGTGGCCCATGCTGGGGACGCTGCACAGGGACAACAGAACGTCCGGTGACGGGGGGCAACGTGGACAGCGAAACCGCGACGGCACTGATCGCTGCGGGAGCAGCGGTCGGCGGCGGTTTGGTGACCGGGTGGTTCACCTTCCTGGCGGCCAAACACCAGGTTCGGGGGGCGTTGGACGCCGCGGCCCGCCAGGCGGATGCGGCCTGGGCGGCCGGGCAGCGTCAGGCAGACGCCGCATGGGAGGCAGGCCGGCAGCAGGCAGCTGCCGCCTGGGAGGCGGGCAGGCTCCAGGCCGACGCCCAACTCAGCGTGGCCGGCCAGACCCTGAACGCGCAGGCACTCGCCGCACAACGCGAAGTCCGACGCGCTGCCTACGTCACCTTTCTGGGCCGCGCCGACACTGCACGCCATCTGCGGAATGCCTGGCAGACCGCACTGGGCACGGCGGACGCAACGCCCCGCCGACGGGAATACAACACAGCGATGGCAGCAGCCCTGGAAGCGCTCAACGTGGTTCGCCTCGAAGGCCCCGACGCGGTGACGATCGCCGCTGAAGCCTTGCATCGCGCCCTTGATGCCGGCGCCGCAGCCCCTGACGCCCAAGCCGCGCACAGCGCCTTCCTTACTGCCGCACGCACTGCGCTGACCGCGTCACCCTGATGGCGCGCCTTTCCGACCTGGAACTCCTAACAGAATGGCATCGTCCCGGGCGACATCGCGTGGTGTCGATGTCCGCCCGAGGGATGGGAATCGGTCAGGTTCTCGGTCACAGTGGACGTACTCGGTCGAGGGGAAGCCGTGGCGGGGGAAGGAAGACCGATGACGGAACCCGGTCTGTTCGAGCTGGAAGCCGTCGTGGTGGGGCAGCCGAAGCGTTCACGGTGGCGCAGATACCTGGGCCCCGCCATGTCCGTGTCCACAGTGAAGGGGACCCCACTCGCCTGGGTCACGTACACCGACGACACGTACGCCGTCCTCACGGAGACGTCCGGCGAGTTCATTCTCCGTATCGAGCAGTTCGGGCCGGTGGAGTTCCGTTTCACCGACGCCGCGGACCGGGAGGTCGGCACCGCTGGTGCCCGTGGACTCATCAAGACCCGGCAGCTGGGCCTCCAGACGGAGCAGGGACGCCAACTCCTCCTCACGCGGCCGGGTCTCCTGTACGCCGAATGGGATCTCACGGAGACCGATCCGGAAGGGGGCCCGGCGGCGGAGATTCTCGGCCGGGTCACGGTGAGAACCATCGACTCGTGGATCGGGTTGCAGCAGTACGTTGTCGAAATGGACCCTCGCCTGGATGCCTCCGAACGGCGGACCGTCGTCGCCTCGGTCGTCTGTCTGCACCGGCTCCGCCGGCCTCCGGGTGGCAGCGCCGCGCCGGCGTGAGAGGCGCCCTGGTGCTGTGCCACGGTCGGCTCACCGGGTCGTGTTGGGTGTCAGCGCGGGTTGCCGCAGGAAGCAGCAGCGCGAAGCTGACGGCCTCGATCAAGGGCATGAGCTGGGTGACGTCATTGCGCTTTCTCGCTCCTTCGCATGCACCGGTCGACAACCTGACGGACCGGCACATTCCAAGGCCATGAAGGCCTCCCATCGGACGCGTAGGCGGCGAAAGCCATGTAGCGAGGCGAGATGGCACGGCGGCGGCACTTATGTCACCGCCGTGAGACCCCCTCAGGGGGTCCGGAGGTCAGGAGCCGGAGCGCGCGACCGACTCGAGCAAGGCGCGGGTCCGGTTGGGCATCGCCTGCCAGAGTGATACGGCGGTGCTTGAGCGGACCACCCCGTCGATGCGGAGGATGGTCTGGTTGATGCGGTGCAGATCCGCCGTGTCCCGCGCGACGACCTTGGCGAGCAGATCGGCCTCGCCGGTGGTCGCGTGGACCTCGATCACCTCCGGAATGTTCTCGAGCAGGCTCATCGCGCTGGCCCCCTCGCTCTGGCTGATCGCGAGCGACACGAACGCGACAAGGGTGTAGCCCATGGACGCCGGTGACACGCGCTGGCTGAAGCCGAGCAGCAGGCCGGCGCGCTCCATCCGCTGAAGACGTGCGTGCACGGTGTTGCGGGACACCCCGAGAACCTTCGCCAACTGCAAGATCGTCGCGCTCGGGTGATCGTCGAGGGCCAGCAGGATTCGGGCATCAAGCGGGTCAATCGTCGTCACGCTTGTCATTCTGCCCTGAATTCGTCATTCGGTTATGCATCCGTCCCACCCCAAAGCCCGGAGCTTGTGAATCCATCCGGTTCGCTTCGAGCATGGTCGCCATGACCGATCCAGCCACGCCCACGACGCCGCCCATACCCCGCGATGCCGTGTCCGTGCTGCTGCCCCACGCCGGAGACGAGCAGTGACCGGTACAAGTACCACCACCATCGGCCGGACGAAGCACGGTCTGATCGAGGACGTTCTGGGGATCTTCACCGGAACCTTCATCGCATCGCTCGGACTTTTCCTCCTGCGGACCAGTGGCACCGTCACAGGCGGCACCGCCGGCCTCGCACTCCTGCTCAGCTACGCAGTCGATGTTCCGTTCGGGGCGATCTTCCTCGCGGTCAACCTGCCCTTCTTCGCACTCGCTGTCCGGAAGAAGGGGTGGGATTTCACGATCCGCACCGCGCTGTCGGTCGGCCTCGTCTCCCTGATGGCCTCTCTCCACCCCGCCGAGATCACCCAGATCGACATCGACCCGGTCTATGCCGCGCTCGTCGGCAACCTGCTCGCCGGCGTGGGGCTGCTCGTCCTGTTCCGGCACCGGTCCAGCCTCGGCGGCTTCAACATCCTCGCCCTGATCATGCAGGAGCGCTTCGGTCTGCGCGCCGGATATGTCCAGATGATCCTCGACGTCATCGTCGTGGCCGCGTCCCTCGCGGTCGTCTCCCCCCTCAAGGTCCTCCTCTCCGCCGCCGGCGCCATCGCCCTCAACATCGTCCTCGCCCTCAACCACCGGCCGGGGCGCTACACCGGGTCATGACAAAGGCGTTGGACGTGTCGGTGGGGGATTCCGTACAGGGCCTGGCGGTCAAGAACCCGCGGTCGCCCCGCCACCAGCTTCGGTGCCGGGACCGGCAGCAACGGCTCGACCAGCAGCCAGAGTTCGTCCGGCTCCGGCCGTCGGACGGTGCTCGGTAAGCCGACCGTCGTGGGCCAGGTGCAACACGCGGGTATGGCGTGCGAGGACGGCGAAGTCGGCGATGATCCGCCGGTGGCAGCGCCACCACACGGTCTCGGCGCACATCACGGCGGTACGGACGTCGGCCGCCTGCCGCAGCAACTCGTCCATGGCCGCCAGGAAGTCCGGGTGGCGGGTGTAGCCCGCATATCCCCGGAAGGAGGCGTTCTTCCAGAAGACGTCGGGCGAGTTGGGGGCCACTTTCCGAAAGCCGCCCAGCCGCTGTTCCCACCGGTAGTCGATCCCCTCCCCCGGCAGCCACCGCCGCAGTGCTTCACGCCCCGTGTCCGGGTTGTGGCGGCTGCCGGGCGCGGGCTGTACATCGACGACGCCCTGCACAGCGGTGCCGTGCAGCAGCGTGGCCAGTTGTTCGTGTCCCGCAGTGCCGTGCCCGAACGTCAGCAACGCCTCCGAGTCCGTGCCCGGCGACTTACGGTGCATCATCGCGCGGTTCGGGTTCCGCGCTTGGTGGCCACCGAGGCGGCGAGGGTGAGCTCCTCATGGCTGTGTTCGATGGCCTGATGGTGGCCGCGATGTGCAAGCCAGGCCGGTCTGGAACCCGATCCCGTTCTCGGCCGGCCCCGGGATCGGCGCCCCGGAGACCCAGCCTCACTGCTTCTTGGCCAGCCATTCGGCCAGGACTGCGGCTTGGCTGTGGTCCACGTCCCGGGTGGCGGTCAGCAGCGTGAGCCTGTTGTGCGCGGCGATGTCCCGCAGATGCTCCGCGGCCTGCCGGTGTCCGGCATCGCGCAGCTCCGCCAGATAGCGGCGGCGGAACTCGGTGAAACGGCTGGGCTCGTGGCCGTACCACTTGCGCAGATCGCTGGACGGGGCCACCTCGCGCAGCCACTCGTCCAGGTGCGCTTCCTCCTTGCGCATGCCCCGCGGCCAGAGTCGATCGACCAGGACACGCTTGCCGTCGGCAGGAGAGCTCTCTTCGTAGACTCGCCGGTAGGTGATCTGCTTGACCATGACGGCACCCTCCGAACCGGATCGGCCGCCCCGGCCCGGAACCGGTGGACGGCTCACGCTGCGTAGGGGTGTGTCTTGCTGTGCCCAGTCTATCGGCGGACCCCCGCACGAGCCGATCGGACAGCCGCCTGGAGCACCCGGCCACCGCCCGGGTACGACCATGACGAGGAGGAGGCCGAGCATGCGCAGCAGCCGCCGGCGGACGCACGGCCGGCCATCGTCCGTCCGGCGCCGGCCGCGCACGGCGGCAACCGCACCGGGCCACATCCTCACTGGCGACCCGTCCGGCGACGCACTGTACGCCGCCCTGTACGACATCGGGCCGGCTTTTCAGCCCACCGCCACCCAACGCGGCGACCGACTGGAACTGTACGGGGTGCGGATCTCGCAAGAGGCGATTGGCCGCCGCGGTCGATGGAGTCGACAGGCGAGGCCGGGCCGGGTTGGTGGGTCATGGTCGTTCCACGAAGCCGCCCTCGCCGGGCTGCACGTTGCTGAACTCACCGATGCCCAGGCACGGCGTGCCCGGTCTGCATGGGCAGTGTCACGACCGGAGCGCCTCGCACACCCATCCCTCGGGGGTTCGCCCCACTTCGAGCAGCTCTCGCAGTTCGGCCTTGGCCTCCACAGTCAGCGCCTGCTCGGTCTGCGGGTAGAGGATCTGCTCCTCTTTCACGTTGTGGGCCTCCAGTTGTTCCTGGAGGCCGCGCAGAAGGTCCGCGGCGGATGCCCGAACGGCCCCGTCGCGTAGTTCGTCGTCGAGCGCGTCCAGGATCTCCCACATCTGCCCGTGCTCACGCACCATCACGAACACGGGCATGACCAGACCTGCCGCCCGCAATGGCGGGAAGAGGAACTCCTCCTCCAGGTAGATGTGCCGGCGCAAGGCCGCCACCGCGCGGGCGAGCGGCTGCGGGTCGGGCTCGCCACCGGTGAGCGTGGCGGCGAAGGTCTCGATGCCCTCATCGATCTCGCGATGCTCACGCTCCAGCGCCTCGGCCACTGTCTCGACGCCCATCAAGTTCTCCTGTCCATGGGCCGTCCCACCCAGGTGCGATCGGCCGTGCCTCGACTTCAATTGAGGGCCTTACGCCAATCGTCGACGTCTCCCTTCGCGGGTGGTCAGCCAGCACCACCCCACCCATTTTTAAACAAGTGGTATTGTAAAAACAAGTTGGAGCTGTGTCAGCCTAGGAGGAGCCGACGATGGCTGGACCCGACATCCCCGTCCAGCGCGACGCGAACTCCGTGACCAGCGGCGACGCAAGCCCAGGGGGAGCAGGAGCACGGACGCGGAGATGGCGGCAGTGGTCGATCTGCTGGTGCGCGCCCTGCGCGCTCTCGGCGGCACCGGACATACCGAACTGGCCAGCCGGATCGCCGGCCGAGCCTGGGCGGTACTGCACGCCCACCATCCACGGGCCGCCGACCGGATCAACGGCCTGCTCCACTACCTCGCCCGCCTACCGGCCGGCGAAACCCCGTCCACCCCCACCTCATCAAGCAAGGAGAGGACCATGACCACAGCCAGTACCGAACTGGACGTCCGCCAGGAGATCCCCGCGCGCAGGCACGAACTCATCTTTGCCACCTACGGCGCGCTCGCCGCCGGCGAGCACTTCGTCCTCGTCAACGACCACGACCCGAAGCCGCTGTACTACCAGCTCGCCGCCGAGCACACCGACCAGTTCACCTGGGAGTACCTGGAGCAGGGACCGGAGGTGTGGAGGGTCCGCATCGGAAGGGTCGGCGGCTGACCGGCAGTCGGCAGGGTCATCCGCCGACTCGAGGGCTCAGGCCGCCTCGGGCACGGCGGCGCCCGCCCTGCGCGGACGGCCCGGCTGATGCCGGTCCTCACTGTACCCCTCGGCCCAGCCCCAATTTAACCGAACCAATTAGTAAAAACCAAGGCGGATGGGGTCCTTACGGTGCGTCGGTCCCCTCGATGGGATGCGGCCAGTGCGCGAGGCTGCCGGGCGAGGGAACCGACTGCGTCGCCTCCTGCGATGACGGGCAGATCTCGTAGCTCTGGCGCATGCCGCTGATGTCGAAGATCCTCAGCATCCGGCCGGAGAGGGACGCGATACGCAGCGAGCCTTCGTGTTCACGGATGCATTTCGTGATCGCCACGATCACGCCCAGCCCCATCGAGTCCATGAAGGTGACGAAGCCCAGGTCCAGGACGAAGTGGCGGTGTCCCTCGTCGACAAGCTTGATCACCGCTTCGCGGATCATGGGGGCGGTGTGGGCGTCCACCTCACCGTCGACCTCGACAACGGTCCACCCATTGACCACGTCATAGCTCACCATCATGCTCTCGTGCCGGATGATGTTCGTTCGCATGGCCATCTCTCCTGACCCCTGCCGCCCGGTCAGGCGGGGATCAGCTGGTCGAGTGGCACGTCGGGGTCGGCGAGCGCGGCGCGCTCGACCGTGCCGCCGGACCGGACGATGCGCTGGATGGCATCGTTGACATCCCAGATGTTGACGTTCATCCCGGCCAGCACACGCCCATTGGCGAGCCAGAAGGCGATGAACTCCCGGCTCTCCAGGTCGCCGCGGATGACCACGTCGTCGTAGCTGCCGGGTTCGGCATGGCCCGCGTACTCCATGCCGAGGTCGTACTGGTCGGTGAAGAAGTACGGCACCCGGTCGTAGGAGGCGTGCTCGCCCAGCATCGAGCGTGCGGCCACCTCGGGCTGGTGGAGGGCATTGGCCCAGTGCTCCACGCGGATGTGCTTGCCCAGCAGTGGATGAAACGCGCTGGCCACGTCGCCGGCCGCGTAGATGTCCGGTTGGGAGGTGCGCAGGGCTGCGTCCACGACGACGCCGATGTCCACCTGGAGCCCGGCGTCGGCGGCCAGGGCGGTGTTTGCGGCGGCACCGATGCCGACCACCACCGCGTCGGCCTCGATGACCGAGCCGTCCGCAAGCCTCACCCCAGCCGCCTTCCCGCCCCCTCCGTCGAGAATCTCGCTGACGTGTGCCGACACCCGCACATCCACACCGTGCTCTCGGTGCAGGTCGGCGAAGACCTGCGCGATCTGCGGGCCCAGCACCCGACACAGCGGCAACTCGCCCCTTTCCAGGACGGTCGACTCAACACCTGCCTCGCGGGCCGCGGCGGCCACTTCCAGGCCGATCCAGCCCCCGCCCACGAACGCGATGCGGGAAGCGTGCTGAAAGGTGTCCTTGATACGTTCACTGTCCTGCACGCTGCGCAGGTAGAGCACGCCGTCCAGGTCGGCGCCGGGGACTGGAAGGCGGCGCGGGCTCGCGCCGGTCGCCAGCAGCAGTTTGTCGTAGCCGACCGTCTCTCCGGTGGAGACGGTGACCGTCTTGCCACTGGGGTCGAGGGCAGTGGCCGTGATGCCCAGGCGCAGGTCGATCGCGTTGTCGGTGTACCACTGCGATGGGTGCACGAAGATCGTCTCGCGGTCCTGCTTGCCCATCAGGTAACCCTTGGACAGAGGCGGCCGCTCGTACGGCGCCTCCTGTTCCTGTCCCAGGAGCACGATCCGGCCGTCGAAGCCGCCCGCGCGCAGTGCCTCGGCGGCCTTGGCTCCGGCCAGGCTCGCCCCGACGATGAGATACGTGGGTTGTGCCATCGCGCCTGCCTACCTTTCCGTGTGCTCGCTGACCGGCTCGTTCAGGGCGGCCGTGAGTTTCCCGGCCAGCTCTTGTCGAACTTCGCCACGCCCTCTTCCTCCAGCACTCGCACGACGTCGGGACGGTGCCATGGTCGGCGACGGCGTTCAGCGTCGCCTCCGGCATGGTGTTGACCACGTCGGGGGCGATCAGGTCCGTCACGTACCGGGTGTCGTCGTAGGCCGGGTCCGTCACGCTCGTGGACGCCCACAGCAGTCGCTGCCTTTGGGCACCTGCCTCCTCCAGTCGCAGCCACCGCTCGGAGGTGAAGAACCGCTCGTAGTGTTCGTGAGCGATCCTGGCGTTGGCGATCGCAGCCCGGCCGCGCAGTGCGGCGGCCTTCTCACCGCTCACCTGGTCCAGCCTGCAGTCGATCTCGGTGTCCACCCGGGAGACGAAGAAGGAGGCCACGGACGCGATGTCGGCCAGGTCGCGTCCAGCGTCCCGGGCGCCCTCCATTCCGGTCAGGAACACCTCCACCACCTGGTCGTAGCGGTCGAGTGAGAACAGCAGGGTGACGTTGATGCTGATGCCCTCGGCCAGGCAGGCGCTGATCGCCTTCGGGCCCTGCCGGGCGGCGGGGATCTTCACGAACAGGTTCGGCCGGTCCACCAGCCACCACAGCGCCCGCGCTTCGGCGACCGTGCGCGCCGTGTCGTGCGCCAGCCGCGGGTCCGCTTCGATCGACACCCGCCCATCCATACCACCGGATGCCTCGTACACGGGCCGCAGCACGTCGCACGCCCAGCGGACGTCGAAGGTGGTGAGTGCCCGCAGCGCCTCCTCCACCCCGACACGGCGCAGTGCGAGGTCGGCGATCTGGTCGTCGTAGGAGTCGCTGCCCTCGAAGGCGTGCGCGAAGATCGTCGGGTTGGTCGTCACCCCGACGACATGCCGGTCGCGCACAAGCCGGGAGAGGCTGCCGTCCACCAGCCGTCGGCGGCTCAGATCGTCCAGCCAGATCGACACCCCCGCCTCGCAGAGCCGGGCAAGAACATCGCTCATGATGTCCTCCCAGGGAGCGCAGGCCTGAGCAGGGGGTTCCGGCTCAAATCCATGGTCATGGATCAAGCGACCCACCGCATGCCGGGTGGCACGCCGGCGATCCGGCCCGGTCCCTCATCCACCGGTGCGGGTGGCCACCAACGGAGCGGGTCAAACCTCGCCGAACCCACCCGCTACGACCGGCTCCACCGGCCGCTGAGCATCTCCGTCACCATCCCGGATACCGAGGCCGGCGAGCGGCGTGGCCTGCCTGGAAAACGGGTCTTTCGGCCCCAGGTGTGTCCGTGCGGGCGCACCTACGGTGGCGTCACCTACGGAACCGTAGGTTTGGACGACGTGCCCGAAAGTTGGAAGCCCTGTGCGCACCACCCGCCCGATGCGATCCGATGCCGAGTTGCTGAAGGACCTGGAGGAGGTGGTCGAGCGGGAGCTCAACCGCCACCTGCGGGTCTTCCGGGAGTGGATGCCGCATGAGTACGTGCCCTGGAGCCGGGGCCGGGACTTCGACGGGCCGCTGGGCGGGCAGCCGTGGTCGCCGGAGCAGTCGCCGCTGACCGAGGTGGGCCGGGTGTCGCTCGTGGTCAACCTGCTGACGGAGGACAACCTGCCCAGTTACCACCACGAGATCGCCACCCTGTTCGGCCGGGACGGCGCGTGGGGCACCTGGGTGCACCAGTGGACGGCCGAGGAGGCCCGCCACTCCATGGTGCTGCGCGACTATCTGCTGGCCTCGCGCGCGGTGGACCCGGTGGCGCTGGAACGTGCGCGGATGACCCACATGTGCGGCGGGTTCGTCTCCGACAACCGGCACTCCCCGCTGCACACGGTGGCCTACGTCGCCTTCCAGGAACTGGCCACCCGGATCTCCCACCGCAACACCGGCCGGTCCTCCGGCGACCCGGTCTGCGACCGGATGCTGGCGCAGGTCGCCAACGACGAGAACCTGCACATGGTCTTCTACCGCAATCTGCTCGGCGCCGCCCTCGAACTGGCCCCGGACCAGGCCATGCAGGCGATCAACGAGGTGGTGTGCGGCTTCCGCATGCCCGGCCACGGCATGCCCGGCTTCGAGCGCGCCGCGGTCGAGATCGCGCTCGGCGGCGTCTACAACCTCCGCGTCCACCACGACGACGTACTGCTGCCGGTGCTGCGCCACCTGAAGGTGATGGAGCGCGGCGGCCTGGGCCCCGACGGACTCAAGGCACAGGAGGAACTCGGAGTCCACTTGGCCGAGTTGGACGCCCAGGCCACCCGGTTCGACGAACGGCGGGCGGCCGTCCTCGCCCGCCGCGCCGCGACGAAGGGCTGAACCGCCCGGCGCGGGCGTCTGGTTGAGGGGGGCAGTCCCGAAAGTACAGGGTGGCGGCGCCGACTCGCTGTCGTACTCGGGCATGATCGCGATGTCGAGGCCACGGTCGGCGCGGGTCCGTCGGGCAGCAAGTGGGTGCGCCGCACCGCCGGATGGCGGGCCGCCCAGCATGCGAGGGCGCCGAAGAGGCCCGTGGTGCGTACCGAATGCGCCGGTCAGTCTCCATCCCGGACGGGGGAACGAGGAGCCGCAGAGGCCGACGCATCCGGCCGCTGTGCCAGCCAACCACCAAGCACGGCGGGGCGTACAGGAGCCGTTCGGCCCTGTACGCCAGGGCCGGACGGCGGCTGCACCGTGATGCGATAGTTGCGTGTCTCCCGGCCTCCGCCGTACCGCCGTGGTCGCGCTGCCACGGGTGGGTGAGCGGTGGGTGTGCCCGTACCCGCCCCGTGAAGAGGAGCCGCCAGATGCCCCGTCTCGCGTTCTACGCCGCCGTCGTCTCCGTACTGTCCGCGACCGCCGCCGCACTGTCCTTTGCCCGGGGCGCGTGGGCAGTGGCCATCGTCTGGATCCTGCTGACCGGGCTCACCTCCAACATGGCCTGGTACTGGCACCGGCGTCCGGCCAGGGGCAGGATTCTCCGCGCGGCAGGTCCGGGCGGACTGCGGGGTTGCGATGAACCGGGCCTCGTGCCGGATGCGGCACTTGCGGGGTGCACGGGCGCCGGGGCGTGCGGTGTCTGCGTGAAGAGGATCTGCTGACGGTCCGCCGGTGCCTCCCCCGCTCCGGGGCACCGCGCGGACCGACCCATCATGACCCCGCTTCGGTGAGCCGGTTCAGCGCATCAGCAGCAGCGAAGCGACGGATACAGTGGCCGCTTGCAGGGCCAGGGCAGTAGCGAAGCCCCGGCGTCTGAGGCAGTCATAGCGATGCTGGTACTCCTGGCGGAGCTGCAGTGCGCGTTGAGCCGTGCGGGTGATGGCTGCCCGGGAAAGGTCGAGCTGGCGACGGGTGAAGAGGTCGACCACGACTTCCCTCTGCGCGGTTGTCAGCCAATCCAGTTCATCAGCAAAGGATTCTGCTTCCGTGCGGGCTCGCTCGACCTCGCCCTGCCACAGCAGGTAACCCTCCACCCTGGCGATGCCGGCCTGGACCGCATCGTCGTCCGCCGCCATCTCGGCACTCACGGCAGGTCCCTCACCTCTGTGGTCCCGCCGGGACCCTTGTACCACTCCGCCTCCTGCATCGCGATGTTGGGGTGGTGCAGGTCGAACGCCGGGGATTCACTGCGGATCCGCGGCATGGTGACGAAGTTGTGCCGCGGCGGCGGGCAGGAGGTCGCCCACTCAAGGGAACGGCCATAGCCCCAGGGGTCGTCGACGCCGACCGGCTTGCCGTACTTGGACGTCTTCCAGACGTTGTAGAAGAACGGCAGGAGCGACAGGCCGAGCAGGAACGAGCTGATCGACGAGATCGTGTTCAGGGTGGTGAAGCCGTCCGACGCCAGGTAGTCGGCGTAGCGGCGCGGCATGCCCTCGACACCCAGCCAGTGCTGGACCAGGAAGGTGCCGTGGAAGCCGACGAACAGCGTCCAGAAGGTCATCTTGCCGAGCCGCTCGTCCAGCATCTTGCCGGTGAACTTCGGCCACCAGAAGTGGAATCCGGCGAACATCGCGAAGACCACCGTGCCGAAGATCACGTAGTGGAAGTGCGCCACCACGAAGTACGAGTCCGAGACGTGGAAGTCCATCGGCGGCGAGGCCAGGATGACACCGGTCAGCCCACCGAAGAGGAAAGTGACCAGGAAGCCGGTCGTCCAGAGCATGGGCGTTTCGAAGGACAGGCTTCCCTTCCACATCGTGCCGATCCAGTTGAAGAACTTCACGCCGGTCGGTACCGCGATCAGGAAGGTCATGAAGGAGAAGAACGGGAGCAGCACACCGCCGGTGACGTACATGTGGTGGGCCCACACGGTCGCGGACAGACCGGCGATGGCAATGGTCGCGGCGATCAGGCCCATGTAGCCGAACATCGGCTTGCGGGCGAAGACCGGGATGATCTCAGAAATGATGCCGAAGAACGGCAGCGCGATGATGTACACCTCTGGGTGGCCGAAGAACCAGAAGAGGTGCTGCCACAACAGGGCGCCTCCGTTGGCCGGGTCAAAGATGTGCGATCCGAACTTCCGGTCGCATTCGAGGGCGAAGAGAGCGGCCGCGAGGACCGGGAAGACCAGCAGGACCAGCACTGCCGTCAGCAGCACATTCCAGCAGAAGATCGGCATGCGGAACATGGTCATGCCCGGGGCGCGCATGCAGATGATCGTGGTGATGAAGTTGACGGAGCCGAGGATGGTGCCGAAGCCGGAGAACGCCAGTCCCATGATGCCCATGTCGGCGCCGATGCCCGGCGAGTGGATCGCGTCCGACAGGGGTGCGTACATGAACCAGCCGAAGTCGGGGGCACCCTGCGGGGTGAGGAAGCTGGCTGCGGCGATGAGCGACCCGAAGAGGTACATCCAGTAGGCGAACATGTTCAGCCGCGGGAACGCCACGTCGGGTGCACCGATCTGCAGCGGCATGATCCAGTTCGTGAAGCCGGCGAACAGCGGCGTCGCGAACATCAGCAGCATGATCAGGCCGTGCATCGTGAAAGCCTGGTTGAACTGCTCGTTCGAAAGGATCTGCAGGCCCGGACGAGCCAGCTCGGCACGCATGAACAACGCCAGGACGCCGCCGACGCAGAAGAACGCGAACGACGTGATCAGATACAGCGTTCCGATCGTCTTGTGGTCCGTGGTGGTCAACCACTTCACGGCCACGTTGCCCGGCTGGCTGCGCCGTAGCGGCAATTCGTTCTCGTACACCTCCTCCGCTGTTGCAGCGGCGGCGCCCTGAGATCCGTTGGAGATACTCACAGTCTGTTCGTCTCCGAGTTTCCGAAAAGCAGTGACCGACAACGCAGCCGAGAGAGCGGCGTCGTTCCGGCGCGACGGTACTGACACCCGCGCCGGTATCAATCAGGCTCGCTGAACTTCGCCATCAGCCACCACTGGAACTCATCCTTTCGGCGCAGGCGGCATCGCGTACCGGCGGGGTGATGAGGCGATACCGACCACGAGGCGTCCGTGCCGTTCGCGTCGACGGGGGACGGTTGGCCCATACCGTCGGCGCGGGGCGCTGACGCAGCCTGGGAGAGTCGGCGCAGTGGACACCCTCACCCGAGAGGCGGGCAGCGCGTATGAACGCCCAGACCAGGGGCGATGCCGAGGAGACGCGGGTGCTGGTCGTGGAGGACGACCGCGGCATCGCGGAGTCCTTGGTGCGCGGTCTGCGGCAGGCCGGATACGGAGCCGAGGGCGTCCGGACCGGGCGGGCGGCGCTGTCGGCACCCACCCCCGACGTCGTCCTGCTGGATCTGGGGCTGCCGGACATCGACGGCGTCGAGGTGTGCCGGCGGCTGCGGGCCCGGTCGGACGCCGCGATCATCGCGGTGACCGCGCGGGGTGAGGAGGCGGATCGGGTGGTGGCCCTGGACGAGGGCGCCGACGACTACTTGGTCAAGCCGTTCGGGCTGGCCGAGCTGCTGGCGCGGATCCGGGCCGTGCTGCGCCGTCGGCGCCCGGCGGAGCCGGAGACCCTGCGGCACGGGCCGCTGGCGCTGGACCTGCGCACCCGGCAGGTCTCGGTCGGCGGACGCGCGGTGGCGCTGACGCCGAAGGAGTTCAGCATTCTGGAGTGTCTGGCCGCGGACCCGGGACGGGTGGTGACCCGGCAGCAGATCCTGGAGCGGGCGTGGGACGCCCACTGGTACGGGCCGACGAAGGTGCTGGACGTGCATGTGGCGGCGCTGCGCCGCAAGCTCGGCGTGCCGGGGCTGATCGAGACGGTCTACGGGCAGGGGTTCCGGCTCGGGGCGGCCGAGGAGTCGCGGGAGCTGTCGTGACTCGTCGGATCACCTGGACGCTGCTGGTTCTGACGTCCGTACTGCTCGTGCTGGCGGTCGTACCGCTGGCGGTGTCGATGACGGCGCGTGAGCGCGTCGCCTACCGCGACAGCCAGCGGGCGGCCACGCGCGTGATCGCCGCGGCGGCCGAGGAGCACCTCTCCGACAACAAGCCGCCGACCATCATGCGTCAGGAGCTGGATGCCGCGGCCCGGGCGGGCGACTGCGCCGCGGTGTACGACGCTGCCGGGCGCGTGGTGGCCAGTACGCCCTGCGGGGCGGCCCAAGGCGAGGAGGCGGAGGAACTGGTCGAGGAGGTGTTGGCCGGGCATGAGCCGGAGCCGCCGGAGAACGAGGGACGGCTGTTGGCCGCGGAACCGGCCGGTGAGGTGCACAGGCCCGCCGGAGCCGTCGTTCTGGCCCGCTCCGCCGGCCCGCTGGACGCCCGGACCGCGGCGATCTGGGGCTGGTCCGCCGTGATCGGTGCCGCCGGGATCGCCGCGTCCGCTCTGCTGTCCGTGCGTCTGGCCCGCTGGGTCAGCCGTCCGTTGTCGACGCTGGATGCCAGCGCCCGGAGGCTCGGTGAGGGCGTCCTCGACGAGCGGGCCGACGTGGGGCCCGGTCCGCCGGAGGTGCGCCGGCTGGCCGCCACCTTCAACACCATGGCGGCCCGGACGGAGGCCCTGGTGCACGGCCACCGGGCGGTGATCGCGGATGTTTCCCATCAGCTGCGCACCCCGCTGGCCGCGCTGCGACTGCGGCTCGATGTGCTGGCCGCCGGTGCCGAGGATGACACCGCTGTGGAGCTGGCCGCCGCGCAGGAGGAGATCGCACGGCTGTCCCGGATGGTCGACGGGCTGCTGGCGGTCGCGCGAGCCGAGCAGGCGACGCCGCGTCCGGCCGCGGTGCGGGTCGGCGAGGTGGTGGCCGAGCGAGTGGCCGCCTGGTCACCCGTCGCCGAGGAACGAGGCGTCCGGCTGACCGCCGTTTCCGAGGTGCCGGAACCGACCGCCGCACTGGGCGCCGGTCATCTGGAGCAGATCCTGGACAACCTGATCGCCAACGCCGTGGATGCCGTGCCCGAAGGCGGAGGCATCATTGTCGACCGGCGCAGGACGGGGGACACGGCCCGGGTGATGGTGCGGGACGACGGTCCCGGGATGACGGACGAGGCGAAGGCCGTCGCCTTCCGCCGGTTCGGCAACCCCGAGGCCCGTGGCACGGGCCTGGGGCTGGCCATCGTGCACCGGCTGGTCACCGTCAACGGCGGTACGACACGGCTGGAGGACACACCCGGTGGCGGGCTGACCGTCGTACTGGAACTGCCCCTGTGGCCGGAGGGCGCGCAGGAACCGGGCGGGGCGTCGAGATCTTTACCGGTTCTGAAGGAGACGTGAGCGAGTTCCTGGGAGTCGTGAGCACAGCCTGGAGGTGCACGCAGCCGATCCGGGCCGCCGCGATTCTCCAGGAGCGCTGCCATGGCACCCTCGCCCGACGACTTCCCCCCGACACCCGCCCCCGCCTTCTCCTCGCACGCGCGCGACCGCGGTCTGCGCCGCAGCCGCCGCACCACGCTGTGGATCGCGGTCACGGCCGCGGCCGGCGCGGCGGCCCTGGGCGGCTTCTACACGCATCTGCTGCCGGGCGGTTCGGCCGCCCCGGCGCCCGCGAACGCACCGCTGCAGAACCCCGCGGCGTCGACTGCCGCCACGGCGGGGAAGGACGACGAGGGGCGCGAGGAACCGAGCGGTCACGAGAACGACGAGGATGACGACGACGAGGGCGCGGCTGCGGTTGCGCAACCGGCTCCGCAGCCCCCGGCCCAGCCGCCCGCCGCGACCCAGCAGCAACCGCAGACCACGACGGGGGCGTCATGACCACGCACACCCCGGCCCCCGCTCCCTGTCAGGTCGTCTTTCCGGCCCTCGGCACGACGGCCGCCCTGCTCGTCACCGACTCGGTCGCCCTGCCCGCCGCGGAAGCGGAGCTGCGCGCCGAGCTGGCCGTCGTCGACCGCACCTGCAGCCGCTTCCGGCCCGACTCCGAGCTGACGCGTGTGAATGTGAGCGCGGGTGTCCCGACGACGGTCAGCGAATACTTCGCCGAGGCCCTGCAGGCCGCGCTGCGTGCCGCCCGTCTCACCGACGGCGCCGTGGACCCGACCGTGGGCAGCGCGGTGATCGCGCTCGGCTACGACCGCACCTTCGCCTCCCTCTCGCCGGAGGACGCCCGCCCGGTGCCCGTGGCCCGACCGGCGCCCGGCTGGCGGCGGATCGCCTTCGACCCGCGTACCCGTCGGCTGCGCCTGCCCCCGGGCACCCGCCTCGACCTGGGCGCCACCGCCAAGGCCCTGGCCGCCGACCGTGCCGCCCGGCAGGCCGCCGCAGTGACCGGCTGCGGGGTCCTGGTCGGTCTTGGCGGCGACCTGGCGACAGCCGGGCCGGGACCCGAGGGCGGCTGGCGGATCGCCCTCGCCGACGACCACGCCCGGCCCGCCCCGGAAGGCGGTGCCGCTGTGGCGGTAACCGGCGGGGCGCTGGCGACCTCGGGCATCCGGGTGCGCGTCTGGCGGCGCGGCGGACGGGTCCTGCACCACATCGTCGACCCGGCCACGGGAGAGCCCGCCGTACCCGTGTGGCGCACGGTCACCGTCGCGGCCGCGACCTGCGTGGACGCCAATGCCGTCAGCACGGCGGCGATCGTGCTCGGCGACCGGGCCCTGGACTGGCTACGCGGCACTGCCCTTCCTGCCCGGCTGACCGGCCTCGACGGCACTGTCGTACGCCTCGGCGGCTGGCCGCCCGACTCCCACGCTCCCGCCCCCGCGGGCTCCCTGGGCACGGCCCCCGGAGGCACGCGATGACGACACTGGCCCTGACCGGCAGCCCCCTGTGGTATGCCGCCCGCGCGGGCGGCACCCTCGCCCTGATCCTGCTCACCGCCACCGTGGTGCTCGGCATCGCCTCCGGCGGACGGACCGCGCCCCGCCGAATCGGCCGCTTCGAGGTCGGGCTGCTGCACCGCAACCTGTCCCTGCTCACCCTGGTGTTCCTCGCCGTCCACGTGGCGACCGCGGTCCTCGACCCGTTCGTGCACCTGAGCTGGGCGGTGTCCGTGGTGCCGTTCGGGGCGTCCTACCGGCCGCTGTGGCTCGGGCTGGGCACGGCCGCGCTCGACCTGCTGCTCGCGGTGCTGGTCACCAGCGCGCTGCGGCTGCGGCTGGGGGTGCGCCGCTGGAAGGCGGTGCACTGGCTGGCCTACGCCGCCTGGCCGCTCGCCCTCTTCCACAGCGTCGGGACCGGCACCGACACCCGGCTCCCCCTCCAGCTGTGGCTCTATGCCGCCTGCCTCACCTCGGTGGTCGGAGCCGTGTGGTGGCGACTGGCGAAGGCCGGACCGGGGCGGGTCATCGGACGCTTGGTGGCCGCTGTGGCCTCGACGGCCGTACCCGTGGTGCCGGCCGCGTTCCTCGCTGCGGGGCCGCTGCAGCCGGGCTGGGCCCAGCGTGCCGCCGCGGCGACGATCCTGCTCGGAGGCGGACAATGAACTCCTCGGCCGCGGCGCACCTCGCGCCCCAGCACCGCGCGCCCCGGCCGGATGGCCCCGCCGTAGCGCGGCTGCTGTCAGGCTGGTACGCCACCGGGACGTCGGCCACCCTTGCCGATCACCTCCGCCGCCACGGACCTGCGCCCGTCGCCACGGCTCTCGGCAGCCGTACGTCGATGTCCCTGGTGGAGGCCGTCGAGGCGGCCGGGCTCACCGGGCGTGGCGGCGCTGGCTTCCCCACCGCGCGCAAGCTGCGGGCCGTGGCGGAACGTGGTGGCCGGACGGTGGTCGTCGTCAATGCCATGGAGAGCGAACCCGCCAGCCGCAAGGACCAGTTCCTGCTGGCCGTCGGGCCCCACCTCGTCCTCGACGGCGCCGTCCTGGCCGCGATCGCGGTCGGCGCCGACACCGTTCACGTCTGCCTGCCGCGCACCCGCACCGCCCAGTACCGCCAGCTGAGCGCGGCCCTGGACGAACGACGGCGTGCCCGTCTCGACCCGGTGCAACTTCACGTGCACGCCCTTCCGCACGCCTACGTCTCCAGTGAGTCGACCTCGCTGGTGCGCTGGCTCAACGGGGGCCCTGCCCGCCCGCAGGGCAGTCCGCCACGCACCCATGAACGCGGCGTCGCCCGCCGCCCCACCCTCGTCCACAACGTCGAGACCCTCGCCCACCTCGCCCTCATAGCCCGCCACGGCCCCGGCTGGTTCCGACAGGCGGGAACCCCGGACGAGCCCGGCACCACACTCGTCACCGTCTCCGGTGCCGTCGCCACCCGGGGCGTCCTGGAGGTCGCGCTCGGCACACCCCTCACCGCGATCCTCGACCGCGCCGGCGGTCCCACGGAACCCCTGCGGGCGGTCCTGCTCGGGGGCTTCGCCGGCACCTGGCTCCCGGCGGAACACGTACACACCCCCCTCACCCGGCGCGACCTGGCACCGCTGGGCGCCGCACCCGGGGCGGGCGTGCTCGCCGTCCTTCCCCACTCGGCCTGCGGGCTGACCGAGACGGCTCGGATCCTCGCCTACCTGGCCGCCCACGGTGCCCGCCAGTGCGGCCCGTGCCGCCTCGGCCTGCCCGCCGTCGCCGAGGACTTCGCCGCGCTGGCCGCCGGACGGGCCGACCCCGACCTGCTGTCGCGGCTGTACCGGAGGACCGGTCTGCTGCCGGACCGTGGCGCCTGTCGCCACCCCGACGGCGCCGCCCGTCTCGCCGCCTCGGCTTTGCGCGCCTTCGCCGACGACGTCGACCGACACCTCACCCATGGCACCTGCCCCGCCGCCGGCCACCGGTCGCCCCTCATCCCCGTACCGCCCGCCATTGCTCCGGAGACCTGGCGATGACCCCCGAGACCCTGCGCGTCGACCGCATCGCCTGCACCGGGCAGGGCATGTGCGGCGAACTGCTGCCCGAGCTGATCGACCTCGACGAATGGGGCTACCCCATCATCAAGGACCGGTCCGTCCCCGACGACCTGCGCGGCCACGCCCGCCGGGCCGCCGCAGCCTGCCCCCTGCTGGCCCTCCACCTCGACGCCGGTGCGAGCGGCCCCTTTTGCCACCCCTCCCGTACCGGCACACGCTGAAAGCAGCAGGACCGCCCGCCGAGAACCCCAGGGGGTCAGCATGTTCGGCACTCCGAGCATCGTCAGCGATGTCATGACCCAAACGGTCGCCTCCGTCGGCCGGTCGGCCTCGTTCAAGGTGATCGTGGAGATGATGCAGGACTGGGGGGTCAGTGCCCTGCCCGTACTCGAAGGCGAGGAACGGGTCGTCGGCGTGGTGTCCGAGGCCGACCTGCTGCCCACGGAGGAACTCCGCGACAGCCCCGAGGAGGGCTACGCACTGCTGCGCCGGCCCGCCGACGTGGCGAAGGCCGGTGCGCTCACCGCAGGCGACCTCATGTCCTCGCCCGCGATCACCGTCCGGGCGAGCGCCACTCTGGCCGAGGCCGCGCGGATCATGGCCCGCGAGAAGGTCAAGCGGCTGCCAGTGGTCGATGAATCCGGTCTGCTGGTGGGTGTGGTCAGCCGTGCCGACCTGCTCAAGGTCTTCCTGCGCGACGACCAGGACATCGCCGAGGAGATCCGTCGTGACATCGTGTCGCACCTCTTCCCGCTGACGTCGTCGGCCCTGCGGGTGGACGTGCACGACGGAGTCGTCACACTGTCGGGCACGGTCCGCGACACCGCCCTGGTCCCCGTGGCCGCGCGTCTCGTGCGGGCGGTCGAGGGAGTGGTGGACGTGGAGTTCGACCTCACCCGGGGAGCGGATGTCCGGTAGGCGGTGCGGGCCGGCGGGCCGGGCCGGCGGGCCGGGCCTGCGCCCGCACGCCACCGTGCTCTGCGTACGCCCCTCGGCCGGCGGCGCCCTCTCGGTCTGCCGGGGCTTTCCGACATGTCCGGTCAGGTGGTGGTGAGCAGGTTCTTCACCTCCACGACGTCGGCGATGTTCTCCACCTCCGCCACCAGCCGGGCCGTGGTGACCGACGGCATCCGTCCCGTCAGTTCCACGATGCCGTCATGAACGGCCACCTCCAGCGCGGCGCGGTCTCCCTGCGCGCAACAGGCATCGATCCTGGCCTCGACCTCCGCCTGTATCGCCGCGTCATCCCTGATGAGGGCTTGGAGCAGCGCGTTGCGGCGCACGACCCCGACCAGGCGGCCCGCGCCATCGGTGACGGGTAGCCGCTTGAGCCGGGACAGTGTGGCCAGCCAGGCGGCCTCGGCGACGGTCGCGCCCGGGAGCACCGTGATCGCGGGGCTTGTCATCAGGTCGGCGGCCGTCTCACCGCGAGCCTTGCTGTGCATGCGTCGTTCCCGCAGCCTTCCGACGCGTCCGGGCCGGTGGCCGGAAGCCTCGAAAGCCACTTTCGCCAGCAGATCGGACTCCGAGACGACACCGACCACGTGGTCCTCGGCGTCCACGACCGGGAGGGCGCCGACCTGCTCGCGCGCCAGCAGGCGGGCGATGTCCCGGTACGGCAGGTCGTCGCGCAGGGAGGCGGCGGGCACGTCCATCACGTCGCGCACCAGCGGGACGCGGGGTCCGGGTGGCGAGGGTTCTTGCGTGGGTGCGGCGGCCGCCGACGGCGCCTCGGCAGTGCCGGGTGCGGGGGCCTGCTCTTCGGTGCGTGCGTGTTCGGCCGCAGCCGTGGCCACGGCTCCCAGGTAGCGGATCAGTATGTCCTGCCGATCCGTCTCGCGGGGGCTCCAGGGTCGGGAGGGCAGGCCCTGCCGGGCCTCGGTCCCCGTGGAGAAGTTCTCGTGGTGGTTCACGGTGGCCTCCGGAGTCCGTCGAGTTGCCTACCGTCCCAGTCTTCCGCTCTGGCCGTCGTCGCCAAGGGCCGAACGGCCCTGGTGGAACATCGCGGCGGCCCTATCCGGTGCGGAGCGGGAGCGGAACGGTGAGACTGAAAGAGCAGTCGACCGGCAGGAGGCCGCCGATGACCCTGCGGGACTTCCTGGAACGGTTCCGTCCGGTGGGGACGCCGGGAGCGTCCGCCACCGGCGTGCCCGCCGACCGTACGGCGGAGCGGACAGCGGAACTGGAACCCGCCCTCGCACAGCTGACGGATGTACAGCAGGAGGCGGCAGCCATCCGGGCCGCGGCGGACGAGGCGGCCGATGTCATCCGACACGACGCCGCGCGGGAGGCGGAGCGCCTCGTGGCGGCCGCCCGTGAGCGTGCCCCCGAGATACGCCGGCAAGCCGCGGAACCCATCCTCCGGGAGGCTCGGCAGGAGGCCGACGCCCTTCGCGCCGCCGGAGACGCCGCCGCCTCGGCGGTCCGGGAGCGGGCCGGAGAGCGCATGCCGGATCTGGTGGAGCGTGCGGTGGCCGACGCAGTGCGCCTGGCAGTCGGGCCGGGCGAAGCGCCATGAGCGCCGGCTGGGTGGCCGGGGCGGTGCGGGCCAAGGCCCTCGCCAACCGGTACCCGGGCGCCGACGGGGCGCGGGAGATCGCGGCCTGTGCCACGCTCGACGACGCCCTGCGGTCCTTGGCGGCGACCCCGTACTCCAGGTACGTGCGGACAGCGGTCGGTCTGCCCCAGGCCCAGCGGGCGGTGACCGCGACCCTGCTGTGGCATCTGCGCGTACTGGCCGGCTGGCTGCCCCGGGGCGGTGCTCGCCTCCTCGTTCCGCTCGCCGCGGGGTTCGAGATCGCCAACGTGGCCTCCCGGCTGCTCGCCCAGGACGGTCGCCGTACGGAGGCTGCGGAGCCGTACCGGCTCGGGGCGCTCGAAACGGCCTGGCGGAGTCTGGAGCGTGCCGGGACACCCGCGGAGCTGCGGGCCACACTCGCCACCTCGCCGTGGGGCGATCCGGGCGGCGACACGCCCTGGGCGCTGGTCACCGGAATGCGGATGGCCGCCGCTCGGCGCACCGCCGTCGTCGTACCGCACGCGCGCCCGTGGGCCGAGGGGCGCGCCGCCCTGCTGATCGCCCGCGAACTGTTCGTGCACCGGCGCACGGTGTCGACGACCGTGCGACGTGACGCCGCGCGGCTGCTCGGGGCACGGGCGCTGTCCGCCGACACCTACCAGGAGTTCCGCGAGGGCCTGCCCGCGGCGACCCGCTGGGTCGTGGCGGACGTGGCGGAGCCGGGCGGGCTGTGGCGGGCCGAGGCGGGCTGGTGGCGGAGAGTGCACAACGACGGCGCGGTGATGCTGCGCGACGCCCGGCACGGGCCGGGCGTGGTCGTGGGCGCGGTCGCGGTGCTGTCCGTGGACGCGTGGCGGGTGCGCGCGGCGCTGGAATCGGCGGCGCGTGGCGGACGGCCCGGGGAGGTGTTCGATGCCCTGGCCTGACACGCTGACGCCGGTCCGGATGCGCCGTGTGGCGGTGATCGTGCCGCAGGTGGCCCTGCGGGACGCGCTGGTGCGGATCGCCGAGGCGGGATGCGTCGAACTGGACCGCGCCGAGGAAGCGGCTCCGGGAGCGGCGGCGGCGCGGCTTCAGCGGCTGTGGGGGCGTGCCACGACGACCGGGCCCGAGGGAGCGGTCTCGGCCGTCCTGGCCGCCGAGATGCCCGACCTCGACCTCCTCGAAGCGCGGCGCAGCGTCGAATTGCTGGCGGGTGAAGCCCAGTTGGAGGAGCACGCCGAAGGCGCGGTACGACGCGGGGAGGTGGCCGCGCTGGCCGGATGGTGCCCGGCCGGCGAGGTGCCCCGGGTGGCGGGCCGGCTGGCGGCCGCGGGCGGCGCACTGGTACCACTGCCGTCCCCTCGCGGCACCGATCCGCCGACGCTGCTTCGACCGGGCAGGCCTGTGTCGTTCACGCCGCTGGTGACGACGTACGGGACGCCGGCCTACGCGGATCTCGACCCCTCGTGGCCGGCAGGCCTGGCCTATGTCGCGATGTTCGGGATCATGTTCGGTGACGTGGGGCATGGAGCGCTGCTGCTGTTCGGCGCGCTCGCGCTGCGCCTCGGGCGGCCCCGTCGGCTCGCCCGGTTCAGCCGTCTTTGGCCGTTCCTCGCGGGTGCCGGAGTCGCCGCCATGCTCGCGGGCGCCGCTTACGGGGAGTTCTTCGGTCCGACCGGGCTGCTGCCGGTGCTGTGGCTGAGTCCTTTGGACAGTCCTGCCCGCTTGCTGGCAGCCGCCGTGGTCTTCGGCGCGGGACTGCTTGCCGTCGCGCACGCCGCCGGCGCGGTCAACCGCGTACGCGAGAGCGGCTGGGCCACGGCGTTGTACGCGCCGTCCGGCTGCGCCGGCCTGCTGTTCTACCTGGGGCTGGCACTGGCCGCGACAGGTCTGCTCCTGCACCGGCCGGCCGCGGCCGTCACCGGGGCCACGCTCGCTGTCATCGGGCTGGCACTGATGGCCCTCGGGCTGTTCCGGGCCACAGCGGGCGGTGGCGCCGGATGCGCCGAAACGGTTGTACGGCTGTTCGACGTTGTCGTGCGTACGGGCACCAACACCCTGTCCTTCGCCCGGCTCGCGGCCTTCGGCCTCACGCACGCCGCGCTCGCCGACCTGGTGTGGCGCGGCACCACGGGCCTGGCCGGGCACGGTGCGGCCGGAGTCGCGGGGGCGGCGCTGCTGTTCGCCACGGGCACGGCCCTCTCGTTCGGTCTGGAGGCACTGGTGGCCGGTGTGCAGGCCCTGCGGCTGGAGTTCTACGAACTCTTCTCCCGGCTCTTCGAGGCGGAGGGCCGCCCGTTCCGTCCGTGGCACGTTCCCCAGGCGGAACCTGCCGACAGTTCTACGAAGGTGATCCCATGCTCACCTGGCTGATCGTCCTGCCGGTCCTGGCCGCGGTATTCGGCGTCGTAGGGCTGCTGCGGCGGCGCCGGGCCGGACACGCCTTCCGGTGGCTGCTGGTCACGAACCTCGCCCTGTTGGGCAGCGCCTGTGTCGTTCTGGCCACCGCGCTCGTGCACCCTGCCGAGGCGTCGGCCCAGGCCGCGGACTCCGGCGCAGTCAACGGGACGGCGCTGATCGCCGCGGCCGTCGCGGTGGCCGGGGCGTCGATCGGGGCCGCGATCGCGGTCGCCTACACAGGAGCGGCTGCTCTGGCCGCGCTGAGCGAGCGACCGGAAATCTTCGGCCGGGCAATGGTGATCGTCGGTCTGGCGGAGGGCATCGCCGTCTACGGACTGGTGGTCGCGATCCTGCTGATCGGAAAGGCATGACGATGGGCACCGTGGCCGCCATCGGCGCACGCACCAGCATGTGCGGTCTGGCCCTGGCCGGAGTGGACGTACTGGTTGCGGAAGATCCGGACGCCGTCCGCCGCACCTGGCAGACGCTCCCGGGCACGGTCGGCCTCGTGATCCTCACGTCCGAGGCCGCCGAAGCGCTGGGGGCTGAGGCGATGGCGCCGGCCCCCTCCCGGCCGCTGACCGTGGTGATGCCCCGATGACCACGTCCGTTGACGCGCTGGCTCCTGTGCGCGCCGAGTTGCTGCGGTCGGCACGGGCCTCGGCCGACGCGGTACGGGAACGAGCGCGGGCCGACGCGGAGGAAACCCTGCGCGCAGCACGCAGCACTGCCGACGAGGTGCTCGCGCGGGCCCAGGACCTCGGCGAGGCCGACGGCGCCGCCGGAGCGGCCCGGGAACGTGTGCGAGCGGTGCAGGACGCCTGGGCGAAGGAACTCGCGGCTCGTTCCGAGGTCTACGGCGCACTCGGGGCCGCGATCCGCGAGGGCGTGCGCGGAGCGCTGGCGGAGGGTGCCGTACCGCGGGCTCGACTCGCCGCTGCGGCGCGGGCGCTGCTCGGATCGCAGGCACGGGTCACCGCTGCCGCAGGGGGCGGAGTGACGGCCGAGGTGGTGGACCGGCGGGTCGATCTGTCGGCGGACGCTCTCGCCGAGCGTGCCCTGGAACGGTTGGGCGTGCAGGCCGAGTTGCTGTGGAGGCCGCCGTGACCCCGCCCAGCAGCCCGGGGGCAGGCTCGCGGGCCACGCGCGCCGGTCCGGCACCGCTCCGGGGGAACGACACCACCCGTCCGCGGATCCTCCGGGTCGCCGGCCCCTTGGTGGAGATCGTCTGCCCCGCTTCGGTCGCCATGCACGACTTGGTCGTGCTCGGCGCCGCCCGGCTGCCGGGCGAGGTGGTCGCCATTCATGGCGAGACGGCCACTGTCCAGGCGTACGAGTACACGGGTGGACTGGCCCCCGGGCATTTGGCGGAGCCCCAGGGCCACCCGCTGTCGGTGCGCCTGGCCCCGGATCTGCTCGGCGGTGTGTACGACGGCCTCTTGCGCCCGCTGCTCGGTGCCGGTGACCTTCTCATGGCTGGCAAGCCGAGCGCAGCACCGGAACTGCGCCATTGGGCGTTCACACCGCAGGTGGCCGACGGAGCGCGGGTCACCGCCGGGGACGTCCTCGGGGAGATCGGAGCGAGCGTGCCGTTGCGGCTGCTGGTGCCTCCGGGCCACTCGGGCGAGGTGACCCGGGTCGCGGCGGCGGGTGAGCACTCCGTGGACGCCGTGCTCGCCGTGGTGGCCGGTCACGAGGTGCGGATGGCGCAGTCCTGGCCGGTGCGGAGGGTGCGGCCGGTCGCGGAGCGGTTGCCGGCGGACCTCCCGCTGAACACCGGGCAGCGGGCCGTCGATCTGCTCTTCCCGGTGGCCCGCGGGAGCACGGTCGCGGTGCCGGGCGGTTTCGGCACCGGCAAGACCATGCTGTTGCAGCAGATCGCCAAGTGGTGCGATGCCGACGTGATCGTCTACGTCGGCTGCGGCGAGCGCGGCAACGAGATGGCGGACGTCATCGAAGAGCTGACCGAGCTGACCGATCCGCGTACCGGTGGGAGCCTGGCGGATCGGACCGTGACGATCGCGAACACCTCCAACATGCCGATGATGGCCCGCGAGGCGAGCGTGCACACGGGGGCGACGGTCGCGGAGTACTTCCGCGACATGGGCCTGGACGTCGTATTGATCGCCGACTCGACCTCCCGCTGGGCGGAGGCGCTGCGCGAGTTCGCCTCCCGCATGGGTGAACTCCCCGCCGAGGAGGGGTATCCGGCGGGTCTCGCCTCGCAGCTGGCCGCCTTCTACGAGCGGGCCGCCGCGGTGCGCACCCTCGGCGGCGCGACCGGCTCCGTCACGGTGATCGGCGCCGTGTCCCCGCCGGGCGGCGACCGCACGGAGCCGGTGACCGCGCACACCGAACGCTTCGTACGGTGCCTGTGGAGCCTGGACCGCGATCTCGCCTACGCACGGCACTATCCGGCCGTTTCCTGGGCGGAGTCCTTTTCGCGGGACGCCGCCGCGCTGGCCATCGCGCACGCCCGGGCCGGTGACCCCGAGTGGGCCGTGCGGCGGAGACGGGTGGCGCTGCTGCTCGCCGAGGCAGACAGGCTGGCCGACCTCGTCGAGCTGGTCGGTATCACGGCCCTGCCGTCCCGGGAGCGGGTCAGCGTGCTCGCGGGACGGTTGCTGCGCGAGTCCCTGATCCAGCAGAACGCCCTGTCGCCGGCCGATGCCTACAGCGCCCCCGAGAAGACCGCGGCCCTCGTGGAGGCCGTGCTGACAGTGATCGACCGGTGTCTGGAACTGGTGGACAGCGGCGCCCAGGCGGACGCCGTCGAGGCGGTCGACTTCACCCCGCTGCTCCGAGCGCGCGAAGCGGCGGGCCCAGGGGAGACCGCTCCCGTGGCGGCGGCGCGGGACACCGTGCTGGCCCGGCTCAAGGAGGCGGCATGAGCGGCCTCGCCAACGTCGAGTACACGGGCGTACGGGAACTGCGTGGCCCGCTCGTGGTCGTCGAAGGCGTGAGCGGGGTCGGCTGGGACGAGTTCGCCACGATCGTCCTCGGCTCCGGTGAACGACGGCACGGGCTGGTCCTGGAGGTGGACCGGGATCTTGCGGTGGTGCAGGTCCTGGAGGACACGGCGGGCATGGACCGGATCGGCACCCGCGTCGCGTTCTCGGGTACGCCGCTGCGGATCCCGGTCGGCAACGGATGGCTGGGGCGGGTGTGCAACGGGCGGGGCGAACCCGCAGACGGCGGGCCGCCGGTGCTGGGCGGGTCGTACGCGGCGGTGGGCGGGGCGCCGATCAACCCGGCTCGGCGGGAGACGCCGGACGAGCCGGTCCTGACCGGCGTGGGCGCCGTGGACGTGCTCACCACGCTGGTGCGGGGCCAGAAATTGCCGGTGTTCTCGGCGGCCGGGCTGCCGCATCTGGAGCTGGCGGTGCAGATCGCGGCTCAGGCGACGTGCGGCGGGGAGGCGTTCGCCGTCGTGTTCGCCGGCATGGGGCTCACGCACGCCGACGCGGCGTTCGTCCGTGACGGGCTGGCCGCCCGCTCCGCCGCACGGGAACTGGTCCTCGTCGTCAACACGGCCGACGACCCGGTGATCGAACGGTTGCTCACCCCCCGTCTCGCACTGACCGTCGCCGAACACCTGGCGTTCGTCGAGGGCCGTCACGTCCTGGTGGTGATGACGGACATGACGGCCTATGCGGAGGCGCTGCGCGAGGTGTCCGCCGCACGGGGCGAGATCCCGGCCCGCCGGGCGTACCCGGGCTACCTCTACAGCGACCTCGCGTCCCTTTACGAGCGCTGCGGGAAGATCAAGGGCCGTCCGGGGTCGGTGACCGTGCTGCCGGTGCTCACCATGCCTGCGGGCGACATCACCCACCCCGTTCCGGACCTCACCGGGTACATCACGGAGGGCCAGATCGTGCTGTCCGCCGAAGTGCACGCGGCCGGCACATATCCGCCCGTCGACCCGCTGGCCTCGCTGTCGCGCCTCATGCGCAAGGGAGCCGGACCGGGCCGTACCCGAGCGGACCATCCGGCCGTCGCCGCACAGTTGATCGCCGCACTGGCCCGGTCCCGGCAGGTGCGGGAACTCGCCGACCTGATCGGTCGGTCGGCACTCAGCCCGACCGACCTGCGCCACCTCGACCTGGAGGACGCCTTCCGGAACCGGTTCCTCGCCCAGGAAACGGACGAGAACCGGTCACTGGAAGAGTCCCTGGACCGGGCCTGGGAAGTGCTGCTGACCCTGCCCCGCAGCCAGCTCGGCATGATCCCGGCCGACCTGCTCGACACCCACGCCCCACCGCAGGACGGGGAGCCGCCGTGAGCACGCGCGGGCGCCGAGTACCCCCGGGACGGGCCGGGCGGCTGCGGCTTCGCCGCAACCTCGCCACCGCGCTGCGCGGAGCCGACCTGCTGGAACGCAAACTCCGGCTGTTGCTGGACCGGGAGCGCGCGCAACGGCGGGCGGCCGAGGACGCGGGCTCGGCATGGCGGGACGCACTCGCCGAGGCCGACACCTGGCTGGTGCGCGGGGTGCTGCTCGGCGGTGAACAGGCGCTGGCCCAGGCGGCGCCCGCGGACCGGGCCCGCGTCGGTGTCGAGTGGACCGTGCTGATGGGCGTACGCCATCCCGCAGGCGTGACCTGGACAGCGCCCGTCCGCTCCCCGACGGAGCCCACACCGCCCAACACCGCGCTCGCGCACGCCGAGACGGCCTACCGTGCCGCGGTCCGCGCCGCCGCTGAGTACGCCGCTCACCAGGCGGCCGCCGAGTTGCTCGCCGCCGAAGCCGGACGGACCCGGCAGCGGGTTCGCGCCCTGCGCCGGCACTGGATCCCCCGGCTGCAGCGTGAACTGGCCTCCCTGGAGCTGGCATTGGAGGAGACCGAACACGAGGAAGCGGTACGACGCCGCTGGGCCGCTTCCCACGGGGCCCGGTGAGGGCGGCGCGAGGCCGGTGAGGGCGGCGCGAGGCCGGTGAGGGCGGCGCGAGAAGCGCAGGACGATGGCGGGCCCCTGCCCGAGCCCGCCACCTCGCCGGCAACTGTCGTCAGTTGCCCTGCTGGATCTCGATGTGCTTGGCCTCCGCCTTCTCGGCGCCCAGGCCGACGCTGACAGTGAGCATGCCGTCGGTGTAGTCGGCCTTGACGTCGTCCTCGTCGGCGCCCGGTGGCAGCGTCACGCTGCGGCTCATCGTGCCATACCGGATCTCGTTGTGGGTTTTCGTGACTTCCTTCTCGGTGCGTTCGGCCTGAACGGTCAGGACGCCGTCACTGATGAAGACGTCGAGGTCCCCGGGGGCCATGCCCGGAAGCTCCGCTCGCATCACGTAGCGGTCGTTCTCGATGAAGTCCTCGATGCGAATCGTGTACAGGTCACCCATCGTGGGCATCGCGAACCGGGCCGGAAGGTTCTCGAACCAGTCCGGCAACTCCGGGAACGCGAACTTCTGCCTGCGTGCCAGTGTGGCCATCGCCTTACCTCCTCGGCGGTTGTCCAGCCTGCCGACACCTCCAGTCCAGCACGGACAGGCCCGTACCGCTAAGTCCGAACAGCCCATGGCACGGTCCCTGAAGTCCCCCCATGATGGGCCGACAGGGACGGGACGAGGACCAATGGCCCCTGGAAACCCTCACCACGCCAGGTCTTGTATGAGATCAGCGGCACTGCTTCGCGCCACCGCAGGGAGGAGGCGAGCGAGATGTCCGCTCCCGCACCGACAAGAAGGAACGACCGGGCCGCGCCGAGGACCGCTGCCGAGACCGGCGCCTCGATGCGTGCCCGCGTGGGTGACGAGATCGTCGTGCGCGGCACCGCGGCCGGGGTCGTCGCACGGGACGGCGAGATCGTGGGGCTCCACCATCCGGACGGCAGCCCGCCGTACGACGTCCGCTGGGCCGAGGACGGTCGGGTGACCCTCTACTTCCCAGGACCCGACGCCTACGTCAGGCATCTGACGCCCGAGCCGCACCCGGAAAGCGCGTCCGCGCACGCGTCGCCGGCTCCCGACCAGTCCCCGGCCGGAGGCCGCCATGTCGTGGCCCGGTGATCGCCGGCCGATCGTGGTGGGCGTCGATCCCGACCCCGGCCGGCAGATGGCGCTGGCCTGGGCGGCCGACGAGGCCGCCCGCCGTCGGCTGCCGTTGCGTCCGGTCCACGTCGGAGGCGTGCCGACCAGGGGCTATCGGTTGCGCGAAATGCCGACCTGGAAAGAATGGGACGAGGCGCTGCACAAGGCCGGAAGGCAGGTGCTCGAAAAAGCCGTGGACTTCGTCAGGGCGCGGCACCCGCTGGTCGAGGTGGACGCTGTGCTCGCCGAGGGCGACGCCGTGCGGGCGCTGTGTGAGCAGAGCCGCGGCGCAACGGCTGTCGTGCTGGGCTCGCGACATCTGAGCCGGGTCCAAGAAGTGTTCGGCTCCGCCTCGGTCGCCCTGCCGGTCATGGCCCACGCGCAGTGCCCCGTGGTCGTCGTACCCGAGCCGGAGCACATCACCCAGCAGCCCGCGTACTTCGTCGTCGGCGTCGACGGCAGCGAACACTCGGCCGCCGCGGTCGACGTGGCATTCGAGGAGGCGGCCCTGCGTGGCGCCGAGCTGCGCGCCCTGTACGTCTGGGAGGCAGGTCCCCTGAGGGTCTTCGACGAGTACGCACCGCAGCAGGAAGCACGCCGACTGCTCCACGAGACGGTGGCCGGCCGCCACGCCCGCTACCCGGAGGTGAACCTCCACCACGAACTGGTCGTCGGGCATCCCGTGCAGGTGCTCACCGACGCCTCCGCCCACGCGCTGGGCCTGGTGGTGGGGACCCGCGGCCACGGAGGCTTCACCGGCATGCTGCTGGGCTCGGTCAGCCAAGGAGTGCTGCACCACGCCCGCTGCCCCGTCATCGCCGTTCCGTCGAAGCCGACGTGAGGCCGAGGCCGGCCCGCCTCGGAGGGAAGGGACGCATGAAGGTCTCCGAGGTCATGACTGCCCCTGCGGTGTCCGTCACGCCTCACGTCTCCCTGCTCGAGGTGACCCGGCGGATGACCGAGTCCGCCGTCGGCTCCGTTCTCGTCGTCGAGGGCGGAACGCTGCGCGGCATCGTCACCGACCGCGACCTCGCCGTACGCGGCCTGGGTGGTGGCCTGGGCCGGGAGGCGCCGGTGGATGCGGTGATGACGGCCGAGGTGGCCACGGTCGACGCGGACGACGACCTTCAGGTGGCCTACAGGATGTTCCGCCGCACCGGCGTGCGCCGCCTGCCGGTCCTCGACGGCGGCAGGGTGGTGGGGGTGCTGACGATCGACGACCTGTTCCTGGACGTGTTCCGGCGGCTGGTCGATCTGCTCGGACCGGTCGCCTGGAGCGTGCTCCAGGAGCCACCCGGGCCACCCTCGGCGGCGGGGGCCCGCCATGAGCCCTGAACCGGCCGGGCGGGGAGCGATCTCGCATCGCGTGCCCGGGACGACGGCGCTGCACTCCGGTGGCCCGCCGACAGGCGCCGCGGCCTCGGCCGCCGGCCCACCCCGGGACCGGCCCGGCGCCCCCGGCCCGTCCATCCCGTCTCTGCCCGTCCCGGACGTCTACACCGCTCTGGACGGTTCCCCGCGCGGGCTCACGGCGGCCGAGGCCGCCGTGCGGCTGGACCGCTACGGCCCCAACGAGCTGCCCGGCGTGGGCCGTCGGCATCTGTGGAGGCAGCTGCTCGCACAGTTCACCGACCTCTTCGCGGTGGTGCTGCTCGTCTCCTCGGCGATCACCTTCCTCGCCTACGCACTGGAGCGGCCCAGGGATCCGGCAACACTTCAGCTGGCCCTGGCGATCCTCGGCGTGGTTCTCCTGAACGCGGGCATCGGTTTCGCGCAGGAGTACTCCGCCGAGCGCACGGCCGAGTCGTTGCAGGCGATGGTGCCGCACATCTGCCGGGTGCTGCGGGACGGGGAGCCACGGGAACGGCCCGCTCGGGATCTGGTTCCCGGGGATGTCGTGCTTCTGGAGGCCGGAGACGCGGTGTCGGCCGACTGCCGACTGGTCGAGGCGCACGACGTCGCTGTCAACAACGCGGCACTGACCGGCGAGAGCGATGCCGTCGCACGGGTCGCCGCACCGGTGCCTGCGGGGCCGCCGCTGGAGGCGCGCAACTGCGTGTTCATGGGCACCGACGTGGTCGCGGGCACAGGCAAGGCGGTCGTGTCGGCCACCGGGACGGCCACCGAGTTCGGGAGGATCTTCCGCCTCACCGCGGCGGCACCGCGACAGAAGACCCCATTGCAGCGCCAGGTCGCGGCCATGGCCCGCCGCGTGGCCGGTGTCGCGCTGGCGACCGGGGCCGCCCTGTTCGCGGTGCGCATACCCAGCGGGCAGCCGTTCGTCGACACGTTCGTGTTCTCGCTCGGGGTCATGGTCGCCCTCGTTCCGGAGGGTCTGCCGGCAACGCTCTCGGTGTCGCTGGCGATCGGTGTGCGCCGTATGGCCCGTCGGCACGCGCTGGTCAAGCAGCTGCTGGCGGTGGAGGCACTCGGCTCGACGAGCGTGGTGTGCACCGACAAGACGGGAACCCTCACGCAGGCCGAGATGACCGTCGTACGCGTGTGGGCGAACGACGTGTCGCACGCTGTGGCGGGGGTGGGGTATGCGCCGGTCGGTGAGGTCGCCGAGGCACGGTCCGTGCGGGAGCTGCTGCGGACGGCGGCTCTGTGCAGCAACGCCCGGCTGGTGCCGCCCACCGGACACGACGGCTGGCGGGTGCTCGGCGACACCACTGAGGGCGCACTTCTGGTGGCCGCCATGAAGGCAGGCCTGGATCCGGCGGTGGAGGAGGCCCGGACACCGCGCGTGGCGGAGTATCCCTTCGACTCCGACCGCAAGCTGATGAGCACCGTGCACCGCGACGAGGACGGCACGTACGACGCGTGTGTCAAGGGCGCGCCCCTGGAACTGCTCGCCCGTTGCGACGCCATCGACCGGGACGGCATACGGACGCCGCTCACGGAAGCCGCCCGCGCCGAGGTGGTCGCGGCCGCGGACGACATGGCCGGGCAGGGCCTGCGCGTGCTGGCGGTCGCCCGACGGAGGGTGACGAGTCCTCGCCCGGCGCTCGGAGACGTCGAATCCAAGCTCACCCTGCTGGGCCTCGCCGGGATGTACGACCCGCCACGCCCGGAGGTGCGGGACGCGGTGGACGCGTGCCGACGGGCCGGGATCCGCATCGTCATGGTCACCGGCGACCATCCTCTGACCGCGGAGGCCGTCGCCCGCCGCGTCGGCATCGTCCGGGGACCGGCCCCGTCCGTGGTGACGGGCGCGCAGGTGGACGCACTGGACGACGGCGGTCTGGACGCGCTGCTGACGGGCTCGACAGAACTGCTCCTGTGCCGGGTCAGTCCCGAGCACAAGATGCGCGTGGTCACCGCGCTGCAGCGGCGCGGTGAGGTCGTCGCCGTCACCGGGGACGGCGCCAACGACGCGCCCGCCCTGAAACACGCGGACATCGGCGTCGCCATGGGCGCCTCGGGCACGGACGTCGCCCGTGAGGCGGCTGTGATGGTGCTGCTCGACGACTCCTTCGCCTCCATCACCACCGCGGTGGGGCTGGGCCGTTCCGTCTACCGCAACATCCGCAAGTTCCTGATCTACCTGTTCAGCCACAACATCGCCGAACTGGTGCCGATCCTGGCGGCGACCTTCGCCGGGTTCCCGCTGGTGCCGATCACGGCCGTGCAGATTCTCGCCATCGACCTGGGTTCCGACGTACTGCCCGCGCTCGCGCTGGGTGCCGAGCCGATGGAAGCCGACGTCATGGACAGCCCGCCGCGACCGCGCCGGGAACGGCTCTTCTCGACCGCCGTCATGGGCCGGATCCTCTTCCTCGGCGGTATCCAGGCCCTCGGCGTGTGTGCCGTGTTCTTCTGGCACATCCACGCCTCCGGCATCCCGTACACGGACTTCACCAGGGACGATCCCGTCTACCGGGAAGCGATCACCATGGTCCAGGCCGGCATCGTTGTCAGTCAGTTCTTCAACGCCCTCGCGGTACGCACCGACCGGCAGAGCGTATTGCGGGCAGGTCTGCTGTCCAACCCCTGGCTGATCGGCGCCGGTTGCGTGGGTATCGCGCTGATGGCCGCCATCAGTTACGCGCCGCCGCTGCAGGAGATCTTCAATACCGCGCCGCTGGCACCCGCCGACTGGGCGGTTCTCGCCGGGCTCGGGGCACTGTTGCTGGCCGCCGAGGAAGCCCGTAAGTGGGTGCTCCGGCACCGAAGGACATCCCCGAAGGGAGGGACACGATGAGAGTGGTCATCGTGGGCTGCGGCCGGGTCGGTTCCACCCTCGCAGCGCAGCTTGTGACCGAGGGCCATGACGTGCGTGTCGTCGACCGGCAGCCCAAGGCGGGCAGGCTGCTGCCACCGAGCTTCCCCGGCACCTTCCACGTGGGCAACGGCTTCAGCCGCTCTGTGCTGGAAGCAGCCGGAATCGTCCACGCGGACGCGTGCGTCGCGGTCACCTCGGGAGACAACAGCAACATCGTCAGCGCCCGCACCGCCAAGGAGACGTACCGGGTTCCGGTCGTCCTCGCCCGCATCCACGACCCGAGCCGCGCCGACATCTACCGTGACCTGGGCATCCCGACGATCTCCAGCGTCCGCTGGGCCGTCGGCCGCATTCACCAGATGCTGCTGCACCGGCACCTCACGCCGGAACTCTCCTTCGGGAACGGCGAGACCCTTCTGGTTCGCTCCCAGCTACCGGCCTATCTCACCGGACGCCGGCCGACCGAGTTCGACGTCGACGGGGAGATCCGCGTCGTGGAGATCACCCGCGGCGGACGCTCACTGCTGCCCGCCCATGGTGTCCTCGTCGAGCCCGGCGACCTGGTCACCTTCGCCGTCGCCGCGACCGCGCTCAGCCGTCTGCGCGGCTTCCTCGACAAGGAGCTGGGAACGTGAAGGTCCTGATCGCGGGCGCGGGCCGCCTCGGAACTCAGTTCGCCCAGGTTCTCTCCGCCGCACGCAACGACGTCACCCTCATCGAGCACGACGAGGGCCGCTTCGACGAACTGGCAGGCATGCCATCGGTCGACCTCGTGGCCGGGGACGCCTGCGAGCCCGCGCTCCTGGCGCGTGCGGGTGCGCTGACCTGCGACCTCGTCGTGGCCGCCACCGGGCGGGACGAGGACAACCTCGTCATCAGCCTGCTCGCCAAGCGCCAGTTCGGTGTGGGACGAGTGGCGGCGCGCGTCAACGACGCGGAGAACGCCTGGCTCTTCGGCCCGCAGTGGGGCGTGGACGTACCCGTGCCCGCGGCCACCCCGCTGATCTCACTCGTCGAGGAGGCCACCGGTGCCACCGACACGGTGGCACTGCTGCGGCTGAGCAAGGCGGGCGTCGAAGTCATCGAGACAGCGATCACCGAGGACTCCCGAGCCGCGGGGCGCCTGCTGGGTGAGATCACGCTGCCCGCCGGAACCGTGGTCGCCACCGTCGTCCGCGACGGACGTCCCACGGTGCCGAGCCCCGATGAGCGGCTCCTGCCGGGGGACGAAGTCCTGCTCGTCTCGCACGAGGCCACCGAGCAGGAGATCCATGCGGTCTTCCAGTGACCGGTCCGTGCCGTCCCGCGCCCCGGCCGAGGTCACGACGTCTCGCCGCGCACGATCACGACCGGGCAGGGGGCGTGGTGCGACACGTGCCGGCTGACGGAACCGAGCAGGGCGCGGGTGAACCCGCCTCTCCCTCGGCTGCCCACCACCAGGACCTCCGCTCCCTCCGCGGCCCGCAGCAGGACGTCGGCGGCGTTGCCGTGCACCAGGTGAGTCTTGACCTGCCCGGCCGCGTCCGCGCCCAGCACTTCGCTGAGTTCTTGCTGCATCCGCTGCCGGGCATCGTCCACGTCCGCGTCCAGGTCGACGGCGGGTGCCGACCAGCCGTACAGGCCCGGCAGCTCCCATACGGAGACCGCGTGCACGGTGCCGCCCACGAGCCCCGCGTAGCGAACGGCCCAGCGCAGGGCCGCGTACGAGGACCCCGATCCGTCGACACCGACCACGACCCTCGTCTCGGTGGCATCGTTGTCCATCTGTCCCACCTCTCCCACGGCCCTCGCGCCGCCCGGCCGGTCGCCCTTCGTCTCGACGCTGTGCTCGTCTCCACGCTGTGCTCGTCTCCACGCTGTGCGAGGCATCGCCGAACCGCGAGAGATGCGCCTCCGGGCGCATGACGGGGACTCGAGATGCCGAGCGGCCCCGTCGCCTGCCACCCTGAAGGAGTGACACCGGCCCGGCGTGGTCCCGGTGGGGCGGTGCCTACCCAGGCGTCGCCGCGGACCCCCGGCGACGGGAGGTCTGCCATGACCACTTCAGGCAAGAGGCCGGGCGGTGACGCACCGGCCGCATCGCCGGCCAGGGTTCTCCTGGACACCGACGGGGTGATCACCGAGTGGACCGGGGAAGCCGAGACGTTGCTCGGTCATCGGCGCGAGGAGATGGTGGGCCGACCGCTGTCGTCGCTCTTCGTCCGGCCGGACAAGGACAGCGAGGGAGACGTTCCGCCGACGCCGCCGGTCAGCGGCGGCTGCCGGGTGCGCCTGCGGGACCGGTCCGGTCTGCCGCTCGACATCGAGTGGTGGATGTCGCCGCACATCGGCCCCGAGGGCCCGGTGACCTGGGCGGTGTTCCTCGCCGCCACGCGCGGTACGGATCCCGGCGACTTCGACCGGGCGGTGCTGGACGCACTGGTGACCGAGTCACCGATCGGACTGCACGTCCTCGACACCGAACTGCGTCTGGTGCGGTTCAACACCGCCTCGCCCGGAATGCGCGACGTACGCGCCGAGGACGTCATCGGAAGACCGGCACGCGAGGTCGCCCCCACCTTGGTGACCGACACCGCCGAGCATTTGCTGCGGCACGTCCTGAGCACGGGAGAGCCGGTCATCGACTTCGTCCAGCCGGGGTATCCGCCCGCCGATCCGCACAGGGAACACCTGTTCTCCCTGTCGGCGTTCCGGCTGAGCAATCGCGCCGGAGAACCCCTGGGTGTGGCGAGCCTGGCCATAGACGTCACCGAACGCTATCGGTACCGAGCGCGCCTCGAACTCCTCAACGACGCCAGCATGCGCATCGGCACGACCCTGGACCTCGCCCGTACCGCGGAGGAGCTGGCCGAGACCGTGGCGGGCCGCGTGGCCGACGCCGTCAGCGTGGACGTGCTCGACTCCGTCTACCGGGGTGAGGCGCCCGAGCCCGGGCCGGTGCCCTCCGAGGTCACGTTCCGGCGCACCGCGTTCCGCGCGATCGAGGCCTCCGGCCTTCAGCCCGCCTACGCCACCGGCGAGAAGGCCTCCTACGGCTTCCCGACACCGCTCACCCAATGCCTGGCCGATCTGCGGCCCCGCCTGATCGGGAAGGTCGGCGCCGACGACACATGGCTGGCGCACGATCCGCTCCGGGCGGACCGCATCCGCGCCGCGCGAGTGCACTCGATGATGGTCGTGCCGCTGGCCGCCCGCGGCGTCGTGCTCGGGGTCGCCAGCTTCTACCGCTCCGTGACGTCCGAGCCCTTCGACGAGGACGACCTGACGATCTGCGCCGAACTCGCCGCGCACACTGCCCTGGGCCTGGACAACGCCCGCCGCTACACACGCGAGCACACTGCCGCCCTCGTCCTGCAGAACAGTCTGCTGCCGGGCCGGCTGCCCGAGCAGAACGCCGTCGAGGCGGCGTTCAGCTATCTGCCGGGGCACGCCGCAGGCCCGTGGTACGACGTCCCGTGGTACGACGTCATCCCGCTGTCCGGCGCACGCATCGCACTGGTGGTGGGGGACGTGGCGGGGCACGGCATGCGTGCCGTGGCCACCATGGGCCGGCTGCGCGCCGCGACTCACAGCCTGGCCGCCCTGGACCTGTCGCCCGACGAGGTGCTGGCGCACCTGGACGACCTGATGGTCCGGCTCGCCGAGGAGGGCCGTTCGGCCGCCGCCAACGACCCGCTGGACGTTCAACCCACCACCGCCACCTGTGCGTACGCGGTCTACGACCCCGTGAGCCGGCATCTCGTCGTGGCCCGCGCCGGGCATCCCGCCCCGCTCCTCGCCCACCCCGACGGGCACGTGGCGTCGGTCGACGCGCCCGCCGGACCGCCGCTGGGCGGCGACGGGCTGCCCTTCGAGACCTGGGAGACAGACCTGTCGCAAGGAACTCTGATCGCCCTCTACACCGAAGGACTCGTGCGCCGGTCGCCGGGCGACGACGCAGGTGTCGCACGGCTGCGGCGCGTCCTGGCCCAGCAGCATGCGTGTATGCGGGAGGCGTGCGACGCGGTGATCTACTCGCAGCTGTCCGGCCGAGCCGCGGAGGACGTCGTGCTCCTGCTCGCCCGGACCTGCGTCCTGCGGGACGACCAGGTCGCCTCGTGGACCTTCCCCAGCGACCCCGCGATCGTGGCCACCGCCCGCACCCTGGCCGACCGTCAGCTCACCAGCTGGGGGCTGTCCGAGCTCGCGTTCACCACGGAGCTGATAGTCAGCGAGCTGGTCACCAACGCCATCCGGTACGCCCCGGGCACCATCCAGGTACGGCTCATCCGGGACCGCACACTGATCTGCGAGGTCACCGACGGCAGCAGCGCCGCCCCCCATCTGCGCCACCCGCGGACCACCGACGAGGGCGGCCGCGGACTCCTGCTCGTCGCCCAACTCACCGACCGCTGGGGCACTCGCCACACCGGCCGCGGCAAGACCATCTGGGCCGAACAGCAACTGCCCGCGCCTTCGGACGAAGCCGTGGCTGTCGCCCCGGACATCTGATCAACGCGGCGATCCTCACGGCAGGGGTGCACCGCCGGATGCCGGCCGTTGGTGCTTGCCTTCGCCGGCCCGTCGTACGGAAGCACCCACGCGCTCGATCAATTCGGGGAGGGCCGTCCTCACCGGGTCGCTCAGCCCCGTGCCGAGTTCGACGTCGGCCACCTCCACGGCGTGCACGACGACCTTCGGCGGGAGCAGGTCGAGGGCTTCCGCCAGGGCGAGACACTCCCCCAGCCCCAGGGCGTGCGTACTTGCCGTGCCCCTCGCGCGCCCGGCCGCCTCCGCGGCTGTCAGGGTGTGCAGTTCACCCGGCCTGGCCGGATGCAGACGGAGGGCTTCCACCACGACCGCGGTGTCGGCGCCGCGCCACAGTTCGAGCATCCGCCCGGGTTCGCCGTCACTGACCGCCAGCACGATGTCGTCGGGAACACGGCCGCGCAGGGCCTCCACCACCGCCGGACCTGCCCCGTCGTCACCGCGGAGGGGGTTGCCCACGCCGATCACCACGACCCGTCCGGTCATGCGCGTTCCACGGTCAGGTCGAGGAAGTGGGCGGCGCAGGAGATGCAGGGATCGTGGTTGCGGATGGCCCGCTCGCACAGGCGGGTGAGTTCCTCGTCGTCGGCTGCGGGTCCGAGCCGGTCCAGGCACGTCTGGACGGCCCGGCGGACGTCTGCCTCGATCGCCGTCTGGTTCTGGGCCGTGGGCGGAATGATGCGGGCCGCGGTGAGCGTGCCGTCCTCGGCGAGGGCGTAGCGGTGGTACAGCAGTCCGCGGGGCGCCTCGGTCGCTCCGGCGCCCACTGCCTTCCGGGGGCGGACGTCGAGGGCCGGCCGCGGCGGTTGTTCGTACTCCTGGATGATCCTCAGGGCTTCCTCGACGGCCTGCACCACCTCCACGGCGCGTACGACGATGCTTCGGAAGGGGTTGTCACAGACGTCCCCGGCCACGGGATCGCCCAGCCCGGCGTCCCGGGCTGCCTCGGCCGCCACCGGGTGGAGCCACCGACCGTTGATCGCGTAGCGGGCCAGTGGGCCGGTCAGGTAGCGGCGGCCATCGAGCGCGGCGGTCAGAGCGGTGCTGTGCGGCACCTGCTCTTCGTGTACGTGCTGTTCGAGGTCGGGCACGGGAAACTCGCGCCGCGTCGGCGTTCGGTCATGGGGGGCGATGGCCGTCGGTGTGCCGGAGTCGATGGCGTAGCGGCCCGGGTCGCACAGCGCGAGCAGGTCATGGTCGCTCGCCGCGTCGGGGAAGTCGAACGCCGCCACCCAGCGGACGGTCTCCAGTGCGTCGTCGCGGGCCTGCCGCAGCCGTTCGGCAAGCGGGCGCAGTTCATCGGGCGCCGGTGTGCGGTAGAAGCCGCCGACACGGACGTTGACCGGGTGGATGGGGCGTCCACCCAGTTGTTCGAGGATCACGTTGCCGGTCTGTTTGATCCGCAGGCCGCGCTCGACGGCCGCCCGCTGGTCGCGGGCGAGTTCGACGGCATCGGCCCGGCCCAGGAAGTCCGGGGCGTGCAGGAGGTGGATGTGCAGGGCGTGGCTCTCGATCCATTCGCCGCAGTACAGCAGGCGGCGCAGCTCGGCGAGAGGCCCGTCCACGGTGACGCCGCAGGCGTTCTCGATCGCCTGGCAGGCGCTCATCTGGTAGGCGACCGGGCAGATGCCGCAGATACGGGCGGTGATGTCGGGCGGCTCGGTGTGGGCGCGGCCGATCAGGAAGGCTTCGAAGAAGCGGGGCGGTTCGTAGATGCGCAGCCGCGCCTCGGTGACCGTCTCCTCCTGGACGCGCAGGTGCAGGGCGGCTTCGCCTTCCACCCGGGCCAGTGCGTCCAGCCGCAGGACGCGGGTTCCGCGATGGCTCATGCGGGCCTTTCCGGGTCGGTTTCCGTTCCTGCCCGAGGGGTGTCCTGCTCCCCGGCCGCGAGATCGGCTACGGGGACATACTCCGGCGACGCGGCGTTGAAGGTGCGGAAGACACGCAGGATGTCCGCCTCGCTCATGCCGTCGCGGCGCAGCTGCGCGATCATGGACCGCAGGTTGGGGCGGGCGGTCGGTCCGAAGCAGCCGTAGCAGCCGCGTCCGTAGGCGGGGCAGATGGCACCGCACCCGGCGTGGGTGACGGGGCCCAGGCAGGGGGTGCCGTGGGCCACCGTGATGCAGGTGGTGCCGCGCCTCTTGCACTCGAAGCAGACGCTGTGGCCGGGGATCTGGGGTTTGCGTCCGGCCAGGTGGGCGGTGATGACTTCGAGGAGCTGGCGGCGGTCGATGGGACAGCCCCTGAGTTCGAAGTCGACCGGTACGTGTGCCGAGATCGGGGTCGACGTCTCCAGGGTGGCGATGTAGTCCGGGCGGGCGTAGACCGCGGCGCGGAACTCGTCGACGTCCCCGAAGTTGCGCAGCGCCTGGATGCCGCCCGCGGTGGCGCAGGCGCCGATGGTCACCAGGCGCCGGGAGATGCGCCGGATGTGCTGGATTCGCTCGGCGTCCTCGGCCGTGGTGATCGAGCCCTCGACCAGGGAGAGGTCGTACGGTCCGCGGCCGGCCAGCTTCGCGCGCTCCCCTCCGGGGCCCTCGGCGCCCGACATCTCCAGGAAGTGCTCGACGCGCACTTGCTCGGTGAGGCCGAGCAGTTCGTCCTCGCAGTCGAGCAGGGTCAGCTGGCAGCCGTCGCAGGAGGCGAACTTCCATACGGCGAGCGTGGGCAGGGGCCGGATGTCCGCCGCTCCTCGGTCGGTCTCCATCTCACAGCTCCCGTACGGCCAGCAGGCGTTCCACGCGGTCGTAGCCGACGACCGGTCCGTCACGGCACAGCAGCAGGGGGCCGAGCTGGCAGTGGCCGCAGTGGCCGGTGGCGCAGCGCATGTTGCGTTCCAGCGACACCTGAACGCGGTGCGCGGCGAGGCCTCGGCCCATCAGTGTGCGGGCGGTGTGGCGCATCATCACCTCGGGCCCGCACACCAGCGCGTGAGTCCGGTCCGGCCGGAGCGCGAAGGCGTCGAGCAGGGTGGTGACGACCCCCACCGAGCCGTGCCAGCCCGGACCGGGGCGGTCGACGGTCACCCCCACCTCGGCTCTGTCGCGCCAGCGCTCGATGTCCTCTTGGTAGATCAGGTCGCCAGGGGTACGGGTGCCCACCAGGATCCCCGGCCGGCCGTAGAGGTCCGGCCGGTCAAGGACCGCATGCACCACCGGCCGCAGTGGCGCCAGTCCGATACCGCCGGCGATCACCAGCACGTCCTGGCCGACTGCCGCGTCCAGGTCCCAGCCGGTGCCGAACGGCCCGCGCAGCCCAACGGTCTCGCCCGGCCGCAGGTCGTACAGGGCGGCGGAGACCGCACCCACCGCGCGCACGGTGTGCACGAGGCCGCCGTGCGGGCCGCGCAGAGCACTGACCGAGATCGGGACCTCACCGATTCCGAAGGCGTAGAGCATCGCGAACTGGCCCGGCTGGAAGGGCGGGAGTTCCCTGCCGGCAGGAACCAGTTCCAGCGAACGGGTGTCGGCGGTCTCCGCGCGGGTCTCGGCGACCCGGTACGGCAGCGGCGGCATCACGGTGCTCATGGCGGGCCACCGGCGTGGGGTGCGTAGAGGTCCAGCAGCCTGATGCGCGTGGCCTGCAGGCGCTCGGCGACCACCCCGGTGAAGCGGCGCATGAGGGCGTATCCGAGTTCCGGGTCGGCCGCGCAGAGGGCGAGGACGTCGGTGGCGGGAAACTCCGTGGCCTGAACCGCGGTCACCGCCCGGGCACCGAGGTGCCAGCGGTACGGCGGACAGATCCACGACCAGCCCAGCAGCTGACCCGCGCCCAGCGTTTCCATGACCGCCTCCGACTGTCCGCCGGGAACGCAGATGTCGAGGGCGACCTCGCCCCGGCGCAGCAGCCAGAAGCGGTCGGCCTCCCCGCCCTCGTCGAACAGGCGCGCGCCGGCCGGGAACGACACGTCGTACCCGACGGCCCGCAACCGCTCGCGCTGTACGAGCGGGAGGAAGTCCAAGGGCGCCGGTGGCTGGGTCACGCCGCCTCCCCCGATGCTCCGGACCGCGTCCAGTCGTGCAGGGCGGCGGCCTCCTCGGTGATGTCGATGCCCACCGGGCACCACACGATGCAGCGGCCGCAGCCGACACAGCCGGACGAGCCGAACTGGTCGTACCAGGTGCCGAGTTTGTGGGTCATCCACTGACGGTAGCGACTGCGCGGGGATGTACGAACGGGGCCACCGTGCAGTTGGGAGAAGTCCAGGTCGAAGCAGGAGTCCCACAGGCGCCACCGCTCCGCGTGGTCACCGGTGAGGTCGGTGACGTCCTCGGTCGTGGTGCAGAAGCAGGTGGGACACACCATGGTGCAATTGCCGCACGTCAGGCAGCGCCCGGCAACGTCGTCCCAGCGGGGGGCGTCGAGCGTGCCGGCCATCAGCTCGCGCAGGTCGGCCTCGGGCATGGTCCTTCCCATCCGGTCCGCGGCGGCGGCGACACCGGCGCGAGCCGTCGCACAGGTGGCGGGGTCGGCCGGCCGGACGGGCAGTTCGGCCAGGATCTCATCGCCTTCCTGGGTGCCACTGCGGATCCAGAAGCGGTGACCGTCGTCATCGACCACCTCGGTGATCACCAGGTCACAGCCGGGAGGGGCGGCGGGTCCCGTGCCCATCGAGACACAGAAGCAGGTGTCGCCGGGCTCCGTGCACTCGACCGCGATGAGCAGCGCTCCGGTTCGTCGCCCTTCGTACACGGGGTCGCGGTGGGCCCCACCGGTGAGCACCCGGTCCTGGATGGCGATGGCCCGCGCGTCACAAGGACGCACCCCGAGGAAGGCGTACCGCGGAGGTGAGGTCTCCTCGGCAGTGAACACCGTCTCCTCGCCCACCCGGTCGGCGCGCCACTGCCGCACTTTCGCCGGGTGCAGGAACTGCTTCCACGACTGGGGGCCCGCCGCGTTCGCGAAGGCGGCGCCGTCGGCCCGCTCCCGCAGCCGGTACCGCCCGGCTTCGAGTTCCACGCCCCAGCCGTACGGCAGGTCGTCGGCCGACTCCAGCTCCGCGAGCACGATGGCACCGTCGCGCACGGTGGGGCCGACCACGGTGAACCCGCGCCCGGCCAACACCTCGACCAGCGCGACCATGCCGTCCTTGTCCATCACCGACCCGCTGGACGCGGGTGGCGACGCGTCGTTCGGATCGGGGCGTGCATTCATGGCCGTTCTCCTTCAGCACCGCGTCGGGCAGGTCGGGCATCGCCGCTGCCTCACGCAGTCCACGAACGCAGGATTTCCCGTCCGGCACCACACGGGTAGGGCCATGCGGGCCACATGTCCAGGTCGTTTCCTCTCCGGCCACCCCCGAAAGGCCGACGCCCCCGCCTCGGCCGTCCGGAGTCGCATAGGGCTTGCCGGCCACACGCGGGGGCCGTTCGGCCCAGTGCGTGCGGGGCACGCTGGACAGATGGTCGAAGAGGGGCCGCAGGAAGGTGGCTGCCATGCGATGGGAGACGATCCGGAAGACCTCACCACCGCGCGTCGAGCCGAATCTGGGCGACTACGAGAAGGTGCGTGCCGGCTTCACCTGGCAGGAGGCGCGCGCCGCCCTGCAGGGACTGCCCGGTGGACGGGGACTGAACATCGCACACGAGGCCGTGGACCGGCACGCGGCTACGGACCATGCCACGGCCGTCGCGCTGCGCTGTGTCGGGCGGGACGACTCCGTGACCTGTGTGACGTACGGGGAGCTGGCCCGTTCCACTGCACGGTTCGCCAACGTGCTCCGCACCCTCGGCATCGGCCACGGTGACCGGGTGGTGACACTGCTGGGCCGTTGTCCCGAGCTGTACACCGTGGTCCTCGGCACGCTCAAGAACACCAGCGTCCTGTGTCCCCTGTTCTCCGCCTTCGGACCGGACCCGGTCGCTCAGCGACTGACGCTGAGCGACGCGCAGGTCCTGGTCACCACGGCGGAGCTGTACCGCAGGAAGATCGCCGGGCAACGCGAGAGACTTGCCGCCCTGCGCCATGTGCTGATCGTCGGCGAGGGCGCGGACGAACTGCCCGGTACCGTTTCGCTCGCCGCGCTGATGAGCGAGGCGTCCGACACCTTCACCATTCCGCCGACCTCGCCCCACGACATGGCCCTGCTGCACTTCACGAGCGGCACCACGGGCACCCCCAAGGGCGCCGTGCACGTGCACGAGGCGGCCTTCGCCCACTATGTGACCGCGCTGTACGCCCTGGATCTCCACGAGGACGACGTGTTCTGGTGTACGGCCGATCCGGGCTGGGTCACGGGCATGTCCTACGGGATCGTCGCGCCGCTCATGCACGGGGTCACGGTCGTGGTGGACGAGGGTGACTACGATGCCCGCCGCTGGTACCGGATCCTCGCCGACCAGCGGGTCAGTGTCTGGTACACGGCGCCGACGGCACTGCGGATGCTGATGCGGACGACGCCGCGCTCAGGGCCGTACGATCTGCCCCGCTCGTTCGACCTCGGCGCACTGCGGTTCATCGCCTCCGTCGGTGAGCCGCTCAATCCGGAGGCCGTGGTCTGGGGACAGGACGTCCTCGGGCTGCCGGTGCACGACAACTGGTGGCAGACCGAGACCGGCGCCATCATGATCGCGAACTTCGCCTCCTGCGAGATCCGCCCCGGGTCGATGGGGCGTCCGCTCCCGGGCGTGGAGGCAGCGGTGTTGCGACGCGGCGAGGACGGCCGGGCGGAGCGGACCGAGGGCGGCGTCACGGTACTGGAGGAGCCCGGGGTGGAGGGCGAGCTGGCGCTCCGGATCGGCTGGCCGTCCATGTTCCGCGGCTATCTGCACGACGAGCCGCGCACCGCGGACGCCTTCGCGGGCAGCTGGTACCTCACCGGTGACCTGGTACGACGCGACGCGGACGGCTGGTTCTGGTTCGTCGGGCGCGCCGACGACGTGATCAAGTCGGCGGGGCACCTCATCGGGCCGTTTGAGGTCGAGAGCGCCTTGATGGAGCACCCGGCGGTCGCCGAGGCCGGGGTGATCGGCCGGCCCGATCCCGTTGCCGGGAACATCGTCAAGGCGTTCGTCACCCTGCGGCCGGGCTTCGACGCAACGATTCGGACCCGGCAGGAGCTGCTGGCCTTCGCCAGGCGCCGGCTCGGCCCGGCCGTGGCACCACGAGAGATCGCCTTCGACGAGCACCTGCCCCACACTCGTAGTGGAAAGGTCATGCGCCGCCTGTTGCGAGCGCGCGAGCTGGGCCTGCCCGAGGGCGACACCTCCACCCTGGAGAGGGATGTCACCTCCCAGGTCACCACGGAGGCCTCCGCATGAGCACCACCCGCACCACCCGCACCCCACGCAAACCCCGGCCCTCGGCCCGGTCGGATACGCAGGCCGCGCACCGCCTGGCTCTGCTGGAGTCGATGCTGCGCGTCCGTCGGTTCGAGGAGCGCTGCGTGGAGTTGTACAGCGCGGCCCGCATCCGCGGTTTCATGCACCTCTACATCGGTGAGGAGGCCGTGGCCGTCGGTGTCAACGAGGCTCTCACGGGCGACGACGCGGTCGTGTCGACGTACCGCGAACACGGCCATGCGCTCGCCCGCGGGGTGCCGGCCGAGGCGATCATGGCGGAGATGTTCGGCAAGGCCACCGGGTGCAGCCGTGGCCGTGGCGGCTCCATGCACCTCTTCGACGCCGGCCGGCGCTTCTACGGCGGCAACGCGATCGTCGGCGGGGGGCTGCCACTCGCGGCCGGCCTTGCCCTCGCCGACCGCATGACCGGCCGCAACCGGGTCACCTGCTGCTTCTTCGGCGACGGTGCCTTCGCGGAGGGCGAGTTCCACGAGACGGCCAATCTGGCCGCTCTCTGGGGACTGCCCCTGTTGCTGATCTGCGAGAACAACCTGTACGCGATGGGCACGGCCCTGGCCCGTCACCAGGCCCAGACCGACCTCGCGCTGCGTGCCGCCGCGTATGGCATGGTCTCCTGGCCCGTCGACGGCATGGATGTTCTCGCCGTGGAGGACGCTGCCCGGCGGGCGGCCGAAGGCGTGCGTTCCGGTGGCGGACCGCACTTCCTGGAGATGCGCACCTACCGCTTCCGCGCCCACTCGATGTACGACTCCGACCGATACCGCGACAAGGCCGAGATCGAACGCTGGAAGGAGCGCGACCCGGTCGAAGGGCTCGCACGGCAGCTGCGGGAGGCCAAGGAGCTGACCGACAAAGCCCGCACCGCCCTGGAGGACCGTCTGGCCGCCGAGATCGACGGCGCCGTGGAGGCCGCCGAGCGGGCTCCCGAAGAGCCCGTCGAGGATCTGCTGAAGTACGTCACCAGCCCGGTGGAGGCGATCCGGCCATGACCGCGACCCACACCCGCACCGCCCGGCCCGCCGCGCCCTCCGGCGAGAAGACGACCTACCGGGAGGCGATGCGGGAGGCCCTGCGCGAGGCCCTGCGGACCGACGAGCGGGTGTTCCTGATGGGTGAGGACGTGGGCCGCTACGGCGGCTGCTTCGGCGTCAGCCTCGGCCTGCTGGAGGAGTTCGGGCCCGAACGGATCCGCGACGCCCCCTTGTCGGAGTCCGCCTTCGTCGGCGCCGGCATCGGTGCGGCTCTGGCGGGCATGCGGCCCATCGTCGAGATCATGACGGTCAACTTCAGCCTGCTGGCCCTGGACCAGATTCTCAACAACGCGGCGACCTTGCTGCACATGTCGGGCGGGCAACTGCCGGTCCCGATCGTCATCCGGATGACCACGGGCGCCGGACGGCAGCTCGCCGCGCAGCACTCGCACAGTCTGGAGGGCTGGTACGCGCACATCCCGGGCCTGCGCGTGCTTGCCCCGGCGACCGTCACGGACGCTCGCCACATGCTCGCCCCGGCGCTGGCCGACCCCGACCCCGTGCTGATCTTCGAGCACGGCAGCCTGTACAACGCCTCGGGCGAGCTGTCCGCCCACTCGGACCCGGTCGACATCGACCGCGCCGCCATTCGCCGACCCGGTACGGACGTCTCGTTGATCACCTACGGCGGCTCGCTGCCCAAGGCGCTGGCCGCCGCCGACGACCTGGCGAGCATCGGCATCAGCGCGGAGGTCGTGGATCTGCGCACCCTGCGCCCCCTGGACGACGCCACCATCGGCGACTCGGTCGCGCGCACGCACCGCGCCGTCGTCGTCGACGAAGGGTGGCGCAGCGGCAGTCTCGCCGCGGAGATCTCCGCGCGCCTCACCGAACAGCACTTCTACGACCTTGATGCCCCCATCGAACGGGTGTGCAGCGTCGAAGTACCCATGCCCTACGCGCGCAGGCTGGAGGAGGCCGCGCTGCCGCAGCCCGCCGGAATCGTCACGGCCGCGCGCCGAGCGGTCGGCGAACCCGTACCGCTGAGTGCGGACGAGGGGGCGGACGCCGGGAGGTCGAGCTGAGATGGCCGAGTTCACCATGCCCTCGCTCGGCGCGGACATGGACGAGGGCCTGCTGCAGGAATGGCTCGTGGGTCCCGGGGACCGGGTGCACAAGGGCGACGTCGTCGCCGTCGTGGAAACCGACAAGGCGGCCATCGAGGTGGAGTGCTTCGAGTCCGGCACCGTGGGACAGCTGCTCGTCCAGGCGGGGACTCGGGTGCCGGTGGGGACACCACTCGCGGTGATCGAGGGGGCAACGCCTGAGCCGAGGCCCGCCCGGAAGCCCGTAGCCACGGGATCAAGGGACAAGCACACAAGGCACGCCGTGCGCACCTCGGGCTCCCCCACACCACTACCGCCGAAGCCGGCCGCAGAGGCCACCTCAGCGATCGGCGCCGGACCGCTGGTACGGCACCTCGCGCTACAACGGGGCGTCGATCTGACCGCCGTGCACGGCACCGGACCCGGTGGACGGATCACCCGTGCCGACGTGGAGCGCGCCGCGCCCGCCTCTGGGCCGAGGGTGCGGGCCACCCCGTACGCCCGGCGGCTCGCCCGGGACCTCGGCATCGACCTGGCGACGGTCCGGGGCACCGGGGACGGCGGAGCCGTGCGCGCGGCGGACGTGCACACGGCCACACGTGCACGCGTCGAACGGCCGGAACCGGAGCGGGCCGGTGCACGCGGGCCAGAACGCGAGCAGCAAGGGCCTGTGGCCGTGCCGACCGACAGCGCGAGGGAACACCGTACGGACGCCATGCGCCGTGCCATCGCCGACCTCATGAGCCGCTCCAAGCGAGAGGTCCCGCACTACTACCTGTCCACCACGATCGACTTCTCGGCGTCCGGGGAGTGGCTGCGGCGGTTCAACCGGGGCCGTCCGCTCAGCGACCGCCTCGTGCCCGCGGCCCTGTTGTTGAAGGCCGCCGCCACGGCGGCACGTGAGGTGCCGAGCCTCAACGGGTACTGGCAGAACGACCAGTTCGTCGCCGGCTCCGCCGTCAACCTGGGTGTCGCCGTGTCGCTCCGGCAGGGCGGACTGCTCGCGCCGGTCATCCGCGACGCCGACACACTGTCACCCGACATCCTCATGGCCACCCTCAAGGACCTGGTCCAACGCGCCCGCCGGGGCCGCCTGCGGGGCAGTGAAATGTCCGGCGCCACCCTGACCGTCACGAATCTCGGCGATCAGGGCGTGGAGACCGTGTTCGGTGTCATCCATCCGCCGCAGGTCGCCCTGGTCGGCTTCGGCGCGGTGGTCGAGCGGCCCTGGGCCGTGGGCGGCATGCTCGGTGTCCGTCCGGTGGTGACCGCGACCCTGGCCGCCGACCACCGGGCCACGGACGGTGCCGTAGGGGCGCGCTATCTGACGGCGGTCGGCCGACTGCTGCAGAAACCGGAGGAGTTGTGAGTCGGATGAAACCCCTGGACGAGGCGGAAGCCATGTCGGTGGTCAAGGAGTCCATCACCCTGATCGTCCCCGACGCGGACTTCACACGGGTGGAACCGGACGACAAGTTCCGTGATGTGCTCGAACTCGATTCCCTCGACTTCCTCAGCCTGGTGGAACTGCTCTCCGAACGCACCGGAATCCGTATCGACGAGGAGGACTACCCCGAACTGACCACGCTGTCCGACACCGTACGGTTCCTGGTCGGCAGGTCGAAGGATCGAACCGGCCCCACGCCATGAGTTCACGGCCACATGTGCGCCTCAGTCCGCCTCCATGTAGGGGCGGCGGAAGACCGGGGCCTGGCTGATACCCCATGGGCGTACGGTTGCCAGCGCGCGGGCGACCGCGGACTCCAATGGGCCGCTGGTGTCGACTGCCACGGCCTCGGGCCACGGCGGTTCCCTGGCCGCCATGGCCGCGGCGATGTCGGGGCCGGCATCGGAGGGGCCGGTGGCGCGCGTGTTCAGGCGGGCCACCGACACCTCATCCGGCACATGGCAGTGCAGGGCCACCAGGTCGGCGCTGGTGCGTTCGGCCACGCGCAGCGCCGCCTCACGCTGTCCGGCATCGGACCAGGTGGCGTCCAGGACGACGGACTCGCCGCAGGACATCAGCGCGGCTGCGCGATCGAGCAGGGTGGCATAGGTCTTGGCCGTCCACTCGGGTGTGTACAGGCCCTCGCCGTAGCCGGCCGCCGCGGGCTGCTCCGCGGGGATACCGGCAAGCTCCTTGCGAAGGCGGTCGCTGCTGAGCAAGGTGACCCCCAGCCGGTCGGCCAACGCTCCGGAAAGGGTGGACTTTCCGCTGCCGGGCAGCCCGCCGACGAGGATGAGCGAGACGGCAGACGCGCGCAGGTGGCGCTGAGCCACCGAGGCCAGCCGCCGCGACGCCGCCTCGGTGCCGGGCGCGCCCTGCCGGGCCTGGATCAGGGAGACCTTGGCACGGACGAAGGCGCGGTAGGCGACGTAGTGGTGCCACAGGGAAGGGGGCGCGGGATCGCCGGAGTACTCGCCGTACTGGGCGAGGAAGTACGCCGCGGCCTCCGGGGCACCGAGCTGTTCCAGATCCATGGCGAGGAAGGCGGCGTCGTCCAGGCCGTCGACGTAGCGGAGACGGTCGTCGAACTCCAGACAGTCCAGGACGCGAGGGCCGTCGTCGAGGCAGAAGATGTCTTCGGCGAGGAGGTCGCCGTGGCCGTCGACCACCCGCCCCTGCTCGATGCGGGAGTCGAACAGCGGCTTGCGGCCGTCGAGATAGCGCCGGACCAGTCGCTCGGTCTCCCCCACGGCGTCGGGCCCGAAGCCGTCGGCGGCGAGCGTGCGGACCTGTGCGAAGCCGGCCTCCCAGCGCGACAACAGCGCGTCTCGCGTGCCTTGTTCGTCCACGTCGCGGCCGCGGGGCGCGTCCGCGTGCCAGGCGGCGAGGTGCCGGGCGACGGCCCGAAGGGCTTCGTCGACGGCGGCTCCTTCTCGTATCAGGTGGGAGAGCCGGCGGTCGGCCGGCATGCGGCGCATCACCACGACTGGTTCGTGCGCCTTCGCGTCAGGGCTGCGGAACTCGCCGAGGCCCAAGTAGACGTCGGGGGCGAAGCGGCGGTTGAGAGTGACCTCGCGCTCGCATGCGGCCCGGCGAGCCGCCACCGTGGTGTAGTCCAAGAACTCCAGATCGACCGGCTTTTTGACCTTGTAGGCGCGGTCACCGGCGAAGAGCACGATCGCGGTGTGGGTCTCGACCACTGTTGCGCGCGACATCGGCTGACCCTCGTGGCAGGCACCGGACCGGAGCGCGGACGCATCGCTCCGAGGTACCGGCCGCGCCGACTGCCCGCGCGGGCCGGGCTCAGTCATGAGGGACGACGGCGACGGGGCAGCGCCCGTGATGAACGGCGGCCTGCGCCACGGGACCCAGGTGGGGCGCCAGACCATGACGATGCCGGCGTCGGCCCACGACCAGCAGCGCGGCTCCTTCGGCAGCCTGTACGACGACCTTGGCGGGGCTTGCGAGACGAACGCTGTCGGCCACGTCCACCCGCGGGTACTTCTCTCTCCACAGGTGGAGCGCCTCGCCCAGCTGCCTCTGCGCATCCCGCGTCATCTCTTCGGTGACTTCGTGGTCCACGCCCCAGGGCACCCGTGCGTGGAGCGGCACGCTTCGGCCGTGGACGGCCAGGAGAGGAAGACCTCTGGCCGCAGCGGTGTGGAGGGCGAAGTCGAGCAGGGCGTCGGAGGAACCGTGCAGTTTCAGTGCCACGACGACACGGCTCGCGGGTGCCGGGGACGGCCCCTGTTCCCGGGGTGCGGCGCGGACCAGCACCACCGGCCCCTCCGCCCGTGCCGCGACGGGCATGCTGACATCACCCAGGAAGTAGCTCTCCACGGGCTCCAGACCACGCGAACCCAGCACCGTCATCTCCGACTCCGACGCCGCTTGGAGCAGGGCGTTCTGAGCGTCGTCGGCCACCAGATTCCCGACGATGGACAGGCCTGGGTGGCGCGCCTGGAGCTCGGCTCGCGCGGTGTGGACCAGACGCTTCGCCCAGTAGTTCTGATCGACTTCCGCGGGGACGCGGGCCGGTTCCGGCGCCAGCAGCGGCCACGCGTGCAGCAGGCGCAGCGTGAGCTTGCGCTTCTCGGCCTCGTCCGCGGCCCAGCGGGCAGCGGCAAGGCTCTCGGGCGAGCCGTCGAGGCCCACGGTGACGGCTGGTTGCATGGCGGCGGCCTCCGTCTCGTAAGAAGCTGGGAATGACGGTGGACGACTCCGTTCGAGTGGCCGGCCCGGACATCGCCCCTGTGCCGAACGCGGTGCGTTCTCTCATTCGAGCATCACCCCGATCCCCTCCGCGGCGCATGTGGACAGGGCCCTCGGGGCCGGACGCCGGTCCACAGGGACCTTCGGCCCGGTGACCGGAGCCCACTGCTGTTCGACTGTGGACGAGGGGGGAACGGACCAGCAACGTGCTGGAGGCCGCATCATGAGCACACACGGCTCGCCGTCCGCATCCGGTCCGCCCCGGCCCCACAAGGGGGACGCACCCCATGGGACGAACCCGCTGAGGCGTACGTCCGACAGGTTCGAATCCTGGTTCGGCCGGTTGCTGATGCTCGTCCTCGTCCTCGGAGTGCCGGCGGCCGCGCTCGGTGCGGGGCTGACGGCGTACGAGTCATCCCTGCGCACCGTGCACGCCCAGGTTGCGGAGCGACACGAGGTTGCCGCCCGAGTGATGTCCGACGTGCCGGGCGATGACTCCGTGTCGAGGCAACCGACGCGGATCCGCTGGACCGAGCCGAATGGCATCGCCCGGACGGGAGCCACTTTCGTCGAACCGGGAACGCCCAAGGGTGCCACGGTGCGGGTGTGGGTGAACCGGGACGGAGACATTACCGGTGCACCGATGAACGCGGTCACCGCGAAGGCCAACGGCTGGTTCGTGGGTGTCATGGCGGCGCTCGGAGCGGTCGCCGGGGTCTACGCCGTACGGGCAGCCCTGCGCCTGGCGCTGAACCGGAGAAGGTACGCGCAGTGGGACACCGAATGGGACCTGGTGGAGCCGCTGTGGTCCGCGCGCTTCCGCCGGTGACCGATGGGCCGGAGTGAGGAGGAAGGCCATGTCGCACACGGCTGAATGGAAAGTTCGTCTCCACCTTTTCGAAGACGACGACGGAACGACCAAGGCACATGTGGTGCTCGACACCGGTGCCGCGGCGCTCACCGGCCACGGAACCGCGCACTGTCATCCGGCGGACACGAACGTGCCGGAGATCGGTGACGAACTGGCGGCCGGCCGGGCCATGCACGACCTCGCCAACCAGTTGCTGAACGTCGCCGGACACGACATCCAGGCCATGGGTGCGTCGCGGCCGAGCACCCGTGAGCCCGCTGGATGGCCCATGTGAAACCCGGCGGACTCAAGAAGTGTCGGGGGAACGGTCGGCGTCGTCCGTCCTGTAGTCGATGTGGCCGCCGACCGACACAACGCCGTCGACACCACGGCACAGGTGCTCAATGACGGGGATAAGGCTCCGGAACTCCACGGAGCCGCCCAGCTCGACCCGCCCCTCGCGCACCTCGACCGTCACCTCCGAGGGATCGAGCCCCATCGTGCGCCGCAGCACGTCCGCGGTGATCTCGTCGCGGATGGCGTCGTCACGGCGCAGGAAGATCCGCAGCAGATCGCCACGGCTGACGATGCCCAGGAGCCGGTCCGCCTCGTCCACCACGGGCAGCCGCTTGACGTGCTGGGCCTCCATGAGGCGCGCGGCCTCCACCACGTTCCACTCCGGACGTGCGCACACCGCGGGAGCCGACATCAGTTCCTCGGCGCGGGAACCCTCGGCCTTGGCCCGCTCCCAGGCCTCCAGGTTCGGGACCGGAACCCTGCCCGACGGATCGGCCTGGTCGGCGCTCTTGCGCAGCAGGTCGGCCTCGGACACCACGCCCATGGGGCGCTCCAGATCGTCCACCACGGGCACGGCGGTGACGTCGTTGTCCGCCAGCAGCCTGACGAGCTCCTTGAACGGCATGTCACGCCGCGCCCGGACGACGTCCCGGGTCATGAGCTCCTCGACCGTTCGGTGGTGCATGTCGCCTCCCGGATACGGGCCGCCCGCCTCGCGGACACGGACCTCTCGTCCCCCTACGGCCGTGTGACCCGCGGGGCAGGGTGGATACAGCACCATTCTGAGGAGAGGGCCGCGATCATGCGAGCTCACCTCGGCGACCGACTCGTCATCGAAGGGTCCGACGCGCACATCCGCCGTCCCGAGCGCGACGAACGCCGCACGCGCAACGTTGGCGGGCAGCTCGACGCGCTGTGTCCGGCGATCCACCAGCGACACCATGGTCGCTAATCACCGCATGGTTCCCGCCCGGCCAGGGCGGCATCCTGGCCGCTGAGCCGTGCCTCGACACCCACCACGCCCTCCAGAGCACGGACGAGGCGCTCGGCGACCCAGATGAGCGAGGTGTCGTGGACGCGGCCGCGGAGCGTGACGACCCCGTCCCTCACGGACACATGAATGGCGTGACCGACCGTGGGGAACAGGTAGGACACCACCGTGCGGCGGACTTCCTCCTCGATGTCCTCGTCCGACCGCAGGAAGACCTTCAACAGGTCGCCTCGGCTGACGATGCCCGAAAGCCGGCCCTCGTCGTCGACCACGGGCAGTCGCTTGACGTGCTCCGTGGCCATGATCCGGGCTGCCTGGGCCAAGGTGACGTCGGGGCGGACCGTGACAGCGGGCGTGCTCATGAGCTCCTCGGCCGTCAGCGCCTGAGCCTTGGCCAGGGCGGACCGGCGACGGATCCGGAAGTGCCGGGTGACCCCGTGGTCCCGGAGCTCCTCCTTGGGCAGCAAGTCGGCCTCGGAGACGACACCGACCACCCGTCCCTCGCCCTCCACGACCGGCACGGCACTGACCTGCCGCTGCTCCATGACCCGCACGATGTCCTTGAACCGCGCGTCACGCCCGACGGCCACGACGGGCAGGGTCATCACATCGCTCACGATATGCGGAGCGTCAGTCATGTCCTGGTCCTTCATGGGCATGTCCTGGTCCTTCATGGGCGTGCGCGAGGTACTGATTCGGCCGTATGCCTCCAGCATCACCGCGACCTGGCATGCCGCAATCCGGCCGAAGGCCGCCCAGTCGGGTCAGGCGCGGGTATACGGCCATCGGCTGACGCCGTCGCCGCGGCGGCCTCCCTCACGCCGCCGGCGAGCACCGCTGCCGTGAACACAATCAACGGGACCTTCCAGGCCCATGGGGCGAATGTGATCACCGGTACAAGGAACAGGGCATGGACAGAAGACACGGCGAACGCCGCTCGTGCCCAGCCTCCGCCGGCTGCCGAATGATGAGCGGACGCCCGGTGGCGCCACCACAATCCGGCTGACACCGCCGCAACGGCGGCCATCACGGCAGCGCACAGCCGCGCCAGATCAGCATCCGTCACGCCGGAGTCGAGCGGGGCCGGATCAGCGGTGCGCACGCTCAACAGAACCGCGGTCCAACCGACGGCCGCGCCGGCCAGCAGCAGGGCCAGAACGTCCGCCCGCCGTCCAGCCCAAGACGCCGGGCGAGTTGTGATGTTCGATTCCATGCTTCACTCCATGCCTCGTCCTGACCGCCGTTCGGAGCCGGGACACGCGATCAGCCAACGCCTGCAGAATATATCGGTAGCCGGTATATGGTTATTGCCTGAACATACACCGGGCATCGCGGTCTCGTTGGGATCCCGACCAACCGGTCGACGACCTTCGCCATGGACATCGGCCTGCGCCGGAAAGCGACCGCCCGGCCCGGGCCCCTCGGCACGCGGGCAGGGACGACCGGCCCCTGCCGACGTGATCACCCCACGAGTTGACTGAGTACTACCAGCGCCTCGCCGCGATCGGCCTGAGCACAGCGGAGACGCGCTGTGCACCGCACTGCCCGCAGCACGGCGGACGGTGTGGTGCACAGGATTGTGACCACAGTCGGCCGCCCGTATCACGGGTCGGCAGAAACGGAGGGACGTCATGACCGACGCTCCGCACCCATCCCACGCCTACCTGGTCGGCGGCGGCATCGCCTCCCTCGCGGCGGCGGCCTTCCTGATCCGCGACGGCGGCCTGCCGGGCGAGAACATCCACATCCTGGAGGAACTCCCGGTCGCCGGCGGCTCGATGGACGGTCGCGAGGAGCCCGGCGGATACGTCACCCGCGGCGGCCGGATGCTGGAGGAGGAGGCGTACACGTGCCTGTGGAACCTCCTGGAGACGATCCCCACCCTGACCGACGAGTCGGTATCGGTGCGCAAGGAGATCACCGAGTTCAACGCCAAGTGGCCCACCGACGCCAAGGCCCGCCTGATCGGCAAGGGTGCCGTGATTCTCGACGCCGCCGACTACGGTCTCGACGCGCGTGACCAGCTGGAACTCACGCGTCTGCTGGTGCTGCCCGAGTCGGTGATCGGGGCCCGCCGGATCGAGGACTTCTTCTCCCCGCACTTCTTCGCCACCAACTTCTGGACGATGTGGCGCACCACCTTCGCCTTCCAGAACTGGCACAGCGCCATCGAACTCAAGCGCTATCTGCTCCGGTTCATGCAGGAGTTCCCCCGCATGCACACCCTGGCGGGGGTGCGCCGCACCCGCCTCAACCAGTACGACTCGATCATCCGCCCGATACGGGTCTGGCTGGAGGAGCGCGGCGTGCGCTTCGAGCACGGAGTGCGCGTCACCGACGTCGACTTCACCACCGAGGACGACGGCACCCGCCGGGCCACCCGCCTGCACCTCGACCGGGCCGGACAGGGCGACTCCTACGAACTCGGCGCCGACGACTACGCGTTCCTCACCCTCGGCTCGATGACCGCCGACGCGGCCTACGGCAGCGACACGACCGCACCCGAACTGGTGCGCGACAAGCGCGACGGGGACTGGCGGCTGTGGGAGGCCATCGCAGGCAAGGCCGACGACTTCGGCCGGCCCACGGCGTTCAACGGCAACGTGGACGAGGCCAAGTGGGAGTCCTTCACGCTCACCATGCGCAGCCCGCTGCTGCTGCACCGCATCGAGGAGCTGTCCGGCAACCTGCCCGGCACCGGCGCGCTGATGACGTTCAAAGACTCCAACTGGCTGATGTCGATCGTCGTGCCGCATGCCCCGCACTTCGAGGGCCAGCCGGAGGACGTGTACACGGTGTGGGGCTACGGCCTGTTCGTCGACCGCGAGGGCGACTTCGTCGGCAAGCCGATGGCCGAGGCCACCGGCCGGGAGATCCTCACCGAACTGCTGGGCCACCTGGGCCTGTCGGACATCGAGGAGCAGGTCGCGGCGACCACCACGGTGATCCCGGTGATGATGCCCTACATCACCAGCCAATTCGCCCCACGCACCACACACGACCGGCCGCTGGTCATCCCGCGCGGCGCGGCGAACTTCGCCTTCCTGGGCCAGTTCACGGAGATCCCGGAGGACGTGGTCTTCACCGTCGAGTACTCGGTGCGCGGCGCCATGCACGCCGTCTACGGCCTGCTCGGCCTCGACGACCATGAGATTCCCGGCATCTACCACGCCCTGGCGGATCCGCGGACCGCCTTCGATGTGCTCGCAGCCGCCCTGGCCTGAGCACGCAGGGCCGCTTTTACCTGCGTGGTTCCCACGTGGGCCAGTCCCTTCCGTCCGGTCGGCGGGCGGAAGGGACTCGGGGTCGTCAAACCCTGCCCGGCGGCCTGGCCGGCTGCCTGACGTGAGAGGACACGGGGTGTGCGATGAGCGACCTACCCATCCGGCACAGGACGTACGAAACGCCGTACACGCGAACCAGGGCGCACACGCTCGCCCGGCTGCTCGGCGGTGGGCTGCTGGTCCTCGCGGCGTTGCTCGTGGCCGGCACGCTGCTCGGTCCCGTCGGCTTCGCGGCGATCCACTACCCGATCCCCGGCCATGGGGCGCTGATGAGCCAGCTCGTGGCCCTGGACGTCTTCTCGGTCGCGGTCGTCGCTCCCGTGGCCGTGTGCGCCGCCGTCCTCGTACTGCGCCGGCACCCGCTGGGCGGCGTGCTGGCCCTCGCACCCGGCGTGTATACGGCGTACATGGTTCCGCAGTACGTGCTGGGACCGCAGTACCTGCACTACGACGGCAACAGCGAGGCGTTCTTCCCGCTGCAGCTGGCGCTGTTCGTCCTCGGCTGGACCACGGCCCTTCTCGCCTGGCAGCAGATCGACCCGGCAGCCTGGACGCCGCCCGGCCGACGGGAACGCCTCACCGGCGGCATGCTGATCCCGCTCCTGGCGATCGTGACCTTCACGCGGTACGTGCCGGCCATCCTCGACGCCGCCGGCACACACCCGTCGGCCGCCGACTACCAGGAGGGCCCCGGCTACTTCTGGACCATCGCCCTGCTCGACCTCGGCGTGGGCTTGCCTGCCGCCATCGCCGCCATCGCCGGGATGCGCCACGGCAGCCCATGGGCCCGCAAGGTCGCCCTGGCGCTGTCGGGCTGGCTGGCCCTGATCGGCCCGGCCGTCGCAGCCATGGCGATCAGTGCATGGCTGCGCGACGTCCCCGACGCGTCCGTCGGGCAGGCCGCCACGATGACGGCGCTCGGTCTGGTCTTCGCCGCGCTCGCTCTCACCCTGCTCACCACGGTGCGGCCGGCTGCGTCGCGGGCACGGCACAAGGAGGTGTGAGAACCGATGACGGCCCGGCTTCTCAACCAATTCACAGCCTCGTGCGGTTGGTGCGAATCCGGCGAGGTCGTTCCCTGTCACGGTGCGGCCTTCTAATCTCGGTGCATGGACTGGTTAATGGCCGCGTGGGTGGGGGTGGCCGGTGGCGCCACCATGGAGGCCGTCGACGTCATCAAGTCCGTCAAGTGGCACCGCAAGATGCCGTGGAATGTAGAGCCGGACACGATCGAACCGCCTCGGCGCCAGCCCGATGTACGGCCGGGCGAGGAGCAGTTGCCCGCACCCGGCTGGCGGGGTCATTGCGTGGCCACAGTGCTGCGGTTGTTCGTGAGCGGAGCCCCGACAGGCGTCCTCGCCGCGACGTACCCGCTCAGTGTGAACCCGCTCGTGGCCTACATGGTCGGCCTGGGGGCGCTGTCAGTGGTTCAACAACTCGCCACGCTGGTACCGCTGGCGGTCAGGAGCGCGGGTCGTGCCGCGCTGGGCGGTGTGGCTGAGGAGGCGCAGCAACAGGCGGTTGAGTGGCGGGTGCAGCAGCCGAACGGTCTCGGCCAGACCAATGGCCTTCCCGACATGACACGATCAGGCGGTAGTCCCCCGCATATTCCGCAGCCAGACACGGGCATCACCGCACAGCAGGGACCGTCGGACCCAGGGGGCAGGCATGACGCTGGCTGCTGAATCCTTCTCCGGCCGTGTCCTGGCCGTGCTCTCTCGCCGGTCTCCAGGCTTTCGGCCGCCCGCTGCACCGTCCAGGCCTACCGTCACTGGCGCGCAAACCGCCAGTCGGCCGGCTCCCTCACCCTCTGATGCTCCCGAACCACCCCAGGAGCCGCCGAGCGGCACAGAGCACGCCGAGGCAAGGGCAAGTGACGTTGCCAACCCGCGCCGGTCCATTCTCGGGCGCCGTCCGCCCACTTCAGCCCTGCGCGCCTGGATGCACCTGGCGATAGCGCGCAAGGCATCCGCGCGGAATGAGGCAGGAGTAAAGGCGACGGCACGGCACCCCGATGCCACGAGCAGCTCCACCGCGCCGCAACGTCTGCCGGGCGAGAACCGCCAGGCAGACGACATGCGGCGGGAGCGGTCGGCTGATCAGCACTTGCTGAACGAGGACCGCCAGGACTACGAGCGGTTCCTCGATGAGGCGCTGCGCTCCGCACCACACCGCCCGGAACTGGCCGCTGTGGGACAGCGGCTGAACATCGAACAACTGCGCACCATGGCGCTGAACGCCACCACACTCATCACGGCGGCCGCGGCGACCGAGTACCAGCACTATGTGATAGTCCGGGACGAACTGCGCCAACCGGTGCCGTCCATCCCGTCGTCCACGCCGTCGTCCAGTGGTGAATCCGGCTCCGGTGAGCCGGGCGTCGCGGGCGCGATGGGGCTCGCCACCACCCTCGGCGAGGCCGCCGAGACCACCGGCGCGGGCGCCGTCGCCGTCGTCGCGGTCCTCGCCCCCGTCCTCGCCGGAACCGCCGCGGCGATATTCCTGATCATCGGCTACATCCTGAAGATACTGAACCCCGAGCCGGCATTCGCTCAGACCATGCTGACGGCGGGATGGGTGTTCGGTGCCGTCGCCGCGGCCGCGATCCTCGTCGCCGCGCTCGGGCTGCTGCTCACCGCCCTGCGCGACAGCTCCTCGCTGGACGCCGGAGCCTACGGCGAGGCGAACGGAGAGGTGGCCCGGGCCAGGGAAGCCTGGCGAGAAGCCCTCCTGGAACGCGGCATCCTCCCCTTCCTGGAGCAAGCCCTCGCCAACCCCGCAACCGCGTCCGGCCTGCGCCGGACACCCACTCCGGCACCGCACCCAAGGTGGTCGAGCCCGGACTTCGGAGGCCCGGAACACCAACCGGAATGACCCAGGCCGGAGATGAACGGCCCCCTGCCAGCCCTTCTCGACCTTCGCTGCGTGCCCGCCATGCCTAGGACGGGGAGCGGCCCAGGTGCAAGAGGATCCGGGTCAGAGCGTCGGAGTCGGCGGGTTCTAGGAGGCTCGGGGCGAAGGCGGCGTCCGGCCGCATGCGGTGGGCACCGTTGGGGACGGCCAGCGCGATGGGGAGCGCGGCATCCAAGATGTCGGGGTCCGGGGTGAAGGGCAGATCGAGGGCACGGGCGACGTCCCAGGCGTGGACGACGTAGTCGATGAAGTGGAAGCCGATGGCCCGGATCGCCGGGAAGGTTGCGCCCGCACCGAATTCGGGGAGGGCGAACTCCTGTTCCTCCACGCCGACTTCGGCGAATGCGGTCAGGACGGCTTCTGCGGCGGCAAGGTATCGCGCGACGGCATCCGGCCCGGGCGCCTCGGCCTTCCAGTGGGCCAGGTCACCGCCGTCGGCTCGCGCCGCCGCCGCGAACCCCCGATGCTGGGCCGCCATGTGCGCGAGCAGCTCGCCCAGATTCCAAGGCGAGCAGGGGGTCGGACGACTGAGGTCCTTCACACTCACCCGGCGGACCACGGTGCTGCTCTCGCGCACCGCACGGTCGTTGAAAGCCTTCATGACACTTAAGTTCATACGCATACGCTTACGATAAGCAGGTACCTACTATGCGTCAACGAGTATCTTCTTCCCCATGGCTGGGAACACCACATCCAAAGGGCGCCCTGACCTGGCGGCGATGATCGTCCCGCTGGGCCGCGCGCTGGTGGCCGCCGAGTTGCCGGTACTGCGCCGGCACGGGCTGGCCATGTGGGCGTACGCGGTGCTGCTCAGGCTCGACGACCCACCAGTACGGACGCAGGCCGCGTTGGCGCGAGACATCGGTGCGGACAAGACGCGGATCATCGGCGTCCTTGACGACTTGGAGGAACGTGGGCTGATCCACCGGCAGCCCGATCCGGCGGACCGGCGGGCGCGCCTCCTCTCACTCACCCCGGCGGGACGCCAACTGCGCGACGCGGTCCAGGCGGCGATCCAGCAGCACGAGGAGCGACTGCTGGCGCGCCTGCCGGAGGAGGATCGGCGCGGCTTTCTGAACGCGCTGCAGGCCCTCGCCGCGCTGTCTCCCTCCGAGATCAGCGGGCACTGAGAACTGACGAAAACGCTGACGGATCCGGAGCCCGCCACCATCGGCTACCGTCCCGTCAGGCGCCGGTGCCACCAGCCGACCCCGAGCCCGACAGGCGCCATCGGATCCGGCAGCGTCCGCCGCTCGAATTCCTCGTCGAGTCGCGCCACGATCTGCCGAAGCTCACGGCGGGCACGTAACGGCAAGGCATTCAGGATCGCTTCCACGTTGTCCCGGCCGGCCAGCGGATCGTGGCACGGACAGTCCGCGAGCGGCACATAGAGCCGGCGCCCGGGGCACCGTAGGAACCGCTCGAACTGGTCGAGGGAATCGCGCAGGCAACCGGGCCAGAACCGGTCAGCCTCCAGGCGCCGGACAGCAGCCTGAGCACTGCGCCCAAGCCCCGAAATCCGACTGAACTGCCGGGAATCACCCCGGACCAACTGCATCTGGGCGCGCAACGCGCCGGGCGACCTACGCGGCATCGGCCTTTCGGATCAAAGTCACGTCGCCATCATGCCACGCGGGCAGCTGCTGCCCGACTCCATTACGTAGTCGCCCTCCCGGGGGCATGCACAGGAGGCAGCGGGGAACGAGCCTCCTCCCGTGGAGCGAGTTGACTGGTCTACACCCTTGACTGGTACAGACCAAAGCGGTTGAGTGTGCTTCCACACCCCCCACCACGGTCGCACCCACGCCATGGCCGGTTCGACCGGCACCTGCGCACAAGGCCCGGATTCGCGCTGCCCTTGTCCGGGTGCGGCCGTGCTCCGCAAAGGAGTTGATCCTGTGTCGAGACGCCGCATCTCCGCCGTGGTCACCGCACTCGTCCTCGGAAGTACCGTGCCGGTCCTGCTGCCGGCCGCCAACGCATCCGCCGCCGCGTGTTCGAGCTACCCGAGCTGGGTCGCCGGAAGGTCGTACGCCACCGGCGACATCGTGCGTTACACCGACGGCAAGGCCTACATCGCCGAACACGACAACCCGGGCTACGACCCGACCATCAGCACCTGGTACTGGGACCCTTATGCCTGCGACGACGGCTCCGGGACCCCCGTCGGCACCTTCGTGGTCAGCGAGGCACAGTTCAACCAGATGTTCCCGAACCGGAATTCCTTCTACACGTACAGCGGCCTCACCGCCGCTCTCAGCGCCTACCCCGCCTTCGCGAACACCGGCAGCGACACGGTCAGGAAGCAGGAGGCCGCGGCCTTCCTCGCCAACGTCAGCCATGAGACCGGCGGTCTGGTGTACGTGGTCGAGCAGAACACCGCCAACTACCCGCACTACTGCGACTGGAGCCAGCCGTACGGCTGTCCGGCCGGGCAGGCGGCCTACTACGGGCGCGGCCCCATCCAGCTCAGCTGGAACTTCAACTACAAGGCCGCGGGCGACGCGCTCGGCATCGACCTCCTCAACAACCCGTGGCTGGTGCAGAACGACGCCGCCGTGGCCTGGAAGACGGCCCTTTGGTACTGGAACACCCAGACCGGGCCCGGCAGCATGACGCCCCACAACGCCATGGTCAACAGCGCCGGCTTCGGCCAGACGATCCGCAGCATCAACGGCTCCCTCGAGTGCGACGGCAAGAACCCGGCACAGGTGCAGAGCCGCGTGGACGCCTACCAGCGGTTCACGCAGATCCTCGGAACGTCACCCGGCGGCAATCTCTACTGCTGACCGCCGTAGACGAGTTCGTGAAGTGAGTATGGCGGCTCACCAGGCGTGTGCCGCGGGCACCTGGAACTCGGCGACCCGCCCCTCCACCGCATCGGCTCCGACGCGATGCGGTGGACGGGCAGCGCCGCTTCCATGCCGGCAGCGCAGTGGTGCCGCCGCTCCGGCTCAGCCCCGGACGGTGACTCCGAAGCGGGTGCGCAGGCGCCGCAGCTCCCACGCCGAGACCGCGGTCACCGACAGCGGCCCGCCGAGCAGTGAGCAGAACTGGGCCACCGGCGGGCCCGCCGGCATGCCGTTGCCGATCAGGTTGAAGAAGGCGAGCACCCATACCAGGACACCGGTGACCACGGGCGGCAGCATCGGGTGGACATGGGCGGTGTTGAAGGCGCTGCGTGCGGAGTACAAAGACGCCAGGAAGAGGAAGGGCAGCCCCCAGAAGATGGCAACCATCACGATCAGGGCGAACGGCAGCACCTGCCAGCCGTGCAGGTGGTCCTTGAGAATGGTGCCGCCCGCGAGGTAGATGGTCGTGGCGAGGACGACCAGGGTCAGCACGTACCAGCCGACCGCCTTGAGCGGGGCGCTCAGCCGGGAACGCAGGTGCGGTCGCAGATGCGGGGGCGCGTAGAGGATGAATCCCAGGATGACCAGCGGCCCGGTGACGATCAGCACGAGCGGCGTGGCCAACGCGTTGGCGAGGCCGTCTTCCGCCGCGTTCCCCCAGCGGTCCTTCTCCACGCCGTAGACCAGGATCAGCGCGAGGGTGGCCAGCACACCGAGCACCGTGCGGACCACCTGGACACGGTCCACGGTCCGGTCCACGATCCGGTCCCCGCTCTCGTGCACGAAGAGCTTGGTGGCCACGCGGTGTGCGGAGCGGAGGATGGCGACCACGAGGAAGACGGGCGAGACGTACCACAGGCAACTGCGGCGGCGTGCGACCGGAACGGGCGCGCCGGGCTGCGGGCCGTAGGGGTACGGGTACGGGTTCGCGTTCGGATACGGGTTCTGGTTCGGGTACGGGCCCGGGGCGGGCGGACCGTAGGGGTTGTTGGGGCCGTTGGGCGTCGGCCCGTACGGAGCGCCCCAGCCCCGACCACCCGGTCCGTTGCCGCCCGGTTGCCCCGTGCCGGGTCCCGGACCCCATCCCCCCGATGCCATGGCCTCTCCCACCGTTCTTTTCCGGCCAGTTGCTGTGTCGCCTCGCGGCTTCGCGGCAGTGTAGCCACTCCCGCTCCCCTCGTCGGCCTGACTCCTCATCCAGGCTGTGAGCCAAGATCGATTGTCAGTGGTGCGTGAGACGGTAGGAGCATCGAGTCGGGAAGACAAAGAGGGGGAGCTGCCATGTCCGGAAGCCAGAACTACATCAATCACGTTGCTCTCGTGCTGGATGCCAGTTCGTCCATGTCGCATCTGAGCCGCAAGGTCGTTGAGGTCGCCGACCAGCAGATTGCCTATCTTGCCCGCCGGTCGAGGGAACTGGACCAGGAAACCACGCGTCACCGTGTACGTCTTCGCGGACAAGGTGGAGTGCGTCATTTACGACAAGGACGTGCTGCGCATGCCGTCGCTGAAGCAGCTGTACCGGGTCGGTGGCATGACGGCTCTGCTGGCGGCCGCGCTGAAGTCACAGCGGGAGCTCGCGCAGACGGCTCAACTGTACGGCGACCACAGCTTCCTGACGTTCGTACTCACCGACGGGCAGGAGAACGCAAGCCATCGCTGCCCGGATGCACCTGCCAGGGATCCGCGTGAACTGGTCGAGGCTGTGGCCGAGATGAGCAAGACTCAGGAGGACAACTGGACGCTGGCCGTTCTTGTGCCGGACCAGATGGGCAAGCGCGAGGCCATGCAGTGCGGTTTCCCGAAGGACAACATCGCCATCTGGGACGCCACGAGCACACAGGGTCTGGAGGAGGCCGGGCAGGTCATCCGTCAGGCGACCGAAAAGTTCATGGTGGGCCGCACCAAGGGCATCCGGGGATCGCGGGCGGTGTTCTCCACGGGTGCTGAGGCGGTCAACAAGGACACCATCAAGGCGGCCGGCCTCACCCCGGTGGATCCGTCGCAGTACGAGCTGATCCCGGTGTCTCGTGACGCGTCGATCCGGGACTGGGTCATCGAATGCGGGCACACCTACCGTACCGGTGGTGCGTACTACGAGCTGAGCAAGTCGGAGAAGGTCCAAGCACGGAAGCAGATCGCGGTGCTCGAGAAGAAGACCGACCGGGTGTACACGGGGCCCGAGGCCCGAGCTCTGCTCGGCCTGCCGGACGTGGAGGTTCGCGTCAAGCCGGACCACAACGACGACTTCACGATCTTTGTGCAGAGCACCAGTGTGAACCGGAAGCTCGTCTCGAACACGCGGCTCCTGCTCATACTCTGACGCCTGGAAACTGTCGGTACCATCCCGGCGGAATGCGTCGAGCAGAGGAGGAACTCGTGGTTCTGAAAAGGCTGGCCGCCGTGGGGGCGGTCGTCGGGCTCGCGGTGGGCCTGAGCAGTACACCGGCGAGCGCGGCACCGGTGACCACCGCCTTCCAGAACTCAGCCGGAAGCAAGGCGTGCCTGGACTTCCGGGCCGACTACGGCCCGTACGTCTTCTCATGCAATCTGGGCGCCTACCAGAAGTGGCACTGGGACGACGACTACGAGTACACGGCACTCCGGCAGGTGGCAACGAAGCTGTGCCTCACGCTGCGCAACGATCAGCTGACCATGAAACCCTGTGCCGCTGCCGACAAGGCAGCACTGTGGCAGATCAGCAGCTCGACACCGGCCGGTAGGACGATTCAGAACAGCGTCAGCCACAAGTGCCTCGCTCGGACGGCGAACGACCGGGTCTCCACCGCGGCATGCACCGGGGGCACCTCGCAACGCTGGATCGTCCGCTTCGTCTGAGGGCGCCGCATTGCGAACGCGCCGGGGCGCTTGGTTGCCTCTGTTCCGGAACGCCCTGTCCCGCAGCCGGCCGCGACGTGGATGCGTTCCTCCTCGCACAGGTATCTCGACACGCGAGAAGCCGGTTCCCCCTCAACCGCCCCATCGGGCTGCTGCCCGAGGACCGGATGGATCGGGGGAACCGGCTGGTGGGGCGCTCTTATCGTGCCGGAGCGCTCTTCTCACATGGGAGGCAGCCGACCGTCAGCAAGTACCGCGCCCCAGCCGAGCCAGCGTGTGCCGTCGAAGGGGTTGGCCCACACGGTGCTACCCGCCCAGACCGCGACGCAGCGGACATTGTCGTACCGGGACCAGCCCCAGAAGGTGTCCCCGCAACCGTCGCCCGGCAGCTCTTTCCAGCCGCCGAACCGGGCCCAGATGTGCCAGATCTCCCGGTTGGGCGCGATGACGAATGACTCGTCGAGTGAACCGTTCCGGTCCCAGTCGACGTCCAGGACTCGACCACTGCCGCAGGCTCGGTATCCGGTGTAGTTGAACCTAGTGATGGCCGTGCGGCAGGGCGCGGCAGCGTCACTGTCGGTTGGCGACGAGCCCCGCCTTTTGTATGCCTGACATCTCATTCCCCCTGGAGAGAGTTGTGCGGTGCGGTCAGCACAAGAAGGTGGGCGCGGCCTTGTCGATGCACATCCCGAGGAGGGTCGACACCTCGGTAAACCCCAGGGCCGATACAGGAAATCGAACGTGGTAGCCGCCCGCTTCCTCCAACTTCCGTGGTACCGCGGAAGGTTGACGCCCAGCCGTCGGGCCGGAGTTACGCTGCCACGGTGCGGATCCGCCCCCTCGCCCTCGACACGCTGATCGCGGCGGCGTTGACCAGGTGCCGCACCCGGCATCGAGGTGGTCGGCGAGGCGAGCGACGGCGCGGAGGCCGTGGCGCTCGCCGCCGCGACAGCCCCCAAGGTGATTCTGATGGACATCCGGATGCCCGGCATGAACGGCATCGACGCCACCAGGACCATTCTCGCCACGGCCGCCGACCCCGCACCCCGGATCCTTGTGCCGACCACCTTCGACCTCGACGAGTACGTGTACGTGTACGGGGCACTGCGCGCCGGAGTCTCCGGGTTTGCGCTCAAGGACTCCGGGCCAAAACGGCTGCTCGCCGCGGTGGCCGCGGTCAGCGGTGGCGATGCGCTCTTCGCTCCCAGCGTCACCCGTCGCCTGGTCGAGGCGTACGCCCGTCAGTCCGCCTGCGAACAGCCTGCGGATCTTGATGCGTTGACCTCCCGCGAGCTCGAGGTCCTGAGACTGATCGCACGCGGCCTGTCCAACCTGGAGATCGCTGAACGCCTCTGCATCAGCGAGGCGACCGTCGAGACCCACCTCAACCGCACGATGACCAAGCTGGACCTGGACAGCAGGGCACAGGCGGTGGTGGTGGCGTACGAATCGGGGCTCGTGACTCCGGGCGGACAGCGCCCGCCCGGCCTGTCTTCACCCCATGCTCCTCGCCGGCGTCCCGAGGCCGCCCAACAACCAACGTCCTGTGAGCTGTCTCACCCAGTGCTGCCTGCTCAACGCACGAACTGCCTTGCCAGCGCAGTTCCTGACCGTTCCGCACCGCTTGTTGGCCGGATACGTCAGTAATCTGGCATTGCAGCCAGTACGGCATTCGATACAGGCTGTGACCGTGTTGGAGCGACGTGTTGTTGTGGTGGTGTACGCGGGCTCGATGGCCCTGGACATCACCGGACCGATTGAAGTGTTCGATACCGCGAACCGGCTCCTGGGCCCCTCGGGAACGCCCTACCGGACCGACTTCGTATCCGCCGACGCACCACTGGTGCGCACGAGTTCAGGGGTGGTGATCGAGGCCTCGCCGCTGGAAGCGGGGCAGGGCCCGATCGACACGCTCCTCGTGCCGGGCGGATGGAGTCTCCACAACGCGCTCCGGGACCGGGCGCTCGTGTCCTGGATCGGCCGGGCAGCGGCCCGGTCGCGCAGAGTCGCCTCGGTATGCGGCGGATCCTTCCTGCTGGCCGAGGCGGGCCTCCTCGACGGCAGACGCGCCACCACCCACTGGGCGTACAGCGAGATGATGGCGTGCCGCTATCCGGATGTGACGGTGGACGCCGAGCCGATCTTCGTCTGGGACGGGCCCTTCGTGACCTCCGCGGGCGTGTCGACGGGCATCGACATGGCACTGGCCCTGGTGGAGGCGGATCATGGTGCGGCGCTCGCGCTGGAGACGGCACGGTTTCTGGTGCTGTTCCTCAAGCGGCACGGAGGGCAGTCCCAGTACAGCGCCGTCCTCGACGCCCAGTTGGCCGACCATCCGCCGATCCGGGCAGCACAGGAGTGGATTCTCGACAACCTGGACAACCCGCTGCCCGTGGCCGAGATCGCGCGGCAGGCCAACATGAGTCAGCGCAACTTCGCCCGGGTTTTCCGGCGCGTGGTGGGCACGACACCCGGCCAGTACGTCGAACGGACGCGTATCGCCCGCGCACGCGAACTGCTGGAAACGACGGACCTGACGATCAGCCAGATAGCCGGCCGCTGCGGATTCGCCGCCACCGAGACGTTCTTCCGCTCCTTCGGACGAACCCTGGGACTCACCCCCAAGGAATACCGGCACCGCTTTCAGGTCATCTCGCCATCCGGCCTCATCGACCGGCACCACGAGAGGGAGAGCAGCCCCGTATGACCACCTCGACCTCGGAATTACGCGAGGCAGAAACCGTACGTCTGGTCGACCATCTGGCAGGGGAACTCGCCAGGGCCGGCATCACCCACATGTTCGGCGTCGGCGGCGCGAACATCGAGGACCTGTATGACGCCGTGCACCGCGGCGGCGCCATTCGCGGCATCGTCGCCAAGCACGAGTTCTCCGCCGTCACCATGGCCGACGGATACGCACGCACGACCGGGCGCCTCGGCGTCGTTGCCGCCACCTCGGGCGGTGGGGCGATGAATCTCGTACCGGGCCTGGCGGAGGCGTACGCCTCCCGGGTGCCCGTGCTGGCCCTGGTGGGTCAGCCGCCGACCGGCCAGGAAGGCCACGGGGCGTTCCAGGACTCCAGCGGCAGGGCGGGCTCCTTCGATGCACGGGAGGTCTTCGCGCCCGTCTCCCGGTTCTGCGCCCGGGTCGATGACGCGGACTCGCTCACGGAGTTGCTGCCCCTGGCGGTTGCGGCGGCACAGGCCGATCCACGCGGGCCGGCCGTGCTGTTGCTGCCCAAGGACGTGCAGCAGGCGCGGATCCAGGTGCCCGCCCGCGGCGCGACACCGACACCGGGCGGCCCTGCGACAGCATCCGCTGCGCGGCTCGACACCGCTGCCGTCAGCGCCGTGTCGGACGCCCTTCGCGGGGCCGCCCGCGTCCTCGTGATCGCCGGTGAGGAGGTTGCCGCCGCGGACGCGCGTGCGGATCTGGCCGAACTGGCCCAGCGCCTCGGGGCATGGGTGGCGGTCACCCCGGACGCCAAGGACGTCTTCGACAACCGTGATCCCCGATTCGCCGGCGTGGCCGGGGTGATGGGCCACGCCAACGTCGAAGACTGTCTGCGGCGGGCCGACCTGTGCCTGCTGGCCGGTACCCGACTGCCGCTCATGGCACGCGGTGGCCTCGACCGCGCCCTGGCGGCCACCGACGTCGTCTGTCTCGGCCCCGAACCGCCGTTCGTGGCAGGCATCGCACTGGGTGGGAATCTCCGCGACGCGCTGCGCGCGGTGACCGCCCGCCTGCCGCCCCGCCCCCGTCCCTGTCCGCCGCACGCCGGCCCCCGTCCCACTCCCATGCCGGGCCCGCCCTCTGAGACCCGTGGACGAGCCGTCCCCCACAGCCAGGCGGTCGCCGCGGTGGAGGCGGCACTCCCCCAGGACGCACACGTCTTCGTGGACGCCGGCAACGCGGGGGCCAGCGCGATCCACCTCCTCCCCGCACCGCGCCACGGCCGCTTCGTGGTGGCGGTCGGCATGGGCGGCATGGGCTACACCTTCGGTGCCGGGATCGGCGCCGCGCTCGCCACCGGCCGACGCACCTACGTCCTCGCCGGCGACGGGGCCTTCTTCATGCACGGGATGGAAGTGCACACCGCCGTGGAGTACGACGCACCCGTGACGTTCGTGATCTTCAACAACAACGCCCACGCCATGTGCGCGCTGCGCGAGGAGTTCCTCCAGGGCGGCGTCCGCAGCGACGACCTGTTCGCCCGGACCGACCTCGCCGCCGGAGTGGCCGCCGCCTTCCCGTCGCTGGAGGCCACGGGAGCCGACGACGCGGCGCAGCTGCGCACCGCGCTGCTGCGCAGCAATGCAAGCGGCGGCCCGGCGTTCGTCGCGGTGGACTGCGACCCGCGGGAGATCCCGCCGTTCCTTCCGTTCCAGTCCTTCACCGAAATCACCGAAATCACCAACCGCACCGAGAGCAAGGAGAGTTCGGATGAGCGAGGCTTCGTCGACGTTGGCTGACATCCCCGGCCTGATCCGGATCGAGAACGCCGGCAAGGAGGAACTGACCGCCCACTGCATGGAGCTCACCCACGCGGTCTACCCCCACCATCAGGTCTACGGGCAGTACTGCACCATCCACGAGTACGTCGACTGCCCACCGGAGGCGGCCTACGACTACCTGCGCCAGGGACACCACTTGGAGGAGTGGACCTGCAGCCTGCGGGGCTTCGCGCCCACCGGCACACCGGGGCTGTGGGTCGGTCACGACCGGCTGGAGGACGACACCAGGATCTACTGCAAGGTGGTCGCCAACCCCGAGGCCATGACCGTGGACTACCACTGTTCGTGGGACCAGGGCGAGCAGCTGTGGATGATCTACCTGATGCGTGTCGTCCCAGCCCGACTCGTACTCGACAAGCCGGGTTCGGTGATCACCTGGACCAACTGCCGGCACCCCCACTACGACACCAACCCCCACCCCGAGAAGGCGCCGCGCCCGGACCGGCCCTGGGTGGGCGACTACTGGGACCTCTTCTACGCAGGCCACACCGTGGAGATGAACAACCTCAAGGCCATCCTGGAACACCGCCACCGCAACGGCCTGCCGGTCAACGTGGCTCCGGCGAAGGCGGTGGCGCGGTGACGACGGTCAGCCTCACCGACGTGGCCGGCTACCTCCCCGGCGAGCCGGTCCCCGCGGAGTTCTACACCGAGTACCCCGGAGCCGAGGACAAGCTCCGCAACCACCCCATGTTCAAGGTCCCGCCGTTACGGCACCACGTGGCCGCGGACGAGACCAACGCGGACATGATCGAACGGGCCGTACATTCTCTGATCGAACGGCACGGCAGGGAAGAGATCCAAGGCGTCGATGTGCTGCTGGTGCACAGCCAGCTGCCGGACCTGCCGTTCGTGGGCGCCGGCACCGAGGTGGCCCGGCGGCTCGGGCTGAACCCGGAGTGGCTCGTCGACGTGGCCAACGCGGGCTGCGCCTCTTTCGTGTACATGCTGAAGATGGCCCGGCAGATCCTCACCTCCACCGATGCGAAGACCGCACTGATCTGCAACGCGCAAAGCGCCGCAGGGCAATGCTTCACCCAGTCCGAGGTGCGCAAACTCGCCCAGGCTGCGATCCCGGGCGACGGGTGCGGTGTGGCGTATGTGACGACATCGGCAGACTCGCCCGTCCTCGACGTGGAGACCCGGCACATCGGCGAGTACGCCGGTGACATGACCGTGGCGCTCGAAGACGGCCGCAAGTACTGGGAGCCGGGAGAGTCCCAGCTGCGGATCGGGTTCACCGACGCAAGCGTCGCCAAGGTCCTGGCACGCGGGAACCGCCTCGTCCCCGAGGTGGTCATGGACCTGTGCCGGCGGCTCGGCGTGGCGAGCACCGACATCGACGTCCTCATCACCAACCAGCCCAACCGTACTTTCCTGCGGAACTGGCGAGAGGCGCTGCAACTGCCGGCCGAACGGCACCTGAACACCTTCGACCAGTACGGGAATCTGTTCGGGGCGGCGATCCCGATCACCCTGGACCGCGCGATCCGCTCCCGGCAGGTCGAGGACGGCGACCTGGTGGTGCTCGGGGGATTTGCCCACGCGGGCGACTTCGCCGGTGCCGTCGCTGTCCGCTGGCACGGGGGACGGGACTGAGCGATGGACATCCCCGTACTGCACCGGCTTGCCCTGAACGAGAGCCCGTATCCCCCACTGCCCTCGGTGCGCGAGGCGATGCAACGGGCCGTGGCACAGGCCCACCGCTACCCGCAGTTCCACCCCGAGGACCTCACCGAGCAGATCGCCGCATGGTGCCAAGTGACCTCCGACCGCGTCGCGGTCGGCAGCGGATCGGTCGGCGTGGCCCTGCAGTTGCTCCAGGCGCTCGTCCAGCCCGGCGACGCAGTGGTCTACGGCTGGCGCACATTCGACGCCTACCCCCTCCTGGCCACGATGGCCGGCGCGCACCCGGTCGCCGTACCCCTGTCGCCGGACGGACACCAGGATCTGGACGCCATGCTCGCGGCGCTCGACCACCGCACCCGCGTCGTGGTGCTGTGCAATCCGCACAACCCCACCGGAAGTCTCGTCACCGCAGGTGCGCTGTCGGCGTTCCTACGGCAGGTGCCCCGGCACGTCACCGTGCTCCTCGACGAGGCGTACGTGGAGTTCGCCCGCCACGCCAACCTGCCGGACACGCCCGCGCTCCTGACCGCACACCCCAACCTGCTCGTCCTGCGCACCTTCTCCAAGGCCTACGGCCTGGCCGCCCTGCGGGTCGGCTACGGACTCGGCTCCCCCGACCTGGTGGAGCGGATCCGCCGACAACAACTGCCCTTCGGAATCAACGCGGTGGCAACAGCGGCGGTCAAGGCCTCACTACGTGCCGAAAACGACCTGCGCCTGCGCGTGGACACGATCGTCGCCGAACGCGAACGGCTCCGGCACGAACTCCTCGGCCTCGGCTGGCGGGTGCACCCGAGCCATGCCAACTCCCTCTGGCTCGCCCCGCCCGATCCGATCGATGAGGGCGCCGCAGCACTCATCGACGCCGGTGTCCAGGCGCGCCACTACCCCGGCGAGGGACTCCGGCTCACCATCGGCAACCGGAATGCCAACGACACTGTGCTGACGACGCTGGCGGGAAAGTTCGCTTGCTCGTCATCTCCAGGCCGCCATTGATGCCATGTCGCGCTTCCTGAGGGTCCAGTTCACTGGAGCGCCCCCCTCAACCGGACCTGAAAGAGGGACGCATGTCGAGACGCATGCCAAAGCGCGGGCTTGTCACGCTCGTCGCCGTCGGCCTTGCTTCTTCCGTAATGTCGACCGCCACGGCCTCGACGGCCGACAGCCCACTGACGCTGGCCGTGTACGGCGACTCGCCGTACGGCATGTCGGCGTACGCGCCCGCGGGCCAGAGTGCCGACACGTCGCAGTTCCAGAAGACCCCGGCGTTCATCGGCACCGTCAACAGTGACCCGACGATCAGCGACGTCATCCACGTGGGCGACATCCACTCGGGCAAGGAGTTCTGCACCGAGGGCTACGATGCCTCGATCGCGTCCGCCTGGCGCTCCTTCACCAAGCCGCTCGTCTACATGCCGGGCGACAACGAGTGGGCCGACTGCCACAAGGCGTCGAGCCTCACCTCGCCCGGTCAAGGCGGGGGCTTCTACGACTCGGCCTCCGGCGCGATCAACTACGTCGGCACGAGCGGCCTGTCGACCAGTACGGCGGACTGCGTCAGCTACCACTGTGGCAATCCGCTCGACAACCTCGCCACCATCCGGCGGGACTTCTTCGCCCAGCCGGGCCACACCCTCGGCAGCGGGACGCTGAACGTGGTCTCCCAGGCCACCGCCTACGACCGGAGCCACCCGGACGACTCTCAGTACGTCGAGAACGTGAGGTGGGCGCAGAACGACATCGTCTTCGTGACCATCAACGTGCCGGGTGGCTCGAACAACGACACCGACCCCTGGTACAAGGTGCCGACCGCGACTCAGGCACAGACCGAAGAGCGGAACAGCCGGACCGCGGCCGACGTCCGCTGGCTCGATGCCGCCTTCACCGACGCGCGCGCCAAGCACGCCAAGGCGGTGGTGATCACGGCACAGGCCGACATGTGGGACCTCGACGGCAAGACCACCAAGCACCTGACGAACTACGAGCCGATCATCAGCGAGGTCGCGGCGAAGACGACCGAGTTCGGCCGCCCGGTGCTGATGCTCAACGGTGACTCGCACCTGTACCGCTCGGACAACCCGCTCTCGCCGACGGCGACTTGCACCGGCGAGACGGACCCGGCCACCGGCGCCGGCGTCTGCGCCCATGACCCGGGTGACAACGCGTGGAACGAGCACCCGTACTACAACGTCTCGAACTTCCACCGGATCGTCGTGCACGGCAGCACCACCCCGTTGGAATGGCTGAAGCTGACAGCAGACCCCAACGCCAACTACGCGGCCACCGACACAACCTTCGGCCCGTTCAGCTGGAAACGGATGCCGCAGCCACAGCTGTAGACCGCCGAGCGCACACGACCGGCCAGGGTGTCCCATGGGGACTCCTGGCCGGTCGCGTCCCCCGGGAGCGTTGTTGCTGCGCGCTATTGCCTGGGCGATGACCTTCCCCGAATATTCACGGCAGCCCTTGGGCGGTGCACACTTTGGGTCGAGCTGTGGCCCATGGCCGCACAACTCCGGGGGCGGGCGCGATGAACGATCAGGTAGTGACGGCGTTGATCTCTGGCCTGGTTGCACTGCTGGTGGCCGGCGTCAGCGGGCTGCTGACACTGGTGCAGATTCGCGTCCTACCCTGATGCCTTCGCCGTTCTCCGGCGTCTGTCGCATGGCGGTGCCGAAGCGGTGACGCCGCAGGTTGCCGCCAGGGTCGCGGCCGAGCTGAACGACTGGTTGTACTCCACGGGCGGCATGTGCGCCGATGCCGCCACCCGGGGTGCGCTTCTGGCACTGCGTCAGCGCTGCCGCAGATGGGCCAAAAGCGGCGGCCAACGCCCTGACGACCTCTACACCTGGCGCAATCCGGCGCTCGCACTCCTCCGGCGCGATCTCGACATCCTGGGGCTCGAAACCTACGAGTCCGACCCAGACGCCACCATGCTGAAACAGCTGCAGCAGGAGCTGGAAGCCTCATTGAGGTCCGATACACGCTCCATGCGTCGGCGATGGGGTTCCGAATCACCTGGAGTGATTCGGAACCCCTGAGTGAAGGCAGAGCCCTCGGTTTGGCTAGGCCACGTTGACCGCGCTCCAGGCGGCGGCCACGGCCTTCGCCTCGGCGCCGTCCGCGCCGTACAGGTCGCCGGCCGCCTTCAGGGTCGCCTCACGGGCGGCCTTGTAGTCGGTCGTCGAGGTCATGTAGGTGGTGAGTGCCTTGTACCAGATCTTGTAGGCCTTGTCCCGGCCGATCCCGGCGACCGTCGAACCGTTCGACGTCGGAGAGTCGTACTCGACACCGTTGATCGTCTTCTTGCCGCTGCCCTCGGACAGCAGGTAGAAGAAGTGGTTCGCGATGCCGGAGGAGTAGTGGACGTCGAGGTCCCCGGCGCCCTGCTTCCAGGCGTCCAGCGAGTTGCCGTCCTTGCTGGGCTTGTCCATGTAGCGCAGAGGCGTGCCGTTGCCGTTGACGTCGAGCTTCTCGCCGATGAGGTAGTCGCCGGCGTCCTCCTTGTTGTTGGCGAAGAACTCGACCGAGGTACCGAAGATGTCGCTGGTCGCCTCGTTGAGCCCGCCCGACTCACCGCTGTACTCCAGCTTGGCGGTGCGCGAGGTCAGACCGTGGCTCATCTCGTGACCGGCCACATCGAGAGAGGTCAGGGGCTTCTTGTTCCCCTCACCGTCGCCGTACGTCATGCAGAAGCAGCCGTCGTCCCAGAACGCGTTGACGTACGAGTTGCTGTAGTGGACCCGGGAGTACGCGGCCTTGCCGTCGCCGCCGATGCCGTCGCGGCCGAGCTCCTTCTTGTAGAAGTCCCAGGTCATCGCGGCGCCGTAGGCGGCGTCCACGGCAGCGGTCTGCGGGTCGTCGCTCTTGCCGTTGCCCCACTTGTCGTCGTCGTCCTTGACGATGTCGCCGGTACCGCTCTCGCCCTGGTGCAGGTCGTAGGTCTTGTGGCCGCCGCGGTCGGCGTCGGTGAGCTCGAAGCCCGAACCCGTCTTGGTGCTGGAGAGCGGGACCTCGCCGCTGTACTGGCTGGTGCCGGTGCCGGTCTCGATGGCCTGGTAGCGGTACAGCTTCTTGCCTGTGGTGGCGTCGGTGACGATGTGCAGCCGGCTGGGGGTGCCGTCCTTCTGGACACCCGTCTTGACCGTCTCGAAGGCGAGCACGGGATTGCCCTTGCCTCCGGCCCAGATCACCTTTCGGGCGCCGGCCGCCGCCTTGAGCGTGGCGGTGGTCGTCGCCACCGATATGCGGGCGTTGCTGGCTTTGGTGACGCCCTTGAGCTTGCCGTCCTTGGCGGTGTGGGTGACGAGGTCACCGCCGAGTACGGGCAGTCCGGCGTACGTGCGGTCGTACCGGGTGTGCACCGTGCCGTCGGCGTCCTTGATGACGTCACGCACGATCAGCTTTTCCTCGGCGCCCAGTCCGAGAGTTCGGGCGGCCGACGCCGCTTCGGACTGCGCGGCCTTGACGGCCGCGACACGGTCGAACGTCCCGTGGCCCTGGGTGGTGGCCTCGGCTCGTTCGGGGGTGGCCTGCGCCGCACCGGTCTGTGCCGCGATCACGGCTGCGGCAGCCAGGGCCACAAGGGCGGCGGTAGGCCGGGTGTTTGCATGGAGGGTCATGCGGTCTCCATCGATCGTTCCTGTGGGGGGATGCGAAGAGCGTGACACCCGATGGGAGAAGTTGACAGGACACGGACACACACCTCACAACTCCTCGACGTTTTCCGTCCGCTTATGGCGATGGAGTGTTCGATAGTCGGCCCAGTCTGACGCGGCATCAGCCGAGCCCAGGGGAGTTCAGATGTACGGAGCGTGAACTCAGCCGGGCCTTTCCAGCTCCACATACACCCTTGGATCTACGGGTCCGGCCGATCACGGGACGTGGGGAGCTATGGACGTGCGATACGGCTGGGGTCAGCTGGTCGTGGCCTTCGCGCTGTGCTGGCAGATGGCCTTCGGGTTGTTGATCAGCGATGCGGACGCTCGCCCGTCGGCAACGCTGATCGGCAGCGCGATTCTCCTGGCCGGCCTCACTCTTTTGACTCGTTTTCAGATGCGACTTGCGAACCAGGTGCCACTATGTGATCAAATGAACCGATGCGTACCCCCCACATAAAGACGCATCATCCCGACCGGTGCGACGGACCTCCTCCCGAGATGGTTCCGCGCGGCCGCAATCCGTACGACGAACTGGCTTCGCTGGCGGACCATCCATGGGACGACTCGCTCACCGAAGGCAGCACGGCGACCCAACAGGACGAGGACGCCGACGAACCCTGGGCACCGCCCAACCACAGGCGCGGCAGCCGGCGCCGTAACCGCGCCACCGGCCTGCCCACCGTGGCGCGAGTCCTGGCCTGGGTGCTCACCCTGGCCTGCCTCGTCACGCTGGCCGACCGCTGGGCGGTGCTCTACGCCGAGCACAAGGCCTCCGAACGACTCAAGGACGAACTGGGTCTCGCCGCCGCCCCCGAGGTACGGATCGGCGGCTTTCCCTTCCTCACACAACTGGCCGCACGGCACCTGGACTCGGTCCAGGTCACCCTTCCCGACATCCCAGCCGACCGGGTCACCCTCACGCAAGTCACCGCAGCGGCGGACGACATACGCATCGACGGCGACGGTCCCACCACGATCCGCGGCGCACTCATTCGGCAGATGCACGGCCAGGTACTGCTGTCCTTCGCTGACATGAACCGTGAACTCGGCGCCTCGCAGGTGGCTTTCACGGCCCGCGGCCCCGGCCGCGTCCGAGCCGACGGCGCCCTGCGCGTCGCGGGCCGCGAGCTGCACGTTCGGGCCGAAGCGCACGTCCGGCGTGACGGGGACCGCGGCATCGCGACTTCTGTCGACGGCATCCGGCTGGACATCGACGGTCTTGCCACATACCAGCCCGGAACCGGGCCCGCCGATGGCCTCCACCTGACCCGCGCCTCAGCGCGCCGTCTCACCCGGGAGGCCGGGAAGATCCGAGCCCTGTTGGCGGTTCCGGAGATCGTGCACCGCCTGGGCGTACCCGACAGTGCGGTACGTGCCGCGCTCCACGACGAGGACGAGCTCCATCAACTCACCGGCGCGCCGCGCTTCCTGCGGAAACTGACCGGCGTCAACCTCGTGGACGCGGCACTCGCCCACCCAAGGCCGCTCGAACGGCTCGGTCTCGACCTGTCCCTGTTCAGCGCACTGACGAAGCTCACCCGCCCTCAGATCGCCGACCGCTTCTCCTTCGCCTTCCAGCTGCCGAAGCCGCCTGCGGGCTCCCTGCACCTGCAGCGTGTGACAGTGGCCAAGGACGGCATCCGCGCCGATGTGTCGGGAACGGGCCTGGTCCTGAGCCGCTGACCGCGCCTTTGCCGAGGCGGCTGGCGGCTGGCGGCTGACGGATGTCGGGCAGGTCTCGCAGTTGCCTGCGTGAGGTGAGGCCGAGCTTGCGGAAGATGTTGCGCAGGTGCGCGTCGACCGTCCGCGGGCTGAGGAACAGCTTCGCCGCCACCTCCTTGGAGGTGGCGCCGTCGGCGACCAGGCGTGCGATGTGCACCTCCTGCATCGTCAGCCGGTCCGATTCCTTCGACGTGCGGCTCCACCATCTCCGCCGTCGACGCACCGCACCGCATCCTGTGGGGCGGTCCCGCGCACGGCATCACCGGGGTGCACGAGTGGACTTTCACCAAGGACGTTGACGGCGTCGTGGTCCGCACCCGGGAATCCTGGGCGGGCGCGCCGGTCGACGCCGACCGGGACGGCTCGCCACCGCGCTGGACGACTCGCTCGGCACCTGGCCCGACGCCCTGAAGAAGGCGGCGGAGCAGCGGCCGAGCGGCGCTTGCTCGTCCATCTGACACTGGCCTTCGTGCCGGCGATCAACGGCAGCCTGCCGGGCCGCCGGGCCACAATCCCTGCCGGCCCCTACGCTCCTCAGCCTCGATCAACCGGGACAATCTCCCAGCATGAACTCTCAGTCCCCGTCGGGCCACTTGGGCGGCATGCTCCGTACCGCGCGGACGTACCCGCGCCGTGCACCGCTGACAGTCACCTACGTCTGCCTACTCCTCGTCAGCCACGCCTGGGTCGGCTACGGGCTGTCCGCCGAGCGGGCGGCCACCCTGCTGGGCCACCTCGGCACCAACCTGGACAATCTGCACGATCATCCGGTGACCGCCCTGCTTGGCAGCGTGCTGTTCTTCGACGGTTCGCTCACGGATGTCACCTCAATTGAATTCGTGGGGACCTTCATCACCCTGGGCCTCGGCGTCTGCTGCTTCCTGGCCTGGGTGGAGCGCCGGTGGGGGAAACCGCGCGCCGTGGCCGTGTTTCTCGGCGGGCATGTCGCAGCCACCCTGCTCACCGCCGGCGTCGTCACCGTCGCACTTCGGCACGGCTGGTATCCGGCTGCCGTCCGGCAGGCTTCGGACTACGGGGTCAGTTACGGTGCCCAGACCGTGATGGCGGTCGGCACACTCGCCCTGCCCCGGCGTGGCCGCCTCCCCTGGGCGGTCTTCGTGCTCGCCTGGCCCCTCGGCGGTGCCGAGTGGCCTGGGCCGCTGCCGGACTTCACCACCGTCGGCCACCTGCTCGCGGCGGTCCTTGGTTTCGGGCTGGTGACCGTCCCGGCATTCAGGCGGCGACGGGGCCAGGCTGCCGGGGTGCCCTCCACTGCGCGTGGCTGCGGGCCGGTTCCAGACCTCGCCTCGACATCGACTTCACCGGCAGTGGAAGCGGAGACGTCCTCGGCGGACTGAGCCCCGGTGACCCGGAATTCCAACTTCCCTTTAAAATCTCCCTCTTGACGATCCCTCATGCGGCCTGAAAGATGAGCGACCGCTATGACAACGTTGTCCAAGTGAGGAGGCTGACGCCCATGAGATGGACTCAGCGCATACGCAGTGCGGTCGCGGCATTCGCAGTCCTCGGAGCTGCCTTCATCGCGCCCGCGGCATCCCCGGCGGCCGCGGCCGAGGACGGCGAACTCACCGATCTCGTCAACCCGTTCATCGGAACCGAGAACGAGGGAAACACCTACCCCGGCGCAGCGGTGCCTTTCGGGATGGTGCAGTTCTCGCCGGACACCGGACACAACACCGGTTACGACTACTCCCAGAACCACATCCGGGGCTTCTCCCTCGTACATCTCTCCGGTGTCGGCTGCGGCCTGGGCGGCGACCTGCCGGTGCTGCCGACGACCGGCGACGTCACAGAGACGGATTACGCCAAGTACGAGGCCGAGTTCAGTCATGACACGGAAAAGGCAAGCCCCGGCTACTACAAGGTCGGGTTGAAGATCGGCATCACCGCAGAACTGACCGCCACCGCGCGCACCGGCGTCCAGCGCTACACCTTCCCCGCCACCGAGAAGGCCAACGTCCTGCTGAACGCCGGGCAGTCACTGCATCGAAGCGTCTCCAGCAAGGTCGAGGTGCTCGACAACCGGACCGTGCGCACCACGATCACCGGAAGCGGCTTCTGCCAGGACACCAAGCCGTACACCGTCTACACCGTCACCCGCTTCGACCGTCCGTTCATCGCCCACGGCACGTGGAACGGCTCCACGGTCACCGACGGTTCGAGGACCGGCCGGGACGGCGCCTACGTCCGCTTCGACACGACCAAGGACCGCACCGTCGAGGCGACGACGGCTCTCTCGTACGTCGACGCGCACGGCGCTGCCGTCAACCTCCGCACCGAGGGCGGCCGTTCCTTCGACCAGGTCCGCGACACCGCGCGGCGCACCTGGGAGGGCCGGCTCGACACCGTACGCGCACGGGGTGGCAGCGACACCCTGCGTCGTACCTTCTACTCGTCCCTGTACCGGTCCTTCCTGGCGCCCAACATCGGCAGCGACGCCGACGGCCGTTACACCGGTTGGGATCAAAGCATCCACCGCGCCCGGGACTTCACGTACTACCAGAACTGGTCCCTGTGGGACACGTACCGCACCCAGACCCAGCTCCTGTCCCTGCTCGCGCCGGACGAGGCCCGGGACATGGCAATCTCCGTCATCAGGATCGACGAGGAGAGCGGCTGGCTGCCGAAGTGGGGCTACGGCACGGTCGAGACGAACATCATGACGGGTGATCCGGTCACCCCGTTCCTCACCAACGCCTACCAGCAGGGCCTCCTCAAGGGCTACGAGGAACGGGCCTACCGCGCGCTGAAGAAGAACGCGGACGGAGCGCCGCCCGCCGATTCGCCGGCAGTGGGCCGCGAGGCCAACAAGGAGTACATCGCGGACGGCTTCGCGCCCTACATCAAGGGCCGCCCGCACGTGAAGCCCGGTGACTCCGACTACGACCACGGGGCGTCGGCGACGCTGGAGTATGCGCTGTCGGACGCCATGCTCGCCCAGATGGCGCGCGAACTCGGCCACGCCGACGACGCGGCACGCTACGCCGCCCGGTCCCAGAGCTACCGGAAGATCTTTGACCCCTCGACCGGCTTCTTCCGCGCGCGCGACGCCTCCGGCGCGTTCACCGGCCCGGCGGACCCGGCGCGGAGCGAGGGATTCCATGAGGGCACGGCCTGGCAGTACCAGTGGCTCGTACCGCAGGACCTGCCCGGGATGGTCGGTCTGATCGGCGGCAAGCAGGCGGCCAACGACCGGCTGGACTCGTTCTTCGCCTACGACCGGCTGGTGCGGGACCCCGCGAAGACAGCTCGCGAGGTGTGGGTGAACGGCCCGTACGACTACTACAACGCGGACAAGTACAACCCGCAGAACGAGCCCGACCTCATCGCCCCGTACACCTACCTCTCGACCGGCCAGCCGTGGAAGACCACCGACGTCGTACACGCCGCGCTGACCCTCTTCACGGACGCCCCGACCGGCATGACGGGCAACGACGACCTCGGCACCATGTCCGCCTGGAACGTGCTGTCCTCGATCGGCATCTTCCCGGTGCAGCCCGGCCATGACACCTGGGGCCTGTCCACGCCCGCCTTCGAACGCGTCGACCTGCGTCTGGACCGCCACTACTACCCCCGCGGGGCGCTCACGGTGACGGCACCCGGCACCTCGGACGCCCACCGCTACATCCAGTCGGCGCGGGTCGACAACGCGTCGTACGGCCGAACGTATCTGACGACGGATACGCTGCGGCACATACGATCCCTGGCATTCACGGTGGGCACCAACCCGTCCGGCTGGGGAACGGGGACCGAGGACGGCCCGCCCCCGCTGCACTGAAACCAGGCGTGATCCGGTTCGTGTGTCATTGTTCTCGGCGAGCCAACTCGGTGGCCATGCGTTGCATGACCGTGCGGTTGGCGCGCCGCATCGTGGTCCGTACGACCGGGGCGAGCAGCCGGTCGGCGAGAGGAGCGCGCACCCAGGCGTACGTGAACGCGACGTGGCTCCCTCCGGTTTGCAGCGGTTCGATGGTGTAAGTGCCGTGGGCCAGGCGTCGGCCGGCCGCGCTGACGTTGCGTTCGACGATGCGCCGCGGCGCGTCGGCCTCGACGACCTCGACGGTGACGTCGGTCTTCGTACCGCCCAGCGCGGCGGTGACCGTGGCGCACGATCCGATGCCGCGGCCGGGGCCGCTGAAGCTCCAGTCGGTCAGATAGTGGTCGGTGAATCGCTCGTGGTGAGCCATGACATCGAGGAAGTCGTAGACCTGCTCGGGCGTCTGCGGAACGTCGATCGACACGGTGACAGGCTTCATGTACCACACGGTACATGCGGCATGTACCAATTGGTACACTCACGTTGTGGTGAATACGGACGACTCGCATTCCGAGGTCGAGACCGAGACCGGGCAGGAATCGGACGGGGGCCGGCGCGCGCAACTGGTAGACGCGGCTGTCGACCACGTCGTGGCGCACGGCATCGGGGACCTCAGCCTGCGCCGTCTGGGTGCCGCGATCGGCGTCAGTCACCGCATGCTGATCCACTACTTCGGTTCCAAGGAGCAGCTGCTCGTCGAGATCGTCCGGACGTCGGAGCGACGCCAGCGCGAGCTGCTGTCCCGGCTCCGCCTGGAACCCGGTCTCTCACCCGCCGATGTCGCGCGGCAGCTGTGGCAGCAGCTGACGGACCCTCGGCTGGCCGGTCAGGAACGGCTGTTCTTCGAAATCTGCGGGCAGGCGCTGCGGGGCCGCCCAGAGGCCGTCCCGGTCCTGGAAGGGCTCGTGACGGACTGGCTGGAACCACTCGTGGCCGCCGAGGTCGACGCGGGCGCGGAACCTGCCGCGGCCCGCAACCGCGCCCGGCTGGGACTCGCCACCGTCCGCGGTCTGCTGCTCGACCTGCTCGCCACCGGTGACCGCGCCGGCGTCGACGCGGCGATGGAGGAGTTCCTCCGGCTGTACTACGGCTCGGAGTGACGAAGTCGCCTCTTCGTCGAAGCCGAAACAACGAGTTCTACCGTCTGATCAGCACGGCCTACGCTTCCGTGATCGATGACGCCGTATATCCAACGTAACGGGGGGCTTGACGTGTGATCGGCGCGAATGCCATGGCCTCCGAGCAGGAGGCAACGGCGCTACTGCTCGAAACCGGATACCGGCGTGTCTTCAGCCTGGTGGAGCTGGAGCTGTCCGATCTCCAACAGCTCCCCGACGAAAAGCCGTTGCCGGCCGGCATCCGAATCGGTGCGGTCGAACCGGCCAACCACCACGCGGCCTGGAAGACGGTCGTCGATTCGTATGCAGATGCCGCCTTCACCCAGAGGTGGACGTTCGAGCTTCCTCGCCACTGCCGACCCGACCTGCTGGCGGGCTGCTTGGGAGGGGGAAAATGTGGCCGGGGTCGCCCTGTGCTCCCTCCGTCGCCACGACCCAACCGTGGGCGAAGTCGAAGAACTGAGCGTCCGGGCACAGTCAAGGCGTCTGGGCCTCGGACGGGCTCTGCTGCTGGACGGCTTGCGATGTCTTCGCGAGCACGGCGCGAAGACCGCCAGGTTGTACACCGGGACCGCGAATCCGCACCGATCTTACGACCTCTACGAAAGCGTAGGCTTCCGGCGCCAGAACGAGTACGTCCGTTACCGCAAGCCGGTCGCCGACTGATCCGACAGAGGTGGCTCCGCACCACCTTGACGTGTCGAGGTGGACGGCGTCGCCGGAAACGCCGGGGCCCGGGCGACGGCTGTGGGGTCGTCGTCCGGGCCGGCTCCGATGGATCAGGCGGTGCGTCAGTGCGTCAGTGCGTCAGGAGACCTTGACCGCGCTCCAGGCCGCGGCCACGGCGGCGTACTCGGGGCTGGTGGCGCCGTAGAGGTCCTTCGCCGCGTTCAGAGTCGCGGTGCGGGCGCCCTTGTAGTCCGTGGTGGAGGTCATGTAGACGGTCAGCGCCCGGTACCAGATGGCGGAGGCCTTCTGGTTGCCGATGCCTGTGACGGTGGAGCTGTTGCAGGTGGGGCTGTTGTAGGAGACGCCGTTGATGGTCTTGGCGCCGCTGCCCTCGCTCGCGAGGTAGAACCAGTGGTTGCCGACGCCCGAGGAGTAGTGCACGTCGAGGCGGCCGACCGACTTCGACCAGCAGTCGGCGGAGCGGCCGTCCAGGGAGGGCTTGTCGAAGCGGCGCAGCCACGGCGGGGTGGACTGGTCGCTGAAAAGGTAGTCGGGGGTGTCGACCGGGTTGTTGGCGTACCACTCGACCATGGTGCCGAGGATGTCGCTGGTGGCCTCGTTCAGGCCGCCGGACTCACCGCTGTAGCGCAGGTTGGCGGTGGCCGAGGTGACACCGTGTGTCATCTCGTGGCCCATGGTGTCGAGGTCGACCTGCTCGGGGTCGGTGCTGCCGTTGCCGTCGCCGGTCATCATGCAGAAGCAGGAGTCCGACCACTGGGCGTTGTCCCAGTTGGTGCCGACGTGGACGAAGACGGTGGCGCCGCGGCCGTCGTTCTTGATGCCGTTGCGGCCGAAGGTCGTCTTGTAGTAGTCGAACGTCTCCGCGGTGTTGGCGTGTGCGTCGACGGCGGCGGTGGCGCGGTCGGTGGAGAACTTCCTGCCGTCGCCCCAGATGTTGTCGGCGTCGGTGAACAGGGTGCCGGAGGTGCTTTTCAGGGACGAGGACGACAGATTGTGCGCGTCCTTGGTGATGTGGCCGCGCACCGGGTCGACCAGGGCGAAGGTGCCGTCGGCCTGCTGGGTGGTGTCGATGCTGACGTCACCGGTGTACTCGGAGTGGCCGGTGCCGGTCGCCTCGTGCTCGACGTCGTAGTTCTCGATCGCCGCGCCGGTGGTGGCGTCGGTGACGAAGACCTCGCCGTGCGGCTGGCCCTTGTCGCCCACGCCCTGAACGGTGGTGCGCCAGGCCAGGCGCGGGGAACCGTAAGCAGCCCATACGATCAGCTCGGGGGTGGACTTGGCGTTGCGCACCAACCCGTGCGAGCGCTTCAGGGCGCCGGCCGCGGTGCCCTTGGCGTCGACGGCGGGAGCCACGGACTTGAGCGCCACTTTGTGGGCCTTGGCGCGGGCAGATCCCTTGAACGAGCCGTCGGCGTTCTGGTGGACGACGAAGTCGCCGCCGACGACGGGAAGGCCGCGGTAGGTCCGCTCGAAGCGGACGTGCTGGGTGCCGTCGGCGTCGATCACGACGTCCTTGACCTGGAGCGACTGACCCGCGCCGAACCCGAAGGTGTCGGCGTGCCGGGTCACGTTCGCCTTGGCCTGGGATATCGCCGTGTCGCGGACGGAGGATCCGCGCTGCACTGCGTTGGTCTGCGAGTGCGCAGGTATGGCCATTGCACCCGTGGTGATGACGCCGGCGGCGACCATCGCGGAAAGGGCAAGAAAAGGACGGGACATGACGGGGTGATTCCTTCGCTCGTCGTGGGGTGACGACGTCCTTGGACGTTGACGCGAAGTGTTCAGCAGGTGACATGTCCCTGACGTGACTTCATCTGGGATATAGCTGCGGAGCTATAGGGCTTGGGGACCGTGACCGAGCCGGTCACCCGCCCTCGCCGAGGGCGAACCCCCCGCCCCCGTCCTCCCACCAGGCCAGATACTGCGGCCGCTGCTGCACCAGCGACAGATAGGCGGTCAGCAGACGCTCACAGGCCGCGTCGGCGAGCTCGGGCGGAACCGATTCCGTATTCCAGGCCAGCAGCAGCCGCCGGTGGAACGGGACGTCCACGAGCGGCCGCTGCACGGTACCCCGCGCGGACACATCGGCGGTCGGCCACACCCCGCAGACGGCACGCCGGCCGGCGACCAGGATCTGCGCCACGGACAGGTCCGACGTCACATGGGCGATGCGCGGAGTGAATCCCGCCGACTGGCAAGTGAGATGAAGGTATGCGTGCACACCGCTCTCGTCGGCCTCCGGCATGACCCAGTCCTCACCCGCCAGCTCATGGAGACCGACCATCTCCCGGCGCGCCAGCGGGTGGTCCTCGGCGAGCAGGACGAAGACCGGCTCACGGAGCAGTGTGCGTGTCGCCACCGACTCACCGACCGAAAGGGGGAAGCCCGGGAATTCGCCGAACACCGCGATGTCGCATTTCGACAGGCTCAGCGATTTCACCAGGGTATGCACGGAGCGGCGGGCATCTATGGTGAGCCTTCGTTCCGGGACGAGTTCGAAGAGGGCGGAGACCAGCAGGGACACCAGAGCGCCGGCGGTTCCGCCCGCCCTCAGCGGGGCGGTGGCCTGTCTGTCCGCCTCGGCCGCCGAGCGCGCGTGCTCGCGAAGCCGGTCGAAGCCGACGACGAGGTCACGGGCGCAGCGCAGGACGTACTGTCCGTTCTCGTTCGGCTTCACCCCATCGGCACTGCGGATGAAGAGCGGGCCGCCCAACTCGTGTTCGATCCGCTTCAGCTGAGCACTCATGGCGGGCTGAGAAAGCTGCAGCCGTGCGGCGGCCTTGCGGATGCTGCCGGCCTCGGCGACAGTCAGCAGGACACGGAGGTGCCGGAACTCGAGGTGCATGAACATTCCCCGCTCAACGCGGAGGGATCCATCCACCCCCCGTGACCAGCAGAACCAGTTGCCCGACGGCATGGTGACCAAGAATCCGACGGACCCGTGGGGGCGGCAACCACGGGACGGTAAAACCTACATGCGAAATCAGCGGCAGCGGCGTGGACGCAGCCGCCCTCATCCGGAGCGGCCGGCGCAGGTCAGAGGCCGCCGGTGTTGAGCAGGCGGTTGGGAGTGTCGGAGCGGACGCCGCGCACGACACCGCGGGTGGCCGTGTGGTCGAGCCAGACGTGGACCTGGTTGGCCGTGGCGTGCGGGTGTGCCGACAGGTACAGCGCGATCACGCCGGTCGCATGCGGCGCGGCCCAGGACGTCGCGCCGTCGTTCTCCGTGGTCGTACCGCCGCCGGAGAGTGCGGCGGTCACCTTCTGGCCGGGGGCGTACAGGTCCACGCACCGTCCGTAGCCCGATCCGTAGGAGCCGCCGTCGCTCCACACGCGGTCGTTCGAGGTGGAGGCCGCCACGACGATCGTGCCGGGGACGCCGGCCGGGGAGTGCTTGCAGGCGTCGTCATGGAAGTTGCCGGCCGACACCACCGTCGGGATCCCCGCGTCGACCATCTTCTTCACGGCGGACTCCAGGGCCGCCGACCGGTGGTCGAGGTTGAGCGACATGTTCACCACCGCAGGCTTCTGCGCGTGCGCGGTGACCCACTTGACCGACTTCACCAGCGCCGCCTCGGCCGCCGCCGGGGAACCACCGCCCTCGCTCTCGCACAGGATGCCCTGGACCCGTACGAGTTCCGCCTTGGGCGCCACACCGTACCTCGCCCCGCCGATGATGCCCGCGACGAACGTTCCATGGCCGGTTCCCGCCTCGCTGAAGCAGTCACCGGAGTCCTTCGGGCCCACGAAGTCGGCGCCGAGGTGGGCGCGTCCGCCGAACTCCTTGTGGGCGATGTCCATCCCGGTGTCGATCACGTAGACATGAACGCCCTTGCCCGTGGCGGTGGTGGTGAGCTTCCCGTTCAGCGGCCGCGACCGCTGGTCCAGAATGTCCAGGTTCCAGGGTACGTGCCGGGTGATGGGCGACGCCGCGGCCTGGGCGATCCCGGACAGCTTCCCCACGGCGCCGGGAGATGTCGGCGACGAGCCGGACGACGCCCCGTCCCCGGAGGGCGCCACGGACTCCCCCTTCCCGTGCGCGGGAAGCTTCCCGCCGCTCCCTCCGGCCGCCGCGCCGGCTTCCCCGCCGCAGGCCGAGGCCCCGAGCACCGTCGCCATGGCCACCACCATGAGACCGACCTTCGTCACTTTCCGTGTCACAACGCCCCCCGCGTTCCTGTTTTGTGCACAGTCAGCGCACAAGACGACCACAGGAGGCGGGCGGTTCCAGCCAGGTGTGCGAGTGGGTAGATGGATGGGTCGGTCGGTCCGTGGGTTCACGCCCTCGGCGTACTGCAGCCCGGATCTATTCTGCGGCCGTGTGTTCCAGAGTTGCGGAGACGATCGTCGTCCAGTCGGCTCGCTCGACCCCGTGACCGGCGTCCTTGAGAGTCAATAGCCTTGCCTCGGGGATCTGTTCCGCGAGTGCCTCACCGTGCCGGAGCGGGAACATCGGATCGGCGGTCCCGTGAATCACCAGCGTGGGCACGGCGATCGAGGACAAGGGCGCTTGCGAGAGCTCGCCGTCCGCAAGTGAGTCGTAGTTGCGCACCGCGGTGAAATCGTGCGCGCGATCGACGTCGCGACGGACAAGGCTGCGCGCGGCAGTCTCATCGAACGGGCGTTGACCGCCCGCGAGCACGCGCGCGTAGGCCACCTGGTAATCGATCACCGAGTCGGTATCCGACCGATCGACGTGCGCGTCCGAGACGAACCGCGTGAACTCCTCGGTCGGCGGAGGAAGCTCGCGGTCGCCGGGCACAGCGGAGGATGTACTGATCAGGATGAGTGAGAGGACGTAATCGGCGTAGTCGAGCGCGAGCCGCTGCGCGAGTGCCCCTCCGGCCGAGACACCCACGACGTGCGCTGCCGTGATCTCATGGGCGGCGAGGACACGGGCGGCGTCACCGACCAGGTCGGCGCCGGTGTATCCCGGACGGCCCGGCTCGTACGTGACCGATCGGCCGGTGTCGCGGTGGTCGTAACGGATCACGAAGCGCCCGCCCCCGGCGAGCATCCGGCAAAAGCCCTCCTCCCACCAGAGCATCGAAGCCCCGATGCCCATGATCAGCAGAATGGTCGGATCCGACGGGTCGCCGAAGGACTCGGTGCACAGCTCGATGCCATCCGCCTCGATGACGCGCTCGGCCATCGCTGCTTCTCCTCTCTCTTCCCCCCTTCCCCGCTCCCCCATAGTGCCCATGTGCCGAGGCAGCGGTCAGGCGGAAGCCCCAGCAGAAGAGTCCGTGCCGTCGCTGATTCGTCTGACTGGAGCGTTCCACGCAGTAGATCCGTGTGTCAGAAGCGGGGGACTTCCGGTGTGTGCTGTGGCGTCGGGACGATGCGCTGGTTCACGCCGGGGCTCTGGCGTCCGGACGTCGTGCAGGTGATGTCCTGTGCCGGGAGCTTTCCGTTGCTCAGGTAGGCGTTGATGGTGCGGTTGGCGCAGGAGCGCGGGTCTTCGGAGTAGACGCCGTGGCCCTCGCCGCCCTTGACGTACACCATGCGCGAGCCCTTCAGGGCGTGGTGCATGCCGAGGCCGCTGGTCAGGGGGGTCTGGGAGTCCCACTGGTTCTGGACGGTGAGCAGGCCGACGTTGTTGTCCACCGCGGTGACCGGCTCGGCCGGCCTGTCCCAGAACGCGCAGGGTGTGATGTTGGAGCCGAAGTCGCCGTAGAGCGGGTACTTGGCCTTGTCCCGGATCGCGTCGCGCCGGTACTGCTCGGGGTCACGCGGCCAGGCTGCGGTGTCGCCGCAGACAACGGTCCAGAAGACGGCGGAGCCGTTGTCGGCCGGCGGCTGGGCGGCGCGAGCCGCGGACCGGCGCGGTCCCTGCCGGTCGTCCGGCGCGGAGGAACGATGGGAGGGGGCATGGCCGTCGGCGGCCCTCTTTAGGTCGACGACCGCTTCGGCGGCAGACTTGGGCGTGAAGAACTCGGCGCGCAGGCCGGCGCGGATGTCGTCCCCGGTGCGCTTTTCGCCACCGACGTCGATGGGAGTGCGGTCGGCTCGGGCGATCAGGTCCCAGAACGTCTTCTTCACCTTGGCCGGGGTGTTGCCGAGTCGGTAGGTGCGGTGGCGCTGTGCGGTCCACTTCGTCCAGCGGGTGAATGCCGGCTCGGTGCCCTCCGCCCAGACCTGGATCATGCCGCGCCAGACCCGTGCGGGGTCTACCGCGCTGTCAAGGACGAAGCGATCGGTCCGCTCGGGGAACATCTGCGCATAGACGGCGCCCAGGTACGTGCCGTAGGAGTAGCCCAGGTAAGAGATCTTCTTCTCGCCCAGAACGGCGCGAATGACGTCCATGTCGCGGACGGTGTTACGGGTGGTGAAGTACGGCAGCTTGTCGCCGTTCTTGGCACGGCACTTGTCGGCCACGGTCCGGGCCCACTTGACGTCGCGGCTGAACGTTGCCGACCTGTAGGGGTGTTCGATGTTCTGCTGCGTGGCTGTGAGACCGCATGTGAGCGGGCTGCTGCGGCCGACGCCGCGTGGGTCGAACCCGATGAGGTCGTACTGCTCGCGGACCTTCTTGGGCATCGTGTCCTTCATCATGGCCGGCATGTCCAGGCCTTCGCCGCCCGGACCGCCGGGGTTGAAGAGGATCGCACCGTGCCGCTTGCCGGGGACACTGGTCTTCATACGGGAGATGGCCAGTTCGATCGTCTTGGAGTCGGGGCGGCTGTAGTCGAGCGGGACCTTGATCGTCGCGCACTGGAATGCAGCGGGCAGTGATGCGTCGCATCGGTGCCAGGCGGGCTTCTGGTTCTCGAATCTCTGCAGCGGTTCCGCCGCGGATGCCTGCGCCGGGGCGAGGGCGGGGATGAGAGTTGCCGTGACCCCCACGGCGAGCAAGGGCGCCATGCGTCCTATCCGCACGATGGCCGTACCTTTCTATCAACTTCTGTGACGGTACGACGATTTCGTGTCGGCGGTGGCCAGCGAATCCATCTTCAGGGCGGTCTTGCTCCGACTCCCGGCGTACTCAGAAACAGACGTGCGGATGAGAACCCAGACGGGCTGATTGCCATCCGCACCGTCCAACCCCCCCGGGTGCGGTTGCTCCGACTCTCGCCGCGGTCGCGTTTGACCACACGGCCGGCGACGAGAACCGTGTCGACCAGGCCGGGATGGCCGGCGGCGACGATCGTGCCGGCCGGGTTGTTGGCCGGGAACACGGTCAGGTCGTCGGCGCGCAGCAGGATCAGGTCGGCGTCCATGCCGGGCGTGGTGCCCGTTCGGGCGGCGAGCACGCACGCCCGAGCACCGTCGACGGTGGCGAACTCCAGCACGTCCCGGGACCGCAGTGCCGCCGTCCAGGCCACGCTGCACCACGTAGGCGGTGCGCATGGTGGCGAACATGTCGCCGCCGGCCGACGGACAGTCGCTGCCCGCGTCGGCGCAACGCCGAACTCGCCGCCCGGGTCGGCCTGTCGCCATCACCCTGCCTGCGGCGCGCGGTTGAACTCGAACTGCTCCTCGATCTCGCGGGGCCGGGCCGCGTCCAGGCGGGTGGCGTGCCAGTGGGCAACCGCGTCCGCCAGGGTCCGACCAGGATTCTGAGCGATGAACTTGCGCATGAAGGCGTCGAAGTGGAAGCCGGGGCCGATCACCTCGACGAAGTACCTGCGCAGAACCTGGTTGCACCGCTGACCGACCGGGATCACGGTGTCGCCGTCGACGGGCTCGGCCAACTGCGCGGTCGCCGGGTGACGGCGGGCCGGGGCGGCCGGCAGCGGCAGGTCGTCCAGGGCCGCGGCGAGCCGGCGGTGAGCGCTGCCTTGCCGCCGTGCCGCGCGACGCCCATCGTGCGCGCGAGACCGGTGAGCTCGTCCAGCGTCCAGTACCAGCGCAGCAGCTCGGCGCCGGTGAGGTCGGCCGTCAGGAGCGGCCTGAACTCGACAGCTGCAGTACTGGTGTTCGCTTTCTCTTCCACGGTCGTCATTCTGCCGTGTCTCGACGTCCCCCTCCAGGACGACCTGACACCCTCACCGCTCGCATCGACCGGGCCAGTTGCGGGCTCTCTGCCCAGCGGGTGAGCATGCCGACGGCCTCTGCACGGTCGGCGGGGGACAGCTCGGCGATCGCGGTGCTGTGGTTGGCGTCTGGGGCCCACAGGATGCGGGAGTCGCGGGTGCCGGGCCGGAAGGGCTCGGCGACGGAGGGGTCCTGGGCACCGTTGACGAAGAGAAGACGGCTGCCGTGACGGCGGACCCAGCGGTCGATGTCCGGCATGGCGTCGCGGTCGAAGCGCATCGGGATGTCGCGCGGGACGAACGTACGAGGCTCGACGGCGTTCGGATATCGCAGGAGGTCGGACAGATGCCGGGTGGGGAAGGCGAGGTACCCGAGCTGGGTGCCGAGTTGGTAGAAGTACGGGACGTAGTGCTGCAGGGCAGCGTCGGCATAGAGGGGCAGGCCCGTGATGTCGTCCAGCCACGCGTACAGCTCGTCGGTGTCGGCGTCCGGGCCGGGGATGGAGGCGAGGTCCGCGGCGGTGTTGCGCTGCCAGAACATGAACGGGGTGCGCAGGACGGCGATTTCGAGGGCCTTGTCGGCGCTGCCGACGATGCGGAACGCGGTGTTGCCGGCGGCGGCCCAGGCCTCGTAGCGGGCGACCAACTCGGTGCGGCGCAGCAGGGCCTGTCGCTGCACGGTCCGCAGAGCCTCGCGGCAATCGGCGGTACCCACCCTCTCCAGGAACCGCAGGTACGCGGTGTTGTCACGGTCGTCGACATTGTTCGGGGCGGAGTAGGCCACCGTGCCGTCCACGTCGTGGGGGTGGAAGCGGCGGTGGTAGACGCTGGTCATACCGCCCTTGCTGCTGCCGGTGGAGATCCACGCACCGCGGTAGAGCCGGCGGAAGAGGCGGACGACGCGGTGGTGGTCGTCGGCTGCCTGGCGGATGGTCAGCAGGGAGTGGTCGGCGTTCGCCGGGCGTGAGGTGCCGAAGAAGCGGTGCTCGACCTGGAGCTGGTTACCGCCCAGCAGCACGGTCGGTTCGGCCCGCCGGGGCGTGAGTACCGCCTCGTAGCCCGTGCTGAACAGGACGGTGGGGCGGTCGACGGAGGTGTGCAGCAGGGTCAGGCGCTGCTCGAACGTCCCGGCCTCGGGGTTCATGTGGTCGGCCGGCTGGCGCAGGCCGAGGACGAAGAAGCGGTACCCGGGCTCGGCGCCCTGCCGTTCCTCGATCACCCGCAGCCCGGGCAGGGCCTGCAGAGCCGTCAGAATGTCGTCGTCGCCGAGGCGGGTCCGGTGCCCCGTTACGGCCGCCGCGGGTGCGGCGGCCGTGACGGCGAGGCCCGCCGTTACGGCCGCCGAGGTCAGCAGGCGCCGTCTCGTCCACATGTGCATCGTGATTCCTCCCGAGCCACGACCACCGCGACGGCACCGGACCCGGAGCGGCGCAGCGGTCTCTTCCCTGACTGGCTGACCGTTCCAGTACAGCCGTCGGGCGCCGCGGCAAGATCCCGCGCCCGGGGGGACGGTCTCCCCCGGGCGGGGGAGATCGTCCCCCACGATCACTCCTCCGTCCGACACGGGCCGGCGACGCCGACAGGCAGGCCTCGTAACGGAACTGATGGAATGGGACTCCCCCGAAGTCCAGTCCCACGGGTAATGCTCGTGCCGAGCCGACCGGCAGCAGCACGCTCGGGACTCGACGCGCCCAAGGTCGAGGCGTTCATGTCTGATCTGTGGGCGGACCATCTGGGGACGTCGAACGAGGAACTCATCGCCTACGTGCGAGGACTGCAAGGAAGCTGTCGGCTGGGCATCCTGAGCAACAGCTCCCAGGCAGCGGGCATGCAGGGGCACCTGTTCGAGAACAACGCCCACACCCTCACGCGGATCGCAGCCCATCTGGATGCCGGGCCCCGAACTGAAGGGCGTCTCCCGCTGTGATGACGTCGACTGCTCGGCATTCATACCAGGGAGCGGCACAACTGCAGGAGCGTGCGCTGCTGACCGGCGCCGGTCAGCGCGAGTAGTCCGCGAGGGTGAGCAGCAGGTGGGCCGACTCCGCGCGCACGTGGTCGGAGTGAGCCCCCGCCGGATTGAGGCGGCGACCACGGACGTACACGTCGGAGGCGTCGACGTTGACGAAGCGGTGGTCGAGCGCCGTGAGCGGGTACCGCTCGTCGGGCGGCAGCAGACGTGTGGCGAAGACAGGCGTGGGTGCCGGACCAATCCCTGAATGTCCGATGCCGGCCTGGCGCTCGGCGCGCAGATGCCAGAACCCCGTCGCCCGGTCGTGACGGGAGTACGTGGCGACAACGGGGCCCCTCAGAGGAGCTCCGTCGTGCCCCTCACTCGGCAGGATGTACCGGAAAAGTGAGAGGAACGCGTCGCGCCCTGCGGCCATCTGGAACAACAGCATGCTGTCCGCAGTGAACGGGCGGGAAGGCAAGTGGCTCGCCGCGCTCCAATCGAGTGTGTCGTCGAGCCGAGCGTCCGCCGCCCACTGCACCGCCTCGCACAGGAACCGGCAACCGAAGGAGTGCCCGACAAGGTGGAGGTACTGCCCGTCGCGGTTGGCCAGCACGGGCGCCTCCTCAGGATCGGCGCGCTCGGCGTTCAGATAGCCGAGGAGTCCGCCCAGGACGTGCGCGGCATGTCCTCCCCCGTCGCGTGCGCCCATTGCGTGCGCCCGGTCCCGGATTCTGCGGTAGCCGGCAGGGGTGAGCGGGCTGGACGATGGCCAGCGCACCGCGACGCACCATGGGCTGAAGCCCTCGGCCGACAGGGCCGGATACCGGGCCGGGGCCGCCGCCAGGTTGCTGCGCGCCAAGGTCAACAGCCGTTCGACGGTGCGGCGGGCAGAGCGGGGTGAGGTCTGCCAGCCGTGGACGTAGACCAGGATGTCCGTCGCCCAGCCGGGCGGGGCGAGACGCTCCGCGAAGTACTCGCGCAGCCGGTGCTCGGGTACTGGCTCACCGGAACCCGCGTCGAGCAGCCAGCCGGTCTCGTCCAGGTCGACGGTCTCGACCTCGGCGACACGGCTCATGTCTCACCTCCGCTCGTCCGTTCCAGACTGGCGTCCATGCCGCAATGCAGTGCGTAGGCGAAACCAAGAGGGTTGCGGTACCGGGCGGCGAAGTGCCGGGCCAGTTCGTATGCGATTTGGCCGGCGGTCGCCTCGCCACGCAGGTATCGCGTAATGAACTCAAGTGCATACTCGGCGGCAAACGCCTGCGGCATCGAGATCTGAGGCCCGATCACACCCTGCGCACCGTGCTCGACAAGCATGCGTCCGAGGAACGCGCGGTCCGTGCTCGCCCCGGAGACTCCGGCATGACAGGCATTCAGTAGAACAAGCGGCCGGAAACAGCCGTGCCGATGGTCTGCCCGCAGTTCGCGTACGGTGTGGCCGTCAAAAGGGATACCGTCCGTGAGCCTGATTGCCAGGATGTGGGGTTCGGGCGCGTTGCCGATGAACTCGCCATGGCACCAGAAGTACATCAACTGCTCGTCCAGATCCGGGGTCCCGAAGTCGCGGACCAGATCCTCGTAGGTCGTCCGCACGATGCATGTCGTGCCCTCCGTCAATGCCTTCGCGACCTCGTCCGCCCGGGTGGTGCGGCCCACCCGGACATCATGGTTCAGGCTGACCGTGGGCCGCTGCGATGCCGTACGGGGCGGCCCGATCCACGCATACGCGTCGCCCGTGTGCTCGATCTGATGCCGATGGCCGAGGAAGCGGGCGAACAGAACGTTCAAAGGCGCCGCGGACGTGGTGGAGTCATCGGCCACACAGAGCATGGGCCAGGGCAGATGCAGATCGGAGTCGAACCTCACCCTTAATCCCTCGCGGGACAGGGCCGACCGCAGACACGTGCGGAACGTCTCGGTGCATGCGTCGTCTCCCCGCAGCAGAACGTCGAACAGCAGAGATTCCCCGCCGCGGGCCAGATGGGCCACTGCCCGGCGCAGTTCGTCCTCTGGTTCGGCACTGAGGTCGGCGACTGTTGCGTACGGGCGCCGCCGGTCCCGCAACGTCCGGCCTTGATCGTCGACCGGTTGGAAATCAACGAACATCTCCTTCCAGCGGGCGCACAGTCGAGCCGCCGCGCTGTGGACCTCATCGGGCCGGACACTCAGGTCGGTCTTGTGCTCGGTGCCCTGGAGCGCCGGAACGGACGCGCCCGACATCCGGGCCCGAATCCGCCCGCCGCCGAGGAGGTCGAAGCTGACACGGAGATCGGGCGGCTTCGTCTCCAGGTGCGGCAGGAAGCGAAAACCGTCGCTGGGGTCCTGGACGACCCGGGTGGTCAAAGTGCGGGGCACTGGGTCAGGACCTCCCCCTGCGCGGCCTCAACCATGGCTTCCCCGACCCAGTGGGTTCACGAGGCGCGATGTCGAGGTCCGTTTCCACCTGCTGCAGGACGATACCCGTGTCGTGGTGCAGAAAGGTGAACCGGATCCGGTGCGTGCCGGATTCCGCAGCCGTGACACGGAACTGCACGGAATCAACGGTCCCAGAGCCGTACGACATCGTGGCCGGCACAACCTCCGCAGCGCTCATCGGCTTAGCCACGACGTCCAGTGTGGGTCGGGCACCCGGGCGGGCCCAGGGATGCGCGGCCTCGGCCACGAGTTGCACAGCCAGGCGCACGGATGCCCCGGCACGGGCAACCTCATCCAGGAGCGTCAGGTGAACCTGACAGCCCGGCAGGGCCGACGGATCGGCAAACACCCCGTCGCCATCTGTGACCGGAGAGGGATGGGCTGTGCCACCCGTCATGACGTCAATCGGGTCCTGGGTCACCGTCTCAGGGCCATGCGGACAGCCACTGGGACGCGCAGACTGTCCGGAATCGACAGCGCCACTGCCGCCATTGCGGCCGGCAACGCTGTCCCACCGCGCATCGACGCGGGCTCGAAGGCGGCGTAGACACCGCTGACGCATCGGCCCGATGCTGCCCACCGCGAGGCCTGTCGCGGCGGACACTTCCGCGTAGCTGGGCGGCGGGGAGGTCATCAGAATGCGCAGCAACTGCCTGCACCGCGGCTCGAGTTGCTCGAACTCCTCCCACAGGGTCCTGATGCGATCAGCCTCGGCAGCACTTGATGCCGAACCGGGCCGCGCTTCCTCAGGGACGCGATCCCCGGTCTTGTGGTCACGCAACCTCGGATCGTCACGCCTTGGGCTCTTCAGCGCTTCCAGGGATTCTTGGCGCGCGGTGCCCGCGAACCAGACCCCGGCCTCCTCCGGTTCGGGGAAGTCCTTCAAAGTCACGACGAAGCGGAACCAGACCTCCAGGTAGACCTCCTCGCAGTCGGCGTCCGAGAGCCCATGCCCGCGTACGACGGCCCACACCAGCGGGCTGAACTCCTTCACGAGCGCGTCCCACGCCGCCTTGTCACCATCGGCGGCGGCCTCGACCAACACCCCGACAGCTGCACGGTCCATGGGCCCCACCCCTCCGTGTACGGTCAGTAATCGTACGCCCAGCATGGGGGCAGTTCAGCTCCGCACGCCAGAATCAGATGAACTCCCGACTCGCGCAGTTGATGACGCCGCGGAGAAGTTCGCGCGTCCGCACCGCATCACATGTGACAGCGAGGTACGGAACATGTCACAGGGCTCGTACCGACAGGTGCCGTCGCTTCCCTGGGAGCCCCACCGGATGGGATCTTTACCGGCCGAAGCGGCCCTCAGCGGGTCGCCGGGAGAAAACGGGGTGGACACCTTGACGCGCCAACAGCACAGCACCGAAAACGGCAGAACCGCCGGAAGCGCTCGGAGAATTCGCAGGACCGGCGCATTCGGCACAACGCGGCGCAGGGCGGCGGTGAGCGCCACGGCGCTCGCCATGGCCGTGCCGCTGACCCTCGGGGCCGCAGGAGACGCGGGGGCGGCCGGGGACCATCCGATCGTCTTCGCGCGCTACACCGCAACAGCGCTCATCGAAGACCTCTACGCGATCTCCCCCAGTGGCGGCACGCCCGTCCAGCTCACCCACACCTCCACCATCAGCGATGTGATGCCCAGTTGGTCTCCGGACGGCAAGCGGGTGGCCTTCGTCCGCTACGGATCCGGTGGCGCCATCGACGGCATCTGGACGATGAAGAGCGCCGGCGGCGACCTGAAGGCCGTCCCCGGCACCAAGGGCGCCTCCGACCCGGCGTGGTCCCCGGACGGCAAGCGGATCGCCTACGCCAAGCCCGTCGGCACCCAGCGCGAGATCTATGTGGCCGACGTCGACGGCACCCCGGCCACCCGGCTCACCCACACCGCCGCGGACGACCTCCATCCGACCTGGTCCCCGGACGGCAAGTACCTGGCCTTCAACCGCGCGGACGCGGCCGGGCACAGCAGGGTGATGCGGATCCGGCTGTCCACCCTGGCGCAGAAGGCCATCACCGGCGCCGCCTCCCACGACTGGACGCCCGACTGGTCGCACAGCAACCGGATCGCCTTCAGCCGCGTGGACTCCTCGGGCTTCGCCCGCCTCTACCTCGTCCGCCCCGACGGCACCGGACTGCACCGCATCACCGCCGCCCGCCTCAACGACAAGAACCCCTCCTGGTCCCCCGACGGCAGCCGACTCGTCTTCACCAGAGGCGGGGCCGACGACGGGGACCCCGAACACCTCTACCTGGTACGGGCCGACGGCACCGGACTGACCCAGCTCACCAAGACCGACTCCCATGACCTGGAGGCGGACTGGCGCCCGTAAGACGGCAGTCGGCGACCGGTCTCGTCCTCATCCCGTACGGACTCACCGACCCCCTCCCCGCAAGCAAGCAAGCGGATGCGCGCCTCAGCCGCTGTCCCGCACCGCCGCGAGGCATTGGTCGTAGAGATCCGCGAGGTCGAGGCGTCCGTCGTGCTCGGCCCAGAGCTCGGTGGCCGTGTCGACGCAGGCGAAGACGGTCGCGACGATCGCCTTGGCGCGTGGGTCGACGGCCGGTCCACGCGCCCCGCCGGCCGTCTGGTCGGGGCCGGGACCGGGGCCCAGGCGGGCCTGGACGACCGGGACGAGGTCGGCCTGCCAGCGCAGTCGCTTCTCGACGTAGCGGGCGCGCAGCGAGGGGGTCGCGAAGATCAGGCGGGACAGCTCCAGCACCCGTTCCGGGGTGTGGTTGGCCGTGAGGACGACCTCGAATCCGGCCCGCAGGGCATCCCAGGGGGACACCTTCGCCGGCTGTCGCTCCACCGTCTGCTTCAGCAGCTCGCCCAGCGCCTCCTGGTCCCCGCAGACCAGGTCCTCCTTGGTCCCGAAGTAGCGGAACAGGGAGCGCTGCGAGATCCCCGCCTCCCGCGCGATCTGCGCGATCGTCGTCTGCTCGTAGCCCTGCTCGGCGAACAGCCGCAGCGCCGTGTCCAGGATCGCCTGGACAGCGGCCTGCCGCGTTCGGTCCCACAAGGTCGTCATGAGGCCCAAGGCTACCGCCCCTCTGGACAGCAGCCGCCTACTTGGCATTAACTGCCAGGTGGGCAGTGACTGCAATGAGGAGAGGGTCATGACAGCGGTCGACTACGCAGGCCAGACCACCCTGATCACCGGTGCCAGCGCAGGCCTCGGCGCCGAGTTCGCCCGCCAACTTGCCGCCCGCGGCTCCGACCTGGTGCTGGTCGCCCGCCGCAAGGAGCGCTTGGAGGAGCTGGCCGCCGAGTTGCGCGCGCGTTACGGGATCCAGGTGCATGTACTGGCGATGGACCTCGCCACCGGCAACCCCGGGCAGGTGCTGGCCGAGCAGCTGGGGCGGCTCGGCCTGCCTGTCACCAGCGTGATCAACAACGCCGGGTTCGCCGGGTTCGGCCCCTTCCACGAGGCACATCCGGACCGGCTGCGCCGCGAGATCGCCGTCGATGTGACCGCGGTGGCGGACATCAGCCGCGCCTTCATCGGGCAGCTGCGGACGGCGGGCCGCGGGGTGCTGGTCAACGTGGCGAGCATGGCCGCCTACCAGCCCAACCCCCGCATGGCGCTCTACGGGGCGACCAAGGCGTTCGTGCTGAGCCTCACCGAGGCGTTGTGGGAGGAGTCCCGCGGCACCGGTCTGCGGGTGCTGGCCCTGTCCCCCGGCGCCACCCGGACCGAGTTCTTCGACGTCGTCGGCACCGAACGGGCCGCCGGCGGGACCAGGATCGCCTCGCCCGTCGATGTCGTCCGCACCGCCTTGGCCGCCCTCGACCGCAGGAACCCGCCGCCCAGCGTCATCGCGGGACGCATGAACCGGCTGATGGCCTTCCTCGCCCGCCGGCTGGCCACCCGACGACAGGTCATCCGGGCCGTCGGCCGCCTCACCGCCGAGGGGACGTGACGCGGGCGTACGCCCTCGGACGCGCGCATGCGGACGTCGGGAGCGACCGTGTCGCCACCCTGTCCTAGTGAGCCGGCCGACGAGCGGTGGCCGCTTCTCATGCCGCTCGGTCGTGGGCGTCGATCCGATACGGCGCACGACGCTCTTGAGTGACACGATCGGTGCTATGGGCACCGAGACGGACTGGGCGTACCGGGTGTTCGAGCCGCACGGCTCGGAGGGATGGCGCCCCTACGGCAGCGAACCCGAACGGTGGCAGGGCACCATCACCGCCGACGATTCGAGCGAGGGCCCTCAGTACGCTCTCTCGCTCGTCGTCGCCGACCTGATGAGCGAGTGGAAGGCGCGCGGCCTTCACCGAGCGAAGCACGTGCGGGTCTGCCTCTGGCGCGACGAGGTGGGCGAGGTGGAGGACGCCGACGCCATCGTCGAGGTCCGGCCGAACATCGACGGCGAGTGACCGGCGGGCCTCTGATTCCGCAACGAGGGGCTGCCGCACACGCACCATGCACTACTTCGGCACCGATCGCCCCACGCCGGGCCAGTTCGAGGAGTTGCTCGCCCGGGCTCATGCGGCAGGCGGTGGATCAGCCGTTGGTCCGGTACGGCTGCAGGAGGGTCCACAGCAGCCGTTGGGCCGCGGCAACCGCATGGTCGGCGTCGGCTCCGTCCATGCCCAGGACCGGATCCAGGCCCTGCACGTGCGGCGCGAGCGCCAGGTGAAGGAGCAGAAGCAGCATCAGTGAGAGCAGGGCCTCGGTGTCGGCGCCGTCGTCGAGCCGCCCTGCCGCGGCTCCTTTGTCGAAGAGGGAGCGCACGACCGCGAGGTAATGGCGGCTGACCGCCGCGCGGACGGCGGCGCGCGCGGTCGGGTCGGGTTCGAGGTTGGCCGCTGCGGTCAGGGCGCGTTCACGCGGATGCTCGTAGAAGTAGCGCACCCAGAACTCGATCAGCGAGTCGAGCGCCCCTGCCCAGATCGGACTCACACCCGTCTGACCCAGCGCCCAGCGCCCAGCGCTCCTCGCGCACCGCCTCCGGCCCGCCTCACCTCATCCCGCTGAGCCCGTTCCGCGTTCCACGCTGCCGACCCAATCGGGCAGTGGTTCGCGACGCTCCAGCCACGTCCGGGGGATCCCGGCCAGGCCGGTTCGTGCTGCGACCGTGCCGCCCGTGATGGCGCAGGTGGTGTCGACGTCACCGAACCCTTCCGCGGTGGTCCACAACGCGTCGACGAGACTGTCGAGGTGCCGGGCGGCGGACCACAGCGCGAACGGTACGGTGTCGCTCGCCCGGATCCGCTGACCGTTGCCCAGGATGTCGGCGGCCCGCCACGGGGGCGTGGCCGCGGGCACGCCGACCGCCTCCTGCAGGCCGTCGCGGACCGGCCCCGCGGGCGTGCGCTTAGCGACCTGCCGCAGCAGCTCCGGCCCCTGCGGTGCAGGCTGCTTCCGGCTGCGCGCGGCCAGGGCGGACGCCACTGCCACGGCCACCGCGCCCGCGACACCCTCCGGGTGGGCGTGTGTGACCTCGGCGGAGAACGCGGCCTGCTCGGCCACTTCCTCCAGGTCGTCGCAGAACCACGCGCCCAACGGCGCCACCCGCATCGCCGCCCCGTTGCCGAGACTGCCCTGGCCGCCGAAGAGGCCGCGCGTGTGGACACGCCAACTCGACGGCCGTTCACCAAGCTTGGGCAGCAGTTCATGCATGCCGTATCCGTAGCCGCGGGCGGCGTCGGCGAGGTAGGTCGCGGCGAACGTCGCTGCCAGGTCGTCCTGGTGAACCGCGCCGTGCGTCTCCAGGACTCGGCAGACCGAGAGCGCCATTGCCGTGTCGTCGGTCCAGTGCCACGCCGACTCCTCTGGCGTCCGGCGCTCCTGGATCGCTTCGAAAGCCTCCGGAGCGGGACGGAAGCGCGGAAACCAGCGCTCCCCGAAAGCGTCCCCGAGGGCCAGGCCCTCCAGGGAATCACGGGCGGCATCGGAAAAGATCATGGCTGCATGCTGCCAGCGCGCCCCGCCCCCGTGCACCCGGATTCCCGACCATCCGACAACTCAGTTTTCCTTGACAAATTTTTTTGTCGGAAGGATGCTGGGAGCGTGCCGCAGGCACCGCCCGGTCATCGGACTGCACCAGAAAATCCGGACACAAGACATCGGACACAAGACATCAAGGAAGCCAGGATGCGTACTCTGATCAGCACTGCCTTCATCTCGCTCGACGGCGTCGTCGAGGCGCCGGGCGGCGAACCCGGTTACCGGAACGCCGGATGGACCTTCAAGGACGTCGAGTTCCTCCCCGAGGCGTTCGAAATCAAGGGGCGGGAACAGAAGGAAGCCACCGCGATCCTGCTGGGCCGGGTCAGCTACCAGGCGTTCAGCCCGGTGTGGCCGGACATGGAGGAATTCGCCGACTACAAGACGATGCCGAAGTACGTCGTCTCCACCACCCTGACCGACGCCGACCTGGTCTCGAACTGGGGCGAGACCACGATCCTGCGCTCGATCGACCAGGTCGCCGCCCTGAAGGAGACCGACGGAGGCCCGATCATCGTCCACGGCAGCGCCTCCCTGAACCACAGTCTCTCGGACGCGGGCCTGATCGACCGCTACCACCTGCTGGTCTTCCCGCTGCTGCTCGGCGCGGGCAAGCGTCTGTTCAGCACCACGGACAAGGACACCCAGAAGCTGAAGCTGGTCGAGCACGACACCTACGCCAACGGCCTGCAGAAGCAGGTCTTCGACGTCGTTCACTGACAGTCCTGCCCTGACAAGCGCCGGCGCCCGTGACCGTGCCCGTGGCTCAGCGCCAGGAAGGGTGGCCCTCCGGCGTGCTGCCGGTGGTGAGCTTGCGGTCGCCCGTACCGTCGGTGCGGATGGCCCAGACGGCCGGTTGGTCGAAGGGCCCCCGGACGAAGGCCACCCACTTGCCGTCCGGTGACCAGACCGGGTCCATCTCCTGGGCGGAGGTCTCCACCAGTGCCCTGTCCCCCGTGCCGTCGGTCCTGATGATGTGGATGTCTCCCCCTGTCCCCACGCCGGGCGCCCCAGCGGTGTAGGCGAAGTACTTGCCGTCCGGGGACCAGACGGGGTCGAGCGCCCGCCGGGACTGGTGGGTCACCTGCCGGGGTTCGCCGCCCGGCTGCGACGGATCGACGAGGTGGATCTGCCAGCCGGACGTCTTCTGCAGACAGACGGCGATGTGCTTGCCGTCGGGGGACCACGCCGGGTCCTCAACCTTCCCGGTGCCGGTGGTCAGTTGCTGGGCGGAGCCGTCCGAGACGTTCACGACGAACAACTGCTGTACGCCGTCCTGCCGACGTAGAACGGCCAGTTGTCTGCCGTCCGGGGACCAGGACACCCGGCCGCCCGAGATGGCGGCAATGCGGCGGACGCCGGTGCCGTCCGCGTTCGCCGTCCAGACAGCCGATTCCTGCCCGGTCTTGCGTGTGAACGCGATCGACTTGTGGTCGGGGGACCACTGCGGGAGGACGTCGCATGTGCCGTCGATCAGTTGTTTGGGGTTGTCCGTGGTGGAATCGCGGCGACCGATCACGCTGTGGCATGTCGACGTCGACGATCCGGGGGCCGTGTCCAGCCGGACGAGCAGCGGGGCGTCGGGAAACGCCGCGGGGGTCGCTCGCCGGGGCGACGAGCCACCCTTGGCATGGTCGCCGGTCTTGCCGGAACCGGCCCAGGGCTGCCACACGAGCAGTCCCGCGGTGGCCGCCGCGGCCAGCAGCGCCGCCACGGCGACGACCGCCCCGCGACGGCCGCGCCGCTCCTCGGCACCGCCCACCGGGCCGGGGCCACCGGACGGGAAGGAGCCGCCGGACGGGAAGGAGCCGCCGGACGGGAAGGAGCCGCCGGACGGGACGGGGCCGCCGGTCGGCGGTGCAGGGGCAGGTCTGAAGGTGGGCGCGGGCCCGAAGCCGGGGCCGGGCGGTGGCTGGACGGTCCGGGGGTGGGAGGCCACGGCCGTCCCCTCGGCAACCGTCGGTGGGGCAGCCATGGTCGTGCGCGGGTCGGTGGGCGCGGTTGTTGGGCGCTCCGGCGTTGCGACGTAAGCCGCCGGGACCTGGCCCCGTACGAGCGCGGTCGCCTCCGCGGGCAGCCAGACACCGTCCGACGGATGGTGGACCGTCAGGTGATTCAGGAACTCCGCCGGACTGGGCCGCTCCCGCGGGTCCTTGGCCAGGCAGGCCGCGACGAGTCCGCGCAGTTGGCCGGGGACGCCCGTGAGGTCCGGTTGTTCGTGGACGACGCGATAGTGCCGAACCGCCGACGCCCCGTCGCCGAAGGGAGCGGCGCCCGCCGCCTGGCCGAGCACCACACCCAGGGCGAACATGTCCACCGCGGGAGTGAGCGTACCGCCGGTGAGCTGCTCCGGCGCGAAAAAGCCGGGGGTGCCGATCTGGAACCCGGTCTGGGTGAGGGCCGTACCGTCGAGGGCCCGCGCGATGCCGAAGTCGATGACCCGAGGGCCGTCCTCCGCGATGATGATGTTGGCGGGCTTCAGGTCGCGGTGGATGACCCCGGCCTGGTGAATCGCCCCCAAGGCCTCGGCAAGGCCGGCAGCCAGCACGGTGAGCGTGTCCACGGGCAGGGGACCCACCCGGTCGAGCACGGCTTGCAGAGTGGGTCCGGGCACGAAGGCCGTCACCAGCCAGGCCGGCTCGCCCTCCGGGTCGGCGTCCACGACCGGTGCGGTATGAAAGCCGCCGACGCGACGAGCCGCGGCCACTTCGTCGGCGAACCTGCGCCGAAAGCCCGGTTCCGTGCTCAACTCCGGCCGTACGACCTTGACGGCCACCGCCCGGCCCGACCGCGACCGGCCGAAGTAGACGACGCCCATCCCGCCTTGGCCGAGCCGGCCGACCAGCCGGTACCTGCCCTCCCCGACAGAGGCGGGATCACCCGCTTCGAGCGGCCTCATGACTCCCCCATCTCGCTCCTCCGGCGTGGCTTCGGGAACTCCTTGCCCCGCCCCCGGTGCCCGCCGAGCGGCCTGCCATCAGCCGCAAAACTCCCCAATCCCGGCCACCTTGTCGGCCCGTGGCGACGGGTGTCAACCGCTGCCGCCGGTGCCGCCCTTACCGCCTGTGCCGCCGGTCTCGCAGCCGAGGCCGAGGCAGATCCCTCCGGTGCCGCCCTTACCGCCCTTGCCGCCGTCGCCGGTGCCCACCGCGACCCCGCCAGTCCCGCCGGTGCCGCCGTTCGCGCTGCCGCCGCAGATCCCTGCACAGATGCCGCCCTTGCCCCCGATGCCGCCCTCACGGCCCGGTGCGCCGGTCGTGCCGGTGCCGCCGTTGGCGCTGCCCTCGCACAGCCCGGCACAGATACCGCCCGTGCCGCCGTTGCTTGCGTTGACGGTCCCGTTGCAGCTGCCCGCACACACCTGGTCGCCGATGCGAAGGCTGCCGTTGCCCACGGTGACGGAGCCGAACGAACCGCTGCCGAACTGCCCGCCGCCACCCGGCTGGGTGCCTTCGGCCGGAAGCTGCCGGGCGGCAGCCGTCGTGGCCGTAGGACTCTGCGGCATCGGTGCCGCCATCGCGGTCGGCGCCATTGCTCCGGCCGCCAGACCAGCGGTCAGGGCCGTGGAGACGGTGAGTCCAAGACGGGCCTTCCAAGAATGCACACGCATGATGTTTCCCTTTTCCAAGAATTGTTTTCCGTTACGAGAATTCGGGACTCGAGAGGAACGCCCCGACCCGCATCGAGTCGGGGCGTCCGGTATGCCTCTCAGGAGCCGAAGAGGGAATTCAGGTTCAGCAGCGCGGCCCAGTCACCGTCGCGGGCCTGCTTGACCCAGGTGTCGATCTCCTTCTCCGAGATCTTGTACTTCTTGGCGACGTCGGACTTCTTCGCGTGCCCGGACTCCACGATCAGCACGATCCGTAGCTTGTCCACGGCCGTGAGCTCGGACTTGGGTTTGTCGGGCAGGTCGCGGAGCGTGAAGCAGCCGCGCCCGCCGGGCTTGCCCGGCTCCCCCGGCTCACCGGGCGCACCGCCCTTGCCGCCCTTCCCGCCCTCGCCGCAGTGGGCGTGGTCGGCCGAGGCCACCTGGCTGACGCCCGGGGTGACACCCGGCGACGCCTGGGCGGCACACGCGGTGCCGGTGGCGAGGGCCACCGAGGCCACCGCCAGCACGAGCGGGCGCCGCCAGCGAATTCTGGACATGGGGTTCTCCGTTTTCCTTGAGCGAGGATGTGGTTCTGCGGGCGCTGCGTCGGCTTGCCCGACTCCGCTCGCGTTGATCAATGGGGGCGGAGGCCGTACGGGCCCCCGCCCCACCGGGTGGAGCGGTCAGAAGATGCTGCCGCCCCCGGCGCCACCGCCGCCGCCCTGGCCGCCGAACAGAACGCCGAACCCACCGACGCCGCCCTTGCCGCCATTGCCGCCCTGGAAGATGCCGAATCCTCCGTTGCCGCCCTTGCCGCCGTTGCCGCCGATGACACCGTCGCCACCGCCACCACCGCCGCCGCCGTTGCCGCCGAACAGACCGGTGCCGCCGTTGCCCCCCTTACCGCCGTTGCCGCCGATGACACCGTCGCCACCGCCGCCACCGCCGCCGCCACCACCGCCGGCCAGGATGCCGTTGCCGCCATTGCCCCCGTTGCCGCCGTTGCCGCCGACACCCAGGACGCTGCCACCACCGGAGCCACCGGAGCCACCGCCGCCGCCGATCAGGCCGCCGCCCCCGTCACCGCCGGCACCGCCGGCACCGCCGCCGTGGACGAAGCTCACGACGCCCGTGGCGGGCATCGGGGCGGCGGTCGCGGCGGACGCCGGAAGGACGATGCCCCCGGTGATCACCGCGGCCGAGGCGACGAACGCCGCGAGGCGGAAGCCCCGGCGCTTGGGACGGCCGTTGTTCTGCGTGTGAAAAATGCGGGTCATAATTTCTCTCCTACCGATCAAGGCGTTCTTGCCATTCCTTTGCGGATTTCCTTTCCGGATTTCCTCTCCGGTGAGGACCGCACTTCAAGTACGCCCCATCGGCGTCACGCGGTCACGTTCCGATGAGTCGTGACTTGACCGCACGGGATCGATCGGGTAAAAGCCCGCGGCAGCTGGGGTTCGGTCCTGAGTGTCACGAAGCTGCGGAGGAGACCGTGACCGGTGAGGAGTTCTGGCAGTCGCTCTTCCGGCCCGCCCCGCACTTCGAGCGGATGATCCGCAGCGGGCTGCCGATGCCGGAGTTCCTCTACCGACGACCCTGACGGGCTCCTCGACGCGCTGCGCGCGGCGGTGGTCCCGTGGCCCGAGCGGACCGCCGGCGAGCACCACCAGGCGCTGTTCGACCTGCTCTGCGCACGGTTCGGACGGACCGCCATCGTGGAGCGCTCCGGCTACTCGACAGGCTGGGCCCAAGGGCTACGGGCCACGTTCCCGCACGCCAGGTTCGTGCACATGTTCAGAGACGGACCGGACTGCGCACTGTCCATGAGCCGGCACCCTGGTTACGCACGATCTCCCTGCTGCGCGAGATCAAGGCACGAGCCGGCATCGACAGTTTCGCCGACCTGACCGCCGAGCACGTACGCTCCCTGCTCGGCGATCTGTCGCCGCTGCTCGACGAGCGCTTCGATCCCGCGCTCGTACGCGACCGGGACCTCGCCCTGCGGACGTTCGGCGCTCTGTGGTGCAAACTCCTCACCGAGGGAACTGAGTTCCTGAGCCAACTGCCCGTCGGCCGGCGCACCACGCTTGCCCATCCGGCCGCTGAACTCGACGAACTGAGGGAGAGTTGCGCCGCGGGCACCCTCGTTCTACAGGGGCAACGCAGCCGGTGACCGAGCGGCTCTCGGCAACCGCCGCTGTCAGCCGCAGTACAGCAAGCCCGCCTTCTGCTTGGCGGCCAGGATGCGGTGGACGCTCTGGTCAACCTGCGCACGGAAGGTCGCGTCCTTCGCCATCCGGATCTGTACGGCCTTGGCCATGGCCGGGACCAGGTTCGGTTCGACGGTCAGGACCAGGTCTCCGCCGGACGACAGGAAGTTCAGGGCACGGTTGGCCGGGGACACTGCCTTCACCGCCACCGCGTTCCCGAGGTCGTCCGAGATCACCACGCCCTTGAAGCCGAGTGTCTTGCGGAGCAGTCCCTGGATCACCGTCGAGGAGAACACGGCCTGATGCTTCGGGTCGATCTTGCTGTACGTGGCCAGAGAGATCATGACGAAGGGTGCGCCCGCCTTGATTCCCGAGCTGAACGGGGTGATGCTCGAACTCTTGCTCGTCGTCACCGAGTCCACCACGTTCGCCGTGGTGTCGGTGTTGCCGCGGACGTGGCCGAGTCCCGGGAAGTGCTTGAGCGTGGCCAGTACGTTGGCTTGGGCGAAGCCGGCGGCGAACGCGTTGCTGTGGGGGGTCACCGTCGCGGCTGTGTGGCCGAACTCGCGGTCGTACCGGCCGATCGGTGCGTTGTTCCTGCCCAGACTGGCCGGGACGACATCGGCGACGGGCGCGAGGTTCAGATTCACCCCGGCCGACTTGAGCTGCTTCGCCCATGTAGTGGCCTCGCTACGGAGCTTCGAGGTCGACCAGGTTCCCTGCACCAGTGCACTCGGCATGTTCGAGAACCCGGGGCCGGACAGCACTTGCACCTTGCCGCCCTCCTGGTCGGTGGAGACCAGCAGGCCCACGCGGTGCCCCGACACGGTGTCGGCCTTGGCCTGAAGACTGTCGACCAGGGTCTTGGTCGCCTTCGTACCCGCCGTACTCCGTCCGGCCAGGAAGACCGACCCGACGTGGTATTGGCGCAGAACCTGAATCCGGTTCTGGTCGGGGTTCGAGGCGGCGACGGCGCCCATGAAGAGCTGTCCGACTCTTTGCGGCCCGGTCATTGCTCCGAAGACCTTATCGACGCAGGTCGCCGTCGCGGTCGTACTCCTCGTCGGCGAAGCGGGTGCTTCCGATGCGACCGCAACGTGCGAGGGATAACCGCCGCCCAGGCTTGCGCCCGCCAGCGCAAGCGACAGCAGCGGGACAGGCCAGACTGCCCTCTTCCCTCTCGGACCATGGGATGGTGCCTGCCGCGATCTCATGCGGAGCCCCTTCCGGTACGCCGATCACGAACCGGGCGCCCCTTGCCCAGCCGTCGACGGCGGTCACGCAGCCACTACGACTAAACGTACATCCATCCGAGCGCGTTCGCCTCTGCGGTCGCGGACTTGGCGCATGCGGCACAGGGACGCCGCACAGGCCACGTCGGTGCGGGAGCTCCGGTAGTCCGGCTCTGGCCAACTCGGCGTCCAGGCAGTGGAGATCAGGCCGAACAGTGGGTGCCGCACGTCGCGACGGATGCGGTCCAACTTTCAGCGGCGGGACGGCGGGAGCTCCGGCAGATCATCCGATCACCGCCGCAGAGGAACGGCGTTCCGTCTTGCCACGTACGGTGTGATCGGCTCGGGCCACAAGGAGCTGACGCCCCGCCTGGTGACGGATCTCGCCGCCCTGTTGGGGACCGACGCCCTCGAACTGGCCGCCCTGACCGGCGTCTTCCTACCTGCAACGCCGACGTCTCCGACCCCGCAGGCCATGGACGCGGCGGCGCTCCTGCGGGAGGCGCGGCGTCCGGCTGTGGCCCAGGTACGACACGTCTCCGAGCCGGCGCGCTCGACGGCGGCCAGGCGCTTGGCCCCCGCGTGGCCCGCCATCCCGGGACCGGCGGGCCGGCACCTCGCAAGGCGCCGACGCGGGGTAAGCGGAACCTACGCCACCGCCGACCGAAACGGAAGCCCCCTTTCCCCTTGACCCTCAACCTTCGCAGACGCAACCTGAACCCCACGCGTCGCAAGGGAGCCCCCCCATGAGCCGAGCCACCGCCACACACCGCGTCGTCGAATACTGGACGGACACGGACACCCACGTGATCTTTCCCGTCGCACGGAACGAAGAAGTCGACCGCATGAGCGACGAGCAACTGATCTCGAAGTACGGGGACCCCGCAGACGGGGCGGTTGCGCGCATCGTCCGCTAGGCACGCGGCGGACAGCAGGAAGGCGGCACTCCGGCCGGACTCGTCCGGGGTTCCGTAGCGACGCAGAGGGAGCCGGCGGTCGCCCGGGCCCTGGCGGCATCGGGGTCGCCGCTGCGCGCGTCGAGCTCGCGCACCTGGTCGGTTTCGATATGGGCAGGCACGAGGCCGACAACACGTATACCCCTCGGCCCCAGCTCATTCGCCAGATTCTTCGCATAACCGGCCAGGCCCGGCCGCAAGGCATTGGAGTTCGCGAGGCCGGGAATCGGCTCGTACACGGAGTTGGAGAGGACGAGGCCGCCAACTCTGTTCAGCACCCCGTCCAGCCGCTTGAAGGCGTCGCGAGCAGCGCCGATCAGCCGGTCCGGAGTCCCGGTGCCGGCATTGTCCGCCACCACACCGACCACCTGCCCAGCCCGCGGCCGCCACCGGTGACGATGTGCACCCGGTCCTTCAAACCAAAGTCCATGGCTGCCGTCTCCTCTCCGATCGTGCCGACCGAACGACCTGCCCGTCGCGGAGTGTGGTTGGTTCGGTGCCGACGGTGGCGCCTGCCATGGATCCACGGCCCGCGCCGACGGCCTGGCCCAAGGCCAGGAGCGGTCAGCGGAAGTGCCACTGGGCGCCGCACACCATATTTCGCATGAAATTCGTTTGGGTGCACAGTGCACGCAACGCTGCCCGCGGCTGTCCGGAACCGACCGTACGTGCACGGAATCTCTTCGTCCACGAGTCCCCCGTAAGTAGGGTGATCTCGTGAAGGCGCTCCTGTTGTCAGGTGGCTCAGGTACCCGTTTGCGCCCCATCACTCGTACATCGGCGAAACAACTTGTACCGGTCGTGGGCTCCTCCACCTCGATCGCCGACGACTGGCGCGAAGAAAGGTTCAGCCCGATGAGCTTCAGGATCCAGCCGACCGCCCAGGTCGACGAGAGCGCCGCGATCGGTGACGGGACGACGGTCTGGGATCTGGCCCAGATAAGGGAGGACGCCCGCCTCGGCAGCGGATGCATCGTGGGCCGGGGAGCGTATGTCGGCCCGGGGGTGCGGATCGGCGACAACGTGAAGCTCCAGAACTACGCCCTGGTCTACGAACCCGCCGTGCTCGGTGACGGGGTGTTCGTCGGCCCGGCCGCGGTGCTCACCAACGACTACTTCCCCCGCTCGGTGGACCCGCAGGGCCGGCTGAAGCGCGGTGGCGACTGGGAGGCCGTGGCGGTGGAGGTGGCCGAGGGGGCATCGCTGGGGGCCCGTTCGGTATGTGTGGCGCCGGTGCGCGTCGGTCGTTGGGCGCTGGTCGCGGCGGGTGCGGTGGTGACCCGGGACGTGCCGGACTTCGCGCTCGTGGCGGGTGTTCCGGCGCGCCGGATCGGCTGGGTCGGCCGGGCCGGCGCCCGACTGACCGAGCGGGAAGGCGAGTTGGGCGCATGGGAGTGCCCCGAGACGGGCGCGCTGTACGACGAGAAGGACGGCGAACTCGTCGAGCGCGTATGACTCCCTGATTTCTCCCAAAACGCCACTCCTCGAACATCCGCATGCATAACATGTGTGCGAACTGTGCAGACCTAGCACAGTGAGCACGCAAACCGGTCGTGCCCAGGGGGGGTTGCCGGGTGGGGACACCTGTGCCCGAGGCCAGGAGTGACAACCGCTCCGACGCCTGACGTCGACCTTTTGCCGCGCGGCCGTCCACGACGCGGCGATCACAAGCCTGTCCATGTAGAGGACCCACAGGGGGGTTGGTGTGCCCAAGCGATGACCACCACACGTCTGGCGGCGCTCGGTCATGAGGAGCCACCGCTGCTCGCGCTCGCCCAACGACTGCTCACAGTCGCCGAGTCGGGGCTTCCGTCCATGCTGCTCCCCGGCGGCGAGGCCTTCGCCTTCACCATGGCCGGACGGAAGGCGCCCGACGGTTCCTGGACCTCGGAGCGGCGCGGGACCAGCACCCGGTACGCGGCCATCACCGCGCTGGGCGCCCAGTTCCTCCCCGAGGACCGTCAGCGCGCGGTGCTCGGGGGGCGTACGGCCCAGGAGTTCACGGGTCTGCTGGTCGAGTCCTTGCCCGCGGTGACCAACCTCGGTGACGCGGCGCTCATCGCCTGGGCCGCCGCCGAGACCGGGCACCCCAAACTGTCCGACGCCCTGGAGCGGGTGACTGCCCTGGACGAGGAGGGCCGCCCGCAGTACACGGTCGAGGCGGCGTGGGTGCTGTCCGCCCTTGCGGCGGCGCGGGACACGGTCGATGTGGAGAGACGTTTCACCGCGGCCCGCGACCGGCTGCTGCGGGCCCGGATCGGGGACAGCCCGCTGTTCCCGCACGCCACCGGTCCCGGCCTGGTGCCCTGGTACCGGGCGCACGTGAGCTGCTTCGCCGACCAGACGTACCCGATCCAGGCCCTGGCCCGCGCCCACGCGAGCGGCGACAAAGACGGCGATCCGAAGGCGCTGGCCGCGTCCGAGGCGTGCGCGGCGCGCATCTGCGAGCTGCAGGGCGACGGCGGGCAGTGGTGGTGGCACTACGACGCCCGCACCGGCGGGGTTGTGGAGGGCTACCCGGTCTACAGCGTCCACCAGCACGCGATGGCACCGAGCGCCCTGTTCGATCTCGCCGACGCCGGCGGCACCGACTTCGGCCGGTCGATCCGCCGGGGCCTGCGCTGGATGACGGACGTGCCCGAACTGGCCGCCCGCCCGGAGAAGCGGGAGCCGTTGATCCTCGACAAGCTCGGTGCCACCTGGCGCAAGGTCTACCGCGGCGACCCGAAGAAGGCCGTACGGGCCGCCCGAGGGCTCGGCACCCGGCTCGCGCCGAACCTCCGGCTGAAGTCCCTGGACCGGGTATACCGCCCCGTCTTCGTGGACCGCGAGTGCCGGCCGTACGAATTCGGCTGGATGCTCTACGCCTGGCAGGGGGGCCGCATATGAGCGAGCGTCAGTCCCTCTTCGGGGTCGAACTGGACCCCCTGACCATGGACGAGACCGTGGAGCGCTGCCTCGATGCGGTCCGGGACGGCAGGCAGCTCGAGATCGGGGTGGTCAACGCCGCGAAGCTGGTGAACATGCGGCGCGACCCCCGGCTCGCCGAGGCCGTGTCCGGCTGCGATCTCGTCCTCGCCGACGGCCAGGCCGTGGTCTGGGCCAGCCGGTTACTACGTGCCCCACTGCCGGAACGGGTGGCCGGTATCGATCTGTTCCTGCGGCTGCTGGCCGAGGCCGAGTCGGCGGGCGTGTCGGTGTACTTCCTCGGCGCCAAGCAGGACGTGCTGGAGCGCATGGTGGGCCGGGTGGCCGAGCGCTTCCCCGGCCTGAAGGTCGCCGGCAGCCGCAACGGCTACTTCGACGATTCCCAGCAGGAGGCGATCGCCGATGCGATCGCGGACAGCGGTGCCCAGATGCTCTTCCTTGGCATGACCTCGCCGAAGAAGGAGATCTTCACCGCAGCGTACGGCGCACAGACCGGAGCCCGCGTCGTGCACGGGGTCGGCGGCTCGTTCGACATCCTGGCGGGCGTCACCAAGCGGGCTCCCGAGTCCTGGCAGCGGTGGGGCATGGAGTGGTTCTACCGCGCGCTGCAGGAGCCGCGCCGTCTGGGCCGGCGCTATGTCACCACCAATGCTGCCTTCCTCCTCATGACGGTGCGCGAGCTCATCCGGCTCACCCCGTCGCCCGCCTCCGCGAACAGGAGTCACTGATGCGCGTCGTCGTGGTCGGACAGGGATACGTCGGCCTGCCACTGGCCATCCGCGCCGCGGAGGTCGGACACGAGGTGATCGGCTACGACGTCGACTCCCGGCGGGTCAAGAGCCTTGCCGCCGGTGAGTCCTTCGTCGAGGACGTCTCCTCCGAGCGGATCCGCGCGGCACTGGACCGCGGCACCTATCGCCCGAGCGAAGCGGCCCGCGACTGCGGCGGATTCGACGTCGCCGTCGTGACCGTCCCGACGCCGTTGCACGAGGGCACTCCCGACCTCCGTTACATCCAGGAATCGGCGGTCGCCCTGGCCCGCTATCTGCGCCCGGGAGCCACGGTCGTCCTGGAGTCGACCACCTATCCGGGCACCACCCAGGAGCTGTTCGCCCCGATCCTGGAGGACGGCTCGGGCCTGACTGCGGGCACCGACTTCCACCTGGGCTACAGCCCGGAGCGGATCGACCCCGGAAACACCGTCTGGGGCTTCCAGCAGACCCCGAAGGTCGTGTCCGGCGTCAACGAAGCGTCCCTGAAAGCCGTTCAGGACTTCTACGCGCAACTCGTCGACACCACCGTTGCGGTGCGCTCGCCGAAGGAAGCTGAGCTCGCCAAGCTCCTTGAGAACACCTTCCGGCATGTGAACATCGCGCTGGTCAACGAGATCGCGATGTTCGCCCACCACTTGGACATCGACGTCTGGCAGGCCATCGACGCCGCCTCCACCAAACCCTTCGGCTTCATGAAGTTCACGCCCGGGCCGGGCGTCGGCGGTCACTGCCTGCCGATCGACCCCTCGTACCTGTCCTGGCGGGTGCAGCGCGAACTCGGCCAGAGCTTCCGCTTCGTGGAGCTGGCCAACGACATCAACAGCCATATGCCCGAGTACGTGACGCGCCGCATCAGCGACCTGTTCAACGAAAGACGTCGTTCCGTGAACGGCTCGCGCATCCTGCTGCTCGGCCTGGCGTACAAGAAGAACACCGGCGACGCCCGTGAGTCGCCCGCCCTGCGCATCTCCCAACTGCTGCTCGACATGGGGGCGCAGGTCAGGGCGGCCGATCCGCACGTGGTCGAGACCCTGCCGGTGGACACCCGGCTGGTCCGGGTCGAACCGGCACCGGACGAGCTGGCGGCCGCCGATGTGGTGGTCCTGCTCACCGACCACGACAGCTTCGACTACGAACTCATCGCCGAACAGGCCCCGTTCGTCCTCGACTGCCGTCGGCGGCTGCCGTCCGGACCCACGATCGAGGTGCTCTGAACCATGCCGCGGATCATCTGCGTCGCCGGGGCGCGACCCAACTACATGAAGATCAAACCGGTCATGGACGCCCTGGAGCGCCGGGGCACCGAGGTGGTCCTCGTCCACACCGGCCAGCACTACGACCCGGCCATGAACGACGTGTTCTTCACCGACCTCGGCATCCGTTCGCCCGACCGCTTCCTCGGGGTCGGCTCCGGCACCCACGCCGAGCAGACCGGACGCGTGATGACCGCGTTCGAGCCGCTCCTCGACGAGGTGTCACCGGACATCGTCGTCGTGGTCGGGGACATCAACTCCACCCTGGCCTGCGCCCTGGTCACCGCCAAGGCCGGACCGCTGCTGGCCCATGTCGAGGCCGGTCTGCGCAGCCGTGACTGGAGCATGCCGGAGGAGGTCAACCGCGTCGCCACCGACCGCGTCAGCGACTACCTGCTGGCCCCCTCCCCCGACGCCGCCGAGAACCTGCGCGCGGAAGGGTACCGGGACGACCAAATCCACCTTGTCGGCAACGTCATGATCGACACTCTGCTGGCCAATCTGGCGCGTGCCAGGGCCTCGGACATCCTCAGCCGATACGGCCTGGACAGAGGCGGGTACGGCCTGGTCACCCTGCATCGCCCCGCCAACGTCGACGACCCCGAGGTCCTCGCCGCGCTCCTGAAAGCCCTGGGCGAGATCGCCGGCCGCTGCCCGCTCCTGCTGCCCGTACACCCGCGCGCGGCCGGACGGCTGGCCGACATCGGCGTCCCCGGAGGCATCCGGCTCGTACCGCCCGCCGGATACCTGGACTTCATCGCCCTGCAGGACTCCGCCCGCGTCGTACTGACCGACTCCGGCGGCATACAGGAGGAGACCACCGCGCTGGGCGTGCCGTGTGTGACCCTGCGGGACAACACCGAGCGGCCCATCACCGTCGAGCAGGGCACCAATGTGCTGGCCGGCCGGGACCCGGCACGGATCGTGTCCACCGTCAACCGGGTGCTGGACGAGCCTCCCGCGCCCCGCCGGCCCGAACTGTGGGACGGACGCGCGAGCGAACGCATCGCAGACGTACTGCTGGAGGGAGGCACCGCGAGCACCCGACCGAGACCCACCGACCGAACCTTCCCCGTATGATCCGCTTGCAACATATGCTCGTCGAACGTCTGGTCGCGAGGGGGGCCACCATGGATCTCGCTGAGATCTTCCGGGTCATGCGCAGGCGCTGGTACGTCCTGCTGCCCGGACTGCTGCTGACGGTCGGCCTGACGGTCGCCGTGGCTCTGGTGGTTCCGGTCACCTATCAGTCGCAGAGCACCGTGGTTCTCCTGAACTCCCAGAAGGCCACCGTCGCCTACGACGGCAACCCCTTCCTCAGCACCCAGACCTCGCTCACCGGCATGGCCGACGGTCTGGCCCGCAACCTCAACTCCGATGTCTCCGTCCGGGAACTCAAGTCCCGTGGCGCCACTGGCACGTTCGAGGCCAAACTCGCCGACAACGCGCAGGGGCCGCTCATGTGGCTCACCGTCACCGGCACCGACAAGACCGCCGTCCTGACCTCGGACCGCATCCTGACGACCTATGCCAAGGATCGGCTCGAGCAGTTCCAGCAGCAGCAGTCGGTCGCGCCGAAGGCCATGATCCGCATGACGACCATCGTGCCCCCGCAGAACCCGGTGGCGCAGACCAAGACCCGGCTCGAATACATGGTCATGGCCGGGGTCCTGGGCCTGGTGCTGAGCCTGGTCGCCGTCTTCTACGTGGAGGCGCGCCGCCGCTCACGCGCATCGGCGCAACCGGAAGAACGCGCACAGCCGGACACCGCCCCAGAGACCGCCGCCGGGGAACCCGTCGCGGAACAGACGATGGCCCTCCGGTCACCGCCCAGTTGGTCGCGGTCCGCCGAGAACGGGACCGCCGCACAGGCGAGGGCGGGACGGCCCGCCATGGCCGTGACGTCTGCCGCCGAGCCGCTCGACGAGGAGTCGACTCATGGACAGCGTTCGCACACCGGACAGCGAGACCTCTGAGGCGAACGACGCCCCCGCTCCCGACTCCCTTGGCAGGAAGGTCCGTTCGGCGGCCCGCTGGAGCCTGATCAACACCGTTGTCATGCGCCTCGGCAACTTCGGCACGGGCATCCTGCTGGCACGCTTCGCCCTCGGACCGGCGGAGTGGGGCGTCTACGGCATCGCCCAGACCGTGCTCCTGGTCCTGCTCTCCGCGAACGAACTGGGCGTGGGCCTGGCCATCATCCGCTGGGACGGTGACCCCCGCCGCTTCGCACCGACCGTACTGACCCTCGGCACCGCGTCCAGCGGCCTGCTGTACGCCGCCATCTTCTTCTCGGCACCGACGGTGGCCGGACTGCTCGGCTCACCCGACGCCTCGGGCGTACTGCGCGTGATGTGCCTGTGCCTGGTGCTGGACGGGGTGGCACAGGTCCCCGCCGGCTTCCTGACCCGGGAGTTCGCCCAGGGCAAGCGCATGATCATCGATGCGCTCAACTTCGTGCTCAGCACGGCCGTGACCTTGGTGCTGGCCTTCGCCGGCTGGGGCGCGATGAGCTTCGCCTGCGGCGCGGTCGCGGGCAACATCGCCGCCCTCATAGGCTGCGCGCTGGCCGCCCCCGGCACCCTGCGGTTCGGCTGGGACCCCGAACAGGCCCGCGCGCTGCTGAAGTTCGGGCTCCCTCTGGCCGGCGCGAGCCTCCTCGCGCTCGCCGTCGTCAACGTCGACACCATGGTCGTCGGCTCCTCGCTCGGCCAGGTCGCCCTCGGCTTCTACGTCCTGGCGTTCAACATGTCCGGCTGGCCGGTGCGCATCATCTCCGAGGCGGCTCGGCGCGTCTCCTTCGCCGGGTTCTCCCGCCTCGCCGACTCCCCGCGGGTCCTCGCCCAGGGCTTCAGCCGCGCTCTGGGGGTACTGGTCACCGGCACCGTCCCCCTGTGCGTGCTGCTCGCCGGCCTCGCCGGCCCGGTCGTCCACCTCGTCTACGGGAGCCGATGGCTGCCCGCCGCCGACGCGCTGCCGTGGCTGATGGCCCTCGGCCTGATCCGGATCGGCTGCGAACTCGCCTACGACTGCCTGGTCGCCACCGGACAGCGTCGCGCCCTCGTCCTCGTCCAGGCTCTGTGGGTCGTCGCCCTCATCCCCGTCCTCGTCCTCGGCGCCCGCCTCGGCGGTATCGTCGGCGTCTCCCAGGGCCACGTCCTGGTCGCCGCCGGCCTGGTCGTCCCCGCCTTCCTCTACGCCCTCGGCCGGGCCGGGATCAGCCTCCGCCACATCGCCAGGGCCTGCGCCTGGCCCCTGTTCGGGGGAACGGTGATGACCCTGGTGATCCTCTCCGCGAAATGGCTCCTCGGCGACGGTACCCTCGCCCTGTTCGTCACCGGTACGGCTGCCCTGGCCTGCTATGTGGTGTGCGTACTGCCCAGCCGCCGTTTCCTGCTCGGCTCCCGGACACCGGAGACCGTATGACCAGGCTTCGCCGCCTGCTCGCCGTCCTGGCGCTGGCGTTGGCCACCGCCTGCTCCGGGGGTGCCGACCCCTCCCCTCCCGCCCAGGGCCATGGAGCCCCCACCGGCACCCATGGCACCGCTCACGCCACCACCGCGGCACCCCGGGAAGCCGGATTCCCCGATGCCCGCAGCACCGGCCCCCGCATCTCCCTCACACCGCACGCCACGGGGAACATGAGCGTCAAGACCGACGGGACCGTCATCAAAGGGTGGGACATCACCGGTTCGCTCGACATCTACGCGAACGACGTGACCATCGTCGACACCAGGATCACGTCCACCAACTGGTGGGGCATCAACCTGCGCCCCGGCTACACCGGACTGCGGGTCCTCCACACCACCATCACCGCCGTCCCCGGCAAGGGTCCCGACAACGGCGGCGTGGACTATGCCGTGTCCAACATGGGCACCAGCTCCATCGAGGTCGGCTGGAGCGACATCTCCGTCTTCGGCAACGCCCTGTCCATGGGCCAGGGCCACATCCACGACAACTACGTCCACGACCTCGTGCCCTTCCGCAACACCGGCGGCGAGTGGCAGCACACCGACGCGGTGATCAGCGGCGGCGGCAACAAGGGCAAGCTGATCATCCGTCACAACACCCTGCTCAACCCCGTCGCCGTCGACCGAGGAGCGTCCGCCAGCATCGGCCTGTTCTCCGACACCGGACACGTCTCCGACACCGTCGTCGACGGCAACCTGCTGGCCGGCGGCGCATACGCCCTCTACGGGGGTGGCGACGGCGCCACCGGGATCACGGTCACGAACAACGTCTTCTCCACCCGCTACCACCGCAATGCAGGCCGCTACGGAGCCGTCACCGCCTGGAACCCCGACGGTTCCGGCAACGTCTGGCGCGGCAACCGGTTCTCCGACGGCACCCCGATCACCCCCGAACCTGCCGGCTGAGAAAGAGGATCATGCGACGCATCGCCCGCGCCCCCTGGGAGCTCCTCAAACGCACCTTCGGCTGGCTCGTGCTCTTCGAGCTCCGCAACAAGGTCCGCCTCGCCCCCTCCGCGCTGCGGCTCCGCCGCCTCGAAACCGCCGAGACCCGACGCCTCAAGGCCGCCACCGCCGCCATCCCCGCCGCGCTCGTCGCCACGGTCATCGCCACTCACCGCCGCCCCGACGAGTTGCAGGCCGCCGTCCGGTCGGCCCTGGCCCAGACCGTTCGCGATCAGGTGGTGGTCGTCGTCGACGACGGCGCCGGCCTCCCCGAACTCCCGGACGATCCAAGGCTGTTCGCCGTCTCGCTGGCGCACAACACGGGCGTGGCCGGCGTCGTGCGCAATGTGGGCATCCGCCTCAGTCGCTCGCGGTACGTGGCCTTCCTGGACGACGACAACCTGTGGGAACCCGACCATCTGGAACGGGCGCTGGCGGTCCTGGAGTCTCCTCAAGGACCCGACGGCGTCTACACGGCGCTGCGCCGCGTCCTGCCGGACGGAACCGAACGGGACATCCTGTCCGTGCCGTTCGACCGCCACCGGGCAGCCCGGGAGTCCTTCCTGGACACCAACGCGTTCGTCGCACGGCGCAACGGGGCTCTGCGCTTCAGTCGTCTGCGGCGTACCCCGGACGTGCTGCCGCGTGAGGACTGGGAGCTCGTCCACCGGTACAGCCGTAAACACAGCGTGCGCCACGTGCCGCATGCCACCGTGCGGTATCTGATGAACCCCGAGAGCTTCTACACGACGTGGGACGGCGCCGCCTGAGGACAGGGCCGCCGCCCCCGCCAGGCGTCACGGCCCCGGCGTGGCCCGCAGCGAGCCCGGCCTGAGCAGGGCGGCGGCCGCCGCGCGGCTGGCCTTTCGGCCGAGGAGGGCCCGCGATGTCTCGCGCAACAGCACGGCGCCACGGAAGCAGGCGGTGGCGACGGCCCCGTGGCGCCGCCCGTACAGCCGCACGCGGTTGAGCGTGAGCAGGGTCCATAGGCGGGGCGACACTCGGGAGTCGCCTCCCAGGTGAACGGCCTCGGCGGCCGGCTCCAGTTGCGTGACGTATCCCAGGTCTCGCGCACGCAGGCAGTACTCGGTCTCCTCCGAATAGAGAAAGAAGGACTCGTCCCACGGGCCGCAGGCGGTCAGGCAATTCGCCGAGATGGCCATGAGCGCGCCGGTCGCCCAGTCCGCACGCGTGGGTCGCTGATATGCGGCGGGGTCGGTGACGAGTTCGCTCAGGCGCGGGAAGCGCCCGGCCCGGCGGTTGCCGATGACGGCCTCGCCGAGGGCGCGGGACACGCTCGACTCGCGGCGCAGCGAGAACAGGGGTGCGTCCCGGCCGTCTTCGTACAGGAGCGGTACGGCGATCCCCACTTCGTCGCCGAGCGTGTCGACGAGGCGTTTGGCGCAGCCCTGCCGCATGCGGATGTCGGGGTTGCAGATCACCACGGCCTCGTATCCGCCGTCCCACTCGCCGGCGGCCGCCAGCGCCGCGTTGATGCCGGCCGCGTACCCGGCGTTGCGTCCGGTCTGGACGATGGTGGCATCGGGGGCCAGCGTCCGGAGCACCTCGACGGTGTCGTCGGCGGAGTCGTTGTCGGCGACGACCAGCCGCCAGTCGAGGCCGGCCATGCCGTCCAAAAGCGCGGCGAGGAATCCGGGGAGCACCGGGGCGCTGTTCCAGGTGACGATGACGACGGCGACGGGGCTCATCGGACCTCCACGAGTTGGGGAAACTGGGCCTTGGAGGCCTTGTGCGGGGCCGGGACTGCGGCGGCCGCCGCTCGCCGGACGAAGCCCAGACAGCTGCCCCCCGCTCCCAGCATCAGGAAGAACATGCCGGCGAACATCGGGAAGCTGAGCGAGTCGAAGGTGGCGCTGCTGACAAGGGCGACCAGCGACGAGGCGAAGAACGCCTGGCCCAGTTCGCGGTCGGACTCGGTGCGGGCCAGCCGCCGGACGGCGCCGCCTTGGTGGATTCCGGTGATGAACAGGGCGAGCAGGGCGACGAGCCCGAGCAGACCCATCTCGGCCAGGGACAGCATGTACTGGTTGTCCGTGAAGAAGTACAGATCCGGTGTGAAGGTGCCGAAGCCCCGTCCGAACAGCGGATGCTCCTTCAGATAGGGCACGATCGCGCTGTACTTGACCGTACGTGCCTGTGTGCTGCTGTCGGAGTTGGACAGGAACGACGCGAACAGGCCCGTGATCGTGCCGATCAATCCGGGAACGAGCACCTTGAAGGCGGCGACGGAGGCCGTCATCACGCCGATCGCGGCCCAGCGCCGCGCCGGCTTCCAGCGCGGCACCATCACCAGGGCCACCAGCAGCAAGCCGATGATCGAGGTCCTCGACACGGACAGCGGCAGCGCACCGGCCATCAGCGCCACCGGCCCCCAGCGGCGCGCCACGTGGAGGTGGCGGCGTACGGGATCGACGGCCTGCTGGATCGCGAAGGGCAGGAGGATCGCGAGCATGCCGGCGAACTCCAGCGGCTGGGCCGTGGTGGCCCGGGGCCGGGTGAAGGCGCCGCGGTCCATGACGCTGACCTGGGCCACGCTGGTCTGGAGTCCGGGGATGTGGATGGAGTCGGCGATGTTGGTGGCCGCGACGAAGTCGTAGAAGCCGATCGCGGCGACGACGGACGCCATGATCACCACCCGGCGCATCAGCACGTCCAGCCGGCCGCGCTCCTGTATGCCCGCCGAGGTCAGGACGACCAGCGACACCCACACCAGGAATCCGATGAGCCCGCGGTCGGCGCCGAGGACCTCCTGGTGCGAGCTCTCGCGCATCGCGTCCGACATGTAGGCCGCCAGGACGGCCACCCCGAGCAGGCACATCACGACCCGTACGAGTCTGGTGCCCGGCGCGGGGAGTATGCGCCCGCCGAGCCAGGTCGCGAGGTACCACAACAGCCCCAGCAGGGCGAAGACGTTGGCCGGGGTGCCGACGCCGCCGAGCGCGGGCAGGGCCAGGTTCGACGGGATGAAGAAGGCCAGCACCAGATAGACGGTGAGGATCGCGGTGGCGTCGACCCGTCGGCTCAGCCAGCCGGCCCGTACCCGGTTCGGCGCGCGGGCCTGCTTGGGCTGCGCAGCAACGCTGTTCGCGACGCGCCGCCGGCGGCGGACCACCGCGACGCCCTCCATCAGGATCGACAGTAAGAACGCGCTGACGACGCCCAGGATGACGACGGCAGCGATGTCCTGGTAGCGGCTCTTCGACTTCGCCACCGGGGTCTGCGGCAGTACGACGGGCGCGGTCTGCACGAAGTACGCGGGCGGGACCTTGGCGGCGGCCTGCAGGGCGCTGAGTTGTTCGCCGGCGAAGGTGGTCAGGATGTTGGTCTCCCTGAGCACCTTCGCCCGGTCGGTTCCGGTGACGCTGAGGACGAGCAGCGGGCTCTCGCTGGCCGGCGCGAAGCCGGCGGTGTACGGGTCCGTGACGCCCCGGCCGCTCAACTCCTTGGCGGCGTCGTTCGATTCGAGGGTTCTGATCAGCACGTCGGCCGTGACGATGAGCGAACCGCCCGCGTTCGAGATGGGGTTGCCGAAGGTGGGGGCCAGCCGGGAGACGGCCGAGGAGTCCAGTAGCGCGACCGAGCTCTGCGACTGGTAGGAGACGGGGACGGTCACATACAGATAGGCGCCGCCGAGCAGGCTGAGCAGGGTGAAGGGCACCATGAAATACCAACGTCTGCGCAGGATGGCCCATATCTCACCAAGACTCATGAACCATCCCTCCATTCGGTGGCATCCCACCGCGCATCCTGCCAGTATCGGGGGCGACGGAAGGAACTCGTATGTCGCCCGGGAACGTCGCCGATGCGCTGCTCCGTCGCTGGTACGTCGTGGTGGTCGCGCTGCTGCTGACGGCCGCCGGGGCGTACCACGTGGTGCGGCCCGCTCCCCAGTACGTCGGCTCCGCGGTGGTCGTCCTGAAGCCGCCGGTGACGCAGAACCAGCCCAACCAGCTCACCAATCTGCAGCCGCCGCTCGCCGTGGTCTCCTACGCGGTCGTCCGGCAGCTGGAATCCCCCGCCGGCGCCCGGGAGTTGCGCGCGGCGGGCGTCGACGGCACCTACCACCTCGTCCCCCGCAACAGCGGCACCAGCGCGACACCTCGCTACTTGATCCCGTCCCTGCAGGTGCAGTCGCAGGCGTCCGACCCCGACGCCGCCGTCACGGCGGTACGCCGCATCATCGACATGTACACCCGGCATGTCGACCAGATGCAGACGGCCCAGCACGTGCCGACCGGGGCGCGGATCACCGCCTCGGTCCTGACCTCGCCGAGCGCCGCCGAGGTGCAGGGCGACAAGGCCCGGGGTCTTGCGGGCGCGGCCCTGCTGGGCGGCTCCGCCGGCGTTCTCGGCGCGCTGTGGCTCGACCGGTACGCCATGAAGCGCCGTGGGATGCCGCCGGGCCGCCGTCGGCGGTCCGGTCCGGTTCCCGCGGCCAACTGAGCCGAACCGACTAGCCATCAGATGCCGCGGCGCTTCCACGACTCCCACCAGAGCCACTCGCGCCCGCGCTCGGCCACTGCGGACCACACCAGCGGCTGCAGATACGGCATGGCCTTCGGACCTATCCGTCTGCGCAGCCGCAGCGCGCGGTACTCGGGCAGTGCCGCGTATCCCGGCAGGCACTGCTCGGCGAACGCCACGCATTCATCGACCGGTACGACCCCTGTGCGCCCTCGGTCGTAGGCCCGGTAGGCGCGGCGCAGCGCGAAGCGCGCGAGCCGGGTGTGGACGTCGTCGGCCAGGCGGTCGGCGTGGGGCAGCCGGTCGGCGCACTTGGCGAGCACTGAGTCGAAGGCCACCAGGCGCTGGCGCAGGTCGTCGAGCTGACCGCCGAAGTCGGTCGTGGACATGTTCTTGCCGTGGACGCGGTAGAAGGCCTGGTCGGCGCCGCGTATGTAGCCGACGTCGGCGTGCGCGGCGAGCCGCATCCACATCTCGATGTCGCCGGCATGGGGCAGGGCCGGGTCGTAGCCGCCGACCGTGCGCTGGAGGCTGGTGCGGACGACGACTTCCGGCGAGGTGATGCAGCCGGTGCCCTCGCGGAAGCGCCGCTCCAGCCACCAGTGCCCCGGGTAGACGACCGAACCGGTGCTCCGTGTACGGGCCGTCGGGAGCGGGCCGCCGTGCTGGAAGCGCAGGGGACGTCCGTAGGCGAACCCCGCCTCGGGATGGGCGTCCAGCAGGGTGGCGGCCCGGACCAGGGCGCCCGGGACCAGCCGGTCGTCGGCGGAGAGGAGGGCGACGTAGTCGCCGTCGGCCCATTCCAGGAGGCCTTCGTTGTAGGTGGCGATGTGGCCCTGGTTGGTTTCGTGGACGCGCACTTCGATGCGCGGGTCGGAGGCGGCCAGTTTGTGCGCGGCCTGCGCCGAGTCGTCGGGCGAGGCGTCGTCGATGATGAGTACCCGGACGTCAACGCCGTCCTGCTCGTCCAGGACGCTGCTCACGCAGTCGGCGAGGAAATGGCCGTACTTGTAGCAGGGGATCACAACACTGACGGTGCTCATCGATGAGGAAGCCAATCCCCGGTGGTGGTCTCCGTCGGACTTCGGTGGAGACCACCACCGGTGGGTTCTGGTCGGTCAGTTCTTCTTCTTGCGGACGGTCTTGCTGGTCAGGGTCCAGCTCCGGGACTTCACCGGGTGCCGGTTCTTGTCCTTCGCCGTGACCGTGACCTTGAACCGGGTGCCGTCCGGCAACGGGAAGGACAGATGGACGGACACCTTGTGGGTGGCCCGGTCGTAGGAGGTGACGGCCGTGACGTGGAGCTTGCTGGCGGCGGCCGCGTCGGGGCCCGGCAGGATGGTCACGGTCGCCTTGACGGACGACAGCTTGACGGAAGCGGGCAGGGTCGTGACGAGGGGGCTGCCCGCGTCGGCGGTGTGCGTCACCGTGGACGCGTCCTCGTCCGAGGCGGTGGCCGTCGTCAGCGACGCGCTGGGGTTGTCGGCGGTGAAGACGGGGCCGACCCAGTAGTTCGCGGAGCCGTAGGAACTGTTGGGGAAGGCCGAGTCTGCGCCGTACCGGTAGAGCCCGTTGTGGTGTGCGGTGGTGTCGGCGGTGGCGGTCAGCGGATAGGACTGGTGGGCTGCCGTGAAGTAGCCGCCGTCCACCGCGTAGTTGCCGTTCGGCGCGTGGTAGGAGACGACGTACGGGGTGTCGGCGGTGATGGCCACCGGAGTGGCGAAGGTCAGCTGCTGCCAGCCGGAGGCCGTCTCGCCGGTGAAGGTGCCGGTGGCGAGCAGCGTGCCGGTGTCGGACCACAGGCTGCCGGTGTGGGTGCCGGTGTTGCCGGTGCCCTTGTAGAAGGTGACGCCGGTGACCCAGCCGCCCGTCGAGGTCGTGAACCGGGTACCCAGCTCGACGGAGTTGGTGTCACCGGTCATGTCGGTGGTGGCCGGCACGGTGGAGGAGTTCCACAGCGTGCAGGGACAGGTGACCGCGGGCGGGGTGGAGCTGGTGGTGAAGGTCCATGTCACCGGGTCCGCCATGGCGTTGCCCCACACGTCGGAGGCCTGGACGGACGCGGTGTACGTGGTGTGCAGTTCCAGCTCGGTCGACGGTGTGAAGGTCGCCTTGTTCGACGCGGGGAGTGTCTTGGTGCCCGGTACGGCGGTGCCGTTCGCGTCCTTCAGGGTGAACGTCAGGGTGTCGGCGTCGATGGCGGAACTGAAGACGGCCGACTCCGGTGCCGTGATCGACACGCCGGTGGCCCCGGACGTCGGGGAGGTCGAGGTGACGGTGGGCGGGGTCGTGCTGGCGGCAGAGGTGTCCAGCACCACGTCTACCCAGTAGTTGCTGCCGGAGGACTGCGAGGACGGGAAGGCGCTCGTCGAGGTGTAGCGGTAGACGCCGTTGCCGCCGTCGGTGCCGGACTTCAGGGCCGTGAGCGGGGCCAGGCCCGCGTCGCCGCTGGAGAAGTAGCCGCCGTCGTAGGAGTATCCGCCGTTGGGGGCGAAGTACGAGGCGACATAGGTGGTGTTGGCCTTGACGCTCACCGGGGTGGCGAAGTTCAGCTGCTGCCAGCCGGAGGCCGTCTCGTTGGTGAAGGTGCCGGTGGCCAGGCGGGTGCCGGAGGCGCTCCACAGGCTGCCGGTGTGGGTTCCGGTGTTGGCGGGCGACTTGTAGAAGCGTACGGCGGTGATCGAACCGGCCACTGTGGTACGGAACTTGACGCCGAGCTCCACCGAGCTGCCGTCACCCGCGTTGACGGTGCCGGGAACGGCCGAGGCCGGCCAGACGGTGCAGGGGCAGGCCTGGGGGCCGACGGTGACCGGGATGGTGGTGACGGCGCCGATGTTGACGCTGTCGTCGACCGCGCGGACCTTGATGGACGCCGCGCCCGGGGTCGTCGGGGTCCAGCTGAAGCTCCAGGACGTCAGACCGCCTGCGGGTTTCCAGGTCGTTCCGCCGTCCGTGGACACCTCCACGCGGGACACCACGCCCCCGCCGGAGTCACTGGCGGTGCCGGTGATGGTGACCGGCTTCAGTGCCGGGACGGTCACCCCGGAGGCCGGGCTCGTCACGGTGACGGCCGGGCCGGTGCTGTCGGTGGAGGCCGAGGAGGCGTTGAGATTGCTCTGCAGGGTCAGCGGCTGCACGCCCATGTCGGCGAGGATGTTCACCGTCGCCTGCTGCATGCGGGCGTCCTCGGTGACCACTGTGTCGGCGGGGTTGTATGTGGGGATGTTGGTCAGGCCCCACGACCACTGCACGGTTCCCGCGCCGAACACCAGGGCCCCGGAGTCCTGGTCGCGGAACTCGACGAGATTGTGTGTCGCGGTGCCGTTGCCGTAGGTGTTGCCCCAGTCCAGGCGGTACTTGCCGTCGTTGACGTCCACGGTCGTGGACGACAGGTCGATCGCCCCGGCTGGTCTGGTGCTGTTGGCGAGGTCGCTGTCCCACTCGTAGCCGAGTGTGCCGGCCGGGAAGGTGGCGGTCTGGCTCGACGTGAGGTTCGCGATGGAGGTGTTGCGCCACAGCCGGTTCTTGCCGTACGAGCCGGGGACCGTGATCGCGTCGCTGCGGTAGCCGTTCACCTGGAACATGGAGCCGGTGAGGATGTTCGGCGGCTGGTAGTCCTGCCCGTAGTCGGTGCTGGTCGGGTCCATCCAGGTGCCGGTCCAGACGCCGCTGGGGTCGGCGATGCCGTTGTTCTGGGCCATCTTGGTCATCTTGTAGCAGACCAGGGTCCGGTTCGCGGTGTTCGTGCCGTCGATGCTCGGGGCGAGCCGTGTCTTCCAGAAGACCTCGTTGCCGCTGAAGAAGGCCTCCCTCACACCGGCCTTTCTGGCCGCCAGGACGTTGGAGTACTGGCTCTGCGTCCAGTACTCGTCATGGCCGGAGGACAGGTACACCTTGTGGTTCTTCAGCAGGGTGCCGCCGTTGGCCGACACGTCCACGCCGGACAGATAGCTGACGTCGTAGCCGTTGCGCTCCAGCCAGGACAGCATCATGTACTCGGAGCCGTAGATGCCGTTGTCGCCGCCGATGTCCAGTGGCCGGTTGTAGCTGACCTCGTAGGCGCGGCCGTCCGGCGCGGGCCCCGCGCCGCCGTACAGATCCTGGCCGCCGTAGTCGTTGTACGCCTGCCAGGTCTGGTCGCTGGTCTGTACGACGACGTCGGAGGTGCTGGAGTCCTTGCGGACCACAAACGGGTAAGGCATCAGGCCGTCGCCGTCCGTCTGGGTGATGTTGGCGATGTACAGGCCGGAGACGGCGGTGCTGGGCACCGTCCAGCTCGCGGTCACGGGCCAGTTGCCGCAGTCGACCAGCCCGGTGCCGCTCTTCTTGGTGCAACTGGCCGGGTTCGTGGAGTAGTTGGCCGGATAGGTCACCGCGGCCTGGGCCGCGGTCGACATCTCGCGCGCACCGTCACCGCCGTACCAGCCCAGACGGTAGATCTCGATGCGGTACGAGACCTTCGACTGGACCTTGAACTGGACGGTGTCACCCGCCTGGACGCTCTCCTTGGTGGTGAAACCCTGGATGTCACCGTAGGCGTTGGGTGAGAACCAGTCGGACTTCGGGCTGCCCGGCTTGGAGTTCTCGCAGACGATCGCGTTCGAGCCCGCTCCGCACGGCTCGGATGCCGCGAGCGCGGGCCCGGCCTGCGGGAGCACCGCCCATATCAACGCTGCTACGACGGCGAGGCGGCTGCCCCGGATCCGTCTGCCCCATCTGTTCATGTGTACCTCTCAGCGGTGCTGTGCAGGACCGACCCGTGACGGTCGGGGTGGAGCGTGAAACCGGTGGCCGATCAGCTTCCGAGCGCGTCGGCGAGCGTGTCCACGACGCGTTGCTGCTGGTCGGGGGTGATCTGCGGGTAGAGCGGCAGCGACAGGATCCGGTCGGCCGCCTTCTCGGCGTTGGGGAAGTCGCCCCGGGCGTGGCCGAGATGGCGGTACGCCGGCGTGAGGTGGACCGGGGTGGGATAGTGCACGCCCGCGCCGATGCCCTCGGCGTTGAGCTTGCCCACGATGTCGTCGCGGTCCGCCCCGGCGACCTGGACGACATACAGGTGCCATACGTGGACGTTGCCCGGCGCCGTGGTCGGGAGTACGACCCTGCCTGCGGCCGCCAGATCGGCGAGCAGCGTGTCGTAGCGGGCCGCGGCCGCCCGCCGGGCCGCGTTGCCGTCCGCCAGCCGCGCCAGCTTCGCCCGCAGGACGACGGCCTGCAGTCCGTCCAGCCGGCTGTTGAACCCGGGTACGTCGTGGCGGTACTTGGCGACGCCGCCGTGGTTGGCGATGGCGCGCACCAGGCCGGCCAGTTCCTCGTCGTCGGTCAGCACCGCGCCCGCGTCGCCGTAGGCACCCAGGTTCTTCCCGGGGTAGAAGCTGGTGGCCGCGATCCCGCCGCTGCCCGGCGAGCGGCCGTCTCGGGTGGCGCCCTGGCACTGTGCGGCGTCCTCGACGACCCGTACCCGGTCGGGAAGCCGGCCGGTCAGCTCCGTCACGTCGGCCAACTGCCCGTAGAGGTGCACGGGTACGACCGCGCGGGTGGCCGGGCCGACGGCGTCCAGTGCGGCCTGGGGGTCGAGCAGACCAGTGTCGGGCAGGCAGTCCGCCAGGACCGGTCGCGCCCCGGTTCTGGCCACCGCGCCCGCGGTGGCGATGAAGGTGTTGGCGGGCACGACGACCTCGTCACCGGCCCCGACTCCGCAGGCGCGCAAAGCGAGTTCGACGGCGTCGGTGCCGTTGGCCACACCCACACAGTGCGCGACACCGCCGAAGTCCGCGTACTCGCGCTCGAATCGGCGGACCTCGTCACCTCCGACGAACGCGGTGTGGGCCAGGACCCGTTCGAATCCGGCCCGTACGTCGTCGGCGACTTCCTCGTGGGCCGCCTTGAGGTCCACCAGCGGAATCCGGTTCATGTGACGGGTCCCCCCATTGTTCGCGTCGCAAGTTCGTCGAGCGCCGGGGCGGCCGCCTCGCGCAGCCGCCGGGCCGGGCTCCCCACCCAGACCTCGCCCGGCGGCACATCGCCGAGCACGGTGCTCCCCATGCCGATCAGCGACCAGGCGCCGACCGTCGTGCCTTCCCTGACCAGGGCCCCCGAGCCCACATAAGCCCCCCGCTCCAGCCGTGCGCCCCCGCCCAGGCGGACACCGGAGGCGAGCGTGGCGAAGTCCTCGACCACGTCGTCATGGGTGAGGACGACATGCGGCATCACCGCGACATGCGCGCCCACCCGCACGGCGGCGGTGAGCACACAGTGCGCGAGCAGGACCGAGCCGGGCCCGGCCTGCGAGGTCGCCGACACCGCCGCCGTCGGGTGGATCACGGTGGCGTAGCGGTCCGCGGGCAGGTCGAGCCTGCGGACCAGACGGGCGCGGGCGGCGTAGTCCCTGGGGTTGCCCACACAGATCACCACCCGGGCGTCGGGCAGCTCGTCGACCAGGTCGCAGCCGCCGAGCACGGGCACGCCGTCCACCTCGGTGCCGTGCAGGGCGGCGTTGTCGTCGAGGTGCCCGAGCAGCACGGTGTCGCCCGCGTCCCGTACGGCCTGTGCGGTCTCCCGGGCGAAGCCGCCCGCGCCGATGATCAGGAGCTTGCTCATCTTCGGGCCTGTTCGCGCAGTGCGGCCACGACGCGGTCCTGTTGGGCCTCGGTCATCGTGTGGAACAGCGGCAGGATGAGCGAGTCGCGGCTGATCCGCTCGGTGACCGGCAGCGGGGCGCAGGGGTGGGCCTCGTAGGCGGGTTCGAGGTGCGAGGCCATGATCCCGCGCCGGGCGGAGATACCGGCCTCGGCGAGCGCGGCGAGCAGGTCGTCGCGGCCGACGGGAAAGTCCTCGGCCAACAGCACCCAGTAGGACTGGAAGTTGCTCTGCCCGTGCGCGGGGTCGCGTACGGGGGTGAGGCCTGGGACGTCCTGCAGCAGTGCGTCGTACCGGGCTGCCAGCTCGCGGCGGCGGACGGTCATCGCGTCGAGTTTCTGGAGCTGGACCAGGCCGATGGCGGCCTGGACGTCCGTCATCCGGTAGTTGTAGCCGACCTCGAGGTAGCTCTCCAGGACGGGCTTGCTGCTTGCGTGGCGCTCCGCCGCCGAGACGTTCATCCCGTGCTCGCGCAGCCTGCGCAGGCGTGCCGCCCACTGGGCGTCGTCGGTGGTGACCATGCCGCCCTCGCCGGTGGTGACGACCTTGCGGGGGTGGAAGGACCAGGCGGCGATCAGCGCGCCGTGCCCCACGGACTTGCCGCCGACGGTGGAGCCGATGGCGCAGGCCGCGTCCTCTACCAGGGGAAGGTCCCAGTCGGAGCAGGCGGCGCGCAGGGGGTGTACATCGGCCGGTACGCCACCCTGGTGAACGGCGAGGACGGCCTTGGTACGGGGGGTGCGGACCGCGTCCACGGTGGCCGCGGTCAGATTGCCGGTGGCGAGGTCGACGTCCGCGAACACGGGCTCGGCCCCGACGTAGCGGACGGCGTTGGCGGTGGCGATGAACGACAGCGAGGGCACCACGACCTCGTCGCCGGGACCCAGTCCGAGCGCGACGAGCGACAGGTGCAGCGCGGTGGTGCACGAGCTGACCGCGACGGCGTGCTCGGCGCCCACCCGCTCCGCGAAGGCCCGCTCGAAGGCGGCGACCCGGGGCCCCTGGGCGACCCACCCGGACAGGACCGCGTCGGAGGCGGCCTTGGCCTCCTCCTCGCCGAGCCAGGGGATCATCACGGGGATGCGGTCGGCGCTCATCGCGAGGTCTCCCCGGTGTCGGCGGCGGCGCGCTCCGCACGCCACCACTCCACCAGGTCCCGCAGTCCCGTACGCAGGTCGATCTGCGCGGTGAAGCCGAGCCGTCCGGCGGACTGTGTGGTGTCCGCGAGCCGCCGGGTGACGCCGTTCACGGTGCGGGCGGGCCCGTGCACCGGCGCGAGGTCCGATGCGCCCATCGCCTCCAGCAGGCCCTGGGCGAGTTCGAGCAGCGAAGTCTCCGTGCCGTTGGCGATGTTGAACACCTCGTCGGTGAGATCCGACTCGGCGGCCAGCACATTGGCCCGGGCGATGTCCCGGACGTCGACGAAGTCCATGGTCTGCGTGCCGTCGCCGAGGATCAGCGGCGGCTCGCCCGCCTCGATGCGCTCCATCCAGCGGATCAGCACCTCGGTGTAGAGGCCGTGGATGTCCATCCGGGGGCCGTAGACGTTGAAGTAGCGCAGGGCCACGTAGTCCAGTCCGTACATGGCGTGGAAGCTGCGCAGCATGCCCTCGTTGAAGGCCTTCGCCGCGCCGTAGAACGTGTCGTTGTTGTACGGGTGATGGCGTTCGGTCGTCGGGAAGGTCTCGGCCATGCCGTAGACGGACGCGGAGGACGAGGCGATCACCTTGCCCACCCCGGCCTCGGCCGCCGCCTCCAGGACGTTGAAGGTACCGTCGACCAGGACCTCGTTGGCGAGCCGGGGTTCCTCCGCGCACTGGGTGATGCGTATCGCGGCGAGGTGGAACACCAGGTCGGTGCCCTCGGTGACCTTCCGTACGGTGGCGGCGTCCCGGACGTCGCCCTCGACGACCTCCACGACGCCGCTGGGCAGGGCCTGGGCGAGGTTGGCCCGCCGCCCGCGCACGAAGTTGTCCAGCACCACGATCTCGCGGGCGCCACCCTCGGCCAGGAGGTCGACAAGGTTGGAGCCGATGGTGCCCGCTCCCCCGGTGACCAGGATCTTCTTGCCTCGTACGCTGCTCAACTGCCTTGCCCTCTCAGTGAAATAGGACTGTCAACGCCCGGCACGCAGGCCGACGACCGCACCCCGGAATTCCAGACTCCGGGACGCCGCCTCAAGAATGTCCAGCACCCGCAGGCCCGCCCGGCCGTCGGTCAGTGGCGCCCGCCGCTCCCTGATCGCGTCGGCGAACTCCTCGACCATGCTGCGCAGCGCTTCCTTCTCACCGATCGCCGGGGCGACCATGTCCCCGGAGCGGTACGAGACGAGCATCTCCCTGCGCTCGTCCGCGCCGATCTCCTGCGGCGCGGCCAGGTCCACACCCCGGTCGTAGATCGCCACACGCTGGACGGGGTTGAGGTCGTCCCAGACGAGGGTGCGTTTGGCGCCGCCCACCATGGTGGTCCGCACCTTGGTCGGGGAGAGCCAGTTGACGTGCACGTGGGCGATGGCACCCGTGTTGAGCTGGAGCGTCAGATAGGCCACGCAGGCCTGTCCCGCGCCGATCGGGTCGGCCCCGTGGGCGGCGACGGCGACCGGCTCGACATTGTCGGGGAGGATGAAGTCCAGGATCGACAGATCGTGCGGGGCCAGGTCCCACATGACGTCGATGTCCTTCTGGACGAGCCCGAGGTTGATGCGGACCGAGTCTACGAAGTGGATCTCGCCGAGTTCACCGGAGCGGACCAGTTCCCGGATGCGGCCCACGGCGGGCGTGTAGCAGTAGGTGTGGTCGCACATGAGGGTGAGCCCGCGCTCCTCCGCCTCGGACACCAGGCGCATCCCGTCGGCGTAGGTCGCCGCAAGAGGCTTCTCCACGAGGACGTGCTTGCCGGCGCGCAGGGCGGCCAAGGCGATGTCGAGGTGGGTTCCGGCGGGCGTGGCCACGGCGACGGCGGCCACGGAGGGGTCGGCGAGGACGGCCGCGTAGTCCGAGGTGGCCTGGACGGTCGAGTAGCCGCCGAGGACCCGCTGGGCCCGGTCCACATCGAGGTCGCACAGCCAGCGCAGCCGGAACTGCTCGCCGGCCTGGAAGTTGCGTACGAGGTTGGGTCCCCAGTAGCCGGCCCCGACGACCGCGACCCCCAACGGCTCCGTGGTCTGCGTCACTTGACTCCTCTTCCGTCGGTCCATCAGTACGCCCCCGTTCCGCGCACCACCGCAGACCCGGTGCGCAGCAGGATCGACAGGTCAAGGCCCATCGACCAGTTGTCCACGTATCCGAGATCGAGCCGGACCGCCTCGTCCCAGGGCAGGTCGGAGCGGCCGCTGACCTGCCACAGCCCCGTGAGGCCGGGCTTCACGAGCAACCGGCGCTTGGTGTCCGGCGTGTACTCCTCCACCTCCTCGGGCAGCGGCGGGCGGGGCCCGACGAGCGACATATGGCCCTTGACCACGTTGATGAGCTGCGGCAGTTCGTCCAGCGAGCTGCGCCGCAGGAACGAGCCGACCCGGGTGATCCGTGGGTCTTCCTTCACCTTGAACAGCAGGCCGTCGCTGTTCTGGTTGAGGTGTTCCAGTTCCGCCCTCAGCGCCTCCGAGTCCTGCCGCATCGTGCGGAACTTGAGCATGGTGAAGTGGTCGCCGTACCGGCCCACCCGCTGCTGTCTGAACAGCGCGGGGCCGGAGCTGTCCAGCCGGACGATCAGGGCGATCAGCAGCATGGGCAGCGCGAGGAGGACCAGCAGCGCCCCCGCGAAGGAACGATCCAGCAGTTCCTTGGGCAGCCGGGAGACCCGGGAGAGGTTCGGCGCCTGTATCCGCACCAACGGCACCCCGTTGGTGGGGCGTACCGCGAGCCGGGAGGCGGAGACGTCGGCCAGCACGGGGGCCAGCAGGAAGTCGACTCCCTGCACGGCCGCTGTCCAGGACATCCGGCGCAGGACGGAGGCGTCGTACTCGGGTGCCGGCAGCACCACCACGGTGCTGATGCCCAGGGCTCGGATCACGTCGTTCATGTCGCCGACGCCGCCGAGGACGGGGAGCCCCAACTTGCGGATGTCCCTGGCGTTTTCCGGATCGGTCAGGCACACTCCGGCCGCCTGGAGCTCCTGTACGCCGCCGCGCCGTAACACGGCGACCAGCTCCAGGATGCCGCGCGACGGCCCGACCAGGAGCGTCGCGCTCCTGTCCCGGCCCCGTGCCCAGCGTCTGTGCAGCCGGCGGCGCAGCATGCACCGGACCGGCAGGGCGATCGCGGTGGCCGGCACGGCAGCCATGGTCATGTCATGGAGGAGTCCGGAGTCCTGCGTGAACAGGTAGTACGCACACGCGGCCAGGGCCGGCAGTGCGACACCACCCCGAAGCACCCGTCGGTACTCCTCGGTCCCCATGCCCAGAGCGCTGCGGTCGTAGGAGCGATGGGCGAGCATGGCCGCGATCCACGCCGGGGGCAGCACGAGGGCCACCGCCCAGCGGCCATAGGCCGCGTGGATCAAGAAGGCCGCGGCAGCGGCCGATAATCCGTCCGCGACCAGCAGGACGATCCGGTACTTCTGTTCCCAACGTCTTCGGCGCGCTTCCGGACTCCTGCGCTCCACAACGAGTTGCTCATGCGTGACCTCAATGGTCATGCTCCCCCCACCACATGCGCGGCTACCCCTGACCGAAGTGCCCTTCACTCAGCGGCACCGGAAAGCGAGGAAACATCAGCGGTCCCCAACCGCCTCATGCCCCCAGCATGCTGGTTACTGACTGTTCATAAACGCTCAACAAGCCGAACCGTGACAAGCAGTCAAGACCAGTTCCCCACCCAAACCGGTCCGGCGAACCTCAATCTAGACCACGGGACGCAGCCGCGGGAACAGTTGGACGAAACACACATCGCAATAGCGACACCGGCGGCATACTGCCCAGGTGACGAGCATCGTGATACCGGCCCACAACGAGGCGCGAGTCATCGGACGGCTCCTCGATTCGCTGCTGGCCGATACCTCCGAGGGCGAATCCTCCCGGGACGAGACGGACATCGTGGTCGTATGCAATGGCTGCACGGATGACACCGCGCGGATCGCGGCCGCACGCGGCCCAGGCGTGCGGGTGGTCGAGATCCCCGTCCCCTCCAAGCACACCGCCCTGCGGACCGGAGACGATCACGCGCGTGGCTTCCCCCGCGTCTATGTGGACGCCGACATCGTGATCGCGGGCGCCGACGTACGGGCGCTCACCGCGCCCCTGACCGACGACACCTCGGGCATCCTCGCCACCGCCCCCGAACGGCAGATCCCGCTGGACGCCTGCGTCTGGCGGGTCCGGGCCTACTACCGGGTGTGGCAGCAACTGCCCGCCGTACGCGAGGGTTTGTTCGGCCGAGGGGTCATCGCCGTCTCCAAGGCCGGGCACGACCGGATCGCCGCGCTGCCGCCGCTCATGGCGGACGACCTGGCCGCGTCCCTGGCCTTCGCTCCCAAGGAGCGGCTCGTGGTCGACTCGGCCCGAGTCGTGGTCCACCCGCCGCGCACATGGCGGGATTTGATCAAACGACGGATCCGGGCCACGGTGTCCACCGCCCAGGTCGAACAGCATCAGAGCCCGCAGGAGGCCTCGGCACGCACGAGTACGGCAGATCTCAAAGCGCTGCTCCGCAGGGAGCCGAGGCTCTTCTCGGCTGTCGTGGTCTTCGTCGCGGCGGCGGTCACAGCCCGGCGCGGGGCTCGAAAAGCCATCCGGGCACAGGACTTCGGCACCTGGCTACGGGACGAGAGCAGCCGGCAGAACTGATCGCACCGCACCTGGAGCCTTGATCATGTATCTCACCGACCGCTCCGCGCCGCCGGCGGCCGACTCCGAGCCGGGGCGAAGACGCGGCCTTCGGCCCAAAGTCGCCCCTGTCGTGCTCGTGTTGGGCACGGTCAGCCTGATCACCGACATCTCCTCGGAGATGGTCACCGCCGTCCTGCCGCTCTACCTCGTCACCACCCTCGGCTTCAGCCCGCTGGGGTTCGGCACCCTCGACGGCGTCTACAACGGCGTCAGCGCGCTGGTCCAGCTGACCGGCGGTCATCTCGCCGACCGGGTGCGCAACCACAAGCTGATGGCCGGGCTCGGCTACGGCCTGTCCGCGCTGTGCAAGCCGCTGCTCCTGCTCGCGAGCAGCCTCGGCACGCTGGGCACGGTCCTCGCCCTGGACCGGACCGGCAAGGGCCTGCGCACCGCCCCGCGCGACGCGATGATCTCGCTGTCCACGCCGCCCGAGAACCAGGGCCGGTCCTTCGGCGTACACCGCGCGATGGACACCACCGGCGCAATGCTCGGCCCGCTGGCGGCCTTCCTCATCCTGCGCGCGGCCGCCGACGGCTACGACGCCGTGTTCGGCGTGAGCGCGTGCGTCGCCGTGCTCGGTGTGCTCGTACTGGTGCTGTTCGTACCCGGCAGACGGCAAAGAGCGCAGACGGACGAAGCAGGCGCACCGGACGGCAGACAGCCCGTCCGCCTACGCGAAGCGCTGGCGCTGCTGCGCCTGCCGCGGCTGCGGGCGCTCGCGGGCTGTGCCGCGCTGCTCGGCCTGACCACGGTCAGCGACGCCTTCGTCTATCTGCTCCTGCAACGGCGCGTGGGCATCGGCGAGGAGTGGTTCCCGCTGCTGCCGCTCGGCACCGCCGCGGTGTTCCTGCTGCTGGCCGTGCCCGTCGGCGCACTGGCCGACCGGGTCGGACGGCACAGGGTGTTCCTCGCCGGACATGCAGGTCTGCTCACGGGCTACGCCCTCCTGCTGTGGGCCCCGGCCACACCGGCTCTCCCCTGTCTCGTACTCGCCCTGCACGGCACCTTCTACGCGGCCACCGACGGTGTGCTCCCCGCCGCCCTCGCCGGCCTCGTGCCCGAGCAGCTGCGCGCCAGCGGCCTCGCCATCGTCGGCACCAGTCAGGCACTGGCCCGGTTCTGCTGCTCGCTGGCCTTCGGCGCCGCCTGGACGACGTGGGGAGACGGCCGGGCGCTCGCCGGCGCAGCGGTCGGCCTCCTGTGCTGCGCGGCCGTGGCGGGCATGGTGTTGCGGCCGACGAAAGAAGCCCGATGACCTCCAACGCCACAAGGATCCGGATGACACCGCTGCGCCGCCGCCTTCTCATACTCGTCACGGCGGTGCTGCTCCTCGCGGGACTGGGGACCGGCGTGGTCCTGCACGCCGCCGCCCGCGCGGATCGGGCGGACCAGCCGCAGCCGGGCGGACCCGCCGTCAGCGCAGGCAAGTTGACGCTCAGCCAGAAAGGGCGCCTGGCCTTCCTCAACGCGGCCGCCGGCCCGCACCGCACCGCGGTCGCCTCGGTCCCGTCCGCCGACCCCGGGGGCGGCCGGATCGCCACGAGCCTGAAGTGCGCGCGTTTCTACGCGGCGGCCGGCAGGGGTGTCTGCCTCCAGTCCGTCACCGGTGTCCTCAAGCAGAGCAACCGTGCCCTGCTCCTGGACGCCAACCTCCGCACCCTGCGCACCTTTCCGCTCGCGGGCACACCCAGCCGGGCGCGGGTCTCGCCCAGCGGCCGCTTCGCCGCCTGGACCGTGTTCGTCTCCGGCGAGTCCTACTCGTCGGCCTTCTTCTCCACCCGGACCTCGATCCTGGACACCCGCACGATGCGGCTGACTCCCAGCCTGGAGCGGTTCTCCGTCATCAAGGACGGCAAGCCCTATCACGCCTCGGACATCAACTTCTGGGGCGTCACCTTCGCCTCCGACGACGACACTTTCTACGCCACCCTCAACACCGCCAACCACACGTACCTGGTCCGCGGTTCACTCTCCCGGCATACGGTCACCACACTGATCCAGAACGTGGAGTGCCCGTCACTCTCCCCCGACGAGACCCGTGTCGCCTTCAAGAAACGGGTCCTGTCCGGTACCTCCCTCTGGCACGAGTACGTCCTCGACCTGCGCACTCTCAAAGAGACGGCACTCGCCGAACGCCACAGCGTCGACGACCAGGCCACCTGGCTCGACGACCACACCGTCGCCTATGCCCTCCCCACCAATGGCAAGGTCGGCAGCAGCGACCTGTGGAGCGTGCCCGCGAACGGCACGGGGACTCCTCGCCTGCTGATCGCGGGGGCTTCTTCCCCGGCGCCGTTGTAGACCCGGATCGGCCCACCGCCTGCCGAGCTGGACCGACTGCCCCGGCTGCCCCGCGGGTTTGCGGTCCGCGAGGCAGCCGGGGTGCGACCGGTGGATCGGCCTTGTCGGCTTTGTCAGCCTTGTCAGCCTTGGACGATGAACGTCTTGGCCTTACCGGACCGGCCGGAGCAGGACTGCTTCTCCTTGGCGGTCATCTTCCGGGACTTGACGACCACCGCGTTGCTCTCGCCGTCCGTTCCGTTCGGGGCAGGCCCCGTGATGACGTCGGGGACGAACCAGAAGTAGTGGCCCCACTTCCGGTCGTCGTAGTGGGTCTGCCAGGTGCCGGAGACGGTCTGCATCACCTGCGCACGGGAGATCCAGCCGACTTCACCGGGCTTCACCGTCATGTTGATGGAGCTGGTCTCCGAGTGCGAGCTCGACCAGGTGTGGCTGTAGGTCGCCGTCACACTGACATCGATGATGTCCGCGATCTTGCCGCCGACGGTCACGGACACGCCCGCCGAGTCCGTGGAACCGACCGTGTCGGACCAGGTCATCGACTGGGTGGCCGCCGAGGTGCTGCAGTTGTAGAGCGAGTCGGAGACCCGGTGGAAGTCTCCGAGGTACGCCTCGCCCAACTGGGGTTCGTTGAAGGTGCACTTGCCCACACCCGAGTCGCAGTCGGCTATCAGCTGCGCCCGGGTGGGCTGGTCATCGGCCGAGGCCGGGGCGGCCATCGCCGCGACCACGCCCAGGGCAGCCGCCGAGAGCGCCAGCATCCGTCCGCCGTGGCGCATCATGCGGTTGTTCGCCATACATGTTGCCTTTCGCTGTGCATGAGGGGGGTCGGCGATCACCGGCAAAGCGACAGAACACCCACCGCGATCACCGCCTGTTGCGATCTATGAGGCGCAACAACTGACTTATCTACACCACCAGTTGATGAAATCCCAGCCGTGGACGACCTTCTGCCCGTAAATGATCGGCAGATCCTCATCGCCTCCTGCGATGACGAGCCGCTCTCCCTGGTCGACGAGGCTGCCGGCTGACGCTGTGTTCTGTCGCGAAAGTGGCTCTCGGCCGCGGCTGATCACGCTCTGTGAGGCTTCGTGATCTGACGAATGGATACGACTGGTGCCGCCGCGTCCACGATCGCTAGCCTCGCCAACCATGAAGCAACGGCGGCAAAAGAAGCTCTCGCGTCATCTCTTCGAGGCAACTCTGGGGGCTGACACTGCGCGCGTGAAGGCGCTCCTGCGGGCTGGAGCAAACCCTGAGCGAGGGGACAGCGAGGGCACGACCCCTCTCTATCTGGCGTCTGTGCAGGGAGAAGCCGAGGTCGCACGTTTGCTCATGGAAGCCGGGGCCTCCCCTGACACCGAGAGCAGAGGAGTCGGCTCGGAGGGCACACCGTTGTGCGCGGCCGCGTGCTGGGGACACACCGAGACAGTGCGCGAGCTGTTGGCGCACGGCGCCGACCCGAACCTTCGTGAAGAGTCCGAAACGGGTTGGTCTCCCTTGGACTGGGCGGACAACGGCCCCCACCCCGAGACTTGCGAACTCCTCATCACAGCGGGAGCAAACGATCAGCCACGTGCAGCCGTCACCGTAGGATCCGCGACTTCGTAAGCACTGGCTCCTGCGGAACATCGGAGTTGTCCGACCGGCGTCAGCCAGGGCCGGTCAGCGTCCCCGGCCCTGGGGGAACTGCCCGAGGTGAACCGCACCGTGGACGACCGACGCCAAGCCCCGGATGTCCTCGGTGAAGGCATCGACGCGGATCCGGCGTCCGCTGTGCAGCAGGATCTCGCACCTGGAGCCCATGCCGCGGGCATCGGCGAGCGGCCGGCCGTCACCGCCGGTGGTGCTCACCCGCGCGACGTCCTCCCAGGGGATCACGGTGGCGGTGCCCGCCACCCGGTGGGTGAACCCTCGTTCATGGATGTCGAAGCACTGCTCCCGGGTACGGAACGCCTGCACCAGGCGCCAGATCCCCAGGCCCCACCCCGTCAGGCCGACTCCGAGCAGGAGCCCCGCCAGCTCCGGGGCCCCCTCGGTGGTGCCCACCGATGCGAGCGCCACCGGCACCCCGAAGGCCATGCCCACCGTCCCGGAAATCAGCCACATACCCGCCTGCCGCAGGCGTCGGGCGCCATCGGTACGGTGCTCGCGCACGAACCTTCCCAACTGCCTGGCGGCTTCAGTACGCCTCATCGGGCTCCCTCCCGAGTCGTGGACATCTCAAACCATGCCCCCGCCGCCGGGCGATTCACCCTTTCCCCAGGACGGGTCCCGCGCTCGGATCCGGTGGGCTTTCGGGCCGCCCCGCCATCGACAAGGGCGCCGTCTTTGGTCAGCGGCCGGACGCCGACCCCATGACCTGCGGTGCGGCCATTGATCAGGGTGGCGGAGCCGGCTGCCCATTCAATTCCGGGCCCGCTGAACTCGGTGGTGCAAGACGGTCGCCCCGCCTCCCGGGGCCGGCTTCACCACGAGCAGGTGGTGAAGCCGGGCCGGCCGGAGGCGAGGCGGCCCATCACCCGAGACAGCGACAAGGAGTCAGTGTTCATGAGCGAGAACGAGCAGGCCCCGCCGTACCCGGAGGGCGGCGCCGGCATCTTCGACGTCGACCCCGACCAGTCCGGCATCAGCCAGGACCCCGACCACGAGGTCACCTCCGACCTCGACGCCCTCCCCGACGACATGGAGCTCTGACACCGCCATGGGAACAGCAAAGGGAATGATCACCGCCGCCCGCAAGCTGCTGGGCACCACCGAGCACCCGCCCGGCTCGAACCACAACCTCATCACCTCCTGGTACGGCTTCTCCGGACCGTGGTGCGACATGTCCATCAGCTACGAGGCCGCGCACTCCGACAACCTCAAGGCCGTCATGGGCAAGTTCGCCCTGACCACCGCTCACGCCCGCGCCTTCCAGTCCCACGGCCGCTGGCACTACGGCATCGGCGGCATCCGCCCCGGCGACGTCGTCTTCTTCGACTTCTCCGGCGGCCGCTCCATCAGCTCGATCAAGCACGTCGGCCTGGTCGAGGCCGTCCATTCCAACGGCACCATCACCACCCTGGAGGGCAACACCTCCGACGCGTTCCGCCGCCGGGTCCGGGGCCGCGCCTGCGTGGTCGGCTACGGCCGCCCCGCCTACGACAACGCCGCCCCGATGCCGAGCCACGACGGCATCCTGCGCCTGGGCTCGACCGGCAACGCCGTCAAGTCCCTGCAGAAGAACCTCAACACCGTCCAGAAGGCCGGCCTCACCGTCGACGGCCGGTTCGGGCCCGCCACCGACAAGGCCGTCCGCACCTTCCAGGCCAAGCACAAGCTCACCGTGGACGGTGAGTACGGCCCGCACACCGCCGCCGTCATGAAGGCAGCTCTCGCCGGGCGCACCGGCGTGATCAAGCCGAAGGCGCTGGTCGTCGTGCCCGCACTCCTCGATGTGGACGGCCAGTTCGGGCCGGCCACCTGCGCGGCCCTGCAGCGGGTGCTGAACACCAAGGCGTCCGCTGGACTGGAGGTCGACGGCGCCTTCGGACCGCTGACCGTCAAGGCCCTGCAGACCTATCTGCACGTGACCGCCGACGGCATCACCGGCCCCGCCACCACCACCGCCCTCAACAAGCACCTCGGCCTGACGCCCCAGGACACCTGGGACACCAGCACCACCAGCCAGCTCCAGAAGGCCCTCAACGCGGGCGTCTTCTAACGGCTGACCGACGGCAGCGGTATCGGCGTCCGGCTCACCCGTCGGGCGCCGATACCGTGCCCAAGCCCGGAAGCTCAGCTTGGCGGACTGGCCGCCGTAATCATCCGGTGCATGCTGGCCACGGGGATCGCCGGATTCTGGGACGCCTTGTCGGCACTGCGCTCGTCGAGGAGCAACGTCACGAGCACCGTAGGAGGCAGGGCCGCGTTTTGCCAGGCCTGCTGGTGGACACGGTACTCCGTGTCCCCGGCCAGCCGGACGGCGGATGCGGTGGACAGACGCGGATCAGCGGCAGCGCGGGCGCGCACGTCGGGGTCGGGGTCGTGGCTGAACCGCTCGACCAGTTCGTCGGGCGAGTCGGGATCGTCGAGCGCGAGCAGACGTACGCGCGGCCGCGGGTCGTCCGCGAAGCGGAGCAGATCGTGCCGGGGAAAGTTGGGGTGGTTGCGGGGGCGGCCGGGGAACGAAAAGCTGCCCGACCACCACGTCCACACATCGAGAAGCATCTCCGCCGGAGCGTCGTCGCAGGACTCGGCGAGAAAGAGGTGTACGACGCGGTCCTCGTCACGGGCGAGGATGCTCACCACCTCCTTTGGCAGCCGCGGCGCGCGAGCCACGCTGCGGCGGATCCATCGTTTCGGGGATGCCGCCAACTGCCGCATGGCATCCGGGTTTTCGTACAGGGCGGCGACCCACCACAGCGCGTACGTCCTGTCGTTCTGACCGATATGGGGAACCGCGTCGGCCAGGACGGCGATCTCGCTCGGCGTCGTGGGCGGTTGCGCATCGGGATGCGGCGGGCGCTCGATGCCCCTTCCCACGGTCGTCCATGGGCGGCGTACGGCCTGTTCCGCTGCCATCTCTTCGAGCACCTCGCGCAGTGCCTGGCCGGGTGTGACCGCCAGAAGCCGGTCCCACTGTGCGGGCGAGAGCCGGCCCGACTCGGCGGCCGCCAACCGGATCCTCCTGGCAGGGTGTTCAACGGCTGCGTCCAGGACACCGGGAGGAAGGCCGTCGCAGTACAGGAACCACAGCTGCCCCGCGTCAAGGAGACGGACGAGCACCTCCACAGGCGCCGCCCGATTCAGCCCGAGACCGCTCAGCCATGCTTGCGCCACGCCCTCAGAGGGCCGCGCCCCCTCGGACAACGCGTCCCACTCGTCGCGTTCATCGACGTTCTCGGAAGGATTCATGACGGCGATTCTGAAAGATCCCAATGGCACGGGCAATGCGCGCGAGCTGTGCCTTTGCTCCTACGAAAAGGGGCGCTGACCTGTCATGATGGTGATGGTTCACCCCTTCGGCATGATGATCAGCACGATTTCCCTCGCCCAGACCCCGATCACCGGCCTGGACCTTGGCAGTTCGGCGGTCACATCCAGCCTCGCCGCATGTCGAGTGGGCCGGACCTCATGTGAGGGGGACGGTGGCCCAGATCGATCGGGTGCCGTCGCGTTCTATGCGTGTGCCGAGTGCTCGGGCGGAGCTGGCGACGATGCCCAGGCCGCGGCCGAACCCGGGGGCGTTGTGCCAGTGCTTGGCGGACATTGTCGTCCCTTGGTCACGCACCTGGATCCGTAGGTGATTCTTATTTCGTTGCAGGTTGGCGCTGATGACGGCGCTGCCGGTGTGCACGATGGCATTCGTGGCGAGTTCCGTGGCGATCAGCAGTGCCGTATGGCGAATGTCTTCGTCCGTCAAGTGCTGCTGGTCGAGCCATGAGCGGGTGAGGCTCCGGCAGACCGGGACGGCGCGGTCCACGGCCGGGAGTCGGAAGGTGATGGTGCGCGATCGGGGCCCTGCGTCGGTCAATGCACGAGCCGAAGGCGTATTGGGCCAGCGCTCGATTTCTAATCGGGAAATGGTGATGGGCACGCACGTACGTGCAGTCGTTAACATGACTCTCCTGGTACTCGCGAGGGCACTTCGGTGTGCCGGCGAATTGCGTCGGTTTCGCGCTCCCCTGGGCCGGAGACGGCGAAACCACCGCACCCTGGTGGAGCGGCGGTTTGTCAGACTGATGGTGGGCTGTGAGTACGAGCGCTCACGGAGCTCCTTGTTCTGCAACCTGCTCCTGTCCACCGGGCCCCGGGGCCGTGAGTAGCGCGTCAGCCGACGCCGGCGCCGGCGTCGGCTGACGGATCCAACCCCTCTCATGGGGTGCCCATCGTGGCAACCCGTCCTTCTGCGGCCGACACGAAGCCGACGCGTTCCATGGGTTGGGCAACCACTCCCCCGGAGAGGACAGGCGGCCCACCGTTGGATGTAACCGTTATCCGTCCAGGTGGCATATGGCAGCAACAGGTGACGGTGTTCCAACACCCGAATGGCGTACTTCGTATGATGGAATATTCGTTCATATGTGCCCTGGACTGATGACTGCCTTATATTTTGGGGGAGTTGGGCGTCGAGGCCGTGCCAGGAGTTGCCCGCGAAGGCGCCAAGAGGCCGAGAGTGAATCTCCACTCAGCCGTGACGTTTCAGCAAGTCACAGTAAAGCAGAAGACCGGCCGGGAGTGTGCCCCTCGTACCCTCCCGCCAGACTGCGGACGTTCCGATGGGTTGACTCCAACTTGGCGGTTCAGCAGCCGACTTCAGTCATTCTCTGCACGCCAGGACAATGGCAACCACCAGGCTCAGCACACACTCCTGTTGGAGCCGTGGATGTGGTTTCACGTGGATCGCACGTCGTTCCGTACTCCGATCGAGTGATGCGGGACCGCTCCTCTTGAGGTATCACTCGTTCGTGCTGCATTACTGGATTACGAACCGGCGGGTTGCCCATCCCTTTCCGGGGACGTGACTGCTACCCGTTCCGGTCGTCACTCCCAGCACGCGAAGTGCGCGACGATCAGGTCGAGTTCTCGTTCCCGATGCAGGACGTCCCCTGAAACAAATGGGGTTCCGCTCCCGCCGGCGTCGTTGCCAATGAGCGCGTACGTCATCTTTCCAAGGGAGTGCCATCATGTTTCGTTCTCGTCTTGCCGCCGCCACCGTCACCGCTGTCCTTGCGGCGGGCGCCGTGGTGGGCATTGCCCCCCTGGCCATGGCGGCCCCCGCCGCGGCTGCCTCACCGTGTGTCAACGATCTGGAGGCGGCGCAAGCGTCCAACAACGAGGCCATCGCCGCCGACCAGGTCGGCAACACCGTGACCGCCCGCACCCACAACCTGTCCACCGCCACCTCCCTCGTCGCGGCGATGGGCGACTGTGCCGGCCAGCCGCAGGTCGTGGGGGCCAACATCGTCACGGCTGCCGGGACCAACGCGGGCGCCACCCTCTACAACCTGGTCGGCGCCTCCAGCGCGGCCCTGAGCGCCGAGCGGGCAACCGCTTCCGCGATCGACCAGGCGCTGGCCAACGCGAGCTGACCAGTACATACAGGCGGGTACCTGAGTAGGGACCCCCCTGCCTCGCGCCCCGGCGTACGCCGGGCTCGACACCCCTCGGACCGACACGCCCCCGGTCCGGGGGGCCGTAAAAGCCAGGCATTCACCGTCGCTGCGGCGGCGACGGTGAATGCCCGGCCCAACCGGTGACGAGGGGTCTTCGTCGGCGATGGCTCCATTCTTCACATGGCGAGGTCATCATGCTGGTTGTCGCCTTTCTCAATTCTCTGAGCCGAGCCTGTCTCCGGGCGTCCAGGTTGCTGCTTCCCGCGCGTGCCTGCTCTCCGCCCGCGGCCCAGAGCCCAAAGTCGCGGCATGCGGACGGAGTTGACACAACACCCCGTGACGCAGGGCGCATTCAAGGAAAAGGAAATCGCAGGGATGGCGGGTGAGCATCCGTCCCCTGCCCGTCACACCGATACCGGAGCTGGACGTGTCGAACTCTATTCGGGTCATTCTTTCCGAGGGACCGGAGTGGGTTCCCCTTCCCGCCGTGTGGGAAGTCGAGTCCCTCGAAGCCGAACCCAAAGTGAAAATCCTGTGCGGGAATGCCTATGAACACTTCGAGTTCTCGGGCTCGTACTCCGCACGGGAAGGCGAGCACATGCCCGTCTACCGCTGGTGCCGCCGCACTTATGTGGCCGAATAACCCATCGCGTTCCTTGAAGGAGAAACGCCATGAACAATCCTCTGTCATCTGCGAGTCACTCGTGAGCCGGCGGACCGGGACACGCGCCCGGGACGCCATGGTCACCGGAATCGGGCTGTGTCTTCCAGGGATTGAGTCGGCGGTGTTCACCGCGGACGACCTCTGGCACATCGCCTCCGCCGGAACGTCCTGCCTCGTCAAGAAGGGCGTCTACTACGGCAGCGTCGACCTGCCGAAAGACACGTTCGAAGAACGGGTCCCCGGCGTTCCCGAGTTCTTCTCACGCCACTACACGGACGCCCACCGCTTCGGACTGGTGTCCCTGTCCCAGGCGTGCGCGGATGCCGGCCTCGATGTCCAGCGCGATCTCGAAGAGGCCGCCATCCTGGTGGGCCGCGGTGGGGTGGACGCCAACATCGACAGCTACCTCGCCGTACTGAGAGCCGATCCCGCGACCTATCCCGTCGCCGAGGCACTGGAGATGTTCGTCGCCGCGGAGCAGGCCGTCACCCCCTCGGACGTCGCTCTGGTCCAGGGCGCGCTCACCCGGTCGAAGGGTGCCAACTTCACCGTGTCGTGCGGCTGCGCGTCCTCGGCCCTGCAGATCGGCCTCGCCCAGCGCCTGATCGCCGCCGGCGAGATCGACATCGCCGTGGTGACCGGGGTCGACGTCTTCAGCGTCACGCTCATCCGCAACATCCAGCGCCTGCTGAGCGGAGCCCAGCAGACCTACGACGCCATGCGATCCCAGGACATGCCCAGCCTGCTGCCTTCGTTCGACGCTCTGATGCGGCCCTATGACCGGCGAGCCGACTGCATCAACCACGGGGAAGGGGCCGCGACCGTCATCCTCGAAAGCCGGGAACACGCCTTCGGACGGGATGCACACGTCTACGGTCAGGTCCTGTCGCAGGCCACCACCCGCGACGGGCTCGCCAATCCGCTGGCCTGCGACGAGACCGGGAAGGCGCTGGTGTCCGCCGTGCGTCGCTGCCTCGGTGACACCTGGGACATCACCCAAGTGCCCTACCTCCACGGGGGCAGCGACGGCAACGTGGTGGTCACGACGTTCGAGGCGAACGCGGTCCGTGAGCTGTACGGCCCCGCGTCCCGCGACCTGCTCATGTCCTCGCAGGAGGGCTGTTTCGGCCACAACGGCGCCCCGGCGGGCTGTCTCGGGGTGGCGCTGACCCTGCTGATGATGAACCACGGCCAGGTCTGTCCGACGGCCAACTGCGAGGAGCCGGCGGACTGTCTCACCTTCGATCCGGTGCCGGGAACCGCGCCCCGCCCCCTCGACTTCGACTACGCCCTCAGCTTCAACTACCAGGTCGGGGGCGTCAAAAGCGCGATCCTGCTGGGAAGCCCCGACGTCTGAGCCGACTCCGAGGCTCGGCCCTCTCCCCGCTCCGACGCTCGGCCCTCTCCCCGCTCCGGGGGCGCCCCCCTCACCTCCCCCTGCCCGCCCCGCCTACCGCGCGGCCCGCCACGCGGCACACCTCCTTCTCCCCGAGCAGCACCCATTCCCACCTCTCCCCTGGACGACAAGGAGACTCCCGTGGCCAACGACAACCATCGCCCGCGCCTCCCGCACGCGCCCATCGCCGTCATCGGCATGGGCTGCCGACTCCCCGGAGACGCCGACTCCCCGGCCGCCTTATGGCGCCTGCTGGTCGAGGGCCGGGAAGCGGTGGGCGCTCCGCCTCCCGGCCGCGAGACAACCGACCCCGGAGAGGGCGCGCCGCCCGACGCACTACCCGTCTTCCAAAAGGGCGGGTACCTGAAGGACGTCTCCCGGTTCGACGCCGACTTCTTCGGAGTCTCCGGTCGCGAGGCCGACGTCCTCGACCCCCAGCACCGGCTCCTGCTGGAAGTCGTCTGGGAGGCCCTCGAACATGCCGGGCTGCCTCCCGATCGGCTCGCCGGCTCCCCAACGGGCATCTTCACAGGCCTCAGCTACAACGACTACATGGACCAACTGGCCGGCCACCCACAGGAATACGAAGGCTCAATCCTGACGAACGGTCACTGTGTCGCCGCCGGCCGCGTCTCCTATCTCCTCGGTCTGCACGGCCCCAGCATCGCCCTCGACACCGCGTGCTCGTCCTCCCTGGTCGCCTTCCACCTGGCCTGCTCCGCGCTGCGCCGCGAGGAGTGCGACCTCGCGCTGGCCGCCGGCGTCACGCTCATGCTCGCCCCACGCATCACCCGGTCCTTCGCCAGGATGGGCATGCTGTCCCCGACCGGGCGCTGCCACACCTTCGACGCGGCCGCGGACGGTTTCGTCCGCGGCGAGGGGTGCGGCGTCGTCGTACTCAAGCGCCTGGCCGATGCCCGCAGGGACGGCGACCGCATCCTCGCCGTCGTACGCGGGTCGGCCGTGAACCAGGACGGGCGGTCCGACGGACTCGCCGCCCCGTCCCCCGCCGCCCAGCAGGCTCTCTACCGCACGGCACTCGCCCGGGCCGGGGTCGACCCGGCCCATCTCTCACTGATCGAGGCCCACGGCACCGGCACCCCCGTGGGTGACCCGGTCGAGTTCGCCAGCCTGGCCGCCGTGTACGGCAACGGTCTGTCTCCCTGCGCTCTGGGCTCGGTCAAGACCAACCTCGGCCACCTGGAGCCCGCCGCGGGCATCACCGGGCTGATCAAGACCGTACTGTGTCTTCAGCGCGGGATCATCCCGCCCAACCTCCACTTCATCCACTGGAACCCGGCCATCCACGCGGACGCGACCCGCTTCTTCGTCCCCCTCGAAGCCACGCCATGGCCGAAGAAGCAGCCGGTCAGGCTGGCCGCCGTCTCCTCGTTCGGCTTCTCCGGCACCAACGCCCACGTCATCCTGCAGGAGCCGCCGCAGTCCCGCCGCGCCGGCCTGTCCGCCCCCCGCCGGCCCCGGACGGCTCCACCCGAGGTGGTGTTGGTGGCGGCAGGATCCCACCGGGCCCTGCCGACTGCCGCCCGCCGACTGGCCGACTGGCTGGCAACCGACGGCGGCGACATCCCGCTGCGGGACGTCGCGCACACGCTGGCCCTGCGCCGCAGCGCGGGCCGAGGGCGTCTCGCGGTCATCGCCCGTTCCCGCGGCGAGACGATCGATGCGCTACGGCTGTTCGTGAACGGAACGCCGGATCCGGCCCTCATTGCCGGTACGGCCGATGTCACCGCCCCCCGCAGGCCGGTATTCGTGTTCTCCGGCCAAGGCTCCCAATGGCCCGGCATGGGACGCGAACTCCTCGCCCGGAACGAGGCTTTCGCCAAAGCTCTGTCCGCCGTCGACACGCTCGTCCGCAGCGAAGCCGGCTTCTCCGTCCTGGACCTGATCCGGGCCGGCGAACCCATCTCCGGATGCGCGCAGATCCAGCCGGCGATCTTCTCCCTGCAGATCGCCCTGGCCGCGGCCTGGAAGGCCCACGGCGTCCAACCCGCCGCCGTCATCGGCCACTCCATGGGAGAAGCCGCGGCCGCGGTCGTGGCCGGGGCCCTCACCCTCGCCGACGGTGTCCGCGTCATCTGCCGTCGCTCGGCACTGCTCGAGCGGATCGCCGGGACGGGCGCGATGGCCAGCGTCAGCCTGGACCGGGCCTCGGTGGAGGCCGCCCTGGCCGATGCCGGGACCGACGCCGTGTCCGTCGCCGTCCTGGCCGGACCCGACACCACCATCGTCTCCGGCGACACCGGCCAGCTCACCCAGCTGATCAGCAGCTGGCAACGGCACGGAATCCGCGCCGTTCCCATCGCGGTCGACGTCGCCTCTCACAGCTCCCACGTCGACCCGCTCCTGACCGATCTGCACCAGGCCCTGTCGGGTCTGGCCCCGCGGCCACCGCAGATTCCCTTCTACTCCACCGTGACCGAGGACCCGCGCCGCACACCCCTCCTCGACGCCGCCTACTGGTGCGACAACCTGCGCCACCCCGTGCGCTTCCACCCCACCGTGGCCGCGGCCGCCCAGGACCGGCACCAGATCTACATCGAGGTCTCACCCCACCCGGTGGTCACCCAGTCGCTCGCCGAAAGCCTGGCCCAACTGGCCCCCGACGCCGTGGTCCTGCCCACCCTGCGTCGCGCACAGGAGGAAGTCACCGTCTTCCGCACTCAGCTCGCCACCCTCCACTGCAACGGCGGCACCGTCGACTGGACCCCCCTGTACGGCGACGGGGGCCTGACCGACGCTCCCACCATCACATTCGACCGAGCGCGCCACTGGGCCGCCGGGCGGGCACCGGCCACCAACACGGGCGCCCTGCCCGGCCGGCACACCGAAGTTCCCGGTGACCAGACCCGCCACACCTGGCGCGCCACCGCTCCGGCCCGCCACCTTCCCTGGCTCAAGGACCATCGCGTCCACGACACCTGCGTCCTGCCCGGCGCCGGCTTCTGCGCCCTGCTCCACACCACGGCCCGCACCGCGCTCGGCGGTGGCCCCGCCCCACACGTCCACCTGAGCGGCATCACCTTCCACGACCTGCTTCGGCTGAATGACGACACCGACCTGAGCACCACCGTCACCCTCGCCACCGGCGAGCAGGCCACCTGCGAGATCCACTCCCGCAACCCGGACGGCTCCTGGCAGTTGCACGCCTCGGCCGTCGCCCGCCACGACCTCTCGACCCACATCACCCGCGCCGCATCCGTCCCCGACCTCGACCGCAAGCACCCCGTCCCCCTCACCCCTGCCGAGCTGTACGCCAGGCTGCGCGCCTGCGGACTCGAACACGGCCCGGCCTTCACCGGCATCACCACCCTGCACACCACGAAGCGGCAGGACAGCTTCTGGGCCCGCATCCAGGTGCCGCCCACCGCCCGCACCCCCGAACCCGGCCTGAGTATCCATCCCGTCCTCCTCGACCTGTGTCTGCAACTGCTGGTCGCAGGAGCCGGCCACGAGACCCCGCCCGCACCCATCCTGCCGGTCCAGGTCCGCGGCCTGCGGATTCTCGGCGACCCCGCGCAGGCGGCACACGCCCACGCGCGGATCACCGAGAACGGCGAGACGACGCTCGCCGGCGACGTCCGCGTCCTGGACGCCCACGGGCGGCCGGTCATCGCCCTCGACGGCGTGCGTTTCATCCGCCGCGCGCCTGCCGAGGGCACGCCCGTCGATCAGTGGTTCATGGAACACGGCTGGCACCGCGTCCCGCGTCCCCGCGGCGGACCGGCCGCCGCGCCCGGCAACTGGCTCGTCGTGGGCGAGGGCGACGGCGAGGCCGACCGGCTGGCCGGACTCCTGCGCGACGCAGGCGCCCGGGTCGAGGCGCGGGAACTCCCCCTGAGCGCGGACGGGCTCGCCTCACTGGCCGACACCTACCGCCAGTACCTGGCCGCCGGAGCAGACTCCTGGCGCGGCGTCGTCCTGCTGTGCGGCACGCCCTCGGCCCACGACACCGACCCCACCCACGGCGCACAGCAACGGGCCCGGCGGCTGCTCGCCTTCGCGCAGGCCGCCGACGAACACTGCGGAACCTGGCGTCTGTACGCCGCCACGCGGCACGCGTACGCCGTCACCACGAACGAGCCCGGACACCCCGCCCAAGGCACCGTGCGCGGCGTGGCACGTGTCATGGCCGTCGAGCAGCCGCGCATGCGCCCCACTCTGGTCGACACCGACCCCAACGAAAGGGGGTTGCGCGCCCTGGCCGCCGAACTCCTCGCCGACGCACCCGAGGACGAGGTCGCACTGCGTGGTGGCACTCGCTACGTCGCCCGCATCGACCGCGCTCCCGTCTCGCTCGCCGAACGCACCGCCCGCACCACCCGAACGGTCCGGTTCGGGCAGGACGGATTCCGACTGCGCGTGGGAAAGCTCGGGGATATCGACAGCCTCGAACTGGCCGCGACCGAGCGTCGCCGGCCCCGCAAGGACGAGGTCCAAGTTCGCGTCCAGGCCGCCGGCCTCAATTTCCGTGACGTCCTGACCTCGCTCGGCATGCTCGGTTCGCAGCCGCTCACCCCCTACCGCATCGGCTTCGAGTGCGCGGGCGTGGTGAGTGACGTAGGACCCGGCGTGGACCATGTCCGCCCCGGGGACACCGTGCTCGCCGTTCAGCTCGAAGGCGGCTCCTTCGCCTCCTTCATCACTGTCCCCGCGAGCGCTGTCGCCCGCGTGCCGCGAGCCTTCGCGCCCGCCACGGCGGCGGGACTGCCCACGGCGTATCTCACCGCGTGGTACGCCTTGCGGCGCGTCGCACGGCTCGCTCCCGGTGAACGGGTACTGATCCACTCCGCCACCGGCGCCACCGGTCGCGCCGCGATCGCGGTCGCCCGCCTCCTGGGCGCGGACGTCCTGGCGACTGCCGGTACGCGGGAGAAACGGCGCCACCTGCGCGGTATGGGCATCCGCTGCGTCATGGACTCCCGCACGCTGGACTTCGCCGAACAGACCCGCCAGGCCACCGATGGCCAAGGAGTCGACGTCGTCCTCAACTCCCTGGCCGGCCCCGCCGTCCGGGCCGGGCTCGAAAGCCTGCGCCCGTTCGGCCGCTTCGTCGAACTCGGCGTACGCGACATCATGGCCGACGCCGCCCTCAGGCTCGCCCCGCTGCGCCACAACATCACCTTCAGCACCGTCGACCTCATCGAACTGCAGCAGCAGCGCCCGGAGTTGTTCGCCGCGGTGCTGCGCGAGGTCATGACCCACATTGCCGCCGGACGGCTCAAACCGCTTCTGTGCACCGAGTATCCGCTGGAGCGCGCGGCCGACGCCTTTCATCTGATGGCTCGTGCCGGTCACAACGGCAAGATCGTGCTGACCGTCCCCGACCGGGGAGAGACCACGGCTGTCCTGCCCGACGGCCCGTCCGTCGTACGCCCCGACGGCGCGTACATCATCACCGGAGGCCTGGGAGGGCTGGGACTGGCCACCGCTCGCTGGCTGGCTCAGCAGGGAGCCGGCCGCATCGTGCTCAATGGCCGCCGAGCCCCCTCGGTCGATACCGCGCGTGCCGTCAACGACCTGAACACCGACACCAAGGTCGTTCTCGGCGACATCTCCCGGGACGGCACCGCCGAACAGCTCGTCGAGGCCGCCACCGCGGGCGGTGTCCCGTTGCGCGGGATCCTGCACTGCGCCATGGTCCTCGACGACGCCGCACTGACCACCACCCGGGACGACCAGCTCGACCGGGTGTGGGCCCCCAAGGTCACCGGTGCCTGGAACCTTCATCGGGCCACGGCGCATCAATCACTGGACTGGTTCGTGCTGTACTCCTCGATGAGTTCGCTGCTGGGCAACGCCGGACAGGGAACGTACGCGGCGGCCAACGCCTGGCTCGACGCATTCGCCACCTGGCGCACCCGCAACGGCCTGCCCACACTGGCCGTCGACTGGGGTCCCTGGGGTGAAACGGGGCAGGCCGTCGACTTCGCCGATCGCGGCTACGAGACCATTCCCACCCGCAAGGGCCTGGCGGCGCTTCACTCCCTCCTCACCCACCGACGGGTCCAGACCGGTGTGATTCCGGGCCCGCCCCACACCTGGATCCCCCGCGCGGCCGCGGCTTCCAGCCTGTTCGCCCGCCTCGCGCCGGACGGCGCCGAAGCCAAGGAGGAGTCCAAGACCAGCGGCTCGGACATCCATGCCCGCCTCGAAGCGCTCCCGTTGGGCATGGCCCGCCAGACCGCTCTGGAGAGCTACCTCGCCGACCACATCCGCGCGATCCTGCGCACCGGCAGCACCACCCTGGACCCGCACACCCCGCTGAAATCCCTCGGGTTCGACTCACTGCTGGCCACCGAACTGCGCATCCGCCTCGACACCGACCTCGCGGTCCGCCTGGCAAGCAACTTCATCTGGCAACACCCCACCGTGGCCACCCTCGCCACGGCCCTGATGGCTCATATGGGCCTGGCACCGCAGGAAGACCCGTCGCCTTCCGACAGCCAGTAGTGCCCGGTCAGGCGTGAGCGTCAAGCACTGGACCGACATCGCGCAGCAGTACGGCCTCGCCCGGGTGTGGGCGGGGCTGTCTGCTGGGCAGCTTCACCTGGCCCTCTCCAGCCCGTCGAGGATCAGGTCGAGTCCGAAGGCGAACTCGTCGCCGTAGTCGTAGCCGGGGCGCAGCACATGCTCGGCTGTCAGCTCGGCCAGGTGCGGGTACTGGTCGGCGGCCGCTTGCGACAAGATGGACCGCGCCAACTGCGCGGTCTCGTCCGGGGTGTCGAAGGGCAGGCTGCGTTCTTGCAGGGCGAAGCCGTAGATGTAGCTGTCGAGGGCCGAGTAGGCGTGCGCGGTCAGCGCAACGGAGAACCCGGCCCTGCGGAGGCACCCGAGGACGGCGTCGTGGTGCCGCAGGGATGCCGGACCCGGTGAGGTCCGTGACTCCATCAGACCGATCGCCCAGCGATGGCGGGACAGGACCTGGCGAACCGAGATCGCCCGCTGACGCAACGCCGTCTTCCAGTCGTCCTCGTCGGACGGGAGATCGATCTCGCTGAACACCAGGTCGATCATGCCGTCGAGGAGATCTTCCTTGTTGGCCACGTGGGTGTAGAGCGACATCGCCTCGACCCCGACGGCCTCGCCGAGCTTGCGCATGGTGAGCGCATCGAGTCCGCTCTCATCGGCGAGGGCGATGGCTGCATGCAGCACCCTTTGGCGGCTGAGCGGGATGCGGGGCGTTCGGTCGCGCGCGGTCTTCGGGGGCATCGGTCTCCTTTCGTCGCGGGTGTTGACAACCTTACGAGGTAAGGGCGAACCTTACGTCGTAAGGAACGCCTTACGACGTAAGGACCGATGCGGCCCCCGAGGGGAAGACCATGAAGTCGATCGTCCAGGACCGCTACGGCGCTGCCCCCGAGGACGTTCTCCGGCTCGCGGAGACAGACAGGCCCACGATTCAGCGTGACGAGGTCCTGGTGAAGGTGTACGCGGCCAGCGTGGACCGGGGCACCTGGCATGTGATGGCCGGACTTCCCTATCCCGTCCGAGCGGCGGGGTTCGGCCTGCGCCGGCCGAAGTACGCCAACCCGGGCCGCGCTCTGGCTGGAACGGTCGAGGCCGTCGGCGCCGATGTGACCGGCGTCAAGCCGGGAGACGAGGTGTTCGGCATCGGCAGCAGCTCGTTCGCCGAGTACGCGCGCGCCCGCGCCGACAAGCTCGCCCCCAAGCCGGCAAACCTCTCCTTCGCCCAGGCGGCCGCGGTACCCGTCTCCGGACTCACCGCCCTGCAGGCCGTTCGCGACCAGGGACGAGTGGGGCCGGGCCAGAAGGTGCTGATCGTGGGAGCGTCGGGCGGCGTGGGTACGTTCGCCGTGCAGATCGCCAAGGCATACGGAGCCGAAGTGACGGCTGTGTGCAGCACCGCGAAGACCGCCCTGGTCAGCGCCCTCGGCGCAGACCACGTCATCGACTACACCCGAGCCGACGTCGCTGACGGCACCGTCCGTTACGACGTGATCCTGGACATCGCAGGCAACCGCCGGCTGTCACATCTCCGCCGCGCCCTCGCCCCGAGGGGCCGGCTCGTGATCGTCGGCAGCGAGACCGACGGACGTTGGCTCGGCGGCACGGACCGCCAGCTCCGGGCTCAGCTGCTGTCCCCGTTCATCGGCCAGAGCCTGGGCACCTTCATCACGTCGGAGAACGGCCAGGACCTGATCGCCATCCGCGAGCTCATCGAGTCCGGCAAGGTCACACCCGCCGTCGACCGGACCTACCCGATCGACGATGTCGCCGCGGCCGTCCGCCACATGCTGGACGGGCGGGCCCACGGCAAGCTCGTCATCGGCGTCCAGGCGCCGACGGGAGGAGTCTGATGTACGGCACGGCCTGGTGGCGTGCGCCCGCGGTCAGTTCTCGGACCCGCCGATGTTGACCATCCAGGGAACCCCGAAGCGGTCCTTGCACATGCCGAACACATCGCCCCACATCTGCTTCTCCAGCGGAACGGACACGGAGCCGCCCGCGGACAGCTTCTCCCAGTAGCCGCGCAGCTCGGCGTCGTCGTCACCGCTCAGGCTCACCGCGAAGTTGTCGCCGATGGTGCGCTCCATACCCGGCGGGGTGTCGGCACCCATCAGGGTGAAGCCGCTCGGGGTCTCCAGCATGCCGTGCATGATCTTGTCGGCAAAGGGAGCGTCCTGCTGGCCGAAATCACCGAAGACGTTCAGGTCCAGGGTGCCGCCGAAGACCTCCTTGTAGAACTCCATCGCCTGGCGGGCGTCGCCGTCGAAGCTGAGATAGGGGTTGAGCCGCGAGGTCATGAGTACCTCCCTGAGCGGGACAAATGGCCTGATACGGACAGGCTAGCGCGGGCGCGGGTCTGTGGCCCGCTGCCGGCTACGAAGTTTTTGCGATCCCTCGGGAAGCGCATTAACCACCTCCCACCTGCGTGAAGTCCGTTTTGCTCGCCCGCGCGGCCACCCGGTAACGCCGAGTTCACCTGCTTCCCTTCCTCGACGTTCTACGCGCGTGCTGTCATGCACGCGCTCGCCATTCCCCGAGGTGAGCATCAACTCGCCTAGGAGTCAAGCATGTTGTGGAAGGTCCTCGGCCGCGCAGCTACCGCCCTCACTGCCGGGGCAGCCGTACTCGCCACCGCCGTCCCCGCGGACGCCGCCGTCTACTCCGCCTTCGCGTTTTCGCGGAGCGGCGGGCAGCCCACCATCTACGACTTCGTCAACTCGGCCACGACCTCCCTCGACATGACCATGTACGAGCTGGAGGACACCACGGCCGTCAACGACCTCATAGCCCTGAAGAACAAGGGCGTCACCGTGCGGGTGATCCTGGACCGCCAGCACCAGTCAGCCAACGGCGCGGCGTACACAGCCCTGACGAACGCGGGCGTGGGCGTGAAGTGGTCGTCCTCCCGCTTCGTCTACACCCATCAGAAGACCATCACCGTGGACGGCGTCAAGTCGCTGATTCTCACCGGCAACCTCACCTCCCAGTACTACGCGACCAGCCGTGACTACGGCGTGTCCGACAACGACACCCGAGACGTCGCCTCGATCGAGAAGGTCTTCAACGCGGACTATGCCGACTCCGCGATCACCCCGACCGACGGCGACCATCTGCTCTGGTCCCCCACGGACTCCCGCAACCGGCTGCTGTCCTTCATCAACGCCGCCACCGCCTCGCTCGACGTCGAGGAGCTGGAGCTGAGCGACAGCGCCGTGGTCGACGCGATCGTGGCGAGGGCGAGGGCCGGCGTCGCCGTGCGGGTCGTCCTGGAGAACCCCGCCGGCTACGCCAGTGAGGTGTCCGCGATCAAGGCCGCCGGTGGCACCGTCGTCGGATACTCCGACCCCAACGGCTTCTACATCCACGGCAAGGCGATGGTCGCCGACTACGGCCGGGCCACCCAGCAGGTGGAGGCCGGTTCCATGAACATCAGCAGCAACTCGCTGAACAACAACCGTGAACTGGGCCTCATCCTCACCGGCACCGGCGTCGCCAACCCCGTGGCCATCACCATCGAGACCACCTTCAACAGCGACTACGCAGGCGGCACCGCCGCCTAGGACCGTACGGCGACGGAGCCCCCGGGCACCTCTTTCCAGGTGCCCGGGGACCACCCCGCTAGAGCGTGCGCTCCATTCGCTCAGCCACCAGCTTCACGAAACGGGCGGGCTCCTTCGGCTGGCCGCCCTCCGCGAGCAGTGCCAGACCGTGCAACAGCACGGCGGTTTCCACGAGTTCGGCGTGATCCTCGCGCTCCTTGTACGCCTGGTTCAGGCCCTGCACGAGCAGGTGACCGGGGTTCAGCTCCAGGATCCGCTTCGCGGTCGGCACATCCTGGCCCATCGCCCGGTACATGTTCTCCAGCGCCGGAGTGAGGTCGTGGGAGTCGGAGACGACACAGGCCGGGGAGACGGTGAGCCGCGTCGAGAGGCGCACGTCCTTCACGTCCTCCCCCAGCTGCTCCTTCATCCAGCCGAGCAGACCGGCGTACGCCTCGGCCTGCTTCTCCCGCTCGCCGTCGGCCTGTTCGCCGTCCTGCGCGTCGAGATCGATCTCGCCCTTGGCGACGGACCGCAGCCCCTTGCCCTCGAACTCCCCCACCGCATCGACCCATACCTCGTCGACGGGGTCGGTGAGCAGCAGGACCTCGACGCCCCGGGCCCGGAACGCCTCCATGTGCGGGGAGTTCTCGATGCTCTGCCGGGACTCGCCGGTCATGTAGTAGATGTCGTCCTGGCCGTCCTTCATCCGCTCCACGTACTGCTGGAGCGTGGTCGCCTCGTCCTGCGCGTGCGTACTCGCGAAGGACGCGACGGCGAGCAGTGCGTCACGGTTGTCCGGGTCGCCGAGCAGCCCCTCCTTCAGGACCGGGCCGAACTCCCGCCAGAACGTTGTGTACTTGTCGGCGTCATTGGCCTTCATCTCCTTGACGGAGGACAGCACCTTCTTGGTCAGCCGACGCTGGATCAACCGGATGTGCCGGTCCTGCTGGAGGATTTCACGGGAGACGTTCAGCGAGAGGTCATGCGCGTCGACGACGCCCTTGACGAAGCGGAGGTACGGCGGCAGCAGCGCCTCGCAGTCGTCCATGATCAGTACGCGCTTGACGTACAGCTGCAGGCCGCGCCGGAAGTCCCGGGTGAACAGGTCGTGCGGTGCGTGCGCCGGGAGGAACAGAAGAGCCTGGTATTCGAAGGTGCCCTCCGCCTGGAGGCGGATCGTCTCCAGCGGGTCGCGCCAGTCGTGGCTGACGTGCTTGTACAGCTCGTGGTACTCGTCGTCGGACACCTCGTCACGCGCGCGTGCCCACAGCGCCTTCATCGAGTTCAACGTCTCGGGGTCGGGCGTGCCCTCGCCGTCCGTGGCCCCCGGAACGAGCCGGATCGGCCAGGTGATGAAGTCGGAGTACCGCTTGACGATCTCCTTGACCGTCCACACGGAGGTGTAGTCGTGCAGCTGGTTCTCGGGGTCGGCCGGCTTGAGGTGGAGCGTGACGGCCGTGCCCTGCGGGGCGTCGTCGGCGGTCTCCAGGGTGTAGGTGCCCTCGCCGCGCGACGTCCAGCGGGTGCCGCTGCTCTCCCCGGCCCTCCGGGTCACCAGGGTCATCTCGTCGGCCACCATGAAGCCGGAGTAGAAGCCGACGCCGAACTGTCCGATGAGTTTCTCGGCCCCAGCCGCGTCCTGGGCCTCCTTCAGCTCCTCCAGGAAGGCGGCCGTACCCGAGTTGGCGATCGTGCCGATGAGCCGCCCGACCTCGTCGTACGACATCCCGATGCCGTTGTCCCGGACGGTGAGCGTACGGGCATCCTGATCGATCTCGATCTCGACGTGCAGGTCGGACGTGTCGGCGTCGAGGCTGTCGTCCCGCAGCGCGGCCAGGCGCAGCTTGTCGAGCGCGTCGGAGGCGTTGGAGACGAGCTCCCGCAGAAAGACATCCTTGTTCGAGTAGACCGAGTGGATCATCAGCTGGAGCAGCTGACGGGCCTCAACCTGGAACTCAAACGTTTCGGTCGGCATGCTCGCGTGTCCCTCACAAGTACCTAGGTCACCGGAAACAGGTGAGAGTCACTTTAAATCACCAAGTCAGCGCAGCATCACCGTTGTTCGGCGAACTTCCGCACCGCACCCTGGATGTGCCCGCTGCCCGGACACATCCAGGAACCCCGGCGGGGGCCGGTGAGGAACCGCTACGGCGCCGCCGTCTTGTTGAAGCCCTTGTCGAGGTAGGGGTACTGGTCCACGACGAAACCATTGTGGACCAGGCGGCCGATGCCGCCCTCGTCACGCCAGACCTGTTCGCAGGAGCCGAAGGAGAATCCGCCGAACTCCTGGCGGACCTCGTCGGTGTAGACCCGGTAGCGCTGGCCGGGCTGGATGACCGTCCCCGGGGGGAAGGTGTAGGTGTGCCCCGTGGGCTTGGACTCCACGACCCAGCCGGTCAGGTCCTGGGGCGCGCCGCCCTTGTTGAGGATCTCGATGTACTCGTCGGGCTGGCCCGTGCCCTTGCCCAGGTAGCGCAGATCGGAGATGATCACGTCCGGCTCGTCGAAGGTGAACATGCAGACGACCTCGGCGAAGTTGACTCCGCCCTCGGGGCTGCGGAACTGCCGGACGATCTGGCCGCCCCGCTTGAACCCGCTCAGGACCGCCTTGTACTGCTTCCCGTCGATCGTGACGGGCTGAGGGTGGATGAACTCCTGCAGGTCGACCAGATCGTCGTCCACGGGACTGCTGCCGGTGCTGTTGGGTGTCTCGTAGTGATGGAAGGCGAAGTTCAGATCGGTCGTGCTGCCGTCCTCGAACATGACGTTGACGGTGAGCATGACGTTGAACTTGCTCGGGCTGACACTGGTGGGGAGATTGCGGTGCACGAAGGTACCGACGACGAACTCGGTGCCGTCGAGCTGGACGTCCGCGGCCGCACCGCGGAACTGGTACCCGCTCTGGGAGCCGCTGCTGCCCCACCTGACGTCTGCGGTGCCCAGCCCGTTGACCGGGGAGATGGCGGGGCTGGTGGTCGGGAAGACGCCGGAAGTGACGACGGTGGTCATGGTGTCTGACTCCTGCTCTCTCAGTCCTCGTCCTCGATGACCTCGGCCTTGAGCTTGGCCGGGGGTGCGGTGCCGATCTGGGCGACGCCGTCGGTGTGGCGGCCGGGCTTGGCGCCGTCGACGGCTTCGAGACCGCAGGTGTAGACGATGCAGTCCTTGTCCTGGTCGGTCGTGTTCAGGTGCACGTGGTAGGTGAAGGTCAGCGTGCGCCCGTCCTCGCTCACCTTGGCCTGGACGGGTGGCAGGCTGCCGCCCGTGGTCTGGTCCATGCGCTTGTACTGGGCGCCCACCATGCCGTTCCAGCGAAATCCGGTGGGGGCGGTGAAGACGTGCTCCCGTTCGCCGGCGTCGACGGTCTCGGTCCAGTTCGGTGTGCGGACGCAGATGTTGATGGTGGTGCCGAGGCCACCGGGTGCGTCCTCGACCCCGCCCTCCTGCCACACCACGAGGTCCAGCTTCTGCGCACGGCCCTGTTCGTAACCCCAGTCGTAGCCGTTCGCGTAGTGGTCCTTCTCGCCGCGTGTGCCGTCGCGCGGCGGGTCGGCGTACGGGCGTCCGGCGAGCGCGTCGGCACGCCCCTGTTCCTCTCCCCGTTTGTAGGCTTCCTTCTTCGTGGACTGCACGTCAGTGGTCATCTCCGGGTCCTCCTGGGGCTGTGATCGAACGTGCGGTGAAAGGGAGACGCCCTGGCGCGGCCACCCGGTCCGGCCCGCGGGGGCAGGCAGGGGCGGGCACGGCATGCCGCGCCGGTTCACGGAGCACGGGACGCCATGGGAGCGGTGTCCCCAGACGGAACGCGGAACGCCGCCAGGGGCTACGGCCGGGGTGTTGCGCAGGCATACGGATGCACCGGGCCGTCATCCGCCTCCATGGTTAGCCCAGGTCTGCGGGCGATATGCCGTCGTTCCTCCGTTTGGAATGAGGGATCGATTCTGCATCACTTGTTCGAGTGGAGCTGGGGCACGCGGGCGCACGGAATGCAGTGCGCAGCAGCCACGCGCCCGTTGACCGCTCTTCCCCCGTGCGGGTGGAGCGCTCGGTGCGCTGCTCTCGCGGTTGTGGCCCGGCCGGTATTCAGGGGGTGGCAGCGACGGCTCGGAAAGGAGACCGACATGCGGGTGACGAGGCCGTGGAAGGTGAGCGACGCCGAACGTGCACCACTGCGACGGTGCCGGGTGGTGACGGCGTGACGGCGAAGGCAGCGGCCCCGACGCGGGAGCGGTGCTCTTCGGACGAGCACGATCCACTGGTCACCGTGGCAGGAAACGGCACTGCCGGATTCTCGGGCGACGGGGGGTCGGCCGCACAAGCGCAGTTGGCCTTTCCCTCGGATGTGGCCGTGGGCCGAGGGGTCGTCTTCATCGCCGACCATGCCAACCACCGGGTGCGCCGAATCGACGGTTCCGGTGTGCTGACGACGGTCGCCGGTGACGGACTGCGGGGCTTCGCCGGGGACGGCGCGGACGCGGTGCGGGCCCGCCTGGGCTTCCCGGCCGCCCTCGCGGTCGACGCGGACGGGGGTGTGCTCATCGCCGATGAGATGAACCACCGGATCCGCCGGATCGACCCCTCGGGTGTCATCGACACGGTCGCGGGAGACGGGTGCCGCGGCGGCGACGGCGACGGCGGTCCCGCCGACCGCGCCCGGTTGGACGCCCCGTGCGCCCTGGCGGTGGACGGCGCCGGATCGCTGTACATCGGCGAAGCGGGCAGCCCCAGGGTGCGCCGAGTCGGTGTTGACGGCGCCATCAGCACGGTCGTCGCGGCAGACGGGCGTTCAGATGCGGCCGACGCCGGCGAGGCATTCCTGCCCGCAGGTCTGGCGACCGACGCGTCGGGCCGCCTGTACATTGCCGACCCGGTGGGCCGTCGGGTGCTGTTGCTGGGCACGGACGGGACTCTTCGGGTGCTGGCGGGGCCGCCGGGCGGGAACTCCGACGTCACCGCAGTCGACTGGAGTGCCCCGTGCGCCGTGGCGGTCGACGCCCAGGGGGTCGTCCACGTCGCCGACATGAACGGACACCGCATTTGGCGGCTGGCCGACGGAGTGGCCCGCGCCGTTGCGGGGCAGGACCCGGCAGTCGACATCTCGCTGGCCTATCCGTGTGGTCTGGCCGTGGACCCGGCGGGACGACTGCTCGTGGCGGACAACTTCCACCACCGGATCGTTGCCCTGCCTCTCGCCCCCGGTGCCTCTCAGGTCGCCGAGCCGGAACCGGAGGAGAACACCACCGCGGAGACGGCCGCTCGGCTGCTGGTGCGCCAGGAAGTCGGGGTGGAAATCCCGCGCGGCGGCAGCGAGTTGATCCATGTGCGGGTCTCCTCCACGGACGCCTGGGCCCCCGGGCGCGTGGAGCACCGCTTCACCGCTCCGACGGGGCTCTTCTTCGACGGCCGGGCGACATGCGCGTACTACCGCGTGGACGGCTCCGTGGTCGCCGCTCCGGAGCCGACGGCAGCCGTGCGGGAGGGCGGCAGGTCGCTGTCCATGACGGACGAACCTTGGCTGAACACCCCCGGCAATCCGGCGGCGGCCCTGGTGTACACCCTCGGCGTACGGGCCGGGACGGATGCCCGGCCGGGCCGGTATGCCGACGGGCGAGCGCTGATCGCGGGCCGGCCGGAAGTACGCCTGAGAGCAAGCGTTCTTGGAGACGACGAGGACTAGCAGAAGGTCGACGCAGAACCCGGAGCCGTCTGTGGCGGAGTGTCCGCCACAGACGGCTCTTCGCGCTTCAAACATCGAATATGCAAGTGAACGTTTCTTTGCTCCCAGGTCACCCGCTCGAACGTCACATGTTGTAATTGCAATGCCACGTTGCGTTAGCTTTCGGGACGTGTCCACGCCGATCCTCGCGAGACTCGGGCCCCCGGGGCCGTTCCCGCACACCCCCCTCACCCATCCACTCGACCGCAAGTGGCTCCACTACGCGTTCCTGTCACGGTGCGGCCGACAAGCCCTGATCGCCAACCTGTCCGTCCTGGGCTCCTCCACGGGCGCGGTTTTCGCGGATCCCGGCGCTCCGGACACTGGACGGCGCAGTGGTACCGGCACGGCGGCCGAGGGCCAGCACATGGCGATCCTCCTCGTCTACGCGAGGGATCGCGGCTGGAGTGCCACGCAGTTCAACGCCGACCAGCCCGAACTTCCCTGGTCCGCCTTCCGGTTACCACACCCGCACGGCGCGTCCGGCGCGTTCCGGTTGGCGGCCCGGTCGGCGGCACCGGCGGCCGATGTACGGCTGACCCGGACGAGCAGGCCGTGCACCTCGCAGTGCGCGCCCTTCGGTGAGGACGAGCACCTGCGCTGGCAGTCGGAGCCCGGCATCCTGGGTGCGGGCACCCTGAGGCACGGCGACGGCACGGCCACGGAGACGGAGCTGCTGGGCTACCACGAACGGGTGCGCGGCCGGTGGTCCTGGCCCACGCTGGGGGGCTGGGTGTTCGGCTTCGTCAACGACCCGTCCGGCCCCACCGGCGCCGCCCCGCCCTTCGCGGTGGTCTTCACCTTGATCCAGCCCGAGTACCCGGCGGACGCGGCCAACGGATCGGTCATGCTGTGGCGCGACGGACGTATGATCCGTCACTTCCCGCGCCGCAACCTGCGGGTCGCGGTCAGCGGCATCCTGGACCGCGACCGGGTGGTGATGGTGCCGCCGCTCGCGGGCACGCTCGGCACCCCGCCGACGGCAACGGTCCCCGGTCGGCTGCTGATCACCGCCCGGCTGGGCGATGACCGTCTGGTGCTGGACTTCCGCTCCCACACGGCGGGCCGGATCGCCAACCCGTCCGAGACCAGCCTGCACCCGTTCAGCGTGCACGAGACGCTGGGCCCGTGCACGGTGGAGGGCCGGGTCGGCTGGCACACCATCGGCTTTCACACCGAGGGCATCGTGGAGTTCGCCGGTGGCGCCCATGACTGAGACCGTGCCCGCGTTCACCGGTGCCCGGCTGCTGGACGAGACCCTCGCCGCCCTGTCCGACCGGGCGCCGGCCATTCTCGCCGCCGCGGCCGACCAACTGCGCGGCATCCGGCTCGGCCTGCGGTTCAACGACGACAGCCACGCCACGCTCACGGCACGGCACAGCCGTATCGTCGTACGCCAGGACCGGTGCCCGGATCCGGACGTCGAGGTCGTCTTCGACAACCGGGCCATGAATTTGCTGTTCGACCTCCAGCGCCCGCCCGTCGACCAGGTCCTGCCCGACAGCCTCGACGTGCGCGGATCCCGGGAGGACACCCTCGCGGTGTGGCGCGCCTTCACGCTGCTGTCCCAGCGTGCGGCGGGGCTGCGCAGCATGCAGGAACTCTGGGGCGCCTACCGCGAACAGGCCCCCCGCCTGTGGGGCGGTGCGGCGCCCGCCGCCGTGGAGGCGGCCGTCGCGCCGGTCGACTGGACGGCGCTGGACTTCCTCGCCCGGCGCTCGCCCGAGGACGGGCCCGCGCCACTCGCGCTGATCGGCGACACCACCGTCAGGCCTCCGCGTCTGCTGTGGGACGGCCGCACCAGTACGAGCTGGTCGCTGGAGGACACCGTCCGCGACGCGGACCTCATGGAGACCATGCGCCGGTGCCGGGCCCGCACCAACGAGGAGATCGAGCGGCTGCTGCCGGACCGGGAACCGCGCGCCGAGCTGTACGACCTCATGCGCTCCTACCCCGCCCGGCAGGGCAAGGGTCTGCGGCCCACCCTGACCATCGCGGCCTGCGCCGCCTTCGGCGGACGGCCCAACGACGCCGTACGCGCCGCCGCCGCGTTGGAGCTGTTTCACAACGGCTTCCTGGTCCACGACGACATCGCCGACGAGTCGACCCATCGGCGCGGCCTGCCCACCATGCACGAGCAACACGGCCTGGGCCTGGCGGTCAACGTCGGCGACGGGCTGAACCTCCTCGCCGTCGACGCCGTCCTGTCCAACCTCGAAACACTCGGCCTGGTGCGCACGCTCGGGCTCATCCACGAGGCGCTGCACATGTGCCGGGAGTCCATCGAGGGCCAGGCCATGGAGCTGGGCTGGATCCGTCACGACGTCGTCCCCGAGGCCGACGACGCCTACTTCACGATGAGCACCAAGAAGACCGGCTGGTACACCTGCATCAGCCCCTGCCGCATCGGCGCCGTCTGTGCCGGCGTCACCGACCCCGCCGTACTCGGCCGGTTCGACGAGGCGTTTTGTCTCATCGGCATCGCCTTCCAGATCCAGGACGACATTCTGAACCTGGTCGGCGAGGAAGCCCTCTACGGCAAGGAGCCCCTCGGCGACCTGCTCGAAGGCAAGCGCACCGTGATGCTGATCCACCTCTTCCGCACCGCCCACACCCACGAGCGGCCCCGCCTCTTCGACGTCCTGCGGCAACGCCGCGCCGACAAGACCCAGCAGCACGCCGAGGAACTCCTCGCCGCCATGCGGCGGCACGGCTCCATCGAATACGCCACCGACCTCGCCGACCGGCTCGCCGCCGAAGGCATCGCCCGCTTCGAAGAAGACCTGCGGATCATCCCCGAGAACGATGGCAAAGCCGTCCTGCGGCAGATCGCCCACTACGTCACCTCAAGGCCACTGTGACCACCACGACCACACCCCCGCCGGCCGACGACACCACCGGCCCGCCGGCCCCGACCGACCACCGGGCCTTCGCCTTCCTCGGCCAGGTCAACAGCTGTCTGCGCCAGTGCCTGTGCACTCTGGCCCGGCACGGCGTGGCCCTGCGCCGGCGCGAGCCCGAACGGGCCCGTGTCCTGCTCGACACGGTCCGGCCCTGGCCCCTCTACAAGGGCGGCCAGTTCCTCTTCGACCTCATGGAGTGGGAGGACCTCATGGTCGACGGCGAGCCCCCGCCCCTGATGTCCGCCGAACGGATCGTCTCCGCCTGCACGCTGCCCGTGCAGTGGCTCGGCGCCGCCACCGCGGAGGCCCCCACCGCGGCGAGGATGATCCCCGGACAGCGCACCGCCGCCGCCCTGGACCTCCCCCTTCGCCTGCTGGCCACCACCGCCCGCGCGGCCCTCCAGGGCGCCGCCATCGACCTCACCGACCTCCTCGGCATGCCCGCGGCGCAGGGCGAAGCCGACGACGACACGCGACACGACGCCGCTGCGGACGCCGGCGCCGGCGTCAAGGACTCCGAATCCGAACCGCCGCCCTTGGAAGCGGGGTTCTACCTCTACGAGGACATCATCCTCGGCGCCCTTGTCGTCCTCGGCCCGCTTCTGGCGGAGCACGCACCCCCCGCCATCCCGCCCATGCCCGGCAGCGACTGAACGCACGCCTGCTCCCGGCGCCCAGCGGAGCTCACGCCGCCCGTCATCACCCCGACGGCAGCCGCGCCCGCCACAAGCCCGCCACCGGCGGTTCCGTTCACGCGGACAACACCCATCCACAGAAGGGCAACCATGGCCACGCAGACTCAGGCACCCGTCAAGCCGGGCTCCGAGAATCAGCTGTACATCCTCCAGCAGGGCATCGTCGAAGACGCACCGGGCGGTGTACCGGCCCACCTCAGCTTCGGCGTGCTCAGCACCGTCCCCGACCCGGTGAACCCCGGCGACATCAACTTCGCCCTCAAGGCACCCACCGGCTTCGCCTTCACCGGCTGGCTCTCCTGGGCCTACCACGATGTCAACACCCTCCAGGCGAAGGGCAACCTCAAGACCACCCAGGGCACCCTGGGCGACGGAGGCCGCATGCTGACCTTCACCCACAACCCGTACCTGTCCACCAACCAGGAGTGCATCGGCTACGCGGCCCAGGTCACCGCCGTCGACGGCGCGACACCGGGCCGCTACACCGACGGAGAGCTCCGCGTGGGCATGGCCACCCCCGTCAAGCTCAAGGGCCGGGTCCTCGACCCTGACGAGGACTGATCCCACCGACCCACCCCCCATCGGTGGCTCCGGCGCTGAACCCGGAGCCACCCACGGTCCCGGGGGCCATGGGCCGGCCAACGGCGGCGCGCCACCCGATCGGCGCCGGGAAGGTGCCGGGTTCCCGGTCGTACGTGATCCTGTAGGGGTGTGGGGTGTGCCAGTCGGCCGGATCCGGGCGGCCTACGCGTCCTCGGGTCGCCGGGCGCTCCGCGTGACCTTGGTTGCCTCGGTCGCCTTCTACCTCTTCCGCTACGGCCTCGATCGACCCGTCGCCGCCACCTACGCCCTGTTCGCCACCGTTGCGCTGGGCGGACTCTCCAAGATCCCCGGCAGCGGCCGTCAGCGCGCCGCGCTGACGCTGCGCCTGGTGCCGGTGTGCTGGGTGCTGGTGGTCGTCGGCACCTATCTGTCGGTACGGACCTGGAGCGCCGTCGTCGGCATGCTCGTGGTCGGCTTCGCGCTCGCCTTCTCCGCCGTGGGTGGTCCACGTCCGGCGGGGGCGGCACCAGGCCTGCAGCTCCTCTACATCCTCCCGTCCTTCCCACCGTACGATCCCGGCTCGCTCGGCGACCGGCTGATCGGGACGACCACGGGGCTGGCCCTTTTCATCGCCGCCGAGGCGCTGATCCTTCCTGAGCCCGCTCCGCCGTCGTACCGGGAGCGAGCCGCCGAGGCCGCGCAGACCGCCGCGCACTGCGCGACACTGCTCGCCGCGACTCCGTACGCCCTCGAGGACGCGGACATCCGGGCGTTGAGCGACGGCGCGCAGGCGCTGCGGTCCCTGAACGTGCCGGAAGCGGAACGTCCCGCCGGACCGGGAGTGCACGACCGTGCCCTCGCCCACATCGGGCTGGCCACCCGCACCCTGCTCAGCCGCCTGGAGCAGTTGCCCGCCGCGCCGGCCGTCGGTCCCGGACCAGACGTGACGGGCGTACTGGAGGCGGTGGCGCGGCTGGCCACGGCCACCGCGGCCTGTCTGAGGTCGGGGCCGTCGCCCGTGGTGGCGTACGAAGAACTGGTCACGGCACGCGCCCACCTGTCGGCAGTGTCCGGCGGCGCCGCCCCCACGATGACCTCGGCCGCCGTGGTCACCGGCGGGAGCGATCCCGCGCCGGAGTTCCCGCCCGCAGTTCTGCGTCGGCACGCTGCCGTGCTGGAGATCGCCGACGCTGCGCTCACGATGGCCACGGCGGCGGATCTGGCGGTACGAGGCCGACGGGCCGCGGTGCAGGTCTCGCCGAGTCGCTTCTGGTACGCCACTGCCTGGGCCCCGTGCCTGTGGTGGCACCGGCTGCGCGGCCATGCCGGGCGCCGCTCGGTGTTCTTCCAGAACGCGGTTCGCATTTCCCTGGCCCTGACGGCGGCCAGGTTCGTGTCCGGGGTGGACACACTGCCCCACGGGTTCTGGGCCATGCTGGCGACCCTCACCCTCACCCGGACCACCATGGACGAAACCTGGAGCACCATCCGGGTGGCGCTTGCGGGCACCTTGGCCGGGGCTCTGGTGACCGCGGGGCTGCTGGACCTGGTGGGGCCCCACACCTTGGTGTATGCCGCCGTACTGCCGATCGGGATGCTGTTCGCCTTCACGGTGGGGCCGGTCAGAGGAGTCGGCTGGGCACAGGGCCTGTTCACCGTGGTCGTGGCCCTGGTCTTCGCCCAGCTGGCGCCGCCGACCTGGCGGCTGGCGGAGGTCCGGCTGCTGGACGTGCTGGTCGGCAGCGCGATCGGCGCGGTCTTCGGTCTGCTGGCCTGGCCGCGCGGGGCCCACAACGAGCTGTGCAATGCCTCGGCGGAACTCCTGCGCAGGGCGGCCGAGATCGTGGTGGCGACCAGTGCCTCGGTGGCGGGAGGCGGGGCGGCGGCCGCGCCGTCCGGGGTGCCCGGCCACCGGTCGCTCCAGCACGCGGTCATCCTCGCGGAGTCCGCGTACGCGCAGTACCAGAGCGAGCCGACACCCTTCGGCGGACCGACCAGGAGCGTGGCACTGCCCAAAATGGACTGGCAGGCGACGCTGATGGCCGGCCATCACACCCTGTGGGGGTCGGAGCGGCTGTTGGAGCCGCCGCTCACCGCAATGGGCCCGGCGCCGGCCGACTTGGTCGGCGGCCTGGGGGACCGGGTGTGCGGGCGTATGTTGCTGGTCTCGGCAGCGCTGGACCCCGGGGACGACACCCCCACCGCGCCCGTGCCGCTGAACGACCCGGCCTTCAAGGGGTTCGCCACGGAGCCGCCCGGCGCACCACGGCTGTACTACGCGACCGTGTCATGGCTGGACGCGCTGATGCACGATCTGGCACGGGTCGCACGCAGCGGCCCCGAAGCCGTGCAAGGCGGACCGACCCCTGCGCGGCCAGGCTGACTCATGCCTGCTTTGCCCCGCAGAACGGGCAGTTGGCGCTGTTCGCCTTCATCAGGAGTGTGGGAAGAGCGCCGTTGAGGATCTGTTCGCGCGGCAGCGTGAGGTTGAAGTGCTCCTCGATGGCGGCGAGGCACGCCCGATGGGTCCTGCGTCGGTCGTCCCAGCGGTCTTCGGGGTCGTCGAGGGAGAGACCGGCCGCCGTCAGCCTGGCTTCGAGTGCGCGGGCCGGCTCCGGGTCCCCCTCGACCCTGCTCGATCCCCATGAGCCGTCGAGGTGCAGGTTGAAGTGGCACAGTGGGCGGCCGTCGTGCTCGTAGGCGAAGTAGGGCGGCACGGGTTTGCCGTTCTCCTCCTCGTACCACAGGCGGAACACATGGGCGCCACCGCGGGAGACGGGCGGTTGGGGCCCGAACTCCGCGTACCAGAAGCCGTGCTGGACCACATAGGCCCACTCGCCCGTCTCGCCGTAGCGCAGAGCGATCGCGTCATGGGTGTCGCCGAACAGCCCGGTCATGACATCGTCGGCCTGGCCGGCGGTGAGGTTGCCCAGGAAACGTGGTTCTTGGAGGTTCCGGCCGAACCGGGTAGCCGCCACACGCCGGGCCAGCGTGTCACCGGCGAGGTCTTGAGCGATGATGACGCTGTAGCCGCCCCAGTCGACGGACTTCGGTTCGGCGAGCCAGGTGATTCCCTCGGTCATGACGATCACCTCAGCAGGCCCGGAGCACACTGGCTATGGCGGAGGCCACAATTCCGAGCCGCCTTCCATGGACGAGGCCTCACTTGAGGCCGCTGAGCATGACGCCGCGGATGTAGTACTTCTGCAGCAGCAGGAAGAGGATCAGGACCGGCAGGATGCTCAGCACGAGGCCTGCCATGACGATGGGCATCGTGCGGGTCGGGTCGACGTAGTCCTGCAGGAGCTGGATGCCGACGGGCAGGGTCATCACGTCCGGGTTGGCGGTCGAGACGAGCAGCGCCCAGATGTACTCGTTCCAGGCGTCGACGAAGGTCAGCAGCCCGAGCGTCACCACGACCGGCTTGGTCTGCGGCACCACGATGCGCCACCACACGGCGAACTCGCCTGCCCCGTCGATGCGCGCGGCCTCGAGGACCTCGTCCGGGATCGAGAGCATGAACTGGCGCGTCAGGAAGATCCCGAAGCCGTTGACGAGGAACGGCACGGCAAGCGCCGCGATGCTGACGGTCAGGCCCGCGCCACCGCGCCCGAACAGGTCGTTGCCGCCCGCCAGTGGCCAGTGCACAAGGATGAGGAAGTGCGGGATGAAGAAGAGGAACGGGGGGAACATCATCGTGGACAGTACGAGGCGGAAGATGAAGTTCCGTCCGGGGAAGCGGAGTTTGGCGAGCGCATAGCCGGCGAGTGACGACGTGAGCAGCACCGATCCGGTGATCACGGCGGTGGCGATGACGCTGTTGCAAAAGAGCACCGGCAGATCGAGCTGCTCGATCGCCGCCCGGTAGTTGGACAGGTCGAACGCCTGGGGCAGGAACCGGTACGGCAGTGTGGCGGACTCGCCGGGCCCCTTGAAGGACGTCATCACCATGTCGAGGAACGGCACCACCGTCAGCACGGCGCCGGTCACGACGACCAGGTACGAGAAGAGCGGGAAACGGCGGCGGTTCATGCGTCCTCCCCCTTGCGCCGGAAGATCCACAACTGCGCCAGTGTGACCGCGAGGACCACGACGAACAGCACGAAGGCGGCGGCGCTCGCGATGCCCCAGTTGCCGTACGAGAAGGCCTGTCGGTACAACTCCAGCGCGGCGACGTTGGTCGCGTCACCCGGCCCGCCCTTGGTCATCACGATGATCAGCGCGAACGACTGCAGGCCGGTGAGGAACTGGGTGACGCACACGAACAGCAGGGACGGCCTCAGCAGCGGCAGCGTGATCTTCCAGAAGACGGTGACGGGCCCGGCGCCGTCGAGCGCGGCGGCCTCGTAGTACGACTCGGGAATGGACTTCAGCCCGGCGGTCAGGATGAGGATCGCCGAGCCGACCGACGCCCAGGCCTGTACGACCACGACCGAGGGCAGCGCGGTGTCCGGGTCCTGCAAGAACGCCACCGAGCCGAGACCGAGGGCGTTGAGGACGCCGTTGACGAGCCCGCCCGGCTCGTACATGTACTTCCATACGTTGCCGACGGCGACGACGGTCGTGACGATCGGCAGGAAGTACAGGGTGCGCCACAGGCCCTGGAACCGCAGGTTGTCGATGCAGGTGGCGACGAGCACGGAGCCGGCGAGCGCGAGGGCCACGGTGCCCAGGGCGAACAGCAGCGTGTTGGTGAGGATCGGCGCCAGGAACGTCGATCCGTCCGCGAAGAGGTCGGTGAAGTTGTCCAGGCCGACCGGATCGATGTCACCGAGGTCGAACCCGGCCCAGCGGGACATCGACAGCAGCAGCGCGAAGCCGAGCGGCAGGATCAGGAACACCGCGAAGAACAGCAGCGTCGGCGCCAGGAAGACGTAGGCGACGACGACCTGGCGGCGCCGGGTACGGCTGCGGCCGTCGACGGCGAGCCCGGCGGAGCTCGGGCTGTGCGCCCGCTCGGTCGTCATGGACGTCAGGGTGTTCACCATGCGCGCGACACCTCCTGATCGACCTGACGGCGGGTGGTGCGCAGTGCCTCGTCGACCGACTGCTGACCGGTCCACAGCGCCTCGATGTTCTTGCGCAACAGCGACTTGGCCTGCTGAGCGCCCGGCACGTTGGGCTCCGGTACCGCATAGGCCAGCGCGTCCAGGAACGGGCGCAGGTTCGGATCGCTCCCCTCGCTCAGGAGTGTCCGCATGTCGTCGGCGCGGCCGGTCAGCGAGCCGACCGACACCTGCAGGGAGCTCATGCGGGTCGCCGTTGTCACCTTCTTGGCGCTCTTCACACCCACCTTCGCGGTGTTGAGCCAGCGCAGGAAGTCCCAGGCCGCGCGCGGGTGTTCGCTGGCCGCGTTGACCCCCAGCATGAAGCCGGTGGAGAGGGTGGCGCGCTGGTCGCCCGCCTCGGGCACGGGCAGCGGCGCGACGCCGACATCGCGGTAGTCCTTGCCCATCAGGGGCTTCAGGCTCCCGGTCCACCAGCCGGCGCTGATCACCATGGCCACCTGCCCGGACGGAAACGCCTTGTAGACGTTGACGCCGGGGGCGCTCGCACCTTTGGTGACCAGGCGGTGCTCCAGATCGAATACGGCACGTCCGGCCGGCGAGTCGATCGCGGTGCTCCTGCCGTCCGCGGAGACGAACGTTCCGCCGGCGGCGTTGAGGAGGGCGAGCGTCTGGCCGACGGTGGTGGAGTCGTCGTACGTCGACAGCCCGAAGCCCTGGACCAGCGTGTTGCCGTACCGGTCCCGCCTGCTGGTGCGGTAGGCCGCTTCCTCCAACTCCCGCCAGGTGCGCGGAGGACCGTCGATGCCTGCCTCGCGCAGCAGCCGTTTGTTGTAGTAGAGGGCGTACGTCTGCATCTCGGTGGGGTAGCCGTAGAGTCTGCCCCCCACCGATGAGGAGCCGACCGCGGCCTCGCCGTAGCCGTGTCTGATCTCCTCGGCGTGCTCGGGGGGAGCGGGTCGCAGGACGCCGGCCCGGACCAGTTGTCCGGTCCACAGGCAGTACGGGTGGAGGATGTCGGCGCCCTGGCCCGCGGCCTGCCTGACCATGAACGTGGTCAGCAGATCCGTGAACTCGACGGCCTTCGTCTGCACCTTGATCCGGTCGTGCGTGGCGTTCCACTCGTCGACCGGGCCCTGCAGGGCCGCCTTGAGCTCCCCGCTCGCGTAGTGGGAGAGCAGGGTGAGGACGATCGGATCCCCGGGCCGCCCGGTGCCCTGGTGCGGCGCGGTACATCCGGAGGCGAGCAGCGCCGAGGGGAGCGCTAGCGCGAAGTGACGGCGGCTCAGGCCGTGGGTGCGCCGTGCCCGCGTCATGGGGTGGCCTCCCGCCGCATCACACGGAACAGCCGGGTCGTGGTGAAGCCGGCTTTGCGGTACAGATGGCCCGCCGGGGATCGCTCGCCGGTCCACAGGAACCACGCGGAGTGCGCACCGCGCGCCCGCATCCGCTCCAGGACCAGATGGAGCAGGACCTTGCCGAGCCCGGTGCCGCGCATCTCCTCCAGCACACCGAACGGACCGAACCGCTCGACCACCGACTCGTACGCACCGTGCATCGCCCAGCCGACGAGGCGGCCGGAGGGTTCCCGGACGACGACGATCCGGTCGAGCGGCGTGCCCGCGGCCAGACACTGCCGGATGACGCGCGCCCAGTCCGGGTTGAAGTGGTTCCCGGCGAGGGCGACGAGTTCCACCAGGTCGTCGTCGGACGGGGTGGCGAACCGGTGGCCCTGCGCCGTCAGTTCGTCCAGGCGGCTTGCGACATCGTCCGGGAGGCGATGGCCGACGAGGCCGCGGTCCATCGCCGCCGCCTCGTACAGGGTGCGAAAGCCCAGCGAGTCAAGGAGCCCCGCCGCCTCCGGGTACGCCTCGGCGTCCAGGCCGGGGAGGATGTAGTTCGGGGTGTACGAGGAGAAGTCCACCCGGGTGCGGCCGTGGTTGTGCAGCCAGTCGAGGGCGTCGGTCAGCAGCCGCCGCCCGAGGCCGCGCCCGCGGGCCACCGGGTCGACGAAGAAGAACGGGATCCAGCCCTGCTCCGGCTCAAGGTCGGTGCCGGTCATCGGCGTCAGACGGCGCACCGCGTAGGCGGCGCCGACGACACGGTCGCCGTCGACGGCGACCCGAAGCCCCTCGGGGTCGAAGTTGGCGTCGAGCAGCACCAGGGAGCGGAAGCGGTCCGGGGTGATGGGGTCGGCAGGCGCACTTCGACACCACGCCTCCACCAACTGCGGGCCGTCCCCCGCGCGAAAGCCGCGCATCGCGGCAGGGGATGTCGTCGTGGGGTCGGTCATCGGCGGGGTTGTCCTTCCATGGGTCCGCGATGGCGAGTTGGGGGACTCGCCTGCCATCGCGCGCCCCTACGGAGTCTCGCGTCGGTGCCGGGCCGGCAGGTCGCGGCGGTGGGGCGGGAGGTCTCAGGTGTAGAGCAGCACGTCGTCGCCGACCCACCGGCCGGGCGGCGCCGGCGGATCGCACAGCGGCAGCGGGTCGTCGCCCGCGTCCACAACGCGCCGCAGTCCGTCGGACCCCCACAGCAGGTCGATGAAGTGACGATGGCCGGTCCCCTCCGCGCCGCCGTTGGTGGTGCGCCAGGCGAAGTCGTCCGGGTACAGCCGCCGCAGCGTGGCGAGCATGGCGACGGCCGTACGTACGGGAGCGAACACCTTGCGATCGGTGATGTGGAGCTGGACCCCGCGCAGCGGCTGTCCGGCGTGTTTGTGGAAGGTCGGTACGTACCGCAGATCACGGAAGTGCACTCCGGGCAGGGCGAGTTCAGCGAGCGAGGGCGCGAACCGGGCGTCGATGTACGGTGCTCCCACGATCTCGAAGGGCTGCGTGGTGCCACGGCCCTCCGAGACATTCGTCCCCTCGAACAGGCAGGTGCCGGGGTAGACGGTGGCGGTGGCGGGCGTCGGGATGTTCGGTGAGGGCGCGACCCACGGCAGGCCGGTGGACTCCGCACCCATGGCACGCTGCCAGCCGTCGACCTCGATCACCGTCAAGTCAGCGGCGCTGCCCGCCATTCGGGGCACAGCCGTGGCGTTGAGATGCCGGGCGAGTTCGCCGCAGGTGAGGCCGTGCCGGACGGGTATCGGTACGCGCCCGACGAAGCTGGCCCACGCCGGGTCGAGCAGCGGGCCCTCGCTGAGGAGTCCGCCCAGGGGGTTCGGCCGGTCGGCGACCACGAACCGTACGCCCGTACGGGCCGCCGAGACCATCAGGTCGAACATGGTCCACACGTAGGTGTAGAACCTGGCCCCGATGTCCTGCAGGTCGTACACCAGGGCGTCGACGCCGCTCGCGAGCAGCAGTTCATCGAGGCGTTCGCCGCTGCACCGGTATGTGTCATGGACCGGGAGCGCGGTCGCGGGATCCACCTGGGCGGCCTCGCTCTCGCCGGCCTGGCCGGTCCCGTACAGCCCGTGCTCAGGACCGAACAGGGCGACCAGCCGCGCGCCGGCCTCCAGCAGCGCGGGCGCGGCCGGGCGCAGGTCGGGGAGGACGCCGCTGTGGTTGGTCACCAGCCCGAGTCGGCCGGGCCCGGCAAGTCCGGGGCACACGGCCAGTCGTGCGATCCCGGTCGTCACCGCGACGCGGTCGTCCGTGCTCATCCTGTGGCCCCGTCTGCCGGTGACATCTCGAAGCAGTTGTCCGAAATTTACTGGCATGTCTTGCAATTTGGCAATGATCTACCAATAGCCCACACGGAGGGTGGCACAGGTCGAGCCGGACGCCTCACACACCCGTTGCGCGTGCCGGACGCTGCCTGATCACAGGCGCCGCAGGACGCCCACCACCTTGCCCAGGATCTGTGCCTGCTCACCGGGGATCGGCTCGTACGCGGGGTTGCGGGGCATGAGCCACACGCGCCCCTCCTGCCGACGCAGCACCTTGACCGTGGCCTCGTCCTCCAGCAGCGCGGCGACGATGTCCCCGTGGTCGGCACTGTCCTGCCGCCGGACGGTCACGATGTCTCCGTCACAGATCGCCGCGTCGATCATGCTGTCGCCGGAGACGGTCAGGGCGAACAAGTCGCCCTCCCCCACGATCTGGCGGGGCAGGGAGTAGACGTCCTCGATCATCTCCTCGGCGAGCAGGGGCGCACCGGCGGCGATCCGACCCACGAGCGGCACGTCGACCGGCGCGGCGCTCCTGCCGCCGAGGTCGGGCGCCCAGGAGGGCCGCACCTGGTAGGCGCGGGGACGGTGCGGGTCGCGATAGAGGACGCCTTTGCGTTCGAGGACGGTCAGCTGGTAGGCCACCGAGGACGTACTGGCGAGATCCACGGCCTGGCCGATCTCCCGCATCGACGGAGGGTAGCCCTGCCGGTCGACCGTCTCCGTGATGTATCGGACGATGGCCGACTGACGGCCGGTCAGCTCTCCCTCACCGGCCCGGACCCCTGGGGGACGGCCTCGGCGAGCGGGCGCGGCGTTCTCCATCCGGGCACCTCCGTACAAGATCGTTCGGGTTGACCATAACCCGCCATCCACCAAAAATGGAACACCTTGTCGAATACCTGGAGCCCGGGCGTCGTATGCCCAGCCAGACCGGGTCATTGCCCGCTCGGCTCCGTCGACCGGCGCCGGCCCGCCTTGCCTCCGACTCGCCGCCCGGCGCCGCCCTGCACGGCTCTGTCGATCTCGGTCAGGGCTCGAACGAGGGAACCGTAGTCGCCTCCCGCCACCGGGGTCACGAAGCATTCCTCGACCACCTCCGCGTGGACGGCGGCCGCCTTGAGGAAGACGGCACACCCCTGCTCGGTGGCCTCCACGACGGTGACGCGCCGGTCGGTTGGGGAGGGGCGGCGGCGGACGAGGCCGGACTCCTCCATGCGGTCGATCAGCCGTGTGGTGCCGCTGCTGGTGAGGACCAGCTCATCCCCAAGACTGCGCTGTGACACCTCCTCGCCGGGTGTGCGGTAGAGCCTGAGCAAGAGTTCGAACATGGTGTGGTGGATGCCGCACCGCTCCCGCAGGGCCGCGTCGATCCGCTGTTCGAGGCGGCCCGCAGCCTTGAAGAGCAGGCCGAAGTCGCGCACCAGATCGCTGCCCGCCGCCCGCGCAGCCCGCTGCTCCGCGTCGTCACCATTGCCCACCAGAGATTTTCCTTCGGACTCAAACGAATTCATTGACTGCTCACTCACTGACTGCTCAACTAAATCTAACGGGCCGGGCGCCACCTGTCGGCGGCGTCGCGTCATGAGCGAAAGGGAGAGCAGGCATGGACCTCAACCGATGGCTGGGCGAAGCTACCCAGGCGGTCCAGGACTGGTCCGCGGACTTCGGCCCCTACGAGCCGCACCCCGCGCTGAAAGTCACCGACGAGGCATTCGCCCCCGTGTTCGCCGACTTCACGGACCGGCTGCGGGACAACTATCCGTTCTTCCATCCCCGGTACGCAGGCCAGATGCTCAAGCCGCCGCACCCGGCCGCCGTGGTCGGCTACCTCACCGCCATGCTGATCAATCCGAACAACCATGCCCTGGACGGCGGCCCGGCCACCGCGCGGATGGAGCGGGAGGCCGTGGCACAGCTGGCGGCCATGTTCGGGTTCGACCAACACCTGGGCCATCTCACCACCAGCGGCACCATCGCCAACCTGGAAGCCCTCTTCGTCGCCCGGGAGAGTCACCCCGGCAAGGGAGTCGCCTACAGCGCCGAGGCCCACTACACGCACGGGCGCATGTGCGGCGTGCTCGGCATGGAAGGGCACCCGGTTCCCGCTGACGACGCGGGCCGCATCGATCTCCTGGCTCTGGAGGAGGTACTGAGCACCGGGCGGGTGGGCACGGTCGTACTCACCGTCGGGACCACCGGACTCGGTGCGATCGACCCCGTGCACCAGGCGCTGCCGCTGTGCCGACGCCACGGAGCCCGGGTCCATGTCGACGCCGCGTACGGGGGCTTCTTCACCCTGCTGGCCGGGGCCGAGGGGCCCGAGGCGCTCGCGCCGGAGCCCTGGCGCGCCATCGCGGACTGCGACTCCGTGGTGATCGACCCGCACAAGCACGGGCTCCAGCCCTACGGCTGCGGCGCGGTCGTCTTCCGCGACCCCGAGGTGGGGCGCTTCTACCTGCACGACTCCCCGTACACGTACTTCACCTCCACCGAGCTGCACCTCGGCGAGATCAGCCTGGAATGCTCCCGGGCAGGCGCGGCGGCTGCGGCGCTCTGGCTCACCTTCCAACTGCTGCCGCCCACCGCGCAGGGGCTGGGACGCGTGCTGGCTGCGGGCCGCAGAGCGGCCCTGCGTTGGGCAGAGCTCATCGACGCGTCCGATCTACTGACTCTGTATCAACAGCCCGAACTCGACATCGTCAGCTACTTCCCCGCCGTCGAACCGGCCACCCTCTCCGCCATCGACCATGCCTCGGCTCGCGTCCTCAACGACGGCATGACCGCCCGCGACGCCATCTTCGTCAGCACGCTCCGGGCCTCCGCCGACGCCTTTGCCCGCCGCCACCCCAAAATCGACCGCGACACCGATGGCGCCCGCATCCTGCGCAGCGTGCTCATGAAGCCCGAGAGCGAACACCACGTCGAGCAACTGCACGCCGCCGTGGAACGCCTCATATGACACCGCTCCTGCGTCCCCCGCACGAGCTGGAGCAAAGATGCGAGGTCGGCGAACCCGATCCGGGGTGGCGCAGTAGCCGTCACCCGTCACGTCATCGCAAAGTCGCGGGTCGCGGAGGCACTCACGGCGCCGGGGTCGCCGGACACGTGGCGTTGTCGGCCGGGAGTTGCCCGGTGAGGAGATAGCGGCTGCCGTGGCGGTCCATGCAGGTGTTGCCGGCGAACAGATACTGCCCGTGGTTGCCGCCGCCCGCGACGACCAGGCGGGAACCGGTCAGTGCCTGGTGCATGCGCCGGGCGCCCACGACCGGGGTCGCCGGATCGTCCTTCGCCTGGAGCAGCAGGACCGGCGGCACGTGAGCCGAGCCGATCTTCACGGGCCGGGCCGTCGGGGCTTTCCAGTATGCGCAGGGCGCGCTGTACCAGGTGTTCAGCCAGGCGAACAGTGGAGCCTTACGGGCCGACGCGGCCGTGTCCCGGTGCCAGGTCGCCCAGTCGCGGGGCCAGGCGTCGTCCACGCAGTTGTAGGCGAGCTGGGCCGGATCCACGCCGCCGAGGGCGAGCTGGTCGGTGGCGCTGAGCAGGCCGCTCGCATCCCCGCGCCGGTAGTCGGAGACGGCCTGGGCCACATCGCCCCAGGTCAGGTCCGTGTACATGACGGACGCCAGCAGATCGTCGAGCTCGGCGCTGCCCGCCCGGCGCCCGGCCGGCTTGGTGTCCAGCTTCTTACGGGTGGCCTCCCACGCGGCCGCCACCTTGGCCTGCGTGGCACCCAGGTGGTAGGTCCCGTCCTTCTTCGCCACCCAGGCAAAGAACTGGCCGGCCCGGTGCTGGAGCGCCGGATTCTGCTCGTACTGCGAGGCGTAGGTGGTGACGGTCGGGTCGACGACGCTGTCGAGAATCATGCGACCGGTGTGCGAGGGGAACAGTGTCGCGTACGTGGCGCCGAGCTTCGTCCCGTACGAATAGCCGAGGTAGTCCATCTTGTCGCGGTGGAACGCGGTACGGATCCGGTCCATGTCGCGGGCCGCGTTCTCGGTGGTGATGTACGGCAGCAGGGCCTTGGACTTCGCGTCGCACTGCTCGGCGATCTTGCGGGCAACGGTGCGCCGCGCCTGCTCCTGCCCGTCGTTCGCGGGCGTGTACGGCACCGCCGGGTGCTTGATCAGCCTGGTCGTGTCCCCGCAGGAGACCGGGGTGCTGGCACCGACGCCGCGCGGGTCGAAGCTGACGACGTTGTACTTCGCGCCGACGTCCTGGGGCAGCGAGCTCAACACGAGCTTGGCCGTACCGATCCCCGGTTCACCCGGCCCGCCCGGGTTGACCACGAGAGTGCGCGGGGCGTTCACATCACCCACCATCGACAGGGTGAGCTTGATCTGCCGTCCGCCCGGATCGGCGTAGTCGAGAGGGACCTTGAGGGTGGCGCAGTACGTGCCGCGGGGAGCGTCCGAGCCCGCGGGACAGGTGGACCAGTGGAGGGCGGCGGGTCCGGTGGCCGTGGTGGCCGGCGTCGCGGTGGCCGCCTGCGGCCCGGCGAGGGCGACAAGCCCCAAGGCGGTGACGACCGCCGCACCGCGTCGTGTCAGAGGAGAGCGCGCACTGGACAAGTGCTCCTGCTTTCAGGTCAGTTCTGCTGCTGCCGGCAAGCAAGATGAGGCGGAGGGCCAAAGGGTTGTGTTGCTGCGAAGGTTGTCTTGACTCTGACCCGCGCGACCGGCGCGACCGGCGCGACCGGGCTACCGAGGAGTGGCGGAGCGCACCCGCCACAGGTCGCGGAGCAGCGCGATCTCGGCCATGTGGTGGATGAATTCGAGGTTGGCGCCCGACAGCACGGCGATGAAGGGATTGTCGGCGTCGTTGCTGTACGGGTACTGCGAGAAGCCGACCATGTCGAACTGCTCGTCGGTGACGGCGGCGACGCTGTCGCGCCAGCGGTCGATCAGCGCCCAGAACCGCTCGAGCGCCAAGGCGGCGCAGGGGGTGAAGTCGACCAACCGCTTCGGTTCCTGCCGCCGTTCACCGAAGGTCCACTCCCATCCGCCCGCGAAGTGGAAGTGCAGGTGTCCCAGCCGCCACGCGATGGTCGTGATCGGCGTCTCGTCGGGCTCCGGTGCACCGGTGTGGGCGAGGACCTGCTCGACACGCTCGATGCTCACGCTCCAGTCAGCGGCGATCTTGGCGAGGGTCATTCCGTCTGCGGCCTGTCGGGCGACCTCGGCGTACTCGCTTGCCGGGATGTCCGGGGCGCCCAGGTCGAGCACCCACTCCCCCGGCCCGAACGCCCTGGGCGTCGCGGCCTCGCCCCGGCGCCGTATCGACCAGGAACCCGGCGCCGGTTCCCACAGGTACTCCTCGTCACCGAGCCCCGTCAGCCGCACCCGGGCCATCTCCCTGGCCTGGTCGAACTGGTCGAGCAGCAGGCCCAAACGGTCGGTTCGCGCACCCTCGGTCTCCATACGTGGCTCCCTTCGCGGTCGCGTCTCGTACGACACTGCGCTCAGGCGGAAGTTAACGGCTGGTCCATCGGGGCGCGACCGATTTTGGCCCAGCCGACCACGGAGATGCGCGCGAGGCGCCCGCCGGCTGTTCGGCCACCGTGACCTACTGATCGTCCCGGATCGGGAAGGCCACCACCTCGTCCACCGGTCCCCGCAGATCCACCGTGAAACCCGCGTGCTCAAGCGCTTGGGCACCCTGCCTGGTAGCCATGGCGAGTGCGAGCCGCTCGGAGACGAACTCCACGACAACGGCCTCGGCCTCGTCCACGGCCGTGGTCAACTCGGGCAAGCCCAGGCCGTCCGGCAGCTCGATCCTCGTCCGGAGTACCGGTCGGTCCTCCATCGCGGCAATGGCGAACACCGGGTGAGCCGCCGTACGCATTCCGGCCTCGCGTGCGCAAGCGCGCTCCTCGGCGTCCTCGCCCACGAAGACACAGTCGTCGGCTGCCGCTCCCCCGGTGCTCGCGAGCGCCTGGTCGAAGATCCTACGGCTGTCCTTCGTACCCCAGTGCACAAGTGCCTCGTCGGAGAAGTGGCCGGGGAACGCCTCCCGCAGCGCGGCTGCCGCACGTGCGGCAGCACCATTGCCCGGACCGGGGTCGGAGATGATGCCCTTGCGGACCTCCTGGAGGGCGTCGAGCACAGCCATGACACGCGGTCGGGGCTGAAGAGTCAGGGAGCCGTCGGGATCCACATGGGCATCCGCCAAGGTCGCCCCGATGTCGAAGAAAATCACTGGCATGTGCAGTGCCTCCCCGTGGTGAACGCCTTCGAGTCGCATCCACCCGGGTGATAGTCGCGAAGGTGCTCAGCTCAACGACCTGTGCGCGCGCTCAACGACCTGTGCGCGCGCTCAACGACCTGTGCGCGCGCCCAATGGTTGAGACCCGACCACCAGGGAGGCGCCGGTCGGAGTCAGTGTGTGCAGGACGTGCGCGGCATGCCGGCTGCTGGCCAGCAGGCCCGCGTCACGCAGGACTCCGGCGTGCTTGCTCGCGGAGGGTGCGGAGATCCCGACCGCACGGGCGATCTCCCCGGTCGTGGCGCCCGCGCCCGCCGCGACGACGCAGAGCACGGTCGCCCGGGTACGGCCCAGCAGCGCGGCCAGTGGGGTGGCCGGCCGGATGCTGAGGGCGGTCGGTTCGTGCAGCAGGGGGTAGACCAGCACGGGCGGCAGCTGGGAATCGGCGAGGCTGATCGGGCTGCTCCAGCAGAAGTAGGACGGCACGAGACGCAGCCCCCGGCCGTCCAGGTACAGATCCCGGTCGTCGACGGGATAGCGGACTTCCAGGATCGGAGGCCGCCAGATCAGCCCGGGGCCGAGCCCGGCCAGCATGCGGTCCACGCCGCCGTCGAGCAGATCGCGGCAGCACTGCGACCGCGCCGCTTCGATGCGCGAGTGCATCGCCTCGGTGAACGGGGCGACGGCCGCCTCGTAGTAGGCGCGGATCGCCGCGACGAGCTCCGCGCGCTCCTGTCGGTCCGTCAGTCGTCGTACCCAGGCCGGAGCGCCCACACGGTGGTCGAGCACCGTCAGCTCATCGCGCACACGGCGGGGCGGGGTGGACATGATGGTGTCGAGACCGGCGTTGAGCCCATCGTCCAGGGCGGGGGAAGGCGTCAGGAAGTCCGGAAAGTAGACGGCTCGTGGGTACAGCGGCAGGAGCAGATCACGCAGGGTGCGTTCGAGGTGGTTCTCCCGGATGCGGGCGCCGGCCGTGCGGTACCACTCGGCGTAGGCCCAGCGGCCGGCGCGGGTCTGGAAGCGGTGCAGACTGGCGGCCACCTCCCACAGGGGATCGGGCACCCGGGCCACTCTGGTTCTCGCCAGGTCGATCTCTGAGAAATGAATGCGGAGCATCCCGGTCCCCTGTCCGGCCTCGGCATTTTCCTCCTGGCGACACACCATGGACCACTGAGGCGGAATTGGCAACAGTGGACGCGACCAACCGCACACCTCAAGGGGGAATGGTGAGACGAATATTAGCCATGATCGCGGGAGTTGTGATTCTGCTCGGTGCGATGGCCGGAACATCGGCGGCCAGTTCGGCAAATGATTCCGCAAACCACGGCAAGGCATCCGCGGTGACATCCTTCACCTCGGTGAAGGCTGCCGCGGCACCTGCCGGCTGTACTTCCGGCAATTTCTGCTTCTGGGTGAACGCGGGATACTCCGACGGGCCGGGAAAGCTCTCCGGAAAGAACTCCGACTGGTCCGTCTTCGGTCACTCCAGCTGTCCGAGCCGCACCTGGAACGACTGCGCCTCGTCGGACTACAACAACGGAGTCAGCTGTGACGCCGTCGTGTGGACCGGCAAGTCCTACGGCGGAACCGGCGGCTGGATCCCGAAGGGCACCGGCGGGAACTTCAACTCGACGTTCAACGACGCCGTCTCGTCGAACAGCTGGGGCGTCTACGCGACCGGCGGCACCAACTCGACCTGCACCGGCCCCGTGCCGTAAGGGACGGGACAGCTGACGGGACAGCTCAACTCCCCAGGTTCCAGGTGCCCGCGGGCAGCAGTCCGCGGGCACCGCCCGGCCCACACCGCCAACCGAGAGGCCCAGGACACCATGCGACGCGCATCGCTCGCCTGCGCGGTGGCGGGAGTCCTCGCGCTCACCGCCGCGTGCGGTACGACCGACGACGCGCACGAGAAACGCGAGCGACCCCTCGCCGCTGCCGAACTCGACCTGCTCACCCGGTCCGGGACCTTCGTCAGGACCAGTACCGGGCTGGCGAACAAGGAATCCGAACTCATCGCGGCCTGCATGGCAAAGAAGGGATTCCGCTACCGCGCCGACAAGATGGCTCGGCCGGCCGGATCCGACGAGCAGCGGACGTTGAACATGCGAGACCGTCGAAGCCGTGGATACGGCCTGGGAGATCAGTACGCATCCGGATCACACGGTCGCGGTTCATCACCGAACGACGCCTATGTGTCGTCGCTGTCGGAGAAAGAGTCGGCCGCCTATATGAAAGCACTGCGCGGGAGCGGTTCGGATTTCCGCGAGATGCGTTTCGGGGGCGGCCAGAAGGTCACGTTCTCGGCACGGGGCTGCGAGGCCGAGAGCCGGAAGCACCTCTACGGAAGTGTCGACGACTGGGTTTCCGTCGCTTACTACCCGCAGAATCTCAACGGCCGCCTCACGCCTCTGGTGGAGGAATCCCCGAAGTACCGCAAGGCCATGACCGACTGGAAGACATGCATGCGGGCCGAGGGATACCCGTACGGCTCTCCTGACGACGCCTACGAACGGCTCAGGGCCGCCTATCACAAGCAGGGTGCCGACCCGGCGCTGCGCAATCGCGAGGTCTCCGTCGCCGTGGCGGACGGCAAGTGCGCCGCGAAACTCCACATCCCGAGCCTCGCGCTCGCTCTGCGCCGGAGCTACGCCAAGTCGCTGCCGGACGACGACAAGGCCCGGCTGCGGTACCTCACCTCCGTCTGGCGGGCGGCCGCCGCCCGGGCGCGTTGAGGTCCGGGCTGGGCACCTTCAGCAGGGTCACCACAACACCGGCGGCCCCTGCTCGATGCGGCGCAGCACCGGTGTGAGCCGGTCGAGCGCTTCGCTGGTCTGGATCTGCCGCTCGTCCCACCAGGTGGCTCCCGCATCGGCCAACGGACCGATCAGATCACGGGTCTTGGCGGCGTCGTCGCCCGGGGTGGCACCGCCGAGGACGATCTCGAAGGGAGCGCCGGACCGGTCGTCGCGCTCCTTGCGCACGAATGCGACCAGGTCGCGCACCTGACCGACAGGCGGCACATGACCGTGCCTGGCGTCGGTGAACAGGGGGACCGCACCGTCCCAGCGGGCGGCCCGGCGCATCGGCGGACGGTTCGGCCAGAAGCCGGCGACCCAGACCGGCGGCCGAGGGCGTTGCGCCGTGGCGGGCAGCAGGGTCACGTCCCGTACCTGGTAGTGCTGTCCGTCGTGGTTCACCGGTTCGCCCGACCAGAATCGCTCCAGCAGGTCCAGGCCCTCGTCCAGCCGCTCGGCCAGCACCTTGGGGTCCGTGGTGTCACCGAAGCTCGCGTACTCGTCCTCAAGGGGCCCGCCCAGCCCCGCGGCGAAGACGACCCGACCGCCGCTCATGGCATCCAGGGTCGCCACCTGGCGGGCGAGCTGCTGCGGGCGTCGCCGGGCGACCGGGGTGACCAGCGTGCCCAGCCTGATCCGGGAGGTCGCCAACGCGGCGGCGGTCAGCAGCATCCACGGGTCACCGAAGGGCCTGCCCTGATGCTTGCGATGCAGTACATGATCCCAGACGAACAGCCCGTCCCACCCTGCCTGTTCGGCCGCCACGGCCACTTTCGCGACGGTCCTGGGATCGGCGAAGTCACCGAAGTTCGCAATGTTGACCGAGAAGCGCATCCCCGCATCCTGCTGCACGGCAGGGGGACCGGCAACGGAATAGCGGACCCGCCTGCGCAGCCCACTTCCGAATTCGCCCACCCTTCGCGCGACGGACCCGCCGCCCTGCCCCGTAGAGCAGACGACATCGGTCCACAGGGAGGGGAGCACGACTTGGCAGGGCACAGGGTCAGAGGCGCCAGAAGTGCGGCGATCACGGCAGCAGCCATGGCGGCGCTGACCGCCTCACAGCCGCCGTGGGCGGTTCCGGCACGGGTCTCCGCACCCGCACGGTCGGCGGCACCCGCCGAGCGGGGGCCGAGCGTGACGGGCGACACCCCGTACCGCACCGATCTCCCGCCACTACGGACGGGGGAGCAGAAGCGTGGGGCGGCGGTGGCGAGCGCCGCGCTGCCGGTGAGTGTGTTCGCCGCCTACCGTCATGCCGAGGCGGAGCTGGCGCGCACGGCGCCCGGCTGCCGGCTGCGGTGGCAGCTGCTGGCCGCGATCGGCCAGGTGGAGTCCGGGCAGGCGAAGGGCGGTCGGGTGACGGCGGACGGTACGACCGTGACGCCGATCCTCGGGCCGCGGCTGGACGGCGGCGCGTTCGCCCTGGTGCGGGACACCGACGGCGGCGCCTACGACGGGGACCCGGCCTACGACCGTGCGGTCGGACCGATGCAGTTCATCCCCTCGACGTGGGCCCGCTGGGGCACGGACGGCAACGGCGACGGCCGGGCCGACCCGGACAACATTTTCGACGCGGCGCTCGCCGCCGGGCGCTATCTGTGCGCGGGCGGGCGGGACCTCTCCGATCCGGCCGGACTGGACCGGGCGATCCTCGGCTACAACCACTCGCAGGCCTATCTGAGCACCGTCAGAGCCTGGTACGCGTACTTCCTGGCAGGGCACCGGGTGGTGCCGGACAGCTCGGCAGGGTCGTCGGCGCGCCCCGAGCGGTCGCACCAGGAGCCCGCCCCGAAGCCGACACCGTCCGCCCGTCGGAGCCCCGCCCCGTCCCGAACCCCGTCCGCGCCCGCGTCACCGACTCCCGCCGACTCACGACCGGCGCCCCGGGCCGGTGAAACGGACGAGCCCCAACTCCCCTTGCCCCGCACGGACATCGAACCGCCCGGCGACGGCCTGTTGCCCAGCGACGGTCCGCTGACCAGCAACGGAGTGGTCTCGTTGACCGCCGCCCCCTCCCCAACCGCGGATACCGGGCGGTAATGTCGCCACCCGCCGGACAGCACGAGACCGGCGAGTGAGCGCAAAGGGGCCCTCATGGCGACGGACATGTCGGACATGCCTGCGGAGATACAGGCGGCCCACGACCGCTGGCAGCGCATGTGGAGCCACCGCGAGCAGTTGCTCAAGGTGGCCCGGCGCAGGTCGATGAGCCTGGAGGACGCCGAGGACGCGGTGCACGAGGCGATGCTGCGCGCCGCGGAGCGGCCCGACCTGGACGACGAGCGTCTCGGCGCCTGGCTGACGACCGTGACCATGCGGCTGTGTGTCGACCGGTATCGCCAGGTCAACCGTGAGGCCAAGGTGTCCGGCAGTCCCACGCTCGTCGCGCCGGGCCCGGTGCCCATCGACGAGGCCGTGTGCGACCGGGCCGAGGCCAGATGGCTGGCCGTACGCAGCGGGGAGCTGCCCGCACGCCAGGCCGAGGCACTCCGGCTGAAGTCGGAGGACCTCGACGTCGGCCAGGTCGCCGTGCGCATGGGGCTGAGCTACCGGACCGTCGAGTCGCTGCTCGCCCGGGCTCGGCGCACGCTGCGCAACTCACTGGCCGCCACTCTCGGGTTCGCGCTGTTCCTGTTCGGGCGGGGGCGACTGCGGGCGAGCGGCAAGGCACAGGCCGTGGCAGCCGCGTCGACGGCGGCGACCCTGGCGGTCGCGGGATTCGTACTGCCGCACACGCTCGGAGGGGGCGGGCCGGACGCGGCGCCCCTGCCCTCGGCATCCTCCGTGTCCGGGACCCCTGCCGAGACCGTCCGGCCCGACGGCACCGCCGGGACACCCGCCCCGAAGGCCCGCGAGCTGTCGGCCCCCGCAACGGCTTCCGGAGCGACGGCCCCACCCGGTGATCACCACGATGCGCTGCTGCCGCTGACGGTGCCGCCCGTGCCGGAGGCCTCCCTGTCACCCTTGCCGGCCGTTCCGGAGGTCCCGAGCGTGTCGGGCCTCCCGAGTATGCCCGCCCTTCCCGATCTGCCGGACGCGTCCACGATCCCGGCGGCTCTTCCGTCCGTCCCGGCGACTCCCACCGAGGTATCGGTGCCGACCGCACTGCCGTAGTCCCCCGGCGAGCCCTTCCGAAAAAAATCTCCGTTCCCCGCGACGGACACCCCGCCTCTCCCCGTAGAGCAGATGTCGGAGCTGCTCCGCGGCGGAAGGGTGGAACGGATGGGTGTCGAGATCTGTGTGGAAGGGCTGACCAAGTCCTTCGGTCACCAGGTCATCTGGCAGGACGTCTCGCTGACGCTGCCCGCCGGGGAGGTCTCGGTCATGCTCGGGCCGTCGGGCACGGGCAAGTCGGTGTTCCTCAAGACGCTCGTCGGACTGCTGAAGCCGGACCGCGGCTGCGTGAAGGTCGCCGGTCGTGACATCACCAGGCTGCGCGAACACGAGCTCTACGAGGTGCGGAAGCTGTTCGGCGTGCTGTTCCAGGACGGCGCGCTGTTCGGCTCGATGAGCCTGTACGACAACATCGCCTTCCCGCTGCGCGAGCACACCCGGAAGCCCGAGAGCCAGATCCGGCGCATCGTGCTGGAGAAGATGGACATGGTCGGGCTGATCGGATCGGAGGGGAAGCTGCCCGGTGAGATCTCGGGCGGGATGCGCAAGCGCGCGGGCCTGGCACGGGCGCTCGTGCTGGACCCCGAGATCATCCTCTTCGACGAACCCGACTCCGGCCTCGACCCGGTGCGCGTCGCCTATCTCAACCAGCTGATCGTCGACCTCAACGCGCAGATCGACGCGACTTTCCTGATCGTCACGCACGACATCGCCTCGGCCCGCCAGGTGCCGGACAACATCGGGCTGCTGTTCCGGCGCGAGCTGGTCATGTTCGGCCCGCGCGAGAGGTTGCTGACCAGCGACGAACCCGTCGTACGGCAGTTCCTGAACGGGCGGATGCAGGGTCCGATCGGTATGGCGGAGGAGAAGGACGCCGCGCAGGTGCAGCAGGAGCTGGCCCAACTCGTCGACAGGGCGCCCGTCCGCGAACCGACACCGCGGCTGCTGCCGGGACCCGGCATCATCCGTCCGCCCCGCTGGGAGGCGATCGCGCGACGGGAGGCCGAGCTGCGCCGGAAGGAGGTGGCGGACCGATGAGAGTGTCACCGACCGGGGCGCTCAGGCAGTCCGGGAACCTCTTCGCGATGGCCCTGGACGTCGTCCGGACCCTGCCCCGACGGCCGTTCCAGGCAAGGGAGTTCATCCAGCAGGCCTGGTTCGTCGCGAGCGTCACCATTCTGCCGACGGCCCTCGTGTCCATCCCGTTCGGAGCGGTCATCGCGCTGCAGATCGGCAGTCTGACCCGGCAGCTGGGCGCCCAGTCCTTCTCCGGGGCCGCCTCGGTGCTGGCGGTGCTGCGGGAGGCCTCGCCGATCGTGACCGCGCTGCTGATCGCGGGCGCGGGCGGTACGGCGATCTGCGCGGATCTCGGGGCGCGGAAGATCCGCGAGGAGATAGACGCGATGCAGGTGCTCGGCATCGATCCCATCCACCGGCTGGTCGTTCCGCGCGTGCTGGCGTCGATGGTGGTGGCGGTGCTGCTCAACGGCCTGGTGTCGGTGGTCGGTGTCGCGGGCGGCTATTTCTTCAACGTCGTTCTGCAGAACGGCACTCCGGGCGCCTATCTCGCCTCCTTCACCACGCTCGCCCAGCTCTCCGACCTGTGGGCGGCCGAGATCAAGGCGCTGGTGTTCGGTGCGATCGCCGCGATCGTTGCCTCGTACAAGGGACTCACCGCGAAGGGCGGCCCGAAGGGTGTGGGCGACGCGGTGAACCAGTCGGTGGTGATCACCTTCATGTTGCTGTTCGTGACGAACTTCGTGATGACCGCGGTGTACTTCCAGGTCGTCCCGCAGAGGGGTTAGCCAATGCGACTTCTCGAACGACCACTGCGCTCTCTCGAAGAGCTCGGCACCCAACTGTCCTTCTACGGCCGCTCACTGGCCTGGACCGGCCGCACACTGCGCCGCTACAAGAAGGAGATCCTGCGACTGCTCGCCGAGGTGAGCTTCGGTCGCGGCGCCCTCGCCGTCGTGGGCGGCACGGTCGGCGTCATCGCCTTCCTGTCGTTCTTCACCGGCACGGAGGTGGGCCTGCAGGGATATGCCGCGCTCAATCAGCTCGGCACCTCCAACTTCGTGGCATTCCTCTCGGCGTACTTCAACACCCGTGAGATCGCCCCGCTGGTGGCCGGGCTCGCGCTCTCCGCAACCGTCGGCGCCGGATTCACCGCTCAGCTCGGCGCGATGCGGATCAGCGAGGAGACCGACGCGCTCGAAGTCATGGGCGTGCCCTCGCTGCCGTTCCTGGTGACCACCAGGATGATCGCCGGTTTCGTCGCGGTCATCCCGCTGTACGTCATCGGCCTGCTGTCCTCGTATCTGGCGGCCCGCGCCATCACCACCGGCTACTACGGGCAGTCGGCGGGCACCTACGACCACTACTTCCAGCAGTATCTGCCGCCGGTCGACGTGCTGTGGTCCTTCGGGAAGGTGCTCGTCTTCGCCGTCCTGATCATCCTGGTGCACTGCTTCTACGGCTACTACGCGAGCGGCGGCCCGGCGGGCGTCGGTGTCGCCGTGGGCCGCGCCGTGCGGACGTCGATCGTCGCGATCAACGTCCTGGACTTCTTCCTCTCGTTGGCGATCTGGGGCGCCAACACGACCGTACGGATTGCGGGGTGAGCCGGATGAGGGTGCTGAGACTACGGCTGTACGGCGTCGTGTTCATCGCCGTACTCGCCCTGCTGCTGTCCCTGTCCGTCGCCGTCTACCAGCAGGCGTTCACCCCGGCCGTACGGATCAGGCTGGAGGCCGACAGCCTCGGCAACCAGCTCGATCCGCGCGCCGACGTCAAGCTGCGCGGGCTGCTGGTCGGCGAGGTCCGCGCGGTGCACGCCGACGGGACGAAGGCGACGCTCGACATCGCGCTCAAGCCGGAGTACGTCGCGTACATCCCGTCCGACGTGCACGCGCGCCTGCTGCCCAAGACGCTGTTCGGCGAGAAGTACGTGGACCTGGTCGCGCCCGTGCACTCCTCGGCTCGCCCCATCCACGCCGGGGACGTCATCACCCAGGACCGCACCCGCGTCGGCATCGAGCTCCAGCAGCTGATGAACGACCTGCTGCCGCTGCTGCGGACCGTGCAGCCCGGCAAGCTCAACGCCACGCTCTCCGCGTTCGCCACCGCCCTGGAAGGACGCGGCGACCGGATCGGCGACAACCTCATGCGCGTGGAGGACTATCTGCACCGGCTCAATCCTCATCTGCCGTCCCTCACCGAGGACTTCGCGCGCCTGGCCGATGTCGCCGGGGTGTACGGCGACGCGGCTCCCGACCTGATGGAGATCCTGCGCAACACCGTCACGACCAGCCGCACCCTGGTCGAGCAGCGCGGCCGGCTCGCCTCCGCGCTCACCACGACGGCGACCGCCGCCAGCACCACGGAGGACTTCCTGGACGCGAACGGCGACCGGCTGATCACCCTCGGCCGGGTCTCTCGCCCCACGCTCGCACTCTTCGCCCGCTACTCGCCCGAGTACCCCTGCCTCCTGGCCGGCCTGGTCCGCGAGGAACAGGCCTCCGAGCAGGCGTTCCGGGGCGGCAAGATGCACATCACGCTCGAAGTCGTACGACAGCAGGGGCCGTACGAGCCCGGTGAGGAGCCGCGCTACGACGACCGCTCGGGACCGAACTGCCGCGACCTGCCTCATCCCCCGGTGCCCGCACCCGGGGTTCACCTCAACGACGGTTCGAGCAAGGGGAGTTCGAGCGGTCCGCTCGGTGTGTCCGCCACCCGGGCCGAACAGCGTGCCGTCGGCTCGCTCGTGGCGCCCGTCATGGGCGTGCCCGCCGACGAGGTGCCACCGGTCGCGACGCTGCTGTTCGGGCCGATGGCGCGCGGGACGGCGGTGAGCGTCGCATGAGGACATCGAGTGCCCGGCAGACCGCCGCCCCGCTGATCAAGTTCAGCCTCTTCGCGCTGGTGACGATCCTGGCGACGGCGCTGCTCGCCGCCACCATCGTCAACATCTCCCTCACACCCGAGCACACCTACCGCGCGGTGTTCGCCGACGTGACCGGCCTGGAGAAGGGGGACGACATCCGGGTGGCCGGGGTGCGGGTCGGCGAGGTCGAGGGGATCCGGATCAAGGACCGGACACTGGCCGAGGTCACCTTCACCGTCACCGCGGACCGTCCGCTGTTCAACAGCACCGGCGCGGTCATCCGCTACCGGAACCTGGTCGGACAGCGTTACGTCGCCCTGACCGAGGGGGTGGGAGACGGCACCCGGCTGAAGTCCGGAGCCACCATCCCGCTCTCGCGCACGCAGCCCGCGCTGGACCTCAACGCGCTGCTGAACGGCTTCAAGCCACTGTTCGCGGCGCTCAGCCCGCAGGACGTCAACCAGCTCGCCACCGAGATCATCCGGACGCTGCAGGGCGAGGGCGGCACCGTCAACAGCCTGCTGGTGCACACGGCCTCGCTCACCACGACGCTGGCCGGCCGCGACAAGCTGATCGGCTCGGTGATCGACAACCTCAACACCGTGCTGGAGACGCTGGACAAGCGGGGCGCCCGCTTCTCCGGGCTGCTCAAGCAGCTGCGCCGGCTGGTCTCGGGGCTGTCCGCCGACCGCAAGCCCATCGGTCGGTCGCTGGTGAGCATCGGCGACCTGACGGACGCGACCTCGGGACTGCTCAAGGACGCACGTCCGCCGCTGAAGGACGACATCGCCGAGCTGACCGATCTCACCGGAACCCTGAACAGGAACGACAAGACCGTGGAGGGCGTGCTGAAGCGGCTGCCGAACAAGCTGGGCGAGCTGACGGGGACGGCGTCCTACGGCTCGTGGTTCAACTTCTACCTGTGCGACTTCGACGGCCGGATCATACTGCCGAAGACGAAGCAGGTGCTCACTCCCGAGCTGCATGTGGCGAGAGCGAGGTGCGGCGCATGACGAAGCACCTGCGCAAGCGCCGCCCGGAGCCGTTGGTCAAGGTCCGTATCGACCCGCCCAAGCTCCCGAGAGTACGGCTCCTGCCGCGCCGCGCGCCTCGCCCCCGCCGCCCGGAACCACTGATCAAGGTCCGCATCGAGCCGCCGCGGCTTCCCCGTGTACGGATACGCCGCCCGCGCCTGGTCCCGTTCCGGGAGCGCAACGCCGTGGTGATCGGGGCCGTCGGCCTCACCACGCTCGCGCTGCTGACCGTGGCCGCCTTCAACGTCGACAGCCTGCCGCTGATCGGTGACGGCGACACCTACAGCGCCGCCTTCTCGGAGGCGGGCGGGCTCAGGCCCGGTGACGAGGTGCGCATCGCCGGGGTCAAGGTCGGCAAGGTCGAGGGCGTCGATCTGGAGGAAGACCACGTCAAGATCACCTTCAAGATCAAGGGCGATCCCGGGTTCGGCACCGAGACCGGCGCCTCCATCCGGGTCAAGACGATCCTCGGCGCCAAATACCTCGCGCTGCACCCCAAGGGACCCGGTCAGCTGAAGCCCGGCAGCGAGATACCGCTGAGGAGGACGGTCCCGGCGTACGACGTCGTGCAGGCGTTCAGCGATCTCACCACCACGACGGAGCAGGTCGACACCGACCGGCTGGCGAAGGCCCTCGACACCATCTCCACCACGTTCCAGGACTCCCCCGCCGAGGTACGGGCGTCCATCAAGGGCCTGTCCAAGATCTCCCGGACGGTGGCCTCACGGGACAAGACACTCGGTGAACTCCTCGACCACGCGAACGGTGTCACGGGCGTACTGGCCGAGCACACCGAGGACTTCACCGCACTGGTCAAGGACGGCGACCAGCTGTTCAAGGAGATCAGCAAGCGGCGCGAGGCGATCCACAAGCTGCTGAAGAGCTCCGCCGCGCTCGGCATCGAACTGTCCGGCCTGGTCGAGGACAACAAGAACGAGATCGGGCCGGCGCTCAAGGGCCTCAACCGCGTGGTCGAGATGCTCGAACGCAATCAGTCGAGCCTCGACCGGAGCGTCGAGCTGCTCGCCCCGTACGTCCGGCTCTTCACCAACACCCTGGGCAACGGCCGCTGGTTCGACTCCTACGTCCAGAACCTGGTCGCCGCTCCGGTGGTGCCGCGCACGGGAGGCTCGCAGTGAACAACCTGAAGCGGCGCGTGGCCCTGGTCACCGCACTCGCCCTCGTCGCCGCGCTCACCTACCTGCTGTGGCCGCGCTCCGAGCCCGTGCACGTCACCGCGTACTTCCCGCGCACCGTCGGCATCTATCCCGGCTCGGACGTCCGCGTCCTCGGCGTCCGGATCGGCGAGGTCGAGAAGATCAGGCCGGAGGGCGACCGGGTGCGGGTGGAGCTGGAGTACGACGCAGGCCGCAAGGTCCCGGCCGACGCCAAGGCCGCGATCATCAACTCCTCCGTGGTCAGCGACCGTTACGTGCAGCTGCTGCCGGTCTACCGCAGTGGTCCGGCGATGCGGAACGGTGACGTCATCCCCGAGACGCGGACGGCCGTACCGGTCGAGCTGGACCGGATCTTCGACAGTCTGCACACGACGGCCGAAGCGCTCGGCCCCAAGGGCGCCAACAAGGACGGCTCGCTGTCGCGGCTGCTCGGGGTGAGCGCGGACAACCTCGACGGCCAGGGCGACAACCTCCATCAGACGGTCGAGGACCTCTCGCAGGCCGTCACCACCCTGTCCGACGGCCGCACGGACCTCTTCGGCACGGTACGGAACCTTCAGGTCTTCACGGCGGCCCTGGCCGCCGACGACCAGAGCGTGCGGTCGTTCAACTCCAGTCTCGCCAAGGTCGCCGGGCAGCTCGCGGGCGAGCGCAAGGATCTCGCCGCCGCGCTGCTGAATCTGGGGACTGCGCTCGGTGACGTGTCGGACTTCGTGAAGAAGAACAAGAAGTCGCTGACCTCGAACGTGGCGGGCCTGAGCAAGGTGACCAAGGTGCTCGTCACCCAACGGGCCGCACTGGACGAGCTGTTGAAGGTCGCCCCCGCGGGTCTGTCGAACCTGAACAACGCCTACAACCCGTCCGCGGGCACCCTCGACACCCGCAACAACCCCGACCGGCCCCAGGATCCGGCCTCGCTGCTGTGCTCCGTACTGAGGACGACCGGCGACGAAGGCGGCAAGAACCCCGACTGCAAGGAGCTGAAGGCGCTCTTCGACTCCCTGCCGAAGGTGCCTCGGGGATCCGCGGTGACGGGCACGGTCGACCGGACGCTCGGCGGAATCCTGGGGGCGAGCGCATGAACGCACTGCGCAAGGGTGGGGCGCTCGCCTGGGCGGCCGTCGGCTCGCTGCTGCTGTCCGGCTGCGCGTTCAACGGCTGGTACGACGTCCAGCTGCCCGGCGGAGCCGCCGCCGACGGCCACGCCTACCACGTCACCGTCGAGTTCCGTGACGTCCTCGACCTGGTGCCGCAGTCGGCGGTGAAGGTCAACAACGTCACCGTGGGCGCCGTGGAGAAGGTGGAGCTGGACGGCTGGCACGCGCGTGTACGGCTGAGGGTCGCCGACTCGGTGAGGCTGCCCGCCAACGCGGTTGCCGAGTTGCGGCAGACCAGCATGCTCGGCGAGAAGTACGTCGCACTCTCCGCTCCGTCCGGTACGGCCCCCGTGGGCAGGCTCGGCGACGGCGACCGCATCCCGCTGTCCCGCAGCGGCCGCAACCCGGAGATCGAGGAGGTGCTGTCCGCACTGTCCGCGCTCCTCAACGGCGGCGGAGTGGCCCAGCTCAAGACCATCACCGTGGAGCTGAACAAGGCCCTGGACGGCCGCGAGAACCGGGTGAGGTCGCTGCTCAAGGAGCTGAACACGTTCATCGGCGGTCTGGACGACCAGCGCAAGGACATCGTCCGCGCCCTCAAGGCCGTCGACCGCCTCGCCCAACGGCTCGGGAAGGAGAAGAAGACGATCGCCCAGGCCGTGGACACGATGCCGCCCGCCCTGAAGGTCCTCGCCGACCAGCGGCGCGATCTGACGAGGATGCTCACCGCCCTGGCGAAGCTGGGCACGACGGGCACCAAGGTGGTCCAGGCGTCGCACGACGACACGGTCGCGAACCTCGAAAAGCTGCGGCCGATCCTGCGGCAGCTGAACAAGGCGGGCGACGACCTCCCCAACTCCCTGGAACTGCTGACCACTTATCCCTTCCCGCGCAACGCGGTGGACGCCGTCAAGGGCGACTACGTCAACCTGGACATCACCGCCGACCTCGATCTGTCGGACCTCTACGGGAACCTGACGGGCGGGTCCGGCAAGTCCGGCGGGGGAAACGGCGGTTCCCAGCAGCCCGGGACTCCCGACCTGCCGGAGCTCCCGGACGTGCCGGGCGTCCCGACGCCCACCGCGCTGCCGAGCACGCCCGGCCTGCCGTCCGCTTCGGTGCCGTCGGCCCCGCCGGCCCCGTCAGGCGGGGGCGGGCCGCTCTGCCCGCCGGTGTGCACCAGTGCCTACACCGCCCGAGGAACGCTGCCCGAGGGGCTTGAGGGTCCCGAGAGTCCCGAGGGGATAGATCTCGCGCTCGCGGAGCTGATGCTGAAGGGGGTTCAGCCGTGATCACACGGACGGTCAAGGCCCAACTGCTCGCCTTCGCCACCGTCACCGCCGTCGGGGTGTCCTATGTCGGCGCCGAGTACGCCGGCCTGCTCGACGACATCCTGGACCGCGGCTACACGGTGCAGGCGGACTTCGCCGACTCCGGGGGAGTCTTCCCGGGCGCCGAGGTCACCTACCGGGGGGTGCCGGTGGGCCGGGTCGGCACGCTGCGGCTGACCGGATCCGGCGGAGTCTCGGTCTCCCTCGACATCGAGGACGGCGCGCCGCGCATCCCGGCGGACACCCTCGCCGTGGTGGCGAACCGATCGGCGGTGGGCGAGCAGTACGTCGATCTACAGCCCCGCACGTCCAACGGCCCGTACCTGCTCGACGGAAGCGCCATCCCGCGCGGCAGCACCCGCGTACCGCTGCCCACGACGGACCTGGTCCTCAGTCTGGACCGGCTCGTGAACTCGGTCGGCAAGGACGATCTGCGGGTCACCGTGGACGAGTTGGGCCGGGCCTTCGCCGGCACCGGACCGAACCTGAGCCGACTGGTGGACTCGGGCAACGCGCTCATCGCGTCGGCGTCCGACTCACTGCCCCAGACGATCGCGCTCATCGAGAACTCGCGGAAGGTCCTCAAGACGCAGGCCGACCAGGGCTCCTCCATCAAGTCGTTCGCGCACGACCTGGCGGCGCTCACCGCACAGCTGAAGTCGAGCGACGGGGACCTGCGCAAGCTGATCGGCAACGCGACGCCGGCCGCGCAACAGGTGAACTCGCTGTTGAAGTCCACCGGGCCACGGCTGTCGGTCCTGCTGGCCAACCTGATCAGCGGCGGCCAGGTCACGCTGGCGCACCTGCCGGGTGTGGAGCAGGCGCTCGTCACTTTCCCGGCGCTGGTCTCGGGCAGTTACACCGTCGTCCCGGGCGACGGCACCACCCACTTCGGCCTGGTGGTCAACGCCGACGACCCGCCGCCGTGCACCCAGGGATACGGGACGACGCGCCGTGACCCGGCGGACACCAGCACGCGCGAGGCGAACACCGACGCGCGCTGCACGGCCCCGCGCGGGAGCAAGTCGTCGGTCCGGGGCGCCCAGAACGCCCCCGGCCCCACGGCAGCTCCCGGCGGCGCGAACCGGACGGCGTACGTCACGCCGTACGACCCGGATACCGGCACCGCCACCGGCCCGGACGGAAGGCCCGTCGAGATCGGCTCTTCGGGCGGCCAACAGGCGGTCTTCGGAAAGGAGTCGTGGCAATGGTTGCTCGTCGGACCGATGGCATGAGCAGGGCCCTGTCGGGCAGGGCCGGGTCGGTGGGGCTCGTCGTGGCGACCGTCCTCACGACCGCGCTGACGATCTGGCTGAGCCTCGCGCTGTACGACCAGCACGAGACGGAGCAGCGGCGTCAGGACATCCTGGCCGCGGCTCGCCAGTCGGCGCTGAACTTCACCTCGCTCGACTACCGGCACTACGACCGGGACAGCGCGAACGTCCTCGAAGGCGCCACCGGCGACTTCAAGAAGCAGTTCGCCGCGCAGACCGAGGAGCTGACCAAGCTCGTCGCCGAGAACGAATCCGTGTCCGAGGGCCAGGTCCTGGAAGCGGGCATAGTCCGGTCCGACGAACACTCGGCGCGTGTCCTGGTGGTCGCCGACAGCAAGGTGACCAACACGGCCGCGCCGAAGGGCGAGGCGCGCACATACCGGCTGCAGCTCGACCTGGTGTACCGGGACGGCCGCTGGCTGACGTCCGACGTCGAGTTCGTCGGCTGACTCCAACCACCATCCTCCGCCCACCACCCTCCCTGCCCTCTCCGCCCTGCAAGACATGAGGAGTAAGACCGTGGCGAAGACGACCACCCGAGGCCGCGGCTCCGGTTCCGGCACCCGGCGCACCATGACCGCGGCCGCCCGCGCGGCGGCCAAGCGCGCGGAGCGCGGAAACAGCGAACCAGGGCCGACGGCCACCGATGAGGCCGGCCCGGGCCGGCCCGAGACGCGCGATGCCGGACGCACCGTGCTCATCGAGCCCCCGAAGCACGGCTGGGAGGACCCGCCCGAGCCCTCGCCGGAGTCCTTCGAGGAGGAGGATGCACCGCAGGAGGAAGGCGAGCCCGGCCCCGCAACGCCGACGCGGCGCGCTCGGCGGCTGCTGCTCACCGCGGTCCTGTGCGTCCTGCTCGTGGCGGGCCTGATCGCGGCGGCCGTGCTCGGCTGGCGGTACCGGGAGGGGGTGGCTGCCGAGCAGGCACGAGGGCAGGCGCTCGCGGCCGCGCAACAGGCCGCGCCCGTCGTGCTGTCGTACGACTACCGGCATCTGTCCCGCGACTTCGCCGCGGCAGGCACCCGGCTCACCGGGCACTTCCGCGACGAGTACCGCAAGACCACGACGACGGTGGTCGGCCCGACGGCCAGGAAGTACCACGGGGTCGTGAAGGCAACGGTGGCGACGCCGACCGACGGCCCTCCCGCAGCCTCAGTGATCTCGGCATCGGCGGACCGAGCGGTGGTCCTCCTCTTCGTCAATCAACTGACCACCAGCACCCAGGTCTCGGGCTCCCGCCTGGACCTGAACCGGGTACGGATGACGCTGACCCACACGTCCAACGGCTGGAAGGTGAGCGCGGTCGACGCGCTCTGACACGCGCGTCACCGCCCCAGTGCAACCTCGCCCGCGTGGACGGCACGCAGGGCGCGCTCGACGGTCTCCTGGTTCTCACCCACCGGAGCCACATGGCCGAGGACGTCGCGGGCGGCGTCCTCCCCGAGCGACCGGGCGATCACCCAGGTGGCGAGGTACTGAGACGCCAGGCAGCCGCCCGCCGTGGCGATGTTCCCCTCGGCGTGGAACGGCGCGTCCAGAACGGTGACGTCGCAGGCTTCGACAAAGGGCCGGCTCTTCCTGTCCGTGCAGGCGGGCATGCCGTCCAGCAACCCGAGCCGGGCGAGCACCAGCGCGCCGGAGCACTGGGCGCCGATCAGCTGTCGGGCAGGGTCGAGCGGCAGCCTGGAGATCAGCCGGTCGTCGGCTACCACGTCTCGCGTCTTCACCCCGCTTCCGATCAGCACGACATCGGCTTCGGTCACGAACTCCATCGGGCGCTGCCCGGTTGCCTGGACGCCGTTCATGGAGGTGACTACCGGGGTCGGTGTCGTGATGAAGGCCTCCAGGCCGTCCTTCCGGCATCGGTTGATCAGCGCGGAGGCGATGAAGCTGTCGAGCTCGTTGAATCCATCGAAGGTGACCACGGCTACCCGCACGGCATCTCCTCCCAGTACGGCACGGGAGGTGCAGTCTCTCAGATGCGCTGTGCGCAGGTCCCAGGCCGCTTCCTTTTCATTGCTCCTGGGGCGCGCCCCAGGATTCCTCCCCGCCGGGCAGCCCGACCGGACGCCGGCCCCGGGGCTGCTGCGGCTCGGGGCGGGCGGGTGCGGGAGGCACCGGGCGGTCCAGTGGTGTGCCGGTGGTCAGGGTCATCGGCTCGCCGTGGTGGAGTACCTCCAGCGGGTCGCCTTCCTCCAGGACGTAGCGTGCGTTGGCCGGGCCGATGTCCACCTTCAGCCGGCGCCCGCGAACCGTCACCGTGAACGCCAGCCGGGACAGCGCCTCGGGCAGGCGCGGCACGAAGCCCAGCCGGTCCGGATGCCCTTCCTCGCCGGCGTGCCGGCGCATGCCTCCGAAGCCGATGACCAGCGCGATCCATGTGCCGGCGAGCGAGGCGATGTGCAGCCCGTCGCGGGTGTTGTGCTCCAGGTCCTCCAGGTCCATCAGCGCCGCCTCACTGAGGTACGCGTAGGCCAGCCGCAGATGCCCGGTCTCGGCGGCCAGCGCCGCCTGGCAGCACGCCGACAGGGAGGAGTCGCGGACGGTGAGGGCCTCGTAGTAGGCGAAGTTGCGGGCCTTCTCGTGGTCGGTGAAGGCGTGGGGGCACACCATCATCGCCAGTACCACGTCGGCCTGCTTGACCACCTGCTTGCGGTACAGGTCGAAGTAGGGATAGTGGAGCAGCAGCGGGTAGTTCTCGGGCGGGGTCTCGTCGAAGTCCCAGTGCTGGAAGCGGGTGAAGCCGGCCGACTGCTCGTGCACGCCGAGGCCTTCGTCGTACGGCAGCGCCATGCGGCTCGCGGCGTCCCGCCAGGCCGCCGTCTCCTCGTCGTCGACGTCGAGTTCCTCGGCCCGGTCCGGATGGCGCGTGGCCGTTTCCGCCGCGGCCAGCAGGTTCTGGCGCGCCATCAGGTTGGTGTAGAGGTTGTCCCGGGCGACGGCGCTGTATTCGTCGGGTCCGGTGACCCCGTCGATGTGGAAGACGCCTTCCGCGTCGTGGTGGCCGAGGGAGCGCCACAACCGGGCGGTCTCCACCAGGAGTTCCAGTCCCTCACCGCGCTCGAACTGCTCGTCGCCGCTCACCATGACGTACCGGACCGCGGCCATGGCGATGTCGGCGTTCACGTGGAAGGCGGCCGTCCCGGCCGGCCAGTAGGCGGAACACTCGGCGCCGTTGATGGTCCGCCAGGGGAACGTCGCCCCCGCCAGCCCCAGTTGACGCGCCCGTTCCTGGGCAGCCGGCAGGGTTCCGTGCCGCCATCTCAGTACCGGGGCGACGGTCTGTGGCGCGGTGTACGTGAGCACGGGCAGCACGTAGGACTCGGTGTCCCAGAAGGAGTGGCCGTCGTACCCGGTTCCGGTCAGTCCCTTCGCGGGGATCGCCCGTTCCTCCCCGCGGGCGGCCGCCTGGAGTACGTGGAACAGGGCGAACCGTACGGCCTGCTGGATCTGCGCATCGCCCTCCACCTCGACGTCCGCGCCGGCCCAGAACTCGTCCAGGTAGGCCCGCTGTTGGGCGACCAGCCCCTCCCAGCCGGCACTGACGGCGGCCGCCACCGCCCCGTCGACCTGGTCGTGCACCGCGGGCAGCGAGCGCTGTCCGGACCATCCGTAGGCGACGAACTTGACCAGCCGCAGCCGCTGTCCGGGCGCCAGGTCCGCGGTCACCGTCAGGCGGCTGACGTCCGGCTCGCACTGAGCCGTCCAGCGGGTGCCGTCGGGCCCCTCGATGAGATGGTCGGCCGCCGCTCCCACGCGCAGTGCGCTGCGCTCGGTGCGGTGCACGAGCCGCAGCCGGGTGTCCTGGGCGAAGTTTTCCTCCGCCGTCAGCGGGGACTCGGTCGCCGCGGCGACCCGCGGGTCGCCCTCGGTGTGCGGCAGCGGTTCGTTGGCGACGAGTTCGGACTGCACGGCCACCGTGGCCGGTCCGTCGACCGGCTCGACCTCGTACATCACCGCGGCCACCGCCCGTTGGGTGAAGGACACCAGGCGCCGCGAGGTGATGCGGACGGTCCGCCCGCCGGGCGTGGTCCACCGCGCGGTCCGGCTGAGCACACCGGAGCGGAAGTCCAGGACCCTTTCGTGCGCCAGGAGTTGCCCGTAGCGCAGGTCGCACGGATGGTCGTCGACCAGCAGCCGGATGACCTTGCCGTCGGTGACGTTGATCACCGTCTCGCCGGACTCGGGATAGCCGTAGCCCGCTTCCGCGTACGGCAGCGGATGCCGCTCGTACACACCGTTGAGGTAGGCGCCGGGCAGCCCGTGGGGCTCCCCCTCGTCGAGGTTCCCGCGCCACCCGACGTGCCCGTTGGACAGGGCGAAGACCGATTCGCTCTGGGCGAGTACATCCAGGTTCAGCTCGGTCTCGCGCAGGCACCAGGGCTCGACCGTGTAACTGGGATGGGTGATCACCGCGACTCCAGGAGTTCGGCCAGGTCACTTACCACGACGTCCGCGCCGTGCGCCCTCAGCTGCTCCGCCTGGCCCATCCGGTCGACCCCCACGACCGTGCCGAACCGTCCGGCCCGCCCCGCCTCCACACCGGCCAGGGCGTCCTCGAACACGGCGGCCGCGGCCGGCTCCACCCCCAGGACGCGGGCCGCCTCCAGGTAGGTGTCCGGAGCCGGTTTCCCGTGCAGTTCGCGCTCGCGCGCCACGATCCCGTCGATCCGCTCGTCGAACAGCTCCTCGATGCCGGCCGCCACCAACACGTCCCGGCAGTTGGCGCTGGACGACACCACCGCGCTTCGCAGGCCGGCTTTCCGAACCGCGTGCACGAACCTGACCGAGCCTTCGTAGGGCTCCACCCCGTCCTCGCGAATCCGGCGCAGCACCAGGTTGTTCTTGCGGGTGCCCAGCCCGTTCACGGTCTCCGCCTCCGGCGGGTCGTCCGGCGATCCCTCGGGCAGGTGCACTCCGCGTGCGGCGAGGAAGGTGCGCACCCCGTCCTCGCGGGGGCGCCCGTCCACGTACTCGTCGTAGTCGCCGACCGCGTCGAACGGCACGAACGCGGTCCCCTCACGTGCCGCCCGCTCGCGGAGATAGCCGTCGAACATCTCCTTCCAGGCGGCCGCATGCACCTTCGCGGTCTGGGTGAGCACCCCGTCGAGGTCGAACAGACAGGCACGTACGTGATCAGGAAGACCCAGCATGGCGTCGAGGCTAGAAGTGCCCGGCGGGTTGCGTCGGGCAGTCGTCACCCGGCGCGCCGGAAGGAACCCGCTCGGTCGAGGCGCAGGCGGCATCCGGAGCAACGCGGCCGGACGACCCGTTGGTCAGTGCTGGTCCGGGAGACTCCACCGGTAGGGAGCGATGAGCTGCTGGATCCGGTCGGGCCCCCAGGAACCCGGCTCGTAGAGCTCCACGGGCGGCGGGTCCTTCAGCAGCGGGGTGGCCGCCTCCCACAGGCGTTCGATGCCGTCCGAACGGGTGAACAGGGACTGGTCCCCCAGCATGGCGTCCAGGATGAGCCGCTCGTAGCCCTCCAGCGCGTGCTCCTCGTTGTACGAGCCCGCGTACCGGAAGACCATCTCGGCGTCCTCCAGGCGCATCGCGGGTCCGGGTTCCTTGGTGAGGAACCGGGCCGTGATGCTTCCGGGATCGTCGAAGTCGATCACCAGTGCGTTGCTGCGCGCGCCGCCGCCGCATTGGTCGATGTCCACCGGGAACATACGCAGCACCGGCTCGCGGAAGCCCAGGGTGACCACGTGTCGGCCCTGCGCGAGGGATTTGCCGGACCGCAGGAAGAAGGGCACGCCGGCCCAGCGCCAGTTGTCCAGTTCGACGCGCAGGGCCACGAAGGTCTCGGTGTCCGAGCGCGGGTCCACTCCCGGTTCGTCGCGGTAGCCCGTGTACTGGCCGCGGACGACGTGGGCGGGGTCCAGTGGCCGCAGGGACTGGAACACCTTCTCCTTCTCGTCCCGCAGCGCCTGCGCGTCGAGCGTGGTCGGGGGTTCCATCGCCACGAAGCCCATGAGCTGGAAGAGATGAGTGACGATCATGTCCCGGAAGGCGCCGGTCCCTTCGAAGAAGCGGGCCCGGCCCTCGATGCTGATCTGCTCCGGTACGTCGATCTGCACATGGCTGATGTGGTCCCGGTTCCAGATGGGCTCGAACAGGCCGTTGGCGAACCTCAGGGCCAGGATGTTGTCCACCGACTCCTTGCCCAGGAAGTGGTCGATGCGGAAGATCCTCGACTCGTCGAAGACGGCGTGGATGGTGGCGTTCAGGGCCCGGGCCGACGGCAGGTCGGTGCCGAAGGGTTTCTCCACGATCACCCGCGCGTTCTGCGCGAGTCCCGTGTCGCCGAGCAGTTGGACGACGGAGGAGAAGGCGACCGGCGGCACGGCCAGGTGGAAGAGGCGGCGCGGCCGGCCGCCGAGCACCTGCTCGGCCTTCTGGACGGCGGCCAGCAGCGGCTGCGGATCCTCCGGGTCCGCGGCACCGAAGCTGAGCGCCGCTTCGAACGCCTCCCACACCTCTCCCTGCGGTTTCGACCGGCCGAACTCCGCGACCGCATCGCGGGCATGCGTGCGGAACTCCTCGTCGCTGAGGGCGTCGGCGCCGGGCGCGGATCCCACCACCCGGTAGTGCTGGGGCATCAGTCCGGCGTGGGCCAGATGGAACAGTCCGGGCAGTAGTTTGCGGCGGGCCAGGTCGCCGGTCGCGCCGAAGAGCACGATCACATGGTCGTCCGGGCGCGGCTCCGAGGACGAGGTCCGGGTGGGGGTCGGCTGCGCCACGGTTCAGCCCGCCTTCTCGACGTGCCCGCCGAACTCACCGCGCATCGCGGACAGCAGTTTGTCGGTGAACTCGCCCAGTCCGCGCGAGGCGTACCGCTGGTAGAGAGCCGTGGTGATCACGGGCGCGGGCACGCTCTCGTCGACCGCCGCCAGCACGGTCCAGCGGCCCTCCCCGGAATCGGAGACCCGGCCGGCGAAACCGTCGAGCTCCGGCGACCTGGCCAGCGCATCGGCGACCAGGTCGACCAGCCAGGAACCGACCACCGAACCGCGCCGCCACACCTCGGCGACCTCGGCGACGTCGATCTCGTAGGAGTAGGCGTCGGGATCGCGCAGTGGGGCGGTCTCCGCGTCGACCGTCCGCTTGCGCAGGCCCGCGTCGGCGTGCTTGATGACGCTCAGGCCTTCGGCGATGGCGGCCATCATCCCGTACTCCACGCCGTTGTGGACCATCTTCACGAAGTGGCCGGCGCCGCTGGGCCCGCAGTGCAGATAACCGTCGGGGGCGGTGCCGGTGGTCGCGGTCCGGCCGGGCGTGGGTTCCGCGCAGCCGGCGCCCGGGGCGATCGTCCGCAGGAGGGGGTCCAGGCGCTGGACCGCCTCCCGGTCTCCGCCGACCATCAGGCAGTAGCCGCGCTCCAGGCCCCAGACGCCCCCGGAGGTGCCGCAGTCCACGTAGTGGATACCGCTCGGCGCGAGCTGCTGGGAGCGGGTGATGTCGTCGCGGTAGTAGGAGTTGCCGCCGTCGATCACCGTGTCCTCGGGCGCGAGCAGGCCGGCCAGTTCGTCGACCGTGCCCTGCACCACGCCCGCGGGGAGCATCAGCCAGATGTTCCGCGGCCGGTCGAGCTTGCCGACGAGGTCTTTCAGGGAGGACGCGCCGGTGGCGCCCTCCTGCTCCAACTCGCCGACGGCATCGGCGCTGAGGTCGTACACCACGCAGGTGTGGCCGTCGCGCATGAGTCGGCGCACCAGGTTGGCGCCCATGCGTCCGAGCCCGACCATGCCGAGTTGCATGGGGGTGTTAGTGCTCATGGTCTGCCTCCCGCGCACTGGGGCGTCCTGGCTCCGCCTGCTGGACGGTGTCCATGCACAGGCCGCGCATGGTGTCCACCGGCAGCATGTCCTGGTCGGTCATGCGCAGCCGGTCCGATCCCTTCGGTGCTCCTGCGCTTCCAGTACACGCCAGATCACCGGTGCCCGCATGCCCGTGGCAGTCGGCCTCGCCGCCGGGGCCGGGCCGGTCAGGCGTGCGGGACGACGGCAACGGGGCAGTCCGCGTGGTGGAGCACCGCATGGGCGACGGCACCGAGATGGCCCAGCCGTTGCCTGCCCCTGCGCCGGCCCACCACCGTGATGCCGGCTCCGGCCGCGGCCTCGACGAGTCGGCCGGCCGCCCGTCCTGCGGTGGCCTCCTCCTGTACCTCCACCTGGGGGAAGCGCTCGCGGTAGGGCCGCACGGCCTCGCTCAGCGCCGCCCTGCCCGCCTCCGCCTCCTTGCTGCCCTCGCCGTGCGGGTGCATGGGGTGATGCAGGGCGGTCAGGCCCCAGGTGTGCAGGACATGGACGGGTACGGAGCGCCGTGCGGCGAAGTCGAAGGCGAACTGGAGCAGTTCCTCGCCGGGAGACCGGATGTCCAGACCCACGACGACACGGCCGCCCTTGTCCGGCTTGCTCCCGCGTACCAACACGACCGGGCTGTGCGCCTCGGCCGTCACCTCTTGGCCCACGGAGCCGACCGTGTAGCCCGCGCCGGAACCGTACGACCCGAGCACCACGAGGTCGGCGTCGGCGGAAGCGGACACCAGTACCGAGTCGGGCGCGTCCTCGATTTCCTCCTCGCTGGTGGTGATCCCGCTGTGGCGGGACCGGGCCCGATCCGTCATGGTGTCGAGCAGGTCCTGCGCGCGTGCGGCCAGCACGTCCCGGGACGGCCGGACCGCCACGAGGGCGTGCTCCTGCCAGAGCGAGGCGTTCACCAGGCGCAGTTCGGCATTCCGTAGCGCGGCTTCGTCCGCGGCCCAGTCCACCGCCCTCATGCTCTCTTCGGAGCCGTCCACTCCCACCGCGATGCGTCCCGGCATGGCTGCTTCTCCTCGTTTAGGGGTCATGCACGGTGGCCGCCCCGGCCCTGAGCCCGGAGGGCGCCCACGAGGAAGCCACAATGCATGCCGAATCATGCCATTTCGGGTGCATCAGGTGAGGTATCTCAGGCCTGCTGCTCCATCTCCTGGCTTCACCATGCATGTGCGTACCAGTCGGCGCGAGCGCGGGGCGTCTTGCGGTCACCTCCACCGTCACGTCGTCTCCCTTGCGCGGCGATCACCTGAGCACGATCGAGTGCGCCCCGGACGGCACCAACTCCCCCACCACCGGCGCTCCGGGCACCTCTCCGGCGACCAGCAGTCCGCCGGAGGTCTGCGCGTCGGCCAGCAGCAGCCGGGTGTCGGTGTCCGTGGTCCCGAAGTCCGTGTGGGGCGCCACCCACTCCAGGTTGCGCCGGGTGCCGCCGCTGACGTACCCGTCCCGGACCGCCTCCCTGGCACCGTCGAGGTAGGGCACGGCGGCGGTGTCGACCACGGCCGTCACGCCGGACGCCCGGGCCAGCTTGTGCAGATGGCCGAGGAGGCCGAAGCCGGTGACATCGGTGGCGCAGGTGACGCCGGCCGCGAGGGCGGCAATGGACGCGTCCCGGTTCAGGGCCGCCATGGTGGCGATCGCCTGCTCGAACCGCTCGCCGGTGGCCTTGTGCCGGTTGTTGAGGACACCCAGGCCGAGTGGTTTGGTCAGCGAAAGGGGCAGGCCGGGCCGGCCGGCGTCGTTGCGCAGCAGCCTCGCGGGGTCGGCCAGTCCGGTGACGGCCATGCCGTACTTGGGTTCGGGGTCGTCGACGCTGTGCCCGCCGCCGATGTGACAGCCCGCCTCCGTGGCCACGTCCAGTCCGCCACGCAGCACCTCACGGGCCAGATCGAACGCCAGCCGGTCGCGGGGCCAGGCCAGGAGGTTGACGGCGAGTACGGGACGGCCACCCATCGCGTACACGTCGGACAGGGCGTTGGCGGCCGCGATGCGTCCCCAGTCGTACGGGTCGTCGACGACGGGCGTGAAGAAGTCGGCTGTGCACACGAGCGCCGCACCCGGATGCGCGGGCAGGGCGGCGACGGCCGCGTCGTCGCCGGTGGCGAGGCCGACCAGCAGCGGGGTGTCGCCCCCCGCAAGCGGTGCGCCCAGACCGCTGACGACCTCCTCCAGTTCTCCGGGCGGGATCTTGCAGGCGCAGCCGCCGCCGTGGGCGAACTGCGTGAGCCGTACGGAGGCTTGGCGGGTCGGTGTCATATCGGTCTCCCGGGGAACTAGCCTGGCGGTCGATGGAGGCGTGTGGGTGCCTGGTGGCCCTCCCGGTCTTCAAAACCGAGGTGCCCGAGGATCTCGGGCAGGCGGGTTCGATTCCCGTCCGCCTCCGCTCCCCGCACCGTCCCGGCAGCGCCGCCGCCGGTCGTCCACACGCTCCGTGTAGCCCTGGGCGTCCAGGTGCTCCAGCAGCGGCACGGCCACCCGGCGCGTGGTGTCCAGCGCCTGCCGGGCCTCGCTCGCGGTGAACGGCTGCGGCAGCCGCGCGAGCACGGCCGCGGCCCGCGCGTCCGCGCCCGGCAGCAGCACGATCCCGTCGGCCACCCGGAGCAGCGCACCCGCCGCCACAGCTGCGGCCACCGCCTTACGGGTGAGGCCGAGTTCGGCGAGGCGGCCGGCCTCCGGCGCGCGGAACGGTGCCGTCGCCAGATCCCGGCATACGGCGTCGACGCCCTCCTGTACGTCCTGCGGAAGGGGCGGCCGGAGGCCTTCGGAGCCGTACAGCCGCCCTTGCCGGCACGTGAGCCGGGAGGTCCCCGCCGCGAGGGCGTCCACCAGCGACCGGTCGGGCAGGCCGAGCAGATGACGGGCGGCCTCCAGGGAGAGCCCGGGGTCCAGGGCGTGCTCCTTCGCGTGCCGCTCCACCTCGGTGACCAGGCGCTCGCCCAGCTCAGCCCAGTGGGTGGGGTCGGCGAGCCAGTCCCCTGCCACGGGAGCGGCCGCGGACGGTACACCCATCGCGAGCAGTTCCGAGCGCGTGACCAGCCTGCGGCGCCGCAGCTCGGCCGTGGCGTCCGGCAGGCCCGTCATGGTGGCCAGCTCGGCCGCTCTGGCCCGCGCCGCGCCCCGTCGGCGCAGCCGCGGCGGGCGAACGTCCAGCACGGTCACGCCACAGGGCACGCGCCGGCCGCCCGGTTCGCGCAGGACCGCGCGGTCGCCGACGCGCAGCGCCAGCTCCCGGCTCGGGGTCAGCCGGGCGGTGTCCTCGCCCAGGGGGCGGACGGTCACCGGGACGGCGGCCGTGCCGATGTGCAGGGTGACGGTCCGGGGCAGGTCGGCAACGGGCTGCCCGACGACCCGGACGTCGAGAAGATCCGAGCACAGCCAGCGCTCCGGCGCCAGCAGCACGTCCCCGCGTCGCAGGTCGGCGGCGGCGGACCCGTGCACGTTGACCGCCACGCGCGCCACCCCGCTGACCTCGGAGTGATCCTCGTGCAGGGACTGCAGCCCGCGCACCCGCAGTGCGGCCGTCCCGTCGCCCGTCACCAGCCGGTCCCCAACGCGCAGGGTGCCGGATCCGAGCGTGCCGGTCACCACCGTGCCGTGGCCGCGCACCGTGAAGGCCCGGTCCAGCCACAGCCGTACGTCCGCGTCGGCGGGCGGGTCCGGCAGCGCGGCCGCCAGCCGGGACAGCTCGGTGCGCAGGCCGTCGAGCCCCGAGCCGGTCACCGAACTGACCGCAACGGCCGGTACGGCGCCGAGCGAGGTGTCGGCCATGCGCGCGACCGCATCGGCCAGGACGGGCCCCGGGTCGGCCAGGTCGCTGCGGGTCACCGCGAGGACGGCGTGCCGCACGCCGAGCGCGTCCAGGATCGCCAGGTGCTCCTCGGACTGCGGCTGCCAGCCCTGGTCGGCGGCGACGACGAAGAGCACCGCGGGGACGGGGCCGACCCCGGCGAGCATGGTCGGCACGAACCTCTCGTGTCCCGGCACGTCGACGAAGGCGAGGTACTCGCCGGCCGGACCGAGCCGGGTCCATACGAAGCCGAGGTCGAGGGTCAGTCCGCGGCGCCGCTCCTCCTCGAAGCGGTCGGGTTCCATGCCGGTCAGCGCCCTGACGAGGGCGGACTTGCCGTGGTCGACGTGTCCGGCGGTGGCCAGCACCCGCATGACGCCTGCCTCCTAGCTTCCCGCCGCCGCCCGCACGGCCTCGGCGAGCCGTTCGTCGTCCTCCGCAGGCACCGCCCGCAGATCCAGCAGGCAGCGGCCCGCCTCCAGACGCCCGACGACCGGGACGCGTCCGGTGCGCAGCGCGGCCGCGAACCGTTCCGGCAGGGACAGTGCGGCGCTGGGCAGCGTCACTCCGGGTGCGCCGCCCCCACCGACCGTCGCGTCGCTCTCGACGGCCCGTAGGTCGATGCCGTGCGGGCGCAATGCCGAGGCGAGCCGTTCGGCGCGGGCCCGGAGAGTGGTGGGGTCGGCGGTCAGCGAGTCGTCGGTCGGGGTCGGCGGCCCGGTGAGGGTGGCCTCCAGGGCGGCCAGTGTCAGCTTGTCCACGCGTACGGCGCGGGCCAGCGGGTGCCGGGACAGGGTGCGCACGATGTCTTCCCGGCCCAGCAGGAGTCCGCACTGCGGTCCGCCGAGCAGTTTGTCGCCGCTGGCGGTGACGAGGGAGGCACCGGCCCGCAGCTGCGTCTCGGCGTCCGGCTCCTCGGGCAGCAGGGGATGCGGGGCGAGCAGCCCGGAGCCGATGTCGACGACCACCGGGACGCCGAGTCCGGCCAGTTCGCCGATGTCGGCGGCGCGGGTGAAGCCGGTGATGCGGAAGTTGGAGGGGTGCACCTTCAGCACGAAGCCCGTGTCCGCACCGATCGCGGCGGCGTAGTCGGCGGCGGTCGTGCGATTGGTGGTGCCGACCTCACGCAGTCGGGCGCCGGTGGAGACCAGCAGGTCCGGGAGCCGGAAGCCGTCCCCGATCTCCACCATCTCACCGCGGCTCACGACGATCTCCCGGCCCGCGGCGAGCGCGGTGGCGGCCAGGACCAGTGCGGCGGCTCCGTTGTTGACGACGTGCACGGCTCCCGCGGACGGCACGCGCTCGTGCAGCGCCCGCAGTGCCGTACGCCCGCGGCGGGCCCGTACACCGGTGCGCAGGTCCAGCTCCACGTCGGTCGGCCCGGCGGCCTCGGCCACCGCGCGCCGGGCCGCGGCCGACAGTGGCGCGCGGCCGAGGTTGGTGTGCAGCAGCACCCCGGTCGCGTTGATCACCGCACGCAGTCCGCCGGCCGTGTCCGGGAGCAGGGCGGCCGCCTCGTCGGCCACGCTTCCTGGCGCGACGCGGCCGGTCCGGGCCCGTTCCTGCGCCTCCCGGACCGCCGCCTTGACGACGGACGCCCCGAGCAGACGGGCCGCCTCGACCAGCCGTGGATCACGCAGAAGGGCGTCCGTCCGCGGAATCCGCCTCCGTACGTCGTCATCCGGCCCCGCGAACGCCTCAGGCATACGACCCCTGCCTCTCCCGCCTGCCTCCCCCACTTCATGTCCGTGGACGCCCATCGTCTCCGACTGCCCCGAGCCGGTCGTCCAACACGCCCGAGCGATGGGTGTGACTCCGGAAGATGTGCCTGTTCATCGCCGTCGACGTGAATTACCGCCCAGCGAGGGAACCCGCAGAAGTGAGGTTGGCGAGTCATCGTAAGGAGCCCCACATGGATCACGGGGCCAGTCACGCATTCGATCCCGCCCCGCGTGCTGATCTGCTGCTGTCGAGGGACTGCAGGGAGTGCTGGGGCTGGGGAACGGTAGTAACTCTGGACGGCCGTCACGAGCTCTGTCCGGTGTGCCAGACAACCGAGCAGCACACCACCACGGTCGCCACCGCGGCACACGCCCACAAGGCATGACTCCGCTTCCGGCGCGGCGCCACCCCGTCTGTTCACCTACGTGACTTCATAGGTACATCTGCGCGGCACCCACAGCGGAGGAAAAGGCTGCATTGTCTGGTTTCGGACACCCGTATCCGAGCACAGAAAGCCAGCCGACATGGGCGAATTCCTTGTAGCCATGGCAACGAAGGTCGCCATGGCGCTCGCCGAGGCGATCATCATGCGCCTCGTGTGGGAGCTGTGGGCCGCTTGCTCACGCTCGCTGCGCATGAACTTCGCAGCGGCTGCCGCGTGACCCCCATGGCGCCCGGCAGCGTCGCTCACGCCACCGCGCGCCATGGGGGTATGAGCTAGCGCTTGGCGCCTGAGCCCTGCTTTTCCTTCCGCCCGCTGCGCAGCAGCCAGGTGGCTCCGCCGACAGCGAGGGCGACCGGCCATTCCAGGGCCCCTGCCACGGTCAGTGCTCCGAGACCTCCGTAGTACAGGAGATCCTTGGCGGGCGGCGCACTGGGCAGTCGTGCCGTGGCCGCGTGGGCCGTGCTCGTCATCTCCTCCTTGGTGAAGTACGGAACCGGCACGGGGGGATGAAGGGTGCGCATGTGCAGGTGCAGACCGGCACCGTCGTGCGCCTGGGGTTGCTGTCGTGTGGTCTCCGTTGCCGTCTTGGCCATCCCCCTCCTCCTTTCTCCGGAGTCGGTGTGGTTGTGCCTCCTCAATTGTCGCGCGCCTCCGGTGGCGGGTGCGCGGTCAAGGCGTTGCGATGGAAAACGGGGGTTGCCGAGCCACCCGTGCATACGGGGAGGGTGCCGGGCCGCAGGGAGCTGGTGATGCGCTGTGGCACTTCCGGGACGCGGACTGCTGAGGACTGTGGTGTCGTCCGCGGCCGGTGTGCTGCGGACCGAGACCCGGGTACGCGTACGGTTCTTCGGCAACCGCGCGCACGTGGCCGTACGGGGTCTGCGCCCCGGCGACCTGCCCGAGGCCGCGGCGACGAAGCTGGCCAAGGAGGTCGAGCGGCGCCTGGCCGCCGTGCCCTCGGTGGACTGGGCCGTGGTGAACACCGTGCTCGGGCACGCAGTGGTCGGCACCGACGGCTCGTCCGAGATGGAAGCCATCACGGACGCCCTGATCGAGGCGGTCGAGGCGGTGGAGGAGGCCCACGGCGTCGCGCACCCGCTGCCCGAGCACCCCACGTCGGGTGCGGCGGTCCGCAGGTCCACCTCGGCGACGGCCCTGCATGTGGCGGCTGCCCCCTTGGCAGTGCTAGCAGGTCTGACGCGGCGGACCCCCATCCCCGCGGGCATCGCGGCGCTCGCTCCGATCGTCGACGCCCACCCGCGCCTGAGGCATGTCGTGGAGGACGCGGTCGGCACCGAGAACGCCGGACTGCTCCTGGCCTCGCTGACCGCATTGGGGCAGGCCGGCTCGGGCGGTCTCGCCGGGGTGGTCGTGGATACCGCCCGGCACGTCCTGCGCACGATCGAGGCCGACGCGGAGGCCGACGCCTGGGCCGCGGCCGAGCCGCGCCTCGCGGGCAGCGCCGCGGCGGGGGCCCATGGCGCACCGCCCGCGCCGCTTGCCCGGGAGACGCCGCTGAAGCCCGGTCCGATCGAGCACTACGCCGACCGGGCACCCGTCGTGGGCGCGGCGTCCTTCGCCGGATCGCTGCTGTTCACCCGGCGTCCCGGGCGGGCCGCCGGCGCGGCGCTGGCGGCGGTCCCGAAGGCACCGGTCCTTGCGCGCGAAGGCTTCGCCTGCATTCTCGGCCGGGGCCTGGCCCACCGGGGCATGGTCGTGGCCGATCCGGAGGCGCTGCGCAGGCTGGATCGGATCGGGGTCCTGTTGCTCGACACGGACGCGCTGGCCACCGGGTCCCATCGGCTTGCCGATCTGGTGGCCCTCGACGAGGACACGTCCGCGGGTGAACTCGCTGCCACGGCGCACCGGCTCTTCGACGGCTCCGCCCCACAGCGCGTACAGCGGGACGCGGAGTGGAGCCTGGGGCCGGTCGAGCGTCTGACGCTGCAGGGGCGAACGGGCAAGCGGGCCCGGGAGGGTCTGCGGCGGGACGGTGCGCGGTTCGTGCTGGGCCTGGCGCGCGGACAGAGCCTGCTCGCCGTGATCAGCGTGCTGCCCGAGATGCACGACGCCGCGAGCACCATCGTCCCCGCCGCGCATGCGGCCGGGCTCAGGGTTGTGACCGCCGGTGCGCACACCGCACAGGCCTCCGTACGGGAGGCCGACGCCGTCAGCGAGGCGGGCGATCGGCTGCTGGATGCCGTACGGGCCCTGCAGCGCGACGGCGAGGGCGTGCTGCTGCTGTCGCACGACCGGCGGGCACTTCAGGCCGCCGATGTCGGCATGGGTGTGGCCGACCCGCAGGACAGGCCGCCCTGGGGCGCGGACCTGTACCTGGACGGCGATCCCGGAGCGGCCGTGGTGATCGTGGAGGCCTGCCGCACCGCACGGGAGACGGCGCGCCGGGGCGTGCGGCTCGCCGAGGCCGCGGCCGTGGTCGGCGAGACGGCGGTGCTGGCGGGGCGGGCACAGCGGCCGGCCGCCCGAGGTACGACGGTGTTCAATACGGCGGCCGGACTGGGCACCGTGGCCGGTGTGTGGGCGGCCGTACGGCTGCTGCGGCGCCCTGCCCCGCAGCCCTCGTCGCGGCAGCCGTGGCACACCATGGATCCGTCCACCGTGCTCGCCAGAACCGGTGGCAGCGAAGGCGGCCCGGCGGACGAGAAGGCACGGGCGCGGGCCACGACCACCGGTGAGCCGGCGCCGACGACGTCGCTCGGCCGGGCCTACCTGTCCGAGATGGCGAACCCCCTCACACCCGTCCTCGGTGCCGGGGCGGCCATGTCGGCGTCGGTGGGCGCTGTGCTCGACGCCGTCGTCATCGTGGCGGTCACCGCCGTGTCCGGGTTCCTCGGCGGGTTCCAGCGGTACCGGACGGACCGTGCGGTCGCCCAACTGCGGCGGGAGTCGGCCGTCATGGCCAATGTGGTGCGGGACGGGGAGGAAACCGTCACCGCCGCCGAGGAGTTGGCCGTGGGCGACGTGGTGAATCTGAACCCCGGTGACGTGGTGCCGGCGGACGGCCGGCTGCTGGAGGCGCACCATCTGGAAGTCGACGAATCCGCGCTGACCGGCGAGTCGCTGCCGGTGGCCAAGGGTGTGGAGCCCGTGCTGGCCTCGCACCTGGGCGACCGTACGTCCATGGTCTACGAGGGCACCACCGTGGCGGCCGGCCGCGGCAGTGCCGTCGTCGTCGCCACCGGCACGGCCACCGAGGCGGGCCGCGCCGCGGCCGGCGGGCGTGGGGCGCCGCCCTCCACCGGCGTCGAGCACCGACTGGCCCGGATCACCCACACCACACTGCCGGTGGCCCTCGGTTCCGCAGCCGCCGTGGTGGCGGCGGGCATGCTGCGTGGGCGCCCCATCCGGGACACGGTGGGGGCGGGCGTGGGACTGGCCGTGGCCAGCGTGCCCGAAGGACTGCCGTTCCTGGTCTCGGCCGCCCAACTCGCCTCCGCCAGAAGGCTTTCAGCTCGCGGAGCCCTGCTCAGGCACCCCCGCACCATCGAGGCCGCCGGCCGCACCGACGTCCTGTGCTTCGACAAGACGGGGACCCTCACCCAGGGGCGGATCTCCCTCGTCGCCGTCGCCGCCGACGGCCACAGCCGTCCTCTCGAAAAGCTGGAGGACGAGCAGCGTGCCGTCCTCGCCGCGGCGCTGCGGGCAACACCACGCCCGCACAACGGTGGAGAACTGGAACACGCCACCGACGGCGCGGTCGCCGACGGCGCTCAGGAGGCGGCAGTGAGCCGGACCACGGCCGCGGCGGGCTGGCGGCGCACCTCCAGCCTGCCGTTCGAACCCAGTCGTGGTTTCCACGCCACGCGAGGCCGCTGCGGCGAGCGCCGGATCCTGTCGGTGAAGGGGGCACCGGAAGAGGTCGTGGAGCGCTGTGCCACCCGCGACGGCCGACGCCTGGACCGCAAGGGAAGGAAGGCCATCCTCACGGCGGGCGAGCGGCTCGCGGCCAAGGGCCACCGGATCCTCGCGGTCGCCGAACTCCGGGACGCGCCGGGCGGCAAGCTGACCGACGAGACGGTGGACGGCCTCGATTTCCTCGGCTTCCTCGCGTTCGCCGACCGGGTGCGCGGCACCGCAGGCGACGCGGTGCGCCGACTGGCGCAGGCGGGGGTGCACATCGTGATGATCACCGGGGACCATCCGAGCACCGCCGAGTCGATGGCACGCGAGCTGGGTGTCGTGAACGGCAGACGGGTGGTGACGGGAGCCGAACTCGACGACATGGACGACCGCGCCCTCGACCGGCTGCTGCCCGATGTCGGTGTCGTCGCCCGCGGCACCCCCGTGCACAAGGTGCGCGTGGTGCAGGCGTTCCAACGCCTGGGCCGCACTGTCGCGATGACCGGCGACGGCGCCAACGACGCGCCCGCCATCCGGCTCGCCGACCTCGGGATCGCGTTCGGTACGCGGGCCACGCCGGCCGCGCGCGCGGCGGCGGACCTCGTCGTCACGGACGACCGGCTGGAGTCGGTGCTCGACGCGCTCGTGGAGGGCCGCGCGATGTGGGCCTCCGTACGGAAGGCGCTGGCGATCCTGGTCGGCGGCAATCTCGGCGAGATCGCCTTCACCCTGCTCGGTGCGGCCGCCACCGGGACGTCCCCCTTGACGGCCCGTCAGCTCCTGCTGGTCAACCTCTTCACCGACCTCGCCCCGGCCATGGCCGTCGCCCTGCGCCCGCCGCGGCCCGAGGCCATGGAGCGCATGCTCCACGAGGGTCCCGAGGTCTCCCTCGGCACTGCCCTGACCGACGAGACGGTGAACCGCGCCGTGGCCACCGCCCTGGGCGCCACGGCCGGCTGGCTCGCCGCCCGCTTCACCGGCCGCCCCGCGCGTGCCCGCACCGTCGCACTGGTCGCACTCGTCGGTGCGCAGCTCGGTCAGACCCTCCTGGTCGGGGGCCGCAGCCCAGCGATCGCCATCGCCTCCGTCGGCTCTCTGGCCGCGTTGGCGGCCGTCGTCCAGACCCCGGTCCTCAGCCAGTTCTTCGGCTGCACACCGCTCGGTCCCTTCGCCTGGGGCATCGCCGTGTCCGCCGCGGCCGGTGCGACGGTGAGTTCACTGTTCCTCCCCCCGCTCATTGCACGCGTCCACGCGGCGATTCCGGCCCTGCGACCGGTCGGCACCGCGACGACGTGAACGTCTGCGAAGGGCCGCTCGGCCGCCTGCCGTGCCCGCTCAGCCCATACGCGCTCGACGGTCGGGGCCGGAAGCTGAAGACCACATCGGTCACACGGCATTCCGGAAGTGATCACCATGTCCACCGTTCACCCCGCCCGGCTGACAGCGCGGATCGACACCCCCTTGTCGCGCTGGCTGTGGCTGGTCAAGTGGCTGCTGGCCCTCCCCCACTACATCGTCCTCGTCCTCCTGTGGATCGCGTTCATCTGCGTGAGCGCGGTGGCGTTCTTCGCGATCCTGTTCACCGGCCGCTACCCACGCCCGTTGTTCGAGTTCAACACCGGCGTGCTGCGCTGGAATTGGCGGGTGGCCTACTACGCGTGCGGCGCACTGGGCACCGACCGCTACCCGCCCTTCACGCTCGCCGATGTCCCCGACTACCCGGCGCGCTGGGACCTGCCGTATCCCGAACACCTCTCACGGGGTCTGGTCCTGGTGAAGTGGTGGCTGCTGGCCCTTCCGCACTATCTGATCCTCGCGTTCCTCCTCGGCGGCGTCCGGGTTCCCTGGGCGGCGGGCGGACTCATCGGACTGCTCGCGCTGTTCGCCGGGGTGGCACTCGCGGTGACAGGCCGCTACCCGGCAGGCATCTTCGATCTCCTGACCGGGCTCAACCGCTGGGTGCTGCGCGTGGTCGCCTACGCGGCGCTGCTCACCGACGTGTATCCGCCGTTCCGGCTCGACATGGGCGGCGACGAACCCGACGACCCGAAGCAACAACCGGAACCCGCGCCATGACCACCGCGCACGGGCGGCGGATCCCCAGGGCCTGGGGATCCGCCGCCCGTGCGTTTCAGACGCTCCCCCTGAACACGTCGTTCCCGGGGACGGTCGCGCCGCCGCCGGCCCGCACGGCTTCCACCGCCGCCTGGTGCAGTTGCCGACTGTCCTGCGAGGAAGAGCAGGGCACCGGACTTCCGGCAAGGGTGAACCACGTGGAGGTGCCGCTGTACTGGATCGCCACATGGGCCTGCCTGCCGTCCCAGGTGGTGTGGAGGGTCAGGTCACCCGACACGATTCCGGCCTCGTCGGTACGAGCACCTCCCCGCCCGGCGAACACCCCTGTCGTCGTCCATGAAGCTCGGGCCATCACCATCAGCCTTCTTTCCTGCCCATCAGCCTTCTTCCCTGATTACAGGTCCCTCCCATGGTCGCTCGCGCGGCACGCCCCTGCCCGGGCCGACCGTCCCACCGTCGGGGACCGACCGGCCCTGGTCCGGCTCGGTCGCCCTTGCGCCCGAGGGCCCCGAGGACGTCGAGGAGCGGGCTCCTTCTCCCGCGGGCGCACAGGGCCGGACGGGGCAATGAGTCCGTGCCCTCCGGCCCTCGCCGTGCAGGCCGTCCCGGACGACGCTGGATGTGACGGGAGGGCGATGCCATGTCGCTGAAACTCGAACCGGTTCTCCTGATCGTCACCGGCGCGGCGCTCGCGGCGGGCGGCGCTCTGTGGCTGATCGGTGCCACCGACCTGGCCGATCTGTGCTGGGCGCTGGGCACACTCGCGGCGATCGGGCCCGCCGTCGGCTGGGTGCTGGCCGCGTTGCGCCATGGCCACGCCGGGGTGGACCTGATCGCGATCCTGGCGCTGGGCGGCACGCTGGCCGTGCACGAGTACCTCGCCGGAGCGCTGATCGCGCTGATGCTCGCCACCGGGCGCACCCTCGAAGCGGCGGCCCAGCGCCGGGCCTCCCATGATCTGCGGGCGCTCCTGGAGCACGCGCCCCGCACCGCCCGGCGGCGCACCGGCACCGAGGTGCGCACGGTGCCGCTCGCCGAGATCGCCGTGGGGGACCTGCTCGTCGTCGGCCCCGGTGAGGTGGTCCCTGTCGACGGGCACGTGGTCGAGGGCCCGGCCGTACTCGACGAGTCGGTCCTCACCGGTGAGTCGGCGCCTGTCGAGTACGGGCACGGCCGGAGCGTCCGCAGTGGTGTCGTCAACGCCGGAGGCGCGTTCGAGCTGCGGGCCACGGCCACTGAGCAGGACAGCACGTACGCCGAGATCGTACGACTGGCCCAGCAGGCGGGGGCCGAGTCCGCGCCGGTCGTGCGGCTGGCCGACCGATACGCGGCCTGGTTCCTGCCGCTCACCCTTGCGGTGGCCGGGCTCACCTGGCTGATCAGCGGCTCTGCCGTGCGGGCGGTGGCGGTGCTGGTCGTCGCCACGCCCTGTCCGCTGCTGCTCGCGGCACCGGTGGCGGTCGTCTCCGGGCTGTCCCGGGCCTCCCGGCTCGGCGTGGTGGTCCGCGACGGCGGCGCGCTGGAGAACCTCGGCCGGGCGCGCACCCTCCTCCTCGACAAGACCGGCACGCTCACCCGGGGACGCCCGCACGTGCTCGACGTGACCGGCGCACCCGGCTGGAAGCCGGCCGAGGTACTGCGTCTGGCCGCGTCCGTCGACCAGTACTCGCCCCATGTACTCGCTCACGCGATCGTCGACGCGGCGCGTGAGCGCGGGCTGGAACCGTCCGTGGCCACCGATGTGTCCGAGGAGCCGGGCCGGGGCGCCCGGGCAACGGTGGAGGGACACCGGCTGGCGGTCGGCCGGCTCGATCTCGGTGCGGATCGGGAGGCGTGGGTCCGGGCGACCCGCAACCGGGCCCTGCTGGACGGTGCGGCCGTCGCGTGGCTCAGCGTCGACGGCCGGCCCGTCGGCTCGGTCCTGCTCCGCGATCCGCTCCGCCATGACGCGCCCCGGACCCTGCGCCGGCTGCGCGCGGCGGGCATCGAGCGGCTCGTGATGCTCACCGGTGACCGGCCCGAACCCGCTCGGGAGGTCGCCGCCGTGCTCGGTCTCGACGACGTGTGCGCCGGCCTCACCCCCGCGGACAAGGTGGCGGCCGTACGGACGGAGGGTGAGCGCGCGGTCACCGTGATGGTCGGCGACGGGGTCAACGACGCTCCGGCCCTCGCGGCCGCGCACGTCGGCGTGGCGATGGGAGCGCGCGGCTCCACCGCGTCCTCCGAGGCAGCCGACGTCGTCCTGACCACCGACCGGGTGGACCGCCTGGCCGACGCCGTGGCCATCGCCGTACGGGCCCGGCGGATCGCGGTGCAGAGCGCGCTCGGCGGGATGCTCATGTCACTGGCGGCCATGGGCGCCGCCGCTGCCGGCCTGCTGCCGCCGGCCGCCGGAGCGCTGCTCCAGGAGGCCATCGACGTCGCGGTCATCCTCAACGCGCTACGCGCCCTGAAGATCGGCCAGGCCGCGGGGCCGGCCCTCGAACCCGCCACGGAGGCGCTCATCCACCGCTTCGCGGCCGAGCACGACGATCTGCAGGAGGTCCTGGAAGCGGTGCGCGCCGCCGCAGACCGGCTCGCCGATGACAGCGGCCCGAAGTCCCTGGCGGCCGTGGCCGAGGCGCACCGGTTGCTCACCGAGCGGCTGCTGCCGCACGAGTACGCCGAGGAGCACCAGCTCTACCCGGCGCTGGCCTCCGCGCTCGGCGGGCCCGAGACGACCGCGACCATGAGCCGCGCCCACGTCGAGATCGAGCGGCTCGCCCGGCGCATCGCCACCCACCTCGCGCTCGCCGACACCGACACGAGCGTGGCCCCTGAACAACTCGACGACCTGCGCGCCTGCCTCTACGGGCTGCACACCGTACTGCGGCTGCACTTCACGCAGGAGGAGGAGAACTACTTCTCCCTCGCGCCGTGAAGCGCAGCGAGCGGCCCAGGGGCATCCCCGACTGGAGGCTCCCCGCCATCGGGACTTTCATGAAAGCAGCGGAAGAACCCCACTCTGGAGACGACGATGTCCGGACCGAGTGATCGCCGACCGATCGTGGTGGGTGTAGACCCCGAGCCCGCCAAGCGGATGGTGCTGGCCTGGGCGGCCGACGAGGCCGCACGGCGCCACGTACCCCTGCGCCTGGTGCATGCCGAGGGCGTGCCGACCAGGGGCTACCGGAGGCGGGAGCCCCCGCCGTCCTGGGAGGAATGGAACGCGTCGCTGCACGAGGCGGGCGAACGGGCGCTCAAGGCCGCGGTGACCTTCGTGGAGGCCCGGCAGCCGCGGCTCGATGTGGACTGGCTGCTCGCCGAGGGCGACCCCGCCTGGATCCTGCAGGAGCAGAGCCGCGACGCCACGGCCGTCGTGCTCGGGTCACGGCATCTGACCCGCGCGAAGGAGGTGTTCGGCGGGGCCTCGGTCGCCCTGCCGGTCGTGGCCCACGCCCACTGCCCCGTGGTCGTCGTGCCCGAGCCGGAGCACATCACCCAGCAGCCCGCGTACTTCGTGGTGGGCGTCGACGGCAGCGCGCGTTCCACCGCCGCCGTCGACCTCGCCTTCGAGGAGGCGGCCCTGCACGGCGCCACGCTGCGGGCTCTGTACGTGTGGCAGCCGGGTCCGCTCCGCATCTTCGACGAACAGGCGGAGCAACAGGAGCACCGGAGGGTGCTTTCCGAGATCGTGGCGGGGCGCAAAGAGCGGTATCCGGAGGTGGAGCTGCACCACGAGCTGGTCGTCGGTCATCCCGTGCAGGTGCTGACCGAGCAGTCCACCCATGCGCTGGGCCTGGTGGTGGGGAGCCGCGGTCACGGCGGCTTCGCCGGCATGGTGCTGGGCTCGGTGAGTCAGGGCGTACTGCACTATGCGCACTGCCCCGTCATCGTCGTCCCGGACACGCCGCGCGAAGCATGAGACCCCGCGGGGTTTCCACCGCGGGGACTTCGAACACGCGCCGGCGCGGCGGGCTCCCGGGGAGCCCGCCGCGCCGGCGGCTTTCAGCGCAGCCAGCCGTGGTCGCGGACGATGGGCAGCTTGGCCCAGAGTCGGCCCGCGCCGAGGGTGTTGCCCGCGGCGACGGCGGCCAGGGCGATCAGGACGACGGCGTAGATGAGGTGGTAGTCGACGAACGGGTTGGGGGACATGCTCGGTGAGCCGTCCGACAGGTGCTTGGCGGGTGGCCACTCGGCGATCCACATCAGCGCCATCATCGCGGTGCCCGCGACGGCGGCGATGCGCAGCGCGACACCCGCGGTCAGGGCAAGGCCGATGCCGAGCAGGCCGAGCATGAACAGCCAGTCCGCCCAGGTGTCACCGGCCCAGGAGTGGAAGGTGGACTCCATCGGCCCGGCCGCGACGGAACCGAGGAAGCCCTTCGTCGGCGAACCGCCGTCGATCCAGCCCTTGCCGGACTGGGTGGCGTAGCCGAGGCCGAAGGTCTTGTCGAGGAATGCCCACAGGAAGACGAACCCGGTGAGCAGACGCAGGGAGGCGAGGGCGTAGGCCCGCGCGGTGTGGGTGTCGGTGTCCACCGACACCGTGGGCTCGGAGGCGGTGCGGTTCCTGCGGAAGGACGGGAGGTGGAAGCCAGGGCTCCGGTGAGGGTGCTCGTGCACGGCCATGATGGCGATCCCTTCGGGGAGGGTCGGGGCGTTGCCTGACGCCCTTCACTCTGGTCTCGCGAGCCGGGCTGCACCGGATGCCGAAGGTCTGTGGCCGTAGGGCTGAACGTCCCTGTCTGCAAGGCCCGTTGAACCGCCGTTCGGCCGTCCGGCGAAGCGGAGTCGGCGCCTGTCTCCTGGCCGGCGCGTCCGGCCGCACCGCGGATCTTCGAGGAGGCTTCGGCCACGGCTCCGACGGCCGACTAGGATCTCGCCTGCAGACGGCACCCACTAACACATGCGTTCGCATGGGAACAGGGCCGTTCGGGCATGATGCGGGGGTGCGACTGGCACCTTTCGGAAGGAGCGGGAATGGCGGAGAGTCCGGCCGACGATCGCAGGAGGCGTTCGGCGGCGCCTCAGTTGCGGCTGGATGAGCTGCTGGAGGGGCTGCAGGCCCAGGTCGAGCAGGTGCGTGCGACCCGTGACCGCGTGCACACGCTGCTGGACGCGGTACTCGCCATCGGCTCCGATCTGGATCTCGACGTCGTCCTGCGGAGAATCACCGAGTCCGCGGTGAGCGTCGTGGACGCGCGGTACGGGGCACTCGGGGTGCTGGGTGACGAAGGCCGGATCAAGCAGTTCATCACGGTCGGTATGGACGAGGACACGATCGGTGCGATCGGCCACTACCCCCACGGCCAGGGCATCCTGGGGCTGCTGATCCGGGAGCCCGAGCCGCTGCGGCTGGCCGACCTGGGCCGGCATCCCGATTCGGTGGGCTTCCCGGCGGGCCACCCGCCGATGACCACGTTCCTCGGGGCACCGGTGCGGGTCCGCGACCAGGTGTTCGGAAACCTGTATCTGACCGACAAGCGCGGTGGCGCGGAGTTCGACGACGATGACGAGGCGGTACTGCGCACCCTCGCGGCCGCGGCGGGCGTGGCGATCGACAACGCCCGGCTGTACGAGGACAGCCGCCGCAGGGAGCAGTGGCTGACCGCGAGCAGCGAACTGACCCGCAGTCTCTTGTCCGGCACCGATCCGGTCCGGGTGCTGCACCAGGTCACGTCGACCGTCAGAGCTCTGGCGGAGGCGGATCTGGTCACGCTGGCGGTGCCGCTCGACGGCGGCGAGCTGGTGATCGAGGCTGCCGACGGAGAGGGCGCCGAGCGGGTGCGCGGGCTGGTACTGCCGACCACCACACTGGCCTCGAAGGTCTACCAGTCCAATGAACGGATCACCAGCGGCGCACTGTCCCAGGAGGCGCAGGCCGGGGGCGGATCCGCGGCGCAGATCGACCTCGGGCCCGGGTTCCTGCTGCCGCTCGGCGGGGACGAGTACGTGCGCGGGGTACTGCAGGTCGCCAATCTGCCGGGCGGTGCCGAGTTCTCCGACGCCATCATGACCATGATCGGTGGCTTTGCCGATCAGGCCGCGCTGGCGCTGGAGGTCGCCGACCACCGGCGCGAGGCCGAGCACCTGCTGGTCCTGTCCGATCGTGACCGCATCGCCCGCGACCTGCACGACCTGGCCATCCAGCGGCTCTTCGCCTCCGGGCTGACCCTGAACTCGGTGCTCGGACTGCTCTCCGACCGGCCCAACGTGGCCGAACGCGTACAACGGGTGGTCGACGACCTCGACGACACCATCAAGACGGTACGGGGCACCATCTACGCGCTGCGCGAGCGGGACCGCACCGACGGGCGTGGCGGGCTGCGCGCGCAACTGCTGGCCGAGACCGACCAGGCCGCCGCCGTGCTCGGCTTCACCCCGGCCCTGCGCATGACCGGGCTGCTCGACACCGACGTGCCGGCCGGTCATGCCGAGCAACTCCTTGCGGTGCTGAGCGAAACCCTGTCGAACGCCGCCCGGCACGCGCACGCCACCGCCGTCGAGGTCACCGCCGAGACGGACGGGCGACGACTGCGCCTGCGCGTCGCCGACAACGGCCGGGGACTCGACCCCACCGTCACCCGCCGTAGCGGCCTGGACAACCTCAGCCAGCGCGCCACCGCCCTCGGCGGCGACTTCACCCTCACGGCGAACGAACCCGCCGGCACCGTCGCGGAATGGACGGTGCCGCTGCCCGCGCAGTGAGAGGCCCGATCCCCGCCCTGGTGGTCCGAAGCGGAGAGCAACGAAGCGGAGAGAAACAGGGCCGATCGGCCCTATTCCCGGACGGCGAGCATCAGGACGATGGGCGGATGTTCCAAGACGACGCCTTTCGCGCACTCGACCGGCCGGAATGCCTGCGCCTGCTGGGCAAGGTGCCGATCGGCCGTGTGGTGTACACCCGTAAGGCGCTGCCCGCGGTCCTGCCGGTGAACTTCTCCCTGGACGCGGACTCCTCCGTGGTGCTGTTCACGTCATCGGGCTCCGACCTCGTCCGCGCGATCGACGGTGTCGTGGTCGCGTTCGAAGTGGACGACTTCCGGGCGGAGACCCAGTCGGGCTGGAGCGTGGTGGTCACCGGCAGGGCCGAGATCGTGACCGACCCGGCCGAGCACGAGCGCCTGTCACGCACCGGTCCTCGCTCCTGGATGCCGGTGCGCGACGGGGTCTTCGTACGGATCGAGTCCGAGATCGTCACCGGACGCGAGCTCCACGGGACGGTCGAGGCACGCTGAAACGCCCCCCCGGGGCGGACGACGCGTCCTGACGGATCGGCGCTGTCTTCCGGGAGGCCGACGACGAAGGCGCTCAGTTCCCGGCTTGCTTGAGCCGGTCCTGGGCCTGTGTGGCGATGACCGCGGCCTGGATGCGCCGCTCCACACCGAGCTTGGCCAACAGGCGCGAGATGTGGTTCTTCACCGTCTTCTCGGCGAGGTACAGCCGCTGGCCTATCTGGCGGTTAGTCAGGCCCTCCCCGATCAGGGCCAGGATCTCGCGCTCGCGGTCGGTCAGGCCCGGGAAGGCGTCCGGCTCCTGCTCCCGCTCCTGAGCACCGCGCAGCCGGGCCATCAGCCGGGAGGTGGCGCTGGCGTCCAGCAGGGACTGGCCGGCGGCGACCGTTCGCACGGCGGACACCAGGTCCGAGCCCTGGATCTGCTTCAGGACGTAACCGGACGCGCCCGCCATGATCGAGTCGAGCAGTGCCTCCTCGTCGTCGAACGAGGTCAGCATCAGACAGGCCAGATCCGGCATCTGTGAACGCAGTTCGCGGCACACGGTCACACCGTCGCCGTCCGGCAGGCGCACATCGAGCACCGCCACGTCCGGACGCAACGCGGGGACGCGCGTCAGTGCCTGCTCCACCGTCCCGGCCTCGCCGACCACGGTGATGTCCGGATGGTCGTTCAGCAGGTCGTGCACCCCGCGTCGTACCACCTCGTGGTCGTCCAGCAGGAAGACCCGGATGGGGTTGTCGGGACCGGGTCGCTCGCTGTCCGCCATTGATTGCTCCTCATGCCGCGTCGTCTGTTCTGTTCTCCGGTGCCGGAACGAGCCCGGCGGACCTCAATTGTTCCCGGTCTGTCAAATCTTGCGGGACGGAGGGCCGTACGACCAGGGCCGAGCGGCCTCGCACCCGGGACGTCCAGTACTTCCTGACGAGCCGCGGCTCGTTCGACGCTGGGAGCACAACGCACCGAACCGTGCTCAAGGAGCAGGCAATGAAGGCAGCAGTCGTCAGGTCCTTCGGCGAGCCGTTGGTGATCGAGGAGCGCCCCGACCCGCGGCCCGGCCCCGGCCAGGTCCGTATCCGTCTCGAGGCGTCGGGACTGTGCCACACCGACATCCACGCCGCTCACGGGGACTGGCCCGTCAAGCCCACCCTCCCGTTCGTCCCCGGACACGAGGGCGTCGGCATCGTCGAGGCGCTCGGGGAGGGAGTGACCCACCTGGACCTCGGCCAACGGGTGGCCGTGCCCTGGCTGGGCTGGGCGTGCGGTCGGTGCGAGCACTGTCTGTCCGGCTGGGAGACGCTGTGCGAGCAGCAGCAGAACACCGGCTACAGCGTCGACGGCGGCTACGCCGAGAAGATGCTCGCGCCGGCCGACTTCGCCGCGCCGGTCCCCGACGGCGTCGACCCGCGCGACGCCGCGCCGCTGACCTGCGCCGGGGTCACCACGTACAAGGCACTGAAGGTCGCCGGGGTCCGCCCGGCGCAGCTGGTGGCGATCTCCGGCGTCGGCGGGCTCGGTCACCTCGCCGTGCAGTACGCGAAGATCGCCGGAGCCACTGTCGCCGCGATCGACGTCACCGACGACAAGCTGGCCCTCGCCCGCGAACTCGGCGCGGACATCCTCATCGACGCCCGCAAGGAGGACCCGGCCGAGGTGCTCAAGCAGCACGGCGGCGCCCACGCGGCGATTGCGCTGGCGGTCGCCGAGCAGGCGTTCGCGGCCGTCTACGGCGGTCTGCGGCGCGGCGGCAAGCTGGTCATGGTCGCCCTGCCCGCCGGAGGCACCATCCGGGTGCCGATCTTCGACACCGTGCTGAACGGCACCTCCGTCATCGGCTCCATCGTCGGCACCCGCCAGGACCTGAACGAGGTGTTCCGGCTGCACGCGGCCGGACGCACCAAGGTCATCTACGAGACCCGGCCCCTGGAGACCGTCAACGAGTCGATCGCCGAGGTCCTCGACGGGCGGGTCAAGGCACGCATCGTCTTCGAGATGTGACCCGCCCCGCCACACACCGCGCGTCGAGCGTCCGCAGCCCTGCACCGCCCGGCGCGCGCCGAGCCCGCACCTCCCCGGGCACCAGTAGCCCCGCACCTCCCAGGCACCAGTAGTCGGAAGGAAGCACACACCGTCATGGACCGCTACGTGTACGCGTTCACCGAGGGCGGCCGCGACATGGCCGACCTGCTCGGCGGCAAGGGAGCCAACCTGGCCGAGATGACCCGGATGGGCCTGCCCGTGCCGCCCGGGTTCACCGTCACCACGGAAGCCTGTCGCGCCTTCCTCGCCACCGGCGCGGAACCGGACGGGATGTCCCGCGCGATCTCCGGACACCTCTCGCTTCTGGAGGCCGGTGCGGGGCGGGTCCTGGGGCAGCCCGACGACCCGCTGCTGCTGTCCGTCCGCTCCGGCGCGCGGTTCTCCATGCCCGGCATGATGGAGACCATCCTGGACATCGGCCTCAACGACGAATCCGTGCACGGCCTGGCCAAGTCCTCCGGGAACGAGCGCTTCGCCTGGGACTCCTACCGCCGCCTTGTGCAGATGTTCGGCAGCACCGTCATGGGGGTCGACGGCGCGCTGTTCGAGAAGGCCATGGCCGACTTCAAGCAGGCCCGCGGCGCCGCGGACGACCTGGGCCTGGACGCGGCAGATCTGGCAGCGCTCGTCGAGACCTACAAGGAGCTGATCCGGCACGAGACCGGTGAGACCTTCCCGCAGTCCCCCACCGAGCAACTGCGGCGCGCGGTCCTCGCCGTCTTCGAGTCGTGGAACGGCGAGCGCGCCCGTCTCTACCGCCACAGGGAGCACATCCCCGACGACCTGGGCACCGCCGTCAACGTACAGACCATGGTCTTCGGCAACCTCGGCCCCGACTCCGGCAGCGGCGTCGCCTTCACCCGCGACCCGGCCACGGGACAGCCCGGACTGTACGGCGACTATCTGCCCAACGCGCAGGGCGAGGACGTCGTCGCCGGGATCCGCAACACCGTCACCCTGACCGACCTGGAGCGGCTGGATCCACGGTCGTACGCGCAGCTGCGCGACCACATGCGGACCCTGGAGCAGCACTACCGGGATCTGTGCGACATCGAGTTCACCATCGAGCGCGGCCGGCTGTGGATGCTGCAGACCCGGGTCGGCAAGCGCACCGCGGAGGCCGCGTTCGCCATCGCCGCCGAGCTGGTCGACGAGGGCCTGATCAGCGCCGATGAGGCCCTGGCCCGCGTCACCGGAGACGGCCTCGCCCATCTGATGTTCCCCCGGTTCGACACCACGGCCGTCGGCGAGGCGCTCGCGCACGGCCTGCCGGCCTCGCCGGGAGCGGCCGTCGGCGCCGCGGTCTTCGACTCCGCCGAAGCGGTCCGGCGGGCCGCCGCGGGAGAGAAGGTCGTCCTCGTACGCCAGGAGACCACACCCGACGATCTGCCGGGCATGATCGCCGCACAGGCCGTACTGACCAGCCACGGCGGCAAGACCAGCCATGCCGCTGTCGTCGCGCGTGGCATGGGCAAGGTCTGCGTCTGCGGTGCCGAAGGGGTCGGGGTGGACACCCAGGCCCGCCGGTTCACGGTGGGTGACACCGTCGTCGAGGAGGGCACGGTGATCTCAGTCGACGGCTCCGAGGGCACCGTCCACCTGGGCGCCGCTCCGCTGGTCGACTCCGCGGTGATGCGGTACTTCGAGACGGGCGAGCGGTCGGACGGGGTGGTCGAGGCCGTGGCCCGCGCCATGGACCGGGCCGACGGCGTACGGCGGTTGGAAGTACGGGCGAACGCCGACACCCCCGAAGACGCCGCCCGGGCCCGCCGGTTCGGCGCGCAGGGCATCGGACTGTGCCGCACCGAGCACATGTTCCTCGGTGAACGCCGCAAGCTGGTCGAGGAGATGATCCTGGCCCGGACGGACGCCGAGCGCGAGCGGGCGCTGGAGGCCCTGTTGCCCCTCCAGCGACAGGACTTCACCGGCATCCTGGAGGCGATGGACGGCCTGCCGGTCACCATCAGGCTCATCGACCCGCCGCTGCACGAGTTCCTGCCCGACCGCACGGACCTCGCCGTGCGCGTCGCCGCCGCCGAGGCGCGTGGCGACGTCCCGGACCCGCGCGACGCCGAGCTGCTGGACGCCGTGAACCGTATGCACGAGGAGAACCCGATGCTGGGCCTGCGCGGGGTGCGTCTGGGGCTTGTCGTCCCCGGGCTGGTCGCCATGCAGGTGCGTGCGATCGCCGAGGCGGTCGTGGAGCGCGTGCGGGCCGGGGGCTCTCCGGAGGCGGAGATCATGGTGCCGCTCGTCGGTGCCGTGGAGGAGCTGCGTATCGAGCGGGAAGAAGTGGAACGGGTGCTGGCCGAGGTCTCCGAAGAGTCCGGCGTCCCCGTGCACTGCCCCGTCGGCACGATGATCGAACTGCCACGGGCAGCCCTGACCGCGGGCCGGATCGCCGAGGAGGCGGAGTTCTTCTCCTTCGGCACCAACGATCTCACCCAGACCACCTGGGGCTTCTCCCGCGACGACGTCGAGGCGGCGTTCTTCTCCGCCTACCTCGACAAGGGCATCTTCGCCGCCTCACCGTTCGAGACGCTGGACCGTACGGGCGTGGGCCGACTGATCCGGATCGCCGTGGCCGAAGGCCGTGCGGCACGACCCGGCCTGAAGATCGGCGTCTGCGGCGAGCACGGCGGGGATCCCGACTCCGTCCACTTCTTCCACGACGCGGACCTCGACTACGTCTCCTGCTCGCCCTTCCGCATCCCGGTCGCACGCCTGGAGGCCGGACGGGCCGCGCTCACCGGGACGGAAACGAGCGACAGCAGGTGACGGAGCGAGGCTCCTGAGACCTATCGACGGGTGGGCGGGTCAGTCCCCTGTCTCGGGACACTCGGCCCCTGCGCCGGGCGGCGTGCCGGAGGGAGCCTGGAGGGGTATCCGCACGGCTCCGAGGACGGGCCCGACGAAGACGGCAGACCAGGAAGGAAGTGGGCGGCATGGCCCGCACAGTCGGCGAGGTGATGACCCGGGACGTCGTCCAGGCGCACCGGGAGACACCGTTCAAGGTCGTGGCGCGGCTGCTCGACCAGCACCGGATCAGTGGGCTGCCCGTGGTGGATCACGACGACAAGGTCATCGGGGTGATCTCCGGGAGCGACCTGATCCGCCGCCAGGCGACCCGGCCCGCGGACGGCCCGGCACAGCGGAAACACCCGCACGCGCGGGACCACTCCCCCCGTCGCGCCGTCGCCGCCACGGCGGGGGAACTGATGTCGACGCCCGCGATCACCGTGCATCCGGAACAGAAGGTCGCGGACGCCGCGCGTGTGATGGAACGCCACGGTGTCGAGCGCCTTCCGGTCGTGGACGAGGAGGACCGGCTCATCGGCATCGCCACCCGCCGCGACCTGCTCCGCGTCTTCCTGCGCACCGACGAGGAGATCCGGCAGGAGGTCCTCGACGACATCCTGAACACCTTGTCCCTTCCGCCCCAGGACGTGGTCGTCTCGGTCCGGGACGGCATGGTCACGCTGGAGGGCCGGCTCGAACACCGGAGCGACATACCCCTGACCGTCCGGTCGACGTACCGGGTGGACGGAGTGATCGGCGTCGTCAACAGCCTGACCTTCCACCTCGACGACACCCGCCCGGCCGCCCACCAGGGCGGTCACTGATCGGACCCGGTGCCGAGCGGCCCGGTCACAGGGTCCAGTGGCCCATGGGCCGGACCGGCGCCATGGACGACGCTGGAAGAAGAGGCCGGTACGCCTTACTGGAGGCACGTGATGAACGCTCCCCCTACACCCGGCATGATGCGCGCGCTGCCTGTCGAGTATCGAGAACGGCTGATGCGCATGGCCCGGGAAGTTTCGTTCCCGCAGGGCGCCCGTCTCTTCGAGGAAGGGGGCCGAGCCGACCGGTTCTGGATCATTCGCACCGGCACCGTCGCCCTCGACATGAGGGTGCCCGGCCGTCGTGCGGCCGTCATCGAGACCCTCGGCCACGACGAACTCGTCGGCTGGTCCTGGCTCTTCGGCCCGCACAGCCGGCACCTGGGTGCCGAGACGACCAGCCCGGTGCGCGCCTACGAGTTCGACGCCGTCGCGGTCCGGTCGATGTGCCAGGACGACCCCGCGCTCGGCCTCGCCGTCGCCCAGTGGGTGGGTGACATCGTCGCCCACCGGCTGCGCTCGGCCCGCACCCGGCTGCTGGACCTGTACGCCCCTTACGGCAGCGGGAGCCTGCACTGACCGGTCCCACCCGTCGAAGCGGCCCAGACCAAGGAGGCACCATGACAGGCAGCCCGCACATCGTGAGCGACGTGATGACCCATACGGTCGCCGCGATCGGCCGCGGGGCCGGCTTCAAGGAGATCGTGCGGATGATGCAGGACTGGAAGGTCAGCGCCCTCCCCGTCCTGGAAGGCGAGGGCCGTGTCGTCGGTGTCGTCTCCGAGGCCGATCTGCTGCCCAAGGAGGAGTTCCGCGACAGCGACCCCGATCGGCGCACCCAGTTGCGCCGCCTGGACGATCTCGCGAAGGCGGGGGCCGTGACCGCGGGAGAGCTGATGACCGCTCCGGCACTGACCGTGCGCGCGGACGAGACGCTTGCCCAGGCGGCGCGGAGGATGGCCCACGCCAGGGTCAAGCGGCTCCCCGTGGTCGACGAACTGGGCATGCTGCAGGGCGTCGTCAGCCGTGCCGACCTGCTGAAGGTGTTCCTGCGGGACGACGAGGACATCGCCGAGGAGGTACGGCGGGAAGTGGTGTCCTATCTCTTCCCGGCGCCGGCGTCAGCGGTACGCGTCGTGGTGCGCGAGGGAGTCGTCCAGCTCGGTGGCAGTGTGCGGGACACGTCACTGGTCCCTGTGGCCGCGCGTTTGATCCGGGCCGTCGAGGGCGTGGTGGACGTGAAGTTCGACCTCACCCCACCGGTGGGCCCTTCGGGCCCGGAAGGTGCCCAACGGCCCACTGACTGAACCCTGCGCCACAGGAGACCCTGAGCTGCGCGGTTCCCGAAAACCCAAGTGAGAACCAGGAGTTGTGTGATGGCGAAGGCGTATCTGGTGGGCAGCGGTATCGCGGCACTTTCCGCGGCCACGTTCCTGATCCGCGACGGCGGCTTCCAGGGATCCGACATCCACCTCTTCGAAGGTCAACGGACCATCGGCGGAAGCCTGGACGCGGGTGGCACCTTCGACGCCGGCTACACCATGCGCGGCGGCCGGATGTTCGAGGCCGAATTCCGCTGCACCTACGATCTGCTGTCCGGCATCCCCACCCTCGACGATCCCGCCGTCTCCGTGACCGATGAAATCCTGGCCGGACACGAGGACTTCGCCTGGGACGACATCGCCCGCCTGGTCGACGGTGACGGCAAGATAGTCGACACCGGCTCGATGGGCTTCTCCGAGCGGGACCGGCTGGAGCTGATCCGGTGCCTGGCGACCCCTGAGGAGCACCTGGACGACAAGCGGATCACGGACTGCTTCGGCAAGCACTTCTTCACCACCAACTTCTGGTTCATGTGGTGCACCACGTTCGCCTTCCAGCCCTGGCACAGCGCGATCGAGTTCCGGCGCTACCTCAAGCGCTTCATTCACCTCTTCCCCGAGTTCGCCGCCATGTCGGGCATCCACCGAACCCGCTACAACCAGTACGACTCCATCGTGCGCCCGCTGACCGCCTGGCTGCGCGAGCGCGGTGTGACCGTGCACACCGGCTGCCATGTCACCGACCTCGGATTCGCGCCGGGAATCCACAGCGGTACGGTCGACACCCTGTTCCTGAGCCGGCACGGCGAGGACGAGACGGTTTCCGTGGCTCCCGAGGATCTGGTCCTGGTCACCAACGGCTCCATGACCGACGCCTCCAGCCTCGGCTCGCACACCTCCGCCCCGCCCCCGGCTCCCCATCGCTCGGAAGCCTGGCTCCTGTGGCATCGACTGGCCCGGGGACGCGAGAACTTCGGCAACCCGTCCGCCTTCGACAAGCACGTCAAGGAGTCCCACTGGGAGTCCTTCACGGTCACCTCCAAGGACCCCGCCTTCCTCGCGGCGCTGGAGGAGTTCAGCGGGCGCCCGGCCGGCAAGGGCGGGCTGATGACCTTCACCGACTCCAACTGGCTGCTCACCATCGTCGCCAACCGCCAGCCCGTCTACCGCGACCAGCCCGAGGACGTCGGAGTCTGGTGGGGCTACGGCCTGTTCCCCGACCGGGCCGGCAACCAGACGCCCAAGCCGATGACCATGTGCTCCGGTCGGGAGATCCTCGAAGAGGTGCTGCACCATCTGAAGTTCGACGAGCAGACGGCGGCGCGAGTTCTGGAGACATCCACCGTGGTGCCCTGCGTGATGCCGTACATCACCAGCCAGTTCCTGGTACGCCGTCGCGAGGACCGGCCCGAGGTCGTGCCGGACGGATCGGTCAACCTCGCCTTCATCGGCCAGTTCGCCGAAGTGCCCGACGACGTCGTCTTCACCGTCGAGTACTCCGTACGCACGGCCTGGACCGCGGTGGCCCAACTCCTCAAGCTCGACAAGCAGCCTCCGCCGGTCTACAAGGGCCATCACGACCCTCACGTACTGGCGAAGGCTCTGGAGACGATGCATCGCAGGTAGGACTCAACGGACGGACTTGCCGCCGGACGGGGTGACGGCGTACCACATCCCGTCCGCCGCCTGCCCGTTCGCCTGTCCGGCCGCCGTGTCGCCCATGTACCGGTACAGCGGCCAGCCTCCGAGGGTGAGCTGCGTCTTACCGTCCCGGTGAACCGTGCCGAGAAGGCTCTTCTCAACGCCCATGGTCTTTACGGAGTCCTGCACCATGACGGGCATCCAGGTCTTCGTACACGTACCGGAACATGTCCACTTGGACGGATGCGCCTGGTCCTTGTCATAGCGGTAGAGAGTCATCCCCTTGTCGTCGGTCACCACGCTGCCCACGCCCTCGACAGCCCTGGCCATCAGCGTGGTGGTGATGGCCAGGTGCCCGCTGCCGGCCGGTGCGGAGGCCGCGGGTTCCGAGGCGGCGGCCGTGGCCGTGGCGACCGGAGCGACATGAGAGGGGCTGGTACCGGAGGAGGCGTTGTCCATCGAACTGCCGCACGCCCCCAGGAGAAGCGCCGAGGCGAGCCCCGCGGCCGAGAGGAGGACGATGCGCTGCTGGTTCACGGAGCTTCCCTTCGCCGGGCGTTCTGCTTACTCCAGCAGTACGTCGGGCAACTCCCGCCCGCTCAGCCACCGGTGCCACATGGCGAAGCCTTGACCGAGACCGACGGAGCACCGGGGCCGTCACCGGGTATCGCTGCTCAGAACCCGGACGTACCGGTCGACGACCACCGGTCCGTACGAGGCATGGCAGGTGATCGGGCTGGTGCTGACCCTACTGGCACCGGTGTGCCTGGCGGCGTACCGGCGCTACGCGGCAGGCGCGGTGTTCGGCACCACCGTCGGCCTGACCGCTGCCGCGTATGACGACTGGCCGGACGACGGCAGCGGCCTCTTCATGGTCGGCGTGGGGATGGTCATGATGGGGAGCCTCGTCGTGACCACCGCTGTTTCCGCCGTGATCGCCTCCGCCACACGAGACGAAGGACGGATCGCGGCTTGATGGCATGCCGCGCCGGCAACACCGACCGCATCAGTGCGGCAGCGTGGTGAGCACGCCCGACTCCCGGTCGAGCAGGTACTGCAGGGGCTCGGCGGCCCATGGGCCGCGGTCGGCGATCAGTTCGCCGGCGTGCCGGCCGAGGTCCGCACCGCTCAGCCAGGCCTCGCTGTCGGCGCCCGCCGCCGCACGGGGGCGCGTGCGGATGGGGCCGATGACGAGTTCGTAGATCCGTCGGCCCTTGCCGTCGAGTTCGGCGGTCAGGCTGCTCAGCAACGACTTCTTGGCCGCGTTGGTCGCGCCCACGAGGGCGGCGCCCGGGTAGGGGATCTCCGCGCTGAAGCCGGTGAGGTGGACGAGCGCGCCGTCCCGGACGAGCAGCGGAGTGACGGCTCGTAGCGCCCGGAAGTGGCTGGTGAGGTTGTCCGCGATCATCGCGTCCCAGACGGCGTCGGACACCTCCAGCAGCCCCGTGCGGCCCGGCGGGCCCCAGTTGCCGATCGTGAGGACGGCGCCGTCGAACCTCCCGTGATCCTTGACGAGCCGGTGGCGTACGGCGGTGCTGTCCGGATCGGAGACGTCGACGACATACGGGTGAAGGACCCCCGGTCCCGCATCCGCCACATACTCGGCGAGGGCGCTCAGCCGGGCCTCGCTGCGGCCGGCCGCGACCACGGTGGCGCCCAGCTCCAGCAGGGCTCGGGTGATCCCCTCGCCGATGCCTCCGCTCGCGCCGACGACGAGTACAGTGCGGCCCTCCAGGAAAGCCTCCGCGGTCTCCGCAGGTTCCGCGGCTCCTACGAGGTCCCTGACCGGCTCCAAGTGCGATTGCCGGAGCCGTAATGAACGGTTGGTCATTTTGAGCAGCGTAGCCACCGCCGACGCTAATGACCAGATGTACATTACGAGTTGTGAGCGACCAACCCACCAACGCCCCGGCCCTCGCCAGGAAGCGCGTCCGCGCTCCCGAGGCGCACCGCGAGGCGATCCTGGAGGCGGCGCGGGCCGCGTTCGCGGAGCGGGGCTATGCCCGTGCCACCATCCGCGAGATCGCCGGGCGGGCCGGTGTCACCCACGGTCTGGTCATGCGGCACTTCGGCTCGAAGGAGCAGTTGTTCCTCGCGGCCGTGCCCGGCCCCCGGGACCTGCCCGAACTCGTCCCCGGCCCGCCTCAGACGCTGCCGGACCGGATAGCGCAGGCCTTTGTCACGCGGATGGAACACTCCGACGGCAACGACCCGTTCCTCGCTCTGATCCGCAGCGCAGCCTCCGACGAGCGGGCCGCCACCGGGCTGTACGCGGCGATGCGGCGCAGCAGCGCGGCGGCCTACCGCACGGTGCTCAGCGGGCCCGACGCGGAGGAGCGCATCGATCTGCTCGCCTCCCATCTGATCGGCGTCACCTTCAGCCGGTACGTGCTGCGCAGCGGGCCCGTGGCCGAGATGCCGCCGGAGCGGCTCGTGGCGTATCTGACGCGCACCCTGCGGTGCCTCCTGGAGCCGGCCACGCTTCCCGAGTCCTCCTCCCAGTCCTCCGCGTCCTTCGAAGGGACCTCCTCGTCATGACGGAACAGGGCGTCGCGCACGTCGAGTTACCGCCCTCCCTCGCCGGCCGTACGGTGCTGCCGTCCGACGCCCGCTATGAGCGGGTGCGCCATGGATACGTGCACCGGGGTGCCCCGGCGGTGGTGATCTTCCCGGAGAGCCCCGAGGAGGTGGCCGTCGCGCTGGCGTATGCGCGGGCCCGGGGCACGGTGCTGTCCGTGCGCAGCGGTGGGCATGGCATCAGCGGGCGGTCGACCAACGACGGCGGTGTTGTCGTCGACGTGTCGCGTCTCGACCGCGTCCAGGTGCTGGACCGGGCGCGGCGTCGGGTCCGGGTCGGTGCGGGCGCCCGCTGGGGGCGGGTGGCCCAGGCCCTCGCCCCGCACGGGCTCGCCGTCAGCTCCGGCGACACCGGTGATGTGGGCGTGGGCGGGCTGGTCACGGCGGGCGGCATGGGCTGGTTCGCGCGGCGGAACGGGCTGACGATCGACCATGTGACGGCCGTCGAACTCGTGCTGGCCGACGGGACGTTCGTCCGGGCCGACAGGGACCACGAACCCGACCTGTTCTGGGCCGTGCGGGGCGCGGGCGGCAACTTCGGCATCGTCACGGCCGTGGAGCTGGAGGCGTCGGAGACCGGTGATGTCGTCTTCGCCAACCTGGTCTTCGACGCGCACGACGCCGCTCCCCTGGTGGAACAGTGGGGCGCCGTCCTCGATGCCGCGCCGCGCGAGCTGACCAGTTTCCTCACGCTCATGCCCGCCGGACCCGGCCGCCCGGCCATCGCGCATGTCGCGGCGGTGTACGCCGGGGAGCAACCCGATGCCGCCCAGCGGGTGTTGACGCCCCTGCTGGGTCTGGGCCCGCTGCTGCAGCAGGAGGCGGTCCTGGCCCCGTATCCGACGCTGGTACCGGTCGGCGGCGCGGCCCACCACGGGCAGGGGCTGGGCGCCACGCGTTCCGGGCTGCTCGACCGCGTCTCCGCGCACACCGCACGGTCGGTCGCAAAGGCGCTGGCGTCGGGAGAGGTGCTGATGGAGCAGTTCCGTTCGGTGGGCGGCGCGGTCAACGACGTCGATCCGGCCGCCACCGCCTACGCCCACCGCGACCAGAACTTCCAGTTGCTGTCCGCGACCGTGCCCGAGCTCGAACCCGCCCTGGACGTCCACTGGGCACAGCTCGCCCCGGAGGTGAACGGCATGTACCTCAGCTTCGACAGCCGCCGCTCCCCCGACGTCCTGGCCGAGGCGTTCCCGGGGCCGACCCTGGCCCGGCTGCGCACGCTCAAGGCTCGGTACGATCCGGAGAACGTCTTCGACCGCAACTTCCCGCTGCGCTGAGTGCGTTGCGGGCGGTCACACCCCGCCGTGCGCGCGGGCCCCGTCGAGCGCCGTCCGGTAGGAGGCGGCCGCCACGTCCTTCAAGTGGGCGAGCCGGGGCACGTGCGCCGACTTGGTCAGCTCCGCGTGCAGGAAGGTCAGCTCGGAGGCGAGGCCCACCATGCCGAGGGCCGCCTTCAGGTACGGCTCCTGGTGGTCGCAGTCGTGGCGGGGAGTGCCGGGACCGTAGGCGCCGCCGCGCGCGGAGGCCACCACGACCTTCTTGCCCCGCAGCGGCCCCTCGCCGGAGGCCGGGTCGAGGATCAGCGGAGCGATCAGGACGCGGTCGAACCACGCCTTGAACGTCGACGGCACCGAGAAGTTGTACATCGGCACGCCGAGAAGGATCGTGTCGGCCGCGAGAAGCTCCTCGACCAGTGGCCATGTGACGGCCCAACTGGCCTTCTCCTCAGGGGTCCGCGCCGCCTCACGGGCCGCCACGAGGTCGCGGACGCCCTCCGTCTCCAGCCGGTGCATGACCTCGATCTGCGCGCTGTCGACGTGCGGGACGGGGTCGGCGGCCAGGTCGCGGTAGACGTACTCGCCCTCGGGGTTGGTCTTGCGCCAGGTCTCCGCGAACTCGCCCGAGATCCGGCGGGAAACCGAGCCCGGGCGGGGGCTGGAGTCGAGGTGGAGAAGTGTGGTCATGGCGTAAATCCCCTGTCTGATCGGCGTGTTGGACTGGAGTCGATCTCCATTGAAATCACCGGGCGGGCTCATGTCCCGTAATCTGACGTGATACTTCGTAACCGGAAGCGTTAGCGAGGATGACGGTGCTGGACGTACGGAAACTTGTGCTGCTGCGCGAGGTCGGAGCCCGGGGGTCGATCGCCGCGGCGGCGCAGGCGCTGAACTACACGCGTTCGGCGGTCTCCCAGCAGCTGTCCGCCCTGGAGGCGGAGACCGGCGCCGCGCTCCTGGACCGCGGCAGCAAGCGGGCCGAACTCACCGCGGCCGGACGGCTGTTGGTGGCGCACACCGAGCGGGTGCTCGCCGCACTTGAAACGGCGGAGGCGCAGTTGCTCGCCCGGGAGGACGGCCAGGTCACCGGCGAACTGCGGGTGGGCGTACCGCTGCACGAGGGTCCGGCGCTGCTGGTGCCGGCGCTGAACCGGCTGCGCGAGCGCCATCCCGGGCTGCGCATCACCCTGCACGGAGTGGATCCCGACGAGGGTCGGCAGACGGTCCGGCTGGGGCGGCTCGACGCCGTCCTGGCCGCCGGCTATCCGCAGGTGCCCGAGCCCAGGGTGCCGGGGCTGTACGAGGAGGAGGTCATCAGCGACCGCATCCGCCTCGCCGTCGCGCCCGATCACCCGCTGGCCCCAGACGGCGGCACGTGCGCCCTCGCCGAGTTCGCGGAGCAGCCGTGGCTGCTGGACCGCACGTCCAGGCTCGGGCGGTTGGCCCTGCACCTGTGCGCCGGCGCCGGTTTCGTCCCCGACATCGTCTCCGACATCGGGGACATGCAGGCCGTCTTCGGTCTTGTCTCCCTGGGCTGGGGCGTCGCGCTGGTCCCCGACCTGGTTCCGGACCGCCCGGGGCACCCGGTCACCCGTATCGCCCTGGAGGGAATCCGGCCCGTCCGCCGGGTCACTCTCGTGGTACGCGAGGGCGCCCTGGACAGCCCCCCGGTGGCCGTCCTGCTCCCGGCCGTCCGAGAGGCGGCAGACGACCTGCGCCGGCCCACGCCCCGGGAACCCGACAGCCCGTCCCCCGCCTGCCCGCCGACCACGGCACACCTGCCCGGCGACCACAGTTCCTCGGCCGCCGGGCAGGCGTGTCAGGCCGCGGCGGGCCAGCGCGGATAGCTGCCCAGGAAGCGCACATCCAGGCCCAGGGCCTGGACGGCCGCCATGGCCAGGCGCAGGGGGCGGGTGTCGATGTGGGCGTCGACGTCGAGGAACAGGTGATAGCTGCCGAGGGCGCGGCCCGTGGGCCAGGACTGGATCCAGGACAGGCGGATGCCGAGGGTGCGGAACTCGTTGAGGACGTCGGGGACGAGGGCCGGGCCCGCGCTGCCCAGCGACACCAGCAGGGAGGTGCGTTCGCGGGCGGTCCGGGCCGGGTGGGACCAGCGTGGGGCCACCGACACGAACCGGGTGACGGCACCGGCCTCCCGGCCCAGGTCGGTGGCGAGGATCCGCAGCCCGTACAGGTCGGCCGCCTCCGCCGCGGCGACCGCCGCGTGGCCGGGGGCATCCGCGTCGGCGACCGCTCGGGCGGCCGCGGCGGTGGAGGTAGCGCCACGGGTACGGGCCCCGGGCAGCCGGGTGCGCAGCCAGTCCTCGCACTGGCCCAGCGCGTGCGGGTGGCTGTGCACCACAGTCACCTCCTTTGGCGCGACGCCCTCGGGAGCCATGAGGGCGAAGGACACCGGCACCTCGACCTCGGCGTTGATGTGCATCTCCGCCGAGGCCAGCTGGTCCATGGTGGCGGGGACGACGCCGCGCACGGAGTTCTCCAGTGGCACCACCGCCGCTCGACAGTCGCCCCGGCGCACCGCCTCCAGGGAGGCGGGCACCGTCGGGAAGGGGCGGAGCACCGGTTCGCGGCCCGGAGGTGCAAACGAGAGCAGCCGCCGCAGCGCGGTCTGCGTGAAGGTCCCCTCCGGGCCGAGGTAGGCGTACGCCATCGTCGCCCGTCAGCTCTCGATCACTCGGTGGAAGGCGACGGTGTCGAAGATGTCCTCCATCCGCACCGCCCTGCCGTTCCGCAGCACCCAGGAGTGCACGAACCGCTGCGTCTCCGTATGGCCGCTCCGGGAGACGATGTCCCGGTGGCCGAGAACCACCACGCGGTCGCCGTCGCGGATGAACTCCGCCGGGTGCAGCCGCATGCCGCCGAGGACGGTGGGGACATGGGCGAGGAACTCCTTGACGCCGGCGTGCCCGTGCTTGGTGCCGCCCAGGCCGTAGACGGCCATGCCCTCGGGGTGCACCCACTCGATGTCCGGGTCCAGGGCGTCCAGGAGCGCACCCACGTCACGGGCCGCGAAGGCGGCGTAGGCGGCATGGATCGGTGCCAGTGGATCGGTGCTCTCGGTCATGCCCTGTCTGCTCCTTCAGCCTTGAGGTACTCGGGGTACATGGCCGCGAGGGTGCGCCGGATGCCCTCGCGCCAGGGGACCTTGCACGGTCCGGTGAGCGAGCGGCGCAGGGTCGGGTCGAACTGGTAGGTCTCGCGGGTGACTTCACTCGGTACGAGGTTTGCCGTCACCCCGGTCAGTTCCTCCAGGTGGCGGACGCAGTCGGTCATGCCGACGGACTCGTCGCCGCCCCAGTTGGTCAGGGTCACCGGGACGCTCGCCGCGTTCCACAGGTGCGGGACCTGCTCGATGAGGTCGTCGGTGTACAGCAGCGAGGTCCAGTTCTGGCCCTCCAGGGGCACCGCGATCGGCTCGCCCGCGAGCATGCGCTTGAAGTAGAGCATCGGCACACCGCCGTAACCGCCGGGCCCGTAGGCGATGTTGAGGCGGGCGATGACGGTCGGCAGGTCGAGGGTCCGCGCGAAGGCCCGGACCGTGCCCTCCGCCGCGATCTTGACCACGGGGTAGGCGGGCAGCCAGTCGGCCTTGCCGTCCAGCGGATCCGTCTCGGTGTACTTGTGGTCGAGGGTCTGGCGGGCGTACAGCGCGCCGGTGGAGACGTACAGGAACGCCTCCGCCGTACGGCAGTGCGTCATCAGGCGTCCCGCGGCGACGGAGTTGGCCTCGACGGCCGCGTTGAAGTCGCCGTCCTCGCCGCGTCGTACGGCGGAGTGGAAGACATGGGTGAAGTCCTCCGGCAGGCCCTTGAGGGAGCCGGAACTCGTGTCGTCCATGTCCCAGCGGAAGGTGTGGATGCCGTGCCGGTTCAGCTCCTCCTCCGCTCCGGGGGCGCCGAAGCGGCCCAGCGCCCATACCTCGTTGCCGTCGGCCAGCGCCTTGGCCACGGGTCCGGCGACCTGGCCGGTGGCACCGGTCACCAGGATCTTCTTGCCGTTCAAGGGGTTTTCCTCCCTGGGATGGTGGCGGTCAGGCGTCGCCGAGGGCGCGGTCCAGCTCCTTGCGCAGGATCGACTGGAAGGTCGCCACATGCGCCGGACCCATCAGCGTGTAGTGCTCGCCGGGTACGTCGATGTAGCGGTTCTCACCGGTGACGTGCTCGTCCCAGCGGCGCAGCTCGTTGTTGAGCCAGTCCTCCTTGGTGCCGCGCAGCGGGATGGCGTAGAAGACGCTCATCGAGCGGACCTTGCCGGTGGGCGAGTAGCCGCGTCCGAGGTCGGTGAGGTTGTCGGCGAGTTCGGCCCATGCCTTGAACTTCTGGAAGGTCAGGTCGAGTTCGGCGAGCCGCCCCTCGGGGGCATGGTCGATGAAGTGGGCGAGCTGTTCGTCCCTGGGCAACGGCCGCAGCTGGACGGGCAGTTCGAGGGACTGCTTCTTGTCGATGAGCTCCAGGAAGAACGCCAGGTTGGCCGCGGTCTCGATGAAGTCCAGTTCGTTCATGCGGTACTTGATGTGCGGCGGCAGGTTGAAACTGCCGACGAAGTCGACGCGCTCGCCCTGCGCCTCCAGCACCTTGGCGATCTCGAAGGCGACGGCACCGCCGTACGAGTACCCCGCGACGGCGTACGGGCCGTGCGGCTGTCGGGAGCGGATGGCCGCGACGTAGGTGTCCACCATCTCGGAGAAGCTCTCGAAGGGCTTCTCGCCGGGGTTGAAGCCGCGGGCGCGCAGCGCGTAGAAGGGCCGGTCGCCGACGAAGTACTTGGCGAGGTTGACGAAGACGAGGACCTCGCCGACGCCGGGGTGCACACAGAACAGCGGGGTCTTCTCGCCGGTGGTCTGCATGGGGACGATCGGGTCGTACTCCTTCCCGCCGTCCTCTGCCCGGTCGAGGTGGGCGGCCAGCGCCCGCACGCTGGGGGCCCGCAGGACGGTGATGATCTGCAGGTCGTGCGCGCCGAGACGCTGGGCGACCAGGGAGCGCAGCCGCAGGATGTCGAGCGAGGTGCCGCCCAGGTCGAAGAAGTTGGCGGTGGCGCTCAGCCGGTCCGGGTCGGTGTCGAACATCTCGGCGTAGATCCTGGCGAGGACCAGCTCCGTGTCGCCCTCGGGGGCGGAGTAGCCGCCGAGCCTGCGCAGCACGAGGTCGTCGACCCGCGCCCGCACGTCGTCGTACGCTCCCGCCTCCAGCCGTTTGCGCATCAGCGCACGCTGGATCTTGCCCAGACTGGTCTTGGGGAAGGCGTCCTTCGGCAGCGGAAGGACGAGCGCGGGCCTGAATCCCCAGTGCATGACGACGGTGCTGCGTATCGCGCTGAGCACCCGGTACAGCGCGAGTTCGGCATCGTCGGCGCACTCCGGGTGGAAGGCAATGACGAGTTGCTCGGTGTCGCTGCCGGGGGCGCGGGTCGGGAAGGCGGCGACATAGGAGCGGGCCACGTCGTCGAGGCCTTCGAGGAGGGTCTCGATGTCGTGGCTGAAGTAGTTGACGCCATTGACGATGACGCTGTCCTTGCTGCGGCCGACCAGGGTGAGCCGGCCGTCGTCGATCCGCCCGAGGTCACCGCTGCGGAACCAGCCGTCGGGAGTGAAGGCGTCCTGGGTGGCCTGCTCGTTGTTGTAGTAACCGGCCGTGATCATCGGCCCGTTGAGCTGCAGCTCGCCCACTCGGCCCGCGGGCAGCTCGCGGTGTTCCTCATCGGCGACCCGGATGCTCAGCCCCTCGACGGGCCGGCCCAGGTTGGCGAACTCCTGATCCTGGTCGGCGGCGGGGAAGTCGGTGGAGTAGATGCTGCCCGCACAGGTCTCGGACATGCCGAACGCGGGCCACAGTGCGTCGGCGCGCAGCCCGTAGGGGGCGAAGCGGCTGAGGAAGGTCTCGCCGGTGGTGCGTACGACGGCCTCGCCGCCGCTGATGATGTGGCGCAGCCGGGACAGGTCGATCCCGTCGCCCTCCTCCTCGTCGAGCCGGTCCGCCTGTGGATTGATCAGCCCGAGCAGGAAGTTGGGGGTGAAGGTCATGGTGACGCCGAAGCGGGAGATGATCCGCAGGAAGTTCAGCGGATCCTGGAGCACCACGGGTGCCTCGACGTGCAACTGTGTGCTGCCCGTGGACAGCGGCAGCAGATGGCATTCGAGGAGGGCGGCGACATGGTCGAAGGAGACCCAGTTGAGGCTGGTGTCCTCGGCGGTCAGCCGGTGGTAGCCGTTCTTCGCGGCCATGGACGCGAGGAGATTGGCGTGGCTGAGCATCACCGCCTTGGAGTTGCCGGTCGAGCCGGAGGTCAGCACGAGGACGGCGGTGTCCTTGGGGTCGGCCTCGTGGAAGGAGTCGGCGGGCCGCGCCGCGCGCAGCTCCTCCAGGGGAACGACGGACAGGCTCTGTGCGGCCGGGAGTTCGGCGGCGAGCGTGGCGCTGGTGACGACCAGCGGATGGTCGAGAAGGGTGTCGACATGGGTGAGCTGGGCGGCCCAGCGCTCCGGGTCGCCGCCGAGTGCGGCCATCGGGCAGGGTATGAACCCGCCGAGCTGGCAGGCCCAGAACGCGGTGAGGAACTCCCGTGGTTTCTCCAGCAGCAGGACGACCTTGTCGCGGGGCGCGAGACCGTGTTCCCGCAGGCCGGCGAGGACCGAGCGGGCTGCGTCGAGAAGTTCGGGATGGCTCTGCAGGGGTGCGTCGCGGTCGTCCGCGCTCCGGGGGTAGCGAAGCCCGGACCCCGCGTTGTCACGGGCGGCGTCGCGCAGCAGGTCCACGATGGTCCGCGTCGTCACGGCTGTGGTCATGTGGGTGCTTTCCTCCTCTGCGTCGGCATCCGCACCCGGGATCACCGGGACGGCATGCCGAACCATGTACGGAATTTCGTTCAGACGAAGGTGAGGCGCACAAGCGAAAGGGGCGCTGGATGCCGGGGGAATCATTCCCTGGAGCCACGACACTGGGGCCCCGAATACCCGCCGACGATAAGAACCGGCGGACCGGGTTGTCAAAGCCTTAATAGAACGACAGGAACACCGGGAAAGAGGCAGAAGCCCATGTCAAACATGACACGGCGTGAGAGGGAACACACTGGTCAGGCGATGTGGCCGCACTCTTCCGAAGTGTCACCATCCTGACCTGCACCACCTCGACTTCAGCAACTCTGCCGAAACAAAACGCCGCCCAATAGGGTCGTAAAATCGCGCGGTGGCAATTTTCCTGACGGTGGGCGTAAGCGATGGAGACGGATACGGAAGAGGCGGAATGTCGCGACGGGGCGGGGAGGGGCGGACTGTCACCGGATGTTCCTGCTCACGTACAGTCCGTAGTGTGGAGAGCGAAGCAAGTCCCCGCCCTGTGCCGTACGTTCCCGGAACGGGGCGGCCGGTTCCCGAGGCCGGGCCTGGACTGGTGGAGCGGTGGCGTTCGGGCGGAGGTGAACTGGTCGAGCTGCTGTCCCGGGTGCGCGAACGGTGCGGCGGCATCGCCGCGTTCAGACTCGGGCCGACGCCCACGGTTCTCGTCACCGACCCGCAGGCGGTCCAGCACGTTCTCGCCCGGCACCCTGAGCAGTACGTCAAGCGCTCCCACCGCGCCCGTGTGCTGATCGGCGACGGTGTTCTCGCCGCCACCGGTGCGGCGTGGAAGCGGCAACGCCGTCTGCTGCAGTCCCAGTTCACCGGTACCGGGATGCGCCGTTACGAACAGCGCATCACCGAGGCTGCCCGGACCACCGCCGGCCGCTGGAAGGAGTACGCCCGCACCCGACAGACCTTCGATGTCGGGCAAGAGATGCGCCGCTTCGCCCTGGACGCCATCTGGCGCTCTCTCACCGGGCACCCCCTCGACACGGGCACCGAGCGCGAACTGGCCGCCGTGGCAGCGGTGGCGGCCGCCCTTCCGACGCTTCCCGCCGACGTCACCGACGCCCAGGACGCCGTTGCCCCCGATCTCGCCCGGATCGACGCGGTCGCCCGGCACGCCATCGAGGCCGCCCGCAGCGGGGCGGCCGGCCCCGACGGCCCGGGCCTGCTGCGTGTCCTGACCGACGCCGCCACCGAGCGCCCCGAGTACAGCGACCGGCTGATCCGCGACGAGTTGGTCACCTTGCTGGTCGCCGGGCACGAGACCACCGCCACCACTTTGACCTGGCTCTACCTGCTGCTCGACCAGCATCCCACCACCCGCGAACAGACTCTCGCCGCCGGCGGCGAAGGAACGGCCCAGCGCCGCCAGGCCATCCAGGCTCTGGTCCACGAGACGCTCCGCCTCTACCCGTCCGCCTGGATCTTGCCCCGCCACGCCACCGAGGACGACACCCTCGCCGGCCATGCCGTCGAAGCGGGCACCGACATCCTGGTCTGCCCCTACCTCACACACCGCGATCCCGAACTGTGGCCGGACCCGGAGCGCTTCGACCCCCGGCGCTTCCTCACCCCGGACGGCCGCCCCACCCACCCGGGCGCCTACTACCCGTTCGGCATCGGTCCCCGCGCCTGCCTCGGACTCCAATTCGCGCTCCGCGAATCGACCGTCCTGCTCGAACACCTGCTGCCGGCCCACATCCCGGCCTTCTCCTCCACCCCCACAAAGGCGGCGTACGGCATCACCGTCCGCCCCGACGGCCCCACCCCTGCAACCTTGACGGCTGGTCGTCGGCATCCGTAGTGCGCCGATGGGTGTCCGGCCCGCCCCTCTGCTCGGGCTGTGACGGCGGACTGGTCCGCCGCAGGACGGTGAGGGCGATGAGCACGGCGAAGACCGGGAGCCCGGCGGCGAGGGTCAGGCCCCACGCGTATCCATCGTTGAGGGTTTCAGGTGTGATGGTCCAACCGGTGCGGTTGTGAGCCGCGGTGCCGAGGGCGGCGAGTCCGAGTGAGGCGCCGATCTGGCGTGAGCTGTTGAGCAGGCCTGAGGCGGTGCCGGTCTCATGGGGGGCGACGCCTGCAGTGGCGGTGGAAACGACCGGTCCGAGGCAGAGCCCGAAGCCGACGCTCGCGACGATCGAAGGCCCGAGGATGTCGATGGTGAAGGTGCCGCCGGGACTGATCAGCCCGAACCAGCCGAGCCCGACCGACGCCATGAGCCCGCCGACGACCAGAAGGGTGCGGGGAGCAAGACGGTAGCCGAGTTTGACGGCGAACACGGAGCCGACGACCAGTCCGAGGGCGAACGGCAGGAACATGACTCCGGTCCGCGCCGGTCCTGTCCCGAGGACTCGCTGGAGGTAGAGGGACACGAAGTAGAAGGACGAGGTCATGGCCGCCCCGACCAGCAGATTGTAGGCATTCGCCCCGGCCACCGAGCGGTTGGCGAACAGGCCGAGCCGGATCAGCGGTTCGCGGGCGGTGGTTCGCTCGACGTGGATGAACGCGAACAGCAACGCCGCGGCGACCACCAGAGTCGTCAGGGTGACCGACGAGCTCCACGCATACCGATCGGTGCGGACCACGCCGAACACCAGCAGGGTCAGACCAGCCGTTGCCAGTACGGCACCGAGCACGTCCGGACGTCCGCCGCGGGCGTTGGGCCGACCGTCGGCCACGCCACGCCAGGCCAGGGTCAGCGCGCAGGCGGCCATCGGCACACTCACGAACATCACCCAGCGCCAACTGGCGTACTGAGTGAGCAGACCGCCCATCAGGACCCCGAGCGCGCCTCCGGCGGCGTTTGCCGCACTCCACACGCCAAAGGCCCGCACGCGGGCCCTGCCCGTCGGAAATGTTCCGGTCAGCAGCGCCAATGCGGCCGGAGCCAACGCGGCGGCCCCGATGCCCTGTGCGGCCCGGGCGGCGACCAACTGGCCGGGTTCCTGCGCAAGGCCGCCGACGAAGGAGGCGAGGCCGAACAGAGCGAGTCCGAACAGCAGGACCCGTTTACGGCCGTACCGGTCGGCGGCCTTGCCGCCCAGGAGGAGCAGCCCGCCGAACGTCAGGGCGTAGGCGTGGATCACCCAGGACAGACCCACTGCGCTGAAGCCGAGACCGGCAGCCATCTGTGGCAGTGCGACGTTCACGACCGACAGGTCCACCGACACCATGAACTGCACGACGGCCACCACGGCAAGCGTGAGCCCTGGCCGAACACCCGAACTTTGCGTCACTTCAATCTCCGTCCCCTGCGCTGCCATCGGACTTTTCGAACGTGTTCCGAAAGTAGCACCGAGGCAAGCCGGTGTGAACACGAAAGGCCGAACCCGCACCCGTTTCACGACGGAGGACGGCGGGACGGCATGATGGGACAATGCCTCGACCGCCCGCCCCGCACGGCCGCACCGGCCGGCCACCCCTGACGTCACGTGCGCAGATCCTGGCGGCGGCCCGCGGGCTCATCGACCGGGACGGCTGGGAGAAGCTGACCGTCCGTAGACTGGCCGCTGAGCTCGGCATCGGGGCGACGACCCTGTACCACCACATCCGCAACAAGGACGACCTGCTGGTCCTCCTGCTCAACGACCACATCGACCAGCTCGAGCGCCCTCAACTGCCCAGTGATCCCGGGGACCGCATCGTCGTGGCCGCCACCGCGATGCACGACGCTCTCGCTGCCTGGCCGTGGGCCGCGGAGGTCCTGTCGGCCGACGGTTTCGTCGGCCTCCTCGACGAATCGGCACTGTGGATGGTCGAAGCCATCGTGGCCGGAGCCGACGACCACGGATGCACGCCCGAACAAGCCGTCGACGTCTTCCGCAGCATCTGGTACTACACCGTCGGCGAGGTGCTGGTCCGCGCCCACTCCGCCCACCGCCGCGCCGACGACGGACTCCCTGCCTACCGCGACGCCTTCGACGCGACCCAGGTGCCACACCTGGCCGCCATCGGCAAACAGTGGGGCGCGCTGGCCGCCCGGGACATCTACCCTCAGGGCCTTCGCACCTTCGTCGACGCACTGCTCGCTCAGGCCGCGCCGACTCGGTGATCAACCAATCCCGGTAATCATCGATGCCAAGGACAGGAGCAACGCACCGAGCGCCGTCAAGCCACCGGCACGGCGGCCTATCGAGGCCGAAATAAGCTCATGCTTTTCGAGTGGGAGCCAGTAGTGTCCCGAACGGCAGCAGAATCCTGCGCCGGCGGATCACGCTTTCCGGAGGAGATCCTTCCATGCGATGCAGATTCCGTTCCCTGGCTCGTGCGGGCACGCGCGCATTCGCGGTCCTGGCACTGCTGCTGGGTTTATCCGGCGGCTTTACGGCAACCGCAACCGCCGCGGGGACCGGTCAGACCGGGCTGGACAACACCTGGGCCTGCTCCGTGCCGTCGGGGTACACCTACGACCGTGTGTCGAGCCAGCTGAATACGTGCGGATCCGGATTCCATTCCTACTATCATTTGCGCGCACCTCAAGACAACATCTGGGTGTGCTACGTCCTGCCCGGTTACACCTACGACCAGGCCAGTAACCAGCTGAACGTCTGCAACTCCTCCGGATTCGCCAACAGCTACCGCATGCGAGTCGGCCAGGACAACATCTGGGCCTGTTCCCTCCCCAACGGCAACCTCACCTACGATCGAGTCGCAAACCAATTGAACGTCTGCAACCCCTCCGGCTTCGCAAACAGCTACCACCTTCGCACTCCCGTGAATGGCCTTTGGGCGTGCAACGTTCCTGCCGGGTGGACCTACGACCAGGTGTCCAACCAATTGAACGTCTGCAACCCTTCCGGCTTCGCAAACAGTTACCGCCTGCGAGGCTGACACCCCCCATCCAATACCGGTCCCCAAGGCTCCACTGCGGCCTTGGGGACCGCGCGTTTACGACGTTGCCGCGGCTGCGGGAGGTCGCCATCCCGTGGCAGCAAGGCGTCACGTGGGCGACTCTGAAAGGTGGGAGGCAGGAGCGTTCGGACGCAGGAGGCACTGTGGGCGGTCTGGTGGTCGTGGGCGTGGACGGGTCGGCGTCGAGTCTTGCCGCGGTGGAGGCTGCGGCGCGGGAGGCGCGGCTGAGGAGAGCGGCGCTCAAGGTGGTGCACGCCTTTTTCTGGCCCGCGATGCATGTGCCCCTGGGTCCGTCACCCCTGGGCCCGCCGGAGGGCGGGATCCAGAACATGGTCGACCGTCTGGTGACCGAGGCGGTGGAGCATGCCAGAACCGCGGCACCGGAGGTGGAGGTGTCGCACGCGGTGGTGATGGGTGAGCCGTTGACGGTGCTGGAGGCGCAGTCGCGTGCCGCCGAACTCGTGGTCGTCGGGTCCCGGGGCATGGGCGGGTTCGTCGGGCTCTTGGTGGGCTCGACGGCGGTGCATCTGGCGGCACACGGTCGATGCCCGGTGCTGGTGGTACGGCAGGAAGCCCACACCGACGGTCCGATCGTGCTCGGTGTCGACGGCTCCGCCCCGGGTGCGGAAGCGGTGGACTTCGCCTTCGCCGAGGCCGCGCTGCGCACGGTGCCACTGGTCGCGCTGCACGCCTGGACCACGTGGAATGCGCCGCTGCCCGCACCGCAGGTCGCGTCGATGCCGTACGCGAACCCGCCGGGGGCGCTCGACCAGGAGGAAGAGACCCTGGTCTCGGCGGCGCTGGCCGGCCGTCAGGAGCAGTACCCGGATGTGGCGGTGGAGCACAGGGTCGTACACGGTCAGACGCGCGAAGCTCTGATCGAGGCGAGCCGATCCGCCCGACTGATCGTGGTCGGGGCTCGGGGACGCGGCGGCTTCGCCGGGTTGTTGCTGGGCTCGGTCAGCCAGGCCCTGCTGCATCACGCGCACTGTCCGGTCGCGGTGGTACGGGGAGCGGGCATGCAACCCTGACGGTGATGGGCGCCTGTCCGTGTGGGCGGCGACGATGTCACCACATCATTCACCGTTGAATCACACGCCTGACAATTCTCGTTTCCCTGGCGTTCACCGCACTTTCCTGCGCCCCCGGAACCGCAATTGCAGTACACCCACTCAATTTGCAGACGAGGCACAACCATTCGGAAACAAGGCCCGTCTAAGACTGCGAATCACATAAGGCACGGGGAGTGACGCCCCCGGACGAGACACTCTGCGTCCCACTTCCCCTGGGGGCCTGCAAAGAATGCACCACTCGATCCTGCCCATCGCCATTTGCTGTGGCACTCCGCACGGGAACAGGGTGTGAAACCGACGACCCGCCCGGCGCCGGAGGCCACATCCGCGCCGCCCGCAGATCCGCCGAACGGCCCTGCGCACGAGCGCCGTCCGTGGCCCCGGCTGCCGCGTCCGGCGGTGGGACCGGGACAGGCCGCGGCCCTGCTCGCGGCGGCCATCACCGTCCTCGTGTCGTGCGCCGCCGACGCCGTCGCACGCAGCTACCCCTTCGGGCCCCGCACCCGTGACGTCAACGACCTGGGCAACCAGTACGTGCCGTTCCACGCGCACCTGTGGGACCTGCTGCACGGAAGGGCCGACGGCGGTCTCCTCGTCAACTGGCAGTCAGGATTCGGCTCCAGCTTCCTGCCCGACGTCGGTACGTACCTCAGCAGCCCGTTCGCACTGCTCGTCGCGGTGTTCCCGAGGGACGAGATCGACCTCGCGGTCTACGCGATCACCGTGCTGAAGACGGCGTCCGCCGGCGCGGCCATGGCATGGCTGCTGCTCGCCCTTCGTCCCGGCCGCTGGTGGGCGGCGGGACTGCTCGGCGCCTCCTACGCCCTGTGCGGCTGGAGCGTGGCGATGGGCGCGTACAACCCCATGTGGCTCGACGGACTCATCGCCCTGCCGCTGCTGTGCCTGGTCGGCGAGTGGGCGCTGAGCGGACGGCGGCCGGTCCTCGGGGTGCTGGTCGTGGCGGTCGCCTGGATCGCCAACTTCTACACCGCGTACATGGCCACCCTCGGCGCCGGTCTGGTGCTGCTGCTCCGGCTGTGGCTCTCCGGTCTCCCGCGCCGGCGGCGGTTCGCGGCAGCCGGCCGGGCAGGCCTGACCGTGGCACTCGGCGTCGGTCTGGCCGCGCCCCTGGTGACGGTCGTGTACTTCGGGACCAGGCACGCACATCCCGGCAGGGTCAGGCAGTTCGTGCCGGTGCCGACCGAGGACCTGCTGGCGCGACTGCTGCCGACGACGTACAGCTTCAGCAGCCCGGCCGTGTACGTGGGCACCACGGCGCTGCTGCTCGCTCTCGCCCTGCCCTTCCACCGAGCGGTTCCGGGACGGGTGCGCGCCGGGTGGACGCTGCTGGTGGCGGCGGTGACGCTGTCGATGCAGTGGGGGCCGACGCATCTGGTCTGGCACGCCTTCGCCACCCCTCAGGGCAGCGCGTACCGCCAGACCTTCGTGCTGTGCGGGCTGCTGGTGATCGCCGCGTGGACCGCGCTCTCGTACGGCCCGCCCGACCGGCGCGCGCTGGCAGCGGCAGCGGGACTGCTCGCGCTCATCATGGCCGTCGCGAGCGCAAGCGAACTGACGCGCCGTGCCTTCACGTTGCCGCTCACGCTGCTCGCCGCCCTGGCCGCGCTCGCCGGACTGGCCCTGCTGGGCCGCACGGACGGCGGGCGCCGCACCGCCCTCGCCACGCTCGCGGTGGCCCTGCTCCTCGGCGGGCAGTTCGGCGAGGCCGCCGCCACCTCCGCCGTGGCCACCCGGCTGCGACTCGCGCACATGGACGACTACACCCCTTGGGGCGCCCGCCAGCAGGGGCAGGCGGACGCGATCGCCGACGCCGACGGCTGGCCCCGGTACCGCACCGAACCGGGCCGGGAGCAGACCGTCGGCAACGACCCGCTGGAGGTCGGCGGCCAGGGCGCCCAGTACTACAGCAGCCTCACCTCCGACGTCCTCAGCCGCACGCTCACCGCCCCGCACCAGAACTGGTTCCCGCAGGACGGCAGCCGCACGACCGTGTCCCGGCAGGAGGTGCCGCCCCTGGTCACGGTGCGACCGCCCGGCGCTCACGGCCGCAGGGACGTCGCCGCCTTCGGCTCGTCGCCGTACCGCAACCAGGAGTTGCTGCTCGGCAGCCGGGTCTACACCGTGCCCCGCCTCACCGTGCGCACCAGCGCCGGGAAGACACCGGACCGCAGCGACGACGCACGGCCGGGCCTGCGCCTCGGGGCCCTGCCCGCCGGTATCGCCGCTCGGCAGCCGACGATCACGGCGCACTGTCCGGCCGGCAACGAGGCGTACCTGTGGGCACCGTACTTCTCGGGCTCCGCGCGGCTCGCCGGTGACTCGGCCCACGGCGTGACCGGGCGGTTCCGGTCGGACCACCCGGTCACCAAGATCGCCGCCATGCAGCGGCTCGGCCCGGTGCCCGCCTCCGGACGGCTGCGGATCGACCTCTCCCCCGACCGGACGAGCCTCGTCCCGGACGGCGCGGTCGGCTGCCTGGACACCGCCCGGCTGCGCACCGCCGTCGAACGGCTCAGGACCACCGGCGCCACCGAGGTGACCGTCTCCGACGGCACCATCCGGGCCCAACTCCCCGCGGGGAGCAAGGGAACCGCGGTGGTGGCGGCTCCCCGGATCGCCGGTTGGCGCTGCGCCACGGGCGACGCGGCCGCCGTACCCGCCCGGGAGTACTACGGCCTCGTCGCCGTACCCCTCGACGGCTCCTCGACCAGCATCACCTGCACGTTCCATCCGCCCGGCCTGCGGCTGGGCGCGGCGGTCGGAGGTGCCTCGCTGGCGACCCTGACGCTCCTGGGTGCCCTCGCCGCCGTCCGCCGACGGCGTGCCGCGGCGCCACCGACGACCACACGACCTTTCGACCTCACGAGCGCGTGACCGGCGCTCCGAGACCGTGCCCCAGGGGGAGAACCATGCTCATCTCGATCGTCGCACCCTGCTACAACGAAGAAGACGTCATAGAGCGCTTCCACGACGAGGTCCAGAAGGTCGCGGAGGAACTGCTGCCGCTCGGCCACGACATGGAGCTCGTGTACGTCGACGACGGCAGCCGCGACCGCACCCTCACCGTCCTGAAGCGGCTCGCCGACCACGACTCGCGCGTGCGGTACGTCTCCTTCAGCCGCAACTTCGGCAAGGAGGCGGCGCTCCTCGCCGGTCTGCGGCACGCCTCGGGAGACTCGGTGGTCGTCATGGACTCGGATCTCCAGCATCCGCCGGAACTGATCAAACGCATGGTGGATCTGCGGGAACAGGGCTACGACCAGGTCATCGCGCGGCGCACCAGGAACGGCGACCCGATCACCCGTACCGTCACCGCCCGCCTGTACTACCGGCTCATCAACCGTCTCGTCGACGTGGAACTCATGGACGGCGTAGGGGACTTCCGGCTGCTGTCGCGTCGCGTGGTGGACGCGGTCCTGGCCCTCACCGAGTACAACCGGTTCTCCAAGGGCCTGTTCGCGTGGGTGGGGTTCCCCAGCACCACCTTCGAGTACGAGAACGCCGCACGTGAACACGGCCGCAGCTCGTGGACCTTCCGCGGTCTGCTCAACTACGGACTCGACGGACTGCTGTCCTTCAACAACCGACCGCTGCGCGCCGCCCTCTATCTCGGTATGGGACTTCTGTTGTGTGCGGGGCTGTACACGGCGTGGATCGTGGGCGCGGCGCTCGTCAACGGTGTGGAGACACCCGGCTATGTCACGATCATCACGGCCGTCACGGCCTTGGCAGGCGTCCAGATGATCATGCTCGGGGTCATCGGGGAGTACACGGGCCGGATCTACTACGAGGTCAAGGGGCGGCCGCACTTCCTGGTGAAGGCGACCAACGTGGAACGAGCGAAGGACCTCATTCCCTGATGAGCATCGCGACGCCGCGCGCCGTGCCGAGGCAGATAATCACCTTCGCCGCGGTCGGCCTGATCAACACAGCCACGTACTACGGCCTTTACTTGCTCTTCCTCGATCCGCTGCCTTATCTCGGTGCCCATGTTCTTGCATTCCTGCTCAGTATGACCGGGTCCTTCTTCCTGAATGCACGCTTCACTTACCGGACTCGGCCGACCTGGCGGAAATTCCTGATGTTTCCCCTGACGAACGCGGCCAATTTTCTGATCACCACGGCGGGTGTGTATGTGATCGTCGGCGTCCTGCACGCCGGAAGCCGGTTCGCTCCGCTCCTCGCGTCCATGGCGGCGATTCCGGTGACCTTCGTCGTCTCCCGGTGGATCATGCTCACCGGGCCGGACGCAGCCGGATAGAACTCCTTCACTCCTGCGCCACGGCGAGCAGCCAGGGGATTCCCAGGAGGACGACCAGGCCGAATGCGAGGGCAAGGGGTGGCGGCTGTACGGCGGCCAGGGCCACGCAGCCGACGGCAACTCCGGCACAGGTCCGGGCGAGCGGGCGGTAGAGGCGGCGGTCGCGGCGCCATGACTGCGTGGTTGCCGCGATCACCATCGTCGTGCCCAGGACGACAACCGCTCCGGCGCACAGTGCCCAGGCCGTCGCGGCGGGGGTTCGTCCGTCGTGCGCGTGCTCGACGAGGCCCACCATCGCGGCACCCATGACGGTCACCGCGGCCGTGAGCGGCAGGTGCGTCAGCACCCATTGCGCCGTGGCCGTGCGGGCGGGCCGGGGTGAGCGGTGGCCGGCAAAGTCGAAGTACGTCCACCAGGCACCGAAGCCGACCACGACGGCGACTAGACCGACCGCGAGGGTGAGCGCGTCGGCCGGCACATCGACCAGTCCGTCGACAACGCCCTTCACGGTTTCTCCGAGCACGATGATGATGAGCAGTCCGAAGCGCTCGGTGAGCGCGTCGGTGACGATGAGCGCGGCCGACCGGACCGGGCCGGGCGTGAGCATCATCGCCGCGAACCCGACCAGGTAGCCGACGGCCAGCAGGCCCCACGTCAGCATCCGGGCACCGGCGGGCAGAACGGCGCTGCCCGCCAGGACGACCGCACAGACCGCCGTCCCGGTCACGAACAGCCCACTGGATCGGCGGAATTCGGGGCTGTCCCCGCGTGCGGCGAGGTACCAGACCACAGCCAGTACCGCGAACAGCACCCCCGCGTTGACGGCGAAGGCGGCTCCGCGCTCGCCTCCGGCCTCGGGAATGCATGCTCCCAGAGGGGCGAGCAGGAGGATCTGCAACAGGAACAGGCTGCGGCCGCGGGCGTCCTCGCGTCCGTGGAGTTCGTGGTGCAGCGTGCCACTGAGCCAGGCGACCCACACCAGCGCGAACACCACGGCGAATTCGCCCAGTCCGCGCCAGGTGATGCGCCCGGCCAGGTGATGGGCCGCCTGAGCCACCAGCACGACCACGACCAGGTCGTAGAACAGCTCGAGCGGGCCGACCACCCGCTCCAGCGGCTGCTCGCCATGGGCGCGCGGCGGCTGCCACAGCCGGCGCCGCAGCCGGGCCGCCCAGGGCTCGCGCGGCGAGGTCATGCCGGGGTGCCGGACTCGCCGAGGACGGACTGGGACACCGTCCACAGCCGGGCCGCGTTCCCCTGGTCCAGGGCGTACGGCGCCACGCCGGCGACAGCGCCGGCTCGCTCGGTGACAAGCCGCGAGGGGGCGCAGTCCTCGAAGTAGCGGCCGGTGACCCCCTCCACGGTGGGTGAGGCCGCCAGCAGCACCGAGGTCGCCGCACCCTGCTCGGCGGTCTTCTCCGGCGGCAGGGCAAATCCGGCGAGGTCGATGAAGCCGGCCAGTTGCTGCGGGTCCACATGCCGGGCCAGCGATGTGCCGCCGACATTGCCCGGCATGAGCGCGTTGACGCTGATGCCGTCACCGGCCCAGCGCTCGGCGGCACCGACGGCGAAGAGGATGTTGGCGGTCTTCGACTGCCCGTAGGAGGTCCACGGGTCGTACGGGCGGAACCGGTAGTCCAGGTCGTCGAAGACCACCGGTGAGAAGAGATGGCCGATCGAGGCCACCGAGACCACTCGCGCGCCGTCCGCCGCCGCGAGCGCCGGGTGCAGCCCGACCGTGAGGGCGAAGTGCCCGAGATGGTTGACGGCGAACTGCGCCTCACGGCCGTCGGGCGTGCGAGTGAGCTCCGGGAAGGCCATGACTCCGGCGTTGCAGACCAGGATGTGCAGCGGCCCGCTCCAGGCCGCGACGAACTCGGCGACCGTGGAGCGGTCGGCCAGGTCCAGTCGTGCGACGGTCAACTTGCCGGCTGTGGGCGGCAGTACGGCTTCCAGTCGGGTTGCCACGCGTGCCCCGGCGTCGGTGTCGCGCACGGCGAGAGTGACGTCGGCGCCGGCCGCCGCCAGCGCCCGGACCGTCTCCACGCCGATCCCGGAACTGGCTCCGGTCACGACCGCGCGGCGGCCGTGCAGGTCGATGCCATCGACTACCTCGGCGGCGGTCGTGCTCACTCCGAAGGTGGTGGGGGGTTGTGCCTGGGACATGGGGTCTCCGTACATTGTCGCCTCAATGTAACTAACTGGATAGATACCCACCATAGGACCGAGGTCGACCGACGTCAATAACCAGATAGTTACTTGCTAGGGTTGCCGTCATGGCACGGGACTCCAGCGCTACCAAGGCCCGTCTGCTCGACGCCGCCTTCACCGAATTCGCCGCCTACGGCATCGCCGGCGCCCGGGTGGACCGGATCGCCGAGAACGCCGGCGCGAACAAGCGGCTGATCTACGTCTACTTCGGCAACAAGGAGCAGCTGTTCGACGTGGTCCTGGACCGGGCCCTGCAAGAGGGCGCCGAGGCGGTGCCCTTCGATGCGGCCGACCTGCCCGGGTACGCCGGCGCGATCTTCGACCACCTCGTCGCCCGGCCCGACCTGCTGCGCCTTCGGCTGTGGAAACAGCTGGAACGACCGAGCACCACGGGGCTTGAACCGGATGCCTTCCGGCGCAAGACCGCCGAGGTGGCGGCCGCCCAGGAGAACCACAAGATCGCCCCCGGAATTGCTCCGGCAGACGTCCTGACCATGGTGCTCGCCGTGGCCCAGGCATGGTTCTGGAATGCGGAAGACCCCGATGCCGCGACGGACGATCACCCTTGGTCGGCGCGGCGGCTGGCCGAGCACCGGTCGGCGGTCGTCGAGGCCGCGCGCCGCATCACGGCTCCGGACGGGGCCACTCCCCCGGACTCGGACGCGGCCGAATGACCGCGTGCGGGGGCCGGAGAGCGGACTCGCTCCCGCACCCCGCTCAACGGCTCGGCGGGCGGCTCACCCCCGTGCGGCGGATACTCCTGCGTAGGGACCTGTGAGAACCACGAGATCGAACAGGGAGCACCATGTCTGGGCAGTTCGAGGCAGAGGTCGAGATCGACCGCCCCATCGAGCAAGTGTTTGAATTTCTCGCGGATGGCGAGAACGACCCGAAGTTCAGCCCCCGCGTGCTGGCGATCAAGAAGACCACGGGTGGGCCGACATCCGTCGGCACGGTCTACCGGAGCGTGGTCAAGGACGCCGGCATGAAGACCCGGCGCGAGTTCCGGATCACCACCTACTCCCCGCCCACGCGGATCCGCTGGGAAGAGACCTCGAAAAACCTGATCACGGGTGCGGAAGGCGGCTACGACCTCACACCGCTCCCCGACGGGCACACCCAGCTGAGGGTCTACAACGTCCTGGAGGGCCACGGCGTCGGCAAGCTGCTCGAAGGGATCGCTGTCGGCGCGGCCCGTAAGGACGCCGACGCATTCGCCCGGCGGATCAAGACGGCAGTCGAAGCCGGCTGACCCTGCGGCCCCGCAGCCCCCGCCGCCCTGGCCGCCCCGGCGCGCCGGTGATCCGTCGCTTGCGCGGCGTCGGCATCAGGCGGACTCTGGACCTGATGAGGCAGGCCGGTGAGGGCGTCATGAGCTATGCAGGAAAGGCGGCCAGGGACGCCGACTTCCGCGGCCCGCTGGACGTGACAATGGCGGCCACATTCGTGGTCGACAGCCAGGACATCGTGATCGGCTGGAGCCCTGCGGCGCAGGAGCTCCTCGGATATCTGCCGTCCGAGATCGTCGGGCGTCCCGTGAGCACGTTCCTGGTGTCCGCAGCGGAAACCGGGACCGGACCGCCGTCCGCATGCGAGCCCTCGTCGGCGGAGCACCCCACCGGCGTTCCGGTCCTGACCATGCCGCAGCGCGACGTGCAGGTCGCCGTCCACCACGACGGCCATCGTCTGCAACTGGTCACCAGGCACTGTCAGCTGTCCGGCACCGGATCCGCGCAGCGTGTCGTGGTGGCGGCCGACTGCGGCCGGCTCGGCGATTGGGAGTCCCGGCTGGCCATGCTGGACGGACTGGCCACCCAGTCACCGCTGGGCTTCGCCATCTACGACACCGAGCTTCGCCTCGTCTGGTGCAACGCCGCCTCCGAGATGGAGCTCGGCCTGCCGAGCACGGAGGCCCGGGGCAGGCCGGCCGGCGAGCTGTACCCCGGTGGCAGGTTCGTGACACCGGGCTACCCGGAGACCCTGGACGCGGTCATGCGCAGGGTGCTGGACACCGGAGAGCCGATCATCGACCTGCACTTCCGCGGACAGCAGCCCAGCGCACCCGGGAGGGAACATCTCTGGTCCTGTTCGTACTACCGACTGCAGGACCAGAACGGCCAGGTGCTGGGGGTGTGCGAGGACGCGTTCGACATCTCCGACCGCCACGAGGCACAGCGCCAGCTCAATCTGCTGGTAGAGGCCGGCCGTCGCGTCGGTACCACGCTGGATGTGATCGCCACGACGGACGAGCTGGCCGCGGTGGCGGTCCCCGAGTTCGCCGACCTCGTCGAAGTGGACCTCGCTCCGGCCGTGCTGAGCGGCGAGGTGCCGGACATCGGGGGTCCGGCGGGCTCCGAGCTGATCCGCGCCTCCTTCCGCTCGGCCTCCCCCGAGCACACGGCGGACGCGGTGGACGTGGTGGACATGGTGGACGCGGCGGGCTCCGCGGGATCACCGAGTCGCGAGCCGCATCCGGTGGTGTACGCGGACGGCTCGCCCCAGCACCGCAGCCTCGCCTCGGGCGGGCTCGTCCTCGACGACGACACGCTGGTCGTGCCGCTGCGCGCGGGCGGCAGCTCCCTCGGCCTCGTCACCTTCGTACGCCACAGCGGGTCGGGGATCTTCGACAAGCCGGCCGTCGCGGTGGCGGACGAGCTGGCCGCCCGGGCCGCGGTGTCCATCGACAACGCCCGCCGCTACACCCGCGAACGCGCCGCGGCCCTCGCGCTTCAGCGCCAGCTCCTGCCGCAGTACCTGCCGCCCAACTCGGCGGTCGAGGTGGCCCATCGCTATCTGCCGACGGACGCGCTGAGCGGTGTCGGCGGCGACTGGTTCGACGTCATCCCGCTCTCCGGAGCACGCGTCGGGCTGGTGGTCGGAGACGTGGTGGGACACGGGCTCCACGCGGCGGCCACCATGGGGCGGCTGCGTACGACCGTACGTGCCCTCGCCCCCATGGACATTCCCCCCGACGAACTCCTGAAGCGGCTGGACGACCTCGTGGGGCAGTCGGCGGAGGCCGGCACGGCCCCCCTCGGAGCGGCCCCCGATGACGATGTCGCAGCCGGGGCCACCTGCCTCTACGCGGTCTACGATCCCGTGTCGCGACGCTGCACCATGGCTCGCGCGGGCCATCTGCCGCCCGCGGTCGTGGAACTCGACGGACGCGTCAGCTTCCCGGACCTGCCGGCCGGTCCGCCCCTGGGCCTCGGCGGGCTTCCCTTCGAGTCCCTGGAGATCGAACTGACGGCGGGCAGTCTGCTGGCCCTGTTCACCGATGGACTCGTCGAGTTGCGCAACCGGGACATCGACAAGGGGATGGAGACCCTCGGGAAGGTGCTCAGCGAGAACTCGGGTTCTCTGGAGGACCTCTGCGACCGTGTCATCACCGAACTTCTCCCCGACAGCACGACCACCGATGACACCGCCCTCCTGCTGGTCCGCACCCGCGAGCTCGACAGCCGCAGGGTCGCCGTCTGGAATCTGCCCGCCGAGCCGGTGGCCGCGGGTCGCGCGAGGGAGCTGGTCGCCGGCCGGCTGACCGACTGGGGGCTTGAGGAACTCGTGTTCCCCACCGAGCTGATCGTCAGCGAGCTGGTCACGAACGCCATCAGATACGCCGAAGGCCCGCTGCATCTACGGCTCATCCGTGACCGCACCCTCGTGTGCGAGGTCGCGGACGCCGGCCACACCGCGCCCCACCTGCGCCACAGCGCGGACGACGACGAAGGCGGTCGCGGGCTGTTCATCGTTGCCCAGCTCGTACTGCGATGGGGGACGCGCTATACCCGCGAGGGCAAGACCATCTGGGCGGAACAGGCACTGCCCACGGACTGACAGATGTCTTCCGCGCGCCCCGGGGGGCGACTCCGGGCGGGCTCAGGAACAGAATTCCGCGATGGTGTCGGTGAGAATACCGGTCAGGAGCTCCAGCGAGGCCAGCTCGACGTACTCGGTGGCGGCGTGGGCACCCGCGCCGTCGACGCCGAAGAGCAGGCAGGGGATGCCCGCGCGGGCGAGGAGGGCGCAGTCGGTCCAGAAGGGCTCGGCGCGCACCACGGGCGGGTGCCCGAGCGACTTTTCGGCGTGGCGGGCCAGGGTGCAGACGATCGGCGCCTGGGGATCGGCCTCGAAGGGCTCTCGGTACAGGCCGCGGGTCAGCCGGTACCGGAAGTCCGGGACCGTGGCGACGAGTTGGTCGAGTACGGCGGTCAGCTCCCGTTCGACGCTGTCGGCGCTCTCGCCGGGCACGGTGCGGCGTTCGAGGGTGACGCGGCAGTGCGCCGGGTAGGTGGAGGGCTCCTCGCCGCCACGGATCACGGAGGCGTGCAGGGTACCGGTACCCAGGAGCGGGTGGGCCGGGCCCAGCGCAAGGCGTCGGCCCAACTCCTCCAGCGCGACCAGGAAGTGGCCCGACTTGGCGATGGCGTCGATGCCCAGTTCGGGGCGTGAGCCATGGGCGGCGCGACCCAGAACCTCCACGTCGAACCATACAAAACCCTTGTGGGACAAGGTGAGTTCGAGATGGCTCGGCTCGGTGACGATCGCCGCGTCGGCGGTGAAGGACGCCAGCACCTCCTCGGTGCCCGCGCTGGCGTGCTCCTCGTCGGCGACGCAGGCGACGATGACATCGCCGCGCAGGGAACCCTCGGCGGTGGCGCGTGCGGCGGCGACCATCATGGCGGCGATACCGCTCTTCATGTCGAAGGTGCCGCGGCCGAACATCTTGCCGTCCCGGATCTCCGGGTCGAGGGGAGCGCCGTCGTAACCGGCGAGGCCGACCGTGTCGAGGTGGCCGTTGAGCATGAGTGACCGGCCGCCTCCGACACCGCGGGCGATCGCGACGAGCGAGGGCCGCCCTGGACGTTCTTCCAGGCGATGCACCTCGAACCCCTGGGCGGCAAGCCATGCGCCGCAGAAGTCGGCGACGGCGGTCTCGCCGGCCCCGCCGAGTACGAGGTCGGGGTTGACCGAATCGAGGGCGGTCAGCCGGGCCAGGAGACGAACGGGGTCGCGGTCCAGGAGCTCGGAAGCCGTTGGGGTTGCGGGTGGTTGGGGCAGCATGGGGGGCCTTCCGGCGCGTTGACGCACCCGGGGCGGCCCGCTGCCCGGTCCTGGACCTGTGCAGCCGCGCCTGCCGAGGTACGGGACTTCCACGCCGCCCTGCCCGGATATGCCCCCACCCCACTGAGAGAACTCCCCTCCCTGGCTGCCGAGTTGGCGGTCGGCCGGGTTTTCGTCAAGGACGAGTCCTCCCGCCTGGGCCTGCCGGCCTTCAAGGCGCTGGGCGCATCCTGGGCGGTACACCGTGCGCTGGCGGAGCAGGCGACCCGCCACCCGGGCACGGCGCCCGCCACGCTGATCAGCGCCACCGACGGCAACCACGGCCGCGCGGTGGCCCGGTCGGCGCGTCTGCTCGGCCGGCGCGCACACATATTCGTTCCCCGGGGCGTCCATCCAGCGGCCGTCGCCGCGATCGAATCCGAAGGGGCGGACATCACCCGCGTTCCCGGGTCGTACGACGACGCCGTACGGCAGGCGGCCGACGCGGCCGAAGCCGCCGCGGACGCGGTCCTGATCCAGGACACCGCCTGGCCGGGCTATGAGACGATCCCCGGCTGGATCGTCGAGGGCTACTCCACCCTCTGCGTGGAGATGGACGAGCAGCTCGCTGCCGCGGGAGCCACGGCACCGGGGCTCGTCGCCGTCCCGGTGGGCGTCGGGTCCCTGGCCCAGGCCGTGGTCACCCACTACCGCAGCCGTCCCTCCGGACCGGCTCCGGCTCCGGCGCTGCTCTCCGTCGAACCGGAGGCCGCGGCATGCGTCATCGAGAGTCTCGATCGCGGTGAACCCGTCAGCGTCATCACCGGTCACACCGCCATGGCCGGGCTGAACTGCGGCACCCCGTCCAGCATCGCCTGGCCCTGTCTGCACGGCGGGCTCGACGCGGCGGTCGCCGTCACCGATGCCGCGAGTGCCTGCGCGGCCGCCGACCTCGCGAAACTCGGTGTCTCCTCGGGCCCGTGCGGTGCCGCCGCTCTCGCCGGTGTCCGCGCGGCGCTCACCGGAAAGGGCGCCGAAGAGCGCCGTGCGGCACTGGGGCTGGGCCCGGCTCGGCGTCCTGGGCGGCATCGAGGTCCTACGGACCCTGAACGAGCGCGGTATCAGCACCCGCCGCCCCATCGAGGTCGGAATCTTCACCGAGGAAGAGGGGGTTCGCTTCGGCACCGACATGCTCGGCAGCGCCGTGGCCGCCGGCCGCCTGACCCTGGAGTACGCCCATGCCCTGACCGACCGCGACGGCCACACGCTCGGCGGCGAACTGGCCCGCACCGGGTTCGACGGCCCGGCCGACGTGCGCCTCGCCCCGCCGCACGCCTATGTGGAGTGCCACATCGAACAGGGCCCCGTACTCGCCGAGCACGATGTCCCTGTCGGTGTCGTCACCGGTGTGCAGGGCATCTCCTGCAGGAGATCACCATCCACGGCCGCGCCGCGCATGCCGGCACCACCCCCACCCACCTGCGGGCCGACGCCGGTCTCGCCGCCGCGCAGATCGTCGTCCATCTGCGGGCCATGGTCGACTCATGCTCGTACGGCGACCTGCGCGCCACCGTCGGCCATCTGACCGTCCACCCGGACCTGACCAACATCGTCCCCGCCCGCGCGGAGTTGACCGTCGACCTGCGCAACCCCGATGACGCCCAGATGGCCCGTGCCGAGGGGGACTTGGCCGCGTTCCTGCACGACCTGGAGGGGAGTCGGTCGGGTCTGTCCGTGACCACCCGACGGATGGCCAAGACCTCCTATGTCCCCTTCGACAACGAGGTGCAGAAAGTCATCGCCCAGGCCGCCGACGACCACGGCCTGCCGCACATCTCCCTGCTCTCGGGGGCCGGCCACGACGCCCAGGAACTCGCCGCTCTCTGCCCCACCGCCATGATCTTCGTGCGGGGCGAGTACGACGGCATCAGCCACAACCCTCGCGAATACTCCACACCCGAGGCGTGCACCCACGGGGTCGACGTCCTCGCCACGACCCTTCTGCGGCTCGCCAACCAGGGCTGAACGGCTGCGGCACGATTGAGGCGGGCCGACTGACCACGGGCTTCAGACAGGGATGTCGGTCCCCGCACGAGAGGTCTGCAGCAAGGTGCGCGCGGCGTCCTTGGCCTGGCGAGCAGGCTCGGGGGAACCGTGGATGGCTGCCGTGGTCATCGCGCCCTCGGCGAGCAGAACGAGCTGGTCGGCAAGCCAGTTGGGCGCTTCCGCCGCAGCCACCAAGTCAGCGACGTAGTCCCGGAACGCCTGCTTGTGAGCCTTCGCGATGTCGGCCACGGCGGGGGACGTCGCGCCCATCTCCCCGAAGGAGTTGATGAATCCGCAGCCACGGAAGCCCGGCTCGCTGAACCAGCGGTACAGCCAGTCGAACACCGCCAGGATGCGCTGGGTCGGCGATTCGAGGGTCTCCACATACTGGGCCAGCTCGCTCAGCCAACGCGCGTCCCGCCGTCGCAGGTAGGCCTCGATCAGGGAGTCCTTGGAAGGGAAGAGCTGGTAGAGGCGCTTCAGCGGGATGGCGGAGGCGGACCGTATTGCGTCCATCCCCACAGCCCGGATGCCCTGGCCGTAGAACAACTCCTCGGCCGCGTCGAGAACTCGCTTCTCGGCCTCTTCGCGTTCCACTTCAGCCACCTCCTCCGGGGGAACCATCGTTTTCGACCCGCACCGCCGACCGACCTCGGCGACGAGACTCTACAGACCCAGGTCACTCAAGCCCGGGTGGCCGTCCGGTCGCCGCCCCAGGGGCCAGTGGAACAAGCGCTCCGACTCCTTGATGGGCAGTTCGTTGATGGAGGCGTAACGGTGATGCATCAGCCCGTCATCACCGAATTCCCAGTTCTCGTTGCCGTAGGCGCGAAACCAGTTGCCCGAGTCGTCGTGGTACTCGTAGGCGAACCGCACCGCGATGCGGCTGCCGTCGTAGGCCCAAAGCTCCTTGATGAGCCGGTAGTCGAGCTCCCGATTCCACTTCCGAGTGAGGAAGGAGACGATCTCGTCGTGGCCCGTGGCGAACTCGGCACGGTTTCGCCACCGAGAGTCCACGGTGTAGGCGAGGGCGACCTTTCCCGGGTCGCGGGAGTTCCAACCGTCCTCCGCAAGCCGGACCTTCTCCACCGCGGACTCACGGGTGAACGGCGGGAACGGAGGGCGCGGTTCGTGTGCCATGTCATTTCCTTCGGTCAGGCGCTCGTGGTCGGGCTCTCGATGAGAACGTACGTTCTCTACTTCCGGCACACTAGCGAGAACGATGGTTCTCACGCAAGGGCAAGGCGGTCGGAAGTCGTCCGCGAGATCACCATGGGTAGCGGGTTCAGTCCGCGCAGTGAATGAGGCCGGCTGCCTCCTTGGCCGCCAGGATCCGCCGTACGCTCGCCTCGACGTGCGCCCGGAGTGCCGACTGATCGCGTTCGGCGTTCAGGACCGCGGCTGTCATCGCGGGGATGTGGTCGGCATTCACGGTCAGCACGAGGTCCCCGCCGGCGCGGAGGAAGGCCAGAGCACGCTGGGCCGGAGGCATCGACTGCACCGCGGCCGCGTTCCCCAGGTCGTCCGAGATGACGACCCCGTCGAATCCGAGGTCCTTGCGCAACGCGCCCTCGATGACGATGGGCGAGAAGACCGCCTGACGCGCCGGATCGATACGGGTGTACGTCGCCAGGGACACCATGACGAACCGGGCGCCGGCCGCCATGCCCTCTCGATAGACGGTGAGGTCACGGGAATCGCGGCCCACGACGGTATCCGTGACCTGCACAGTCGTGTCGGTGTTGCCGCGAACACTGCCCAGTCCGGGGAAGTGCTTGAGCGTGGTCAGCACGCCCGCCTGCCGGAATCCCTTGATGAACGCGGCGCTGTGACCGGAAACGGCTTCTGCGGTGTGGCCGAACTGACGGTCGTAGCGACCTATGGGGCCATTGGCCCGTCCCATGTCCGAGGAGACGACGTCGGCGACGGGGGCCAGGTCGAGGTTGATGCCCGCTCCGTGCAGTTCGGCCGCCCATTGTGCCGCCCGCTGACGCAGCTGCTGCTCGCTCCAGCCGCCCTGAGCCAGAGCGGGCGGGATGTCGGTGAAGCCGGGCCCGCGCAGCGGCTGCACCTGGCCTCCTTCCTGGTCGGTCGAGACCAGAGGGGCGACGCGGCTCTCTCCGACAGCCTGGCCGAGCAGACCCACACGCTCCGTCACGGCCTTGATCGCCGACGCGCCGGCGCCACTCGGTCCCATGAGGATCACCGAGCCGACATGGTGGTTGCCCAAGGCGGCCAGGCTCGCTGCCATGGCCCCTTCGCTGCCCGGCCTGACACGCACCCCTGCCACGAACAACTGGCCGACCTTCTGGGCGGGCGTCATGTGCGAGCCGATCCGGTCGAGGCAGGTCGCCGTTGAGGGTTTGGAGGCCGCGGAGGCAGGCCTGGTGCCCTGCTGGGGCCTCGCCCTGGTCAGGTCGGTCCCGCCGCCGCAGCCCGAGAGGAACGCCGCACAGGCAACTGCCAGAACGATGAGTCGAGAACCCGTGGATCGCGTCCTCCGACCGTGCCGGCCAATGAGAGCCGTTGCCCGTCCCATGGTGTCACCCCTCCAGTGCCCGGCCCGGGGGGTCGACCCGGGCGCCGCTTTCTGTGGGTGAGTGGCATGAGAGGCGCTATGAGTTCGCAGGGCCTTGTGTGACGTGAGCCACAGACAGGGCGAACAGTCCGTGCACAGTATGAACGCAATCCACCAACAACCTAGCCACAACCACCGAACTATGACACTGTGCGCGCTACGGGACACGGCCCCCACCTGCGGTACTTCGAAGTTCGTTCGCGCATCCTCCAGCATGAGGAGGGACTGCATGGCCTCCCACGGCCAACACTCCTACCAGGACTCGGCGCATGCCGCCGCGCTGTACCTGAGCAGCCTCGACCACACGTCGCTGTACTCGAACCTGGAACTGCGTCAGGCGATCAGTGACACGATGACCGCCCTGGACGACCCGGCCGACTTGGCTCCGGTCTACAAGGAATGTCTCTGGGGGCCGGGAGCCGTGGGGGACGATGTGCGGCAAGCCCGTCGCCGCTGGGCCCAGCAGATGGCGGACGACCTCACGAGGCCCGCGGCCCAGCCGTAGTCCCGCGCCTAGGAAGTGGTCCCACTCAAAGACGCCAAGCGGTCGCACTTCCGCTCGTCCTCTTCATGATCGGACGCTGGGCGCCGTTCATGATCGTACCGTTGGCGCTGATCACCGAGCTCTCGCCCGCGCATACAGTTCTACACCAGCCTTGCGTCTCTGCTCATCGTGTCGGCGGCCTGTCGCCGTGAGCAACGCCATGCGTACGCACAGGCAGATCGAGCTCGCCCAGGTTCGCCGGATCGCCGAAGCCGCGCAGCGAGTCCTCCTGAGAGGCGTGCCGGACCGGCTGGGTCCGGTGCGGATGGCCGGCATGTACCTCGCGGCAGAGACGGGGGCACAGATCGGCGGTGACCTGTACGAGGCCACGCAGACGCGGTTCGGGGTGCGGATGATCGTGGGTGATGTGCGCACTACGAGGCCGATCTGGCGGAGGTGGTGAACCACTGCGCGGCGGCGATCGAGCGGGAGTCCGCCGCACCTGTGGCGGCCGGTCAGGACGATGCGGAGGATCGGGCCGAGGATTTCGTCACCGCGGTCGTGGCGGAGGTGACGGACGGCTGCTCGATCACACGGGGCACCGTCTGGCCGACGATACGGCGATGCTCCTCGCCGAGCGGATCGACGACGGACGATGAACGGCACATGCGACGACGCCCGGGTCGTCCGCGGCGGCGAGGACGGCCGGCCTCGCCGCCGCGGACGCGGCCTGCCCCCGGCGGTCGCCGGGGGCAGGCGCAGCGATACGTCACATGGGTACTACGCCGGCCGGGGGTCGCCGTCCGTCACTCCTGCCACAGGCAGGTGCCGGCGCCCCGGCGCATGGGCTCAGAACTCGAGTTCATGCTCGATCGCCGCCAGCTCTTCGGCGGTGCCCTGGACCTTCGGGCCCTTGAACCAGTTGTGCGCCGAGACCAGCCACCACACTCCGGCGAAGCCGAGGACGATCAGGACGGCGATCGGGGTGTAGTTGAAGTTCTTCCCGGTGACGGGGCTGGCCGTGGGCAGCATGAACAGGACGGTGATGATCAGCGTCCAGGCGACGGCGATGATGCCGACCGGCCGGCTCCAGCGGCCGAGGTGCCAGGGCCCGCGCTCGAAGTCGTCGCCTTGGAGCAGCCGCAGGAAGACGGGCATGACATAGGCGATGTACAGGCCGATGACGGCGATCGAGGTGACGGCCGCGTACGCGGTGGCGTTCCACAGATAGGGCAGACCGAGGACGAAGGCGCCGCCCGCCGCCAGCCAGACCGCATTGGTGGGTGTCTTGGTCCGCTTGTTGATGCGGTGCCACACCTGCGAGCCGGGCAGTGCGCCGTCCCGGGAGAAGGCGTAGATCATCCGGGAGTTCGCGGTGACCGAGGACATGCCGCAGAAGAACTGGGCGCCGATCGCGATGAGCAGCAGGAGCTTGCCACCGGTCTCGCCGAGGGCGTCGATGAAGATCTGCGCCGGGGGGACGCCGGTCGAGCTGGTCAGGGCGCCGTCGTAGCTCTGGATGGCGAAGGTGATGCCGAGCAGGAGGATCCAGCCGGCGACGAGGGAGACCAGGATCGACATCACGATGCCGCGCGGTCCGGCCTCGGCCGCGTTGTGGGTCTCCTCGGTCATGTGCGCGGAGGCGTCGTAGCCGGTGAAGGTGTACTGGGCGAGCAGCAGGCCGAGGAGTCCGACGTAGAAGCTGGAGCCCCAGCCGGTGCCGTTGACGAAGTGAGTGAAGACGAAGTCCGCCGACTGGTGCTTCGAGGGGAAGATCACGAGCGCGCCGACGATGATCAGCACGCCGAGGATGTGCCACCACACGCTGACGTTGCCGAGGAAGGAGACGAGCTTGACGCCGAAGGTGTTCAGCGCGCCGTGGACGGCCAGCACGATCCCGAAGATCAGGATGGTGTGCCCGGGCGTGGCGGAGAGGCCGAACTGCAGGTCGAGCAGTGCGTTGAGGAAGAAGGCCGCGCCGAAGTCGATGCCCGCGGTCACCGCCACCTGGCCGAGGAAGTTGAACCAGCCGGTGAACCAGGACCAGGCCGCGCCGTGGGACGGAGCGAGCTTCGCCGCCCAGTAGTACAGGCCGCCGGCCGTCGGGTAGCTGGAGCAGACCTCGGCCATGGCCAGGCCCACGAAGAGGGTCATGATGCCGACCAGCGGCCAGCCCCAAGTGATCATCGCCGGGCCGCCGGTGACCATGCCGAAGCCGTACAGCGTCAGACATCCGGAGAGGACGGAGATGATGGTGAACGAAATGGCGAAGTTCGAGAACGCCGACATCGAACGCGCCAGTTCCTGGGCGTAGCCGAGTTCGTGAAGGCGTTGAGCGTCTCCGGACAGAGCCTTCTCGCGCTCCGGCTCCGTCACTGACTTGTCGGTGGGCATACGGGCCTCCTCGGGCTCTGGTGGCCGCCGGTGGATCCGACGTACCGCTCCCCGCCTCAATCAAAGGTTTGGTGCGATACCTTTGCGGTCGATGCCGCCGAGCGCAAGAGTCTGGCGTTAAACACCGGTTACGAAAAGGCTTCGACACCGCCGTCGCGCCCCGGGCCGTTCGCAACCACTTGTCGATCAATGGCCTGCCTCATTACCTTAAGGACTTACGCGCCAGGATCGACGGAAGCCAGGGCACGCGGATACACGCCGATATGACGGCTCGTCACAGCAGTGCGATCTGGTGGATCCCCTTCGCGCTGTACCTCCACGACTGCCTGTGGCCGAGGGACCGAAGGCCTCAACTCCCGGCGGCTGATTGAGACAAGGCGGACCGGCCTGCGTATCGCTGCACAAGGACAGGTGTCCGACGTGGCATGCCACAGACGTCGACCGAGGAGGACTGCCCATGGCATTCGACGACGCCGAGCCGCGGCGAGCCCTCGCATCCGCGGAGGACCCGGCGCAGGACATCCGGGCTTCCTTCCGGGCGGTTCTGCAGGCGCTGGACGCCGCGCGGGCCGACCTTCATGCGCTGGACCGGGAGCAGCACCCCAGCACAACGACCGAGGACGGCGACCTCCCCGGGCATGCGCGCGGGGCCGTGGAAGCCTCCGTGGTGGAGCCGTTGTGGGCACGCGGGAGGGGTCCGCAGGCGCCTTCGCCACAGCAGGCCGCGGAGCCGTCCATCGCGGAGTACGGGGGCCCCGGGCTCGGGGAGCCGTCGCCGTTCTTCACTCCCAGGGTTCATCCGCGGCAAGGCACCGCCCGGCCGCAACGCTGGGCTCCGCCCGTGGCCAGGTCCGGTGCGCCGACTCCCGCGGCGCCCATGCCCCCGCCCCTGGTCCACCCGCCCTCGCAGAAGCATGGCCGCAAGCACCGGAGGTCCATCGACCCGCGGCACGCCCGCGTGGCCGGAGTCTTCGGACTGGGCGCCGTGAGCGGTGTGCTCCTCGCCTCTTCCCTCCTCACCAACGGTCACAGCGCACCGACGGCGCCACCCGCATCCCTGGGGCAACCGGACCAGCCGGAGCCCGGCAGCACCGCCCCGCTGCCCGAGATTCCCGGCACGGGGGTTCTGCGTCCGGGCGACAGCGGCCATGGCGTGTACGAGTTGCAGGTACGTCTGCTCCAGATCCCGCAGATCTACGACCGCGGCGCGATCAACGGCCGGTACGACACCAAGGTCCGCCAGGCTGTCGCCCGCTTCCAGCAGCGGTACGGCATCCACGGGGACGAGGTCGGCGTGTACGGGGACAACACCCGCCAGGCCCTCATGCTGCGCACGAAGTAGCCGTACGGGGATAACCGCTGTGCTACCCGCTGTGCTGCCTCCACCGGGGTGAAAGCAACCACCCCTAAGGACGCGGAAGGTCCGTCGAGCCGCCCGGTGGAAGCGCCCTGCCGCATCATGACCTGTCACGGAAGAGCGATGCCACATCGGGTGTGCGAGCGGGGTGAAGGGCGCGGTGGACATGCTTGCGGCCAGTGGCGGCATGAGCGGGACCACCGCTGACACCCTCATGTACATCTGGTTCTTCCTGGTCGCCCTGTCCACCGTCTACGTCGCGTTCGACGCGTTCACCAAGAACCCCGAACTCACGGTCATGAAGTGGGGCTGGGTCCTGGTGACCCTCTACATCGGGCCGATCGGCGCCGCGCTCTATGTGCTCTCCTGCAAGGAGCCTCGGCCGGGGACCCACGAGGAGTTCGTGGCGCCCCTGTGGAAGCAGGCCTTCGGATCGACCATCCACTGTGTGGCGGGCGACGCCACAGGCATCGTGCTGGCAGCCGTCATCACCTCGGTGATCGGCCTTCCGGCCTGGGCCGACAGTCTGACCGAGTACATCGTGGGCTTCGGCTTCGGACTGCTCGTCTTCCAGGCCCTTTTCATGCGCGACATGCTCGGTGGCAGCTATCTGCGAGCCGTCCGTTCGACGGTGTTCGCGGAGTGGCTGTCGATGAACTGCGTGATGGGCGCCATGGTGGCCGTGATCGTCATCATCCGGAGCCATGTGCCGGGCACCCACGACGCCGCCGGGGTGCGCTTCTGGACGACGTTCTCCCTGGCCGTCCTGGCCGGTCTGGCGTTCGCCCATCCCGTCAACGTCTGGCTGGTGAGCAACCACCTCAAGCACGGGATGGGAACGGTTCGTGTGCTGGGCGAAGGCGGCGAGCCGATCAGCCAACCGACGGCCGCGGCCGCCCCGCCCGGCACTGAAATGACCATGCCTCGCCCCGAGGTGCCCCGGGAACAGAAGGCCGCGATGGCGACGCTGACCCTGATCTTCCTCGCGTCCGGGGTGCTCCTGGCTGCCATCTTCGGGGACCTCGGCTGACGGCCTTGAAGGCGCGACGCGCCTCCCCCTCGGTTCAGCGGTCCGTGTCCGAGGCCGCGTCCCGGTCGGCCGCGGCGGCGGCAGACTCGGCCGCGTCGACCTTCTGCTGCATCTGCGAGTAGCCCGACGGCGTGGCGGCGGGCGCCTTCGGCGTTGCCCCGTCGTGACCGGAGCAGCCGGCAGTTAGGGCGGCCAGGAGGGCGATCAATACCGCAGAGGCCTTTGCGCGCGTCAACTCGCTGCCCTGCCGCCGTTGTTGTCCTGGCACCACGTCCTGACGTCGGCGAGGTCCTTCTGCCGCTGCTTGAGCGTCGGCACCAGCGCCTTACGGGTCTTCAGCCGGTCCTCCAGAAACGTGGCGATCTCGGTGTGGCCCGCCTTCTTGGCGTTGTCCACGCGTCGCTCCAGCCGCGCCACCGAACCCCGGGTACCGGCCCCGGTGTCCAGCCGCTTCAGCGCCCGCTCGATCCGCCGGTCGATCTTCGGCACCCGCTTGCACAGCGCTTTCGCCCCGTCGCCGGTCGGTGCCGGTGCGGTGGAGCTGTCGGCCGCGGCCGCGCCGGTGCCGGTCGCGAGGAGTGCGGCCGTGGCCAGTCCTGCCAGCAGGGTGCGGCGCCTTCGCCGGATGTCCATCACATGCCTCCGTTCCCGGACGGACCGTTCGGGCCGCCCGTCCCGCGGCAGGCTAGGAGCGCTCTTTGGGGAAACTCTGTGACCGGTATGTCCCGGCTGTTCCGATCAACCAGTCACGGCGGTCGGGCAGTTCACCCGCCGCGGCCGGCAGCCGCACCTCGAAGCGCGCCCCCGTTCCACCCGGTGCGTCGCTGACGGTGACGCTGCCCCGGTGCAGCGCGGTCTGCTGGGCCACCAGCGTGAGGCCGAGCCCGGAACCGGCGCTGGCCGGGCCGCGCCGGAACCGTTCGAAGATCCGCTCCCGGTCCGGCTCCGGCACCCCGGGACCGCCGTCGTCCACCGTGAGCACGATCCACTCCCCCGCACGCCGCATTCCGACCGTCACGCTCACCCGCCCTTGCGCGTCGGCTCCGTGTGCCACGGCGTTGGCCAGCAGGTTGTCCAGCAGCAGCCGCAGTCCGGGTTCCCAGCCGCGCACGGTGATGCCCGCCGGTGCGTCCAGCTCGAGCCGCGCGCCGGGCGCCCGGCGGCCGGCGTCGGCGACGGCCGCCTCCGCGATCTCCGTCAGGTCGGCGGTGCGGAACGCCTCCGCCTCCACCAGATCCCCGCGCCCGAGGTCACGCAACATCACCAGCAGGCCCAGCAGGCGGCCGTGCTCACGGCGTAGGTCCGCGACGACTTCCGTGCGGTCCGCCTCGGGCAGCTCGGGGTGGTCGGCCAGGATGTCCAGGTTGGTGCCCATGCTCATCAGCGGAGTGCGCAGTTCGTGGGCGGCGGCCGACGAGAAGGAGCGGGCCGTGTCCAGCGCCTCGCCGGTACGGGCGGCCTGCTCGTCGTAGCGGGCCAGCACGGTACGCACGGTGGCGGCCAGCTCGTCGACCTCGGCGACTCCGGACCGCTCCAGTGGCGGCCGGGCACGGTCGGTACGCGGGTCCAGTCCCGCGGTGCTGCGGGTCAGCCTCCGTAGCGGCGCGGCGGCACTCGCGGACACGCCCCAGGCCAGCAGGCCGGACAGGGGTGCCGCGAGCAGAGTGGTGACCAGCACCCGGCGCCGGACCAGCCGCTGCTGGGCCCGGTCGGCGGTGTCCGGTGCGAACACCCACAGCGTGCCGGAGGCGAGCGGCGTACGTACCCGGCGGGCCAGCACCCGCCAGCTGTCGCCGTCGGCGCGCACGGTGACCGGTGTGCCGGTGCGCGCGGGCAGCCGTACGCCGGGCGCGGGCTGCGGTCCGCCGTTGAAGGTGGCGTCCGGTCCCACCACCCGCACGCCCACGTCGAGCGCCGCGCTGTAGAGGGCACGTTCACGGGTGTCCGCCGCCCTGGGCCGGTCGGCCGCCCCGGCCCGCAGCAGCGCCTTGGCGTCGGGCACCACGGCCGCCGCCCGCTCCCGTAGATGATCGTCCTCGGCGCGGTGCAGATCGCGGGCGACGAGCTGGAGCAGCAGCCACCCGGAGGCCAGCACCAGCAACGGCACCGTGCAGCCCACCGCGAGTCCGATCCGGGCCGACAGCCTCACGACTCCTCCCGCAGCACGAAGCCGACCCCGCGCACGGTCTGGATCAGCCGCGGTGCGCCGTCGGCCTCCAGCTTGCGCCGCAGATAGCTGACGAAGGTGTCGACGGCATCGCTGCGCACGTCGAAGTCGTAACCCCACACCCGCTCCAGCAGTTGGTCACGGGTGAGGACGAGCCCGGTGTTGCGGGCCAGCACCTCCAGCAGCTCGAATTCGCGCCGTGTGAGGTCCAGCGGCCGTCCGCCCCGGCGTACGGTGCGGGCGGCGGGGTCGATCAGCAGGTCCGCCACCCGCAACACCTGTTCCGGGACGGCGGGCGGCCGTCGGCGCAGCAGCGCACGCAGCCGCAGCACCAGTTCCTGCAGGGCGAACGGCTTGACCAGGTAGTCGTCACCCCCGGCCTGCAGCCCGGCTATCCGGTCGGCGGTCTCGTCGAGCGCGGAGAGCATGAGCACCGGCAGATCCCGGCCGTCGGCGCGCAGCCGCGCGCACACCTCGATGCCGCTCATGCCCGGCATCGACACATCGAGGACCAGCACGTCGGGCGGACCGTCCGCGACGGCGGCGAGCGCGCCGAGCCCGTCGGGTGCGGTGCGCACGGCAAAGCCGCTCAGCCTCAGCCCGCGCTCCAGCGACCGCCGGATGGCCGCGTCGTCGTCCACGACCAGGACAGTCCCCGGGGGTGTCGCCCCGCCCATGCGCGCCTCCCTCGCCCGCAGTCAGCGCCCGCCCGGCGAGGCTTCTCCCGTTCGCCGACAGCGCGGGGTCAGCGTACGGCGCTTCTTCTGTACGTCGGCAGCCTCGGCCTACCCACAGCTGACGAAGAGCGTTTCGCGAACCGATCCCGATCGATTCACGCCGACCAGGTGGGTGGGCGAGAGCAGATCACCGACGGGGTGCGGCGGAGTCCCTGATTGCGAGAGCACCCATCGCCTGCCCACTCGCGCGGTGAGGCAGTCGAGACGGACGTCCCAGCAGCCGCCTCGCCGCGTGAGGGAGATCGCGGACAGGGGCGGCACAGCGAGATACCAGAAGGCTCGCGCCGGTATGGCCAGGGCATGGATGAGGGCGGCCCGGACGACGGCTGCTTCGGTGACGGCCACAGCACGGTCCGTGCCCGGCGCCACGCCGCTCAGCCAGTTCGCTGTACGGCGACAGAGCTGTTGCACGGACTCACCGCCGTGTGGTGCGGCATCCGGGTCCGTGAACCAGGCGGTCAAACCGTGCGGGTCGGTTGCGGCGATGTCGTCGACGGTACGGCCGCCCCACTTGCCGAGGTCGACGTCGCGCAGTGCCGGCTCGGACGCTGCCGTCAGGCCGAGGGCGTCGGCGGTCTGCAAGCAGCGCAGCGAGGGCCCTCGCAGGGCCGGCCCGTGGGGAGGGAGTGCTGCTCGGGCCGCGCCTGCCTCACGCAGGCCGCGCTCATCCAGGGGAGCGTCACCGAGAAGTGCATCCAGGGTGGCGTCACCGCCGGGCGCACACAGAAACGTCAGGCGGATCGTCATAGGACGGACCTCCTCATTGGCCCGGCACGGTCGGTCCAGGACGATCAGAGCGTGTCCCAGGACCGACCACTCATGAGCTCCAGGGTCGGGGGAAAGGGGCCCGGCGCAACATCCGGCGGGTGTCCGGAACCGACCCGCCAACCGGCTGGCACTCCCCCGCCAACCGGCCGGACTCGGCCGGCACACGCCACCGGATTTGCCTGGATCACCGGTTCGGCTTCACCGCACAGTAACCGTGCGTCGCACACTTATCACCTCAGGGTGACGTGCATACCGCCTCGGGTCAGGGCATCGAGGGTCTCGGTGAACAGGTCGTAGGGCCGGCCGTCGGGCGTCAGGATTCGGGAGAGGTGCTTGCGCGCGGTCGCGGCGTGGCGCCAGAGCAGGGCCCCGGGGGCTGTGTAGCCGAAGGTGCCACGCAGGCAGTCGTCGACAGCGGCCGGACAGCCGCCGAAGTAGCCGCCCGGGCCGTTCACCGCCTCACCGAGTGCCAGGTAGAGGGCGGGGACATCGGTGATGTGCCGGCCGTCGAGCTCGTAGCGGTGGCCGGACGGCCGGTCGCGGTGCGCGCGCCGGCAGGCCGTGTCCCGGACGAGGTCGAGCCAGGCGCCGCGCCGCCGGGTGTCGAGCCAGGCCCAGGTGCCGGTGGCGTCCGGCGGCCCGGAGAACCACCGTTCCCACAGGGGCCGTACATATTCCGGGACAGGCGTGAAGAGCTTTCCGTCCAGCTCGAGGTCGATCAGGTCCGTTCCCGGATCCGTCCCGTAGTCCGAGGGACGCCAGGCGCTGACTCTGGTCCACAGCAGCGTTTCGGTGAGCGGCTCACCCCGGTCGTCCCGTATCTCCAGGGCTGCCTGCTCCAGGTCCAATGCCCGCCGGGTGCCCTTCGACAGTGCCTGCCGCAGCCGTTCATCCGGTGCGAGCCCCCGCAGGACGAGCGGGGGCGCGTCCCGCTCGGGCGGCAGGACGCGGGCGAACTCCCGGCACGAGCCCAGCCACCGGTACTCGTCGTGCACCCGGACCACGCCCCGGTGGCCCTCGGGCGGGCCTTCGTAGTCGTCCAGGCCGGTCAGGACGAGGCCGTCCGTGCCGGGGTGACGCCCGAGGCTCTCCGCGTCTTCGAGGAGCCAGGGCTCGGATTCGCCGTCCTCCGGCACCAGCCACACCCGGCTGCCGACCCAGCCACGCACCTCGGCATCTTCCGGTTCCGGAACCCAGCCGAACAGTTCGTACGTCCCCCGCCGCGGGGACCCGAACAGTCCGTGCGCTTCGGCGCACACGCCCCAGACGTGTCCGTTCTCGGTGTCCGTCAGTGTGTATCGCGCCCGTCCGCGATGGTCCCGGTCCTCATGCACGGTGGGAATCATGCCTGGAGCGGGAATCGACGGCGAAGCTCTTTTCTCGCAGTACTCGCAGTGCTCGCGGTGCAGGCCGGCGAGCCGGTCGCGGCCCGGGCGGTGCGGGCGGCGACCGGCGGCGGCTCAGAACTGTTCGACGAAGTAGGGCTCGACGGTCATCCAGCCGTTGCCGGCAGCCCCGTTGAGACGGCCGGAGGAGTTCTTGGACAGGGTGTACCACGACTCCACATAGTCGGGGTCGTCGGTGAACCAGGAGTCGGGCATCGCCGCCAGTACGGCGTTCACCAGCGGGATGTAGGTGCCCTGGTCGGTGATGGTGAGCAGGGCCGTGGTGAGGGCCTGGGCGAGCGACTTGTAGTTGGTGCCGTCGTCGTCCTCCATCATGACGACGTCCGCCAGGTTGTACTTGTAGTTCGACCAGTTGACCAGGATCTGGTTCGGGTAATACACGTTGCCGTCGTAGTCCAGGTACGGCATGTCGACCGAGTCGACGCGCGCCTTGCCGTCCTGCCCGAAGCCGGTCACGAGCGAGAACATCTCAGCCGCACCCTTGAACCAGGGCTCCTGATCGTCGTTCACCTCGACCGCGGTGACCTTGGTGGCCCACCAGCCCGCCGCTGCGGCCGCGTTCGCGCGCCCGGCCTGCGGCGCGCTGAGGCCGTTGTCGGCGAGTGCCTTCGAGAGCACCCGCAGCCCGGCCCGGTGCGCCTTGGCGGCGTCGATGTCCACGACGTACAGGGGGAATTCGGGTACGTGTGTCGCGTCCACGGAATGACGACGGCCCAGGCTGTCGTAGGCCGTGATCACCCTGGCGTGGTCGTCGGAGCCGGCGACGGCGACCCAGGGGGTGACGTCAGCGCTCAGACGTGCGCGCATGGAGGGCGCACCCAGGCGTATGCGGAGCAGCGAACCGATCGACGTGGGAAGCCCCTTGAGGCCGGCGACATGCCGGTTCGCGCCGGACACCGACGACTGCAGCCGCGCTCCAACGGGGCTGCAGGCCTGGTCGGTCAGCGCCTGCAGATCCACCTCATCCGTGCTCAGGGCGGCCGCACGCACCTGTGCGCGCCATGCGGAGTGCGACAGCGAGGACGCGAGCGAACGTGCGATCGCCTCCTCGGCGCCACGGACCGAGGACTGCGGGGCGGATGCGGGTCGGGGCCCGCGCTCTGCCGTTGCGGAGGCGACCGCGGGTTGGGCGGTTCCCATGACGACGGCGGACAACATCACGCCGATCAGTGCGTTGCGTCTCCTGCGTGCTCTGCGCATCGTGATCTCCCTTCACCGGGGATGCAATGTTTTGCACATGACAACTCAGATCAGCGGCGGATCAGTGGGTGAGTGGCTCAGCCACAGCGGCATCAGTGAAGCAGTCGCACGAACGGCCCGTCAATCCTCCATCCACAGACTGCAGTTGGGCGTCCAACGGGGGCGGACACGCGGCTTCGGACCGGCTCCACGACGAAGATCATGACGACGCTGGGGTCAGTCGAACGCGACGACCAGGCGCACGCCGTCATCACCGAAGCGGCCTGCCAGAGCCTTCATCACGGCGAAGACATGTGGCCAGTGGGTTTCAGGTCCCAGGACAGCGCCGACGGTCAGCGGTTCGTACGTGCACATCACTTCGTCGGTGGTCCACTCCACGCGTTCCGTCGCGCTGCGCAAGTCCGCGGGCGGCACGCCCACCACGGACAGAGTCTCCGACGGCCAGGAATCGGACACGAGCTGCTGATGCAGTGTCGATGGCAGCGATGTCGGGCGCCAGGTCAGCCGGCCGATGAACCGATCGGGCGCGGTCGCGAGATCCATCGAATCGAGCTCCGCCCAGCTGACCCAACTCGCGCCGTACAGGGTGCCCGCGGCAACCCAGGACCCCAGCTTCGCACGCATGCCGCCCGACAGATCGACGGGAAGGCCGCGGTCCGGTGCGAGCGGTTGGAAGCCCGCGTAGTTGCGCACTCCACGATGCGGCACCGTAACGCATCGGATCCCTTCCAGGACGCGGGGTCCGCGCCGTTTCACGTACCGTCACCGTTGGGTAACAACAGGGCGCAACGAATCACAGGCGAGTCCGGGGTTGGGCCAGTCTGGGTCGACGGGCCCGGACCGGTCGCGGTCGAGTAGAGATTGAGACGGCGTAACGGCTCCGCAAAATCAATATCGGGGGGCTTATGAACAGCGGATGGTGGGGCAAGGCGCTTCGTGGACTATTATCTCTCTTCACCGTAGCCTTTGCCACGGGCGCCTATTACTATGGAACGTTGGCAGGAAACTCCAAATCCAATTCCGATCAATCGTTCTACATCGGCGTCGGTGTCACTTTTACCGCAGGTGCCGCTATTCTGCAGCTCATTTCCGAACGATCCAGGAGGATTGCGGTCCGGGTGGCCGAAGATGCCACAGCTCAGCTCACCCGAGCACTTCAAACCGGCCTGAATCCCGTATCCAGGCACATGGGTGAATTGATCGACGCAGGCGTGCGGGCGCACGATGCCGACAAGAACCGTGCGAAGGGTCAGATACTGACCTCCACCCTGGAGGCCGCGGTCATGGGTATCGGTGCCGACTCGCGATGCGTCTACTACGAGCTGGATGCCGCATCAAATAAACTCAAGATGCTGGACTACCGGGGTCGCCCCAATCCGCCGCGGAGCAAATTTGATTACGACCCGAGCAAGCCGGGGAATGTCGCCCTGATCGACCTCGTAAAGGTCGGCGGTGAGTGTCCACCCACGAACGTCAAGGATGACCCCGACATCAAGCCCACGCCTGGAAGTGGGTATCAAACGCTCGCTGCGGTTTCGGTCAAGGTGGCTGGCACGCCCAAAGGGGTTCTCATCGTCGATGCTCCGAAAGCCGGCAGTCTGGATGCCTCCCACCAGAACCTCCTGCGGGTTCTGGCGAACCTATTGGGGGCCTCAATTGAGCACCCTTAGCATTCGCCTATTCAATAGCTGGAGGGGTTAGATGCAAGGCAGGTTCAGGCGTGGAGAACCGCGTCCAGACGACGAACTGGAACTGCTTGAGGTTCTGCTTTCCAATCCGGAGTACGCCGATGAGATCTTGTCGCGCTACAGCGGTGAAGCGCGCCGTGATCTTTGGGAGCGCTCGGCCGCGTTGCAGGCGCGTCGCGTCGTGGCGCAGCGAATGGCCGTGGCCTCGCAAGGCGGTCCGGGAGACAAGACGGCCCTTCTCGCCGCATCAATCACCGCGGCTGTGGTGGCTGCATTTGTCGGGGCACGGCAGGGAGTGTGGGCTCTGGTACCCGGAGCGATCGTTCTGATTGCCGTTGGGGCACTTATCGAGACGTTTCGGCGTGAGGCCCGGGAGCGCCTCCGTAGTTCTGGACGGTAGCCTCCGGCTGGAGGTGCGCAAAGGTTCCGCAACACGGCTGACCGTCCGGACCGCCGGCCCCGGCACGCCATTGTGCGAAGAGCGCCTATCGGCCGAGGGACTTGGATCCCTTGAGGTAGGTCAGCCGCGCTCGGTCGCGCTCAGTCGTCAGGTCGAGGGCTGCCACGGGGTGGTCGGTCCACACAGGTGAACCGCCGATCCACGGTACGAGCACGGTGACCGGACGAAGCAGGCCGTGGACGTCCGCGACACCCGCCGGCGGGAGGCCTCTTGCATCCTTCTTCTCGGCGAGCCGTAGAAGCATGGGCAAAGTATCGTCCGGATCGCCCTCGGCCGGGTAAAGCACCAAGTAGGCATCTCCCGCCTCCGGTTCACGCAGAAGCAGCCAGCGCATCGGGCGTACGTGCTCGCTGACGGCCACCCGGGCGACAGCCCGGGCGAGCCGCGCCTTCCATACGAACGCCACCAGGCCGCAGACCGAGCCCGCGAGGAAGAGGTACCCACGGTCGGTGGTCCCACCAAAGAAGTGCAGTACGCCGCCGAACCCGAAAAGCGCCACGACGACGGTCCAGGCAGCTATGAGGGGAAGGCCGAAGGCAGTGAGCAAGCTGCGGTTGCGCCACCAGACCAACCGTGACCGGCCGCCGGTCACGGATGCGGGCGACCGCGGATCTACAGCCTCGGCCGCGGAGCACACCGCAGCCTCGCGGAGATTCTCATAGGCGAGCTCCGCGGCAGGGAGGGGCACCTGCCGGGAACGTCGGGCGGCGGTCCTGCGACGCCGTTCCCTCCTCGACTCGGGCTCCAGGCGACGTATCGCACCGACCCACGCCGTGACGCCGATCAGCAGACCGCCGAAGAACATCATGAGCCAGGCGAAGGCACCGGCCTCCGTGTCGTCCTGAAACCCCTCGAAATAGCCCACCGCCACACCTGGGGCCGCCATGAGGAGGCCCACGAACCCGACGCGCAGCAACCACTTCTCGGGCGCGGCGCCCGGACCTACAGGAGGAAGGTCCCAGCGATCGGCCATGCCCCTCCTCAGCTCGTGCGTTGCCGATCAGACACACGAGTGCGCGGAACGGTTGTACTGCCTCAGTTCACCGCCTTCTTCACCAGCTCGCCGATCCTCGCCTCGTCCGCGGCGGTCAGCTCCTTCAGGGCGTAGGAGGCCGGCCACATGGCGCCTTCGTCGAGGTTCGCCTTGTCGCTGAAGCCGAACGTCGCGTACCTCGCGTTGAACTTCTCAGCGCTCTGGAAGAAGCAGACGACCTTGCCCTCCTTGGCGTACGCGGGCATCCCGTACCAGAGCTTCGGCGCGAGTTCCGGCGCGCTCGCCTTGACGACGGCGTGGATCCGTTCGGCCATGGCCCGGTCCGAATCCTGCATCTCTGCGATCTTCGCGAGCACCGCGGCCTCCTCCTCGGCCGCCTTGTCCGCACGCGATCCGCGGCGCGCGGATGCCTTCAGCTCCTTGGCCCGCTCCTTCATCGCCGCCCGTTCCTCGTCCGTGAATCGCTCTGACGACCTGTCGGCAGCGACGGCGGTGCTCTTCTTCTGTACGTCCTTCACAGCGGTTTCCTCACGTTGAGCGGATTGAATGGGTACATCTTCATGCCGGAGGGGTGCCGCGGCCGCGGCCCAGGTCATCCCCACGCGCCGGCGATCTGACGGGTCGTGGCGTTGAGCCGGTTGAACAGGTTGGTGACGCCGATCATCAGGACGATCGCGGCCAGCTGCTTCTCGTCGAAGTAGGTGGCGGCCGTGTCCCAGACCTCGTCGCTCACCGGGTCGGGACGGTCGGCAAGCCGGGTCGCGGCCTCGGCCAGCGCGAGGGCCGCCCGCTCCTCCTCGGTGAAGTACGGGGCCTCCCGCCAAGCGGCGACCGTGGCCAGCCGCTCATCGCTCACTCCGGCCTTGCGGGCCGCCCTGGCGCCGCCGTCGACGCAGGCGCTGCAGCCGTTGATCTGGCTGACACGCAGATGGACCAGCTCCAGCGTCTGCCCGTCCACTCCACCGGAGTGCGCGGCCTTGAGGATCTCCTGGATGGGCTGCATCGCACCGGACAGTACGACGGCGGGGTTCTCCATACGGGACTGCATCTCGGTCTGCTCCTCTTCCGGGTCGGCGCCCCGTTGCCCCGGGGCGTGATTCCATGACAGCCGAGTCCGTCTGTCACGACCACGGCGGTGGGACACCGTGGGACAGCTGAAACGGCCTTGACCAGCGGCGAGTCGGCTGGCAAGACTTCTGCCGCAACGGGACGGAAAGGCGGGGGACAAGGGTGGACGCGCAGGAAGGGACGGCGAAGGCCGATCCGCAGGACGAGTTGGCGGCCCGGCTGCGCCTGCTCCAGGAACTGTCCGGGCTCGGCGTACGGGCTCTGGCGCGGGACGCCGGCCTCAGCTCCTCGTCCCTGTCGCGCTACCTCAACGGGCAGACCGTGCCGCCCTGGCCCGCGGTCGTCGCCCTCTGCCGCCTCGTGAAGCGCGACCCCCGCCCGCTGCGTCCGCTGTGGGAACGGACCTCGAACCCCTTGCCGGCGCCTCCGAAGAGCAGCCGCCAGGTCCGGACGGTGCCCCGCAACGATCTGCCGCGCGACGTACCGGACTTCACCGGACGCGAGGAGCGGCTCGCCGCCGTGTTCGCCGCGATCGAGAGCCATCGGGCGGTCTCCGTCGACGGCATGGCGGGCGTCGGCAAGACCTGTCTGGCGGTGCACGCAGCACACCGGCTTGCCGCCGACTTCCCGGACGCCCAGCTCTATGTGGATCTGCACGGGTTCACCGAGGGCCGGCCCCCGCTCGATCCCGACTCCGCGCTGCGGATGCTGCTCGGCGCACTCGACGTCCCGTCAGAGAGAGTCCCGCAGGAGGGCATCGAGCAACTGGCCGCCTGCTGGCGGTCGGAACTGGCCCGTCGGCGGGTCGTCGTGGTTCTCGACAACGCCGCGGACGCCGACCAGGTCCGCCCGCTGCTGCCCGGCGCCGGCGACTCCGTCGCCGTCATCACCAGCCGAAACCGGCTCCTCGGCCTGGACGAGGTGCCCCCGGTCTCACTCGACGTGCTGACCCCGCAGGAGAGCGCGCAGCTGCTGGTTCGCGCCAGCGGCGATCCGGGCGGCCCCGAGGGCAGGCTGGCCCGCGATCCGGAGTCCGCCGCCGAGGTCCTGCGGCTGTGCGGGCATCTGCCGCTGGCCCTACGGCTGGCCGCGGCACGGCTGCGGCACCGGCCGGGCTGGACCGTGGGCATCCTCGTCGAGCGGATGGCCGAGGGCGCGAGCGAGTTCGACACCGCGCTCGCCATGTCGGTACGGCAGCTGAACCGGTCCCAGGCTCGTCTCTTCCGGATGCTGGGCCTGATCCCCGGCGAGTCCTTCGACGAGTACGTGGCTGCGGCACTGGCGGACGTGCCGCTGCGCAGCGCCCGGGCCATGCTGGAGGACCTGCTCGACGCACACCTCGTCCAGCAGCCGACGGCGGGCCGCTATCGGCTGCACGACCTGGTGCACCAGCACGCGCGCCGGGCCGCTGCCGAACAGGACTCGGCGGCCGAGCGGGAACGGGCGTTGGGCCGCGTGCTCGACTACTACGTGCACGCGGCGGCCGCCGCCGATGCCGCGATGCCGTTCCTGTCGCCCGGTCGCACGGTCTCCGCGGGCCAACCTCCCGCCGAGTTGCCGCACTTCACGGACAAGAACGCGGCCTTCGCCTGGCTCGTGACGGAGTACGGCAACCTGATGGCCGCGTTCGAGACGGCAGCCGCCGTCGGGGCCGACGTGCACGTGTGTGAGCTGCCGCGCTTCTTGCGGACGTACTTCGCGCGACGCTGCGGCACGACCCATCTCAACGTGCTCTTCGAGCGGTCGCTTGCCGCCGCCGAGCGCCTGGGCGATCCGCTGCAACTGGCCGAGGCACACAGCGATCTGGGGTTCGCGCGGTACAACGCGGGCCGCATGGCGGAGGCCGCGTCGGCGTACGAGGCGGCCGGACTCCGGGTGGCCCAGACGGGGAACGAGCGGGCGGAGGCCGAACTGGCCGTACGACGCGGCTATCTGAACTGGGACGCGGGGCACGTCGAGGAGCCGCTCGAACTCTTCCGGCTGGCGGCCAAGCTGTACGAGAAGGCCGGTTGCCCGACCGAGGCCGCCCACGCGGCCGCCTCGGAGGCCTGGGCGATGCTGCAGCTGGGACACCGTGAGGAGGCGGCTCGGCGGGCCGGCAAGGTGCTGGGCATCCCCCACACCGACCCCGCGTGGCCGCCCGCTCTGACGGCCCGGATCACGCTCGGCGTCGCCATCGCCCGCGAGAATCCCGACGAGGCGGCGGAGCACCTGCACCGGGCGCTGGCGCTGTCCCGCGACGACGGGCATCTGCACAACCAGGCGTGGTGCCTCAACTGCCTGGGTGTCGCGCTGCGGCAGATGGGCCGGTACGAGGAGGCTCTCGCCAGCCATCGCGAGGCGTTCGCGCTGCTGGACGAGTTGTTCGAGGAACACTGGAAGATCCATTTCCTCAACGGCTACGGCGAGACCTGCCGACTGGCGGGCCTGCCCGAAGAGGCACTACGGCTGCACCGACAGGCACTGGAGCTGGCCCCCGAGCTGGGAAACCGGTACGCGGAAGCGCTGGCCCACGAAGGCATCGCGATCGTGCTCGACGAGACGGATCCGGCTGGGGCCGCCGAGCACCGTGCCGCGGGGCAGGCCGTCTTGGAGCAGCTCGACACTGAAACATCCGCGAAGTGAACGGTATCTCCGGCTCAGAGGGCAGGAGGCTCGGCCGTCCTGCTGCCGCAGACTGGTCAGTTCTGCTTCTGACAGCAAGGCCGCCGCTCCAGTTGAAGGCGGCCGGGAAGCTCGCGCAGCAGCGTGTTGCGTGCGTCCGGCCCCTCCAGGAACAGGATGGTGCAGATTTCGTCCCCGCCGCCGAGGACGTCCACCCAGACCGTGTCGGGGCGGCGGGCCAGGGCGGCGGCGATGACGCTGATCCGATTGAGCCGCTCCATGTCCTACATCTGTGCCTCAGCGGCGGTCAATGGTGAGCTCGAAGTCCCGATGAGTCTTGGCGCCTGGAGTCAGTGGCAGGCGGATTCGCCCGTCCGCGACCATGCGCCGTACCTCAGTACGACTGAGACCGAGCCCGAGCATCAGCAGTCGTTCGACGCGGACCGGCGCGGGCAGCTCGAAGCTGATCAGAACCTTGAGCGGTGTCGGGTCGTGGAGTGCGGAGAAGGGCGTGTCGGTCTCCAGTTCCCACGTACCGGTCCAGTCGAGGCGGTATCCGTTCTTCGCGGCGAGCGACGCGCTCATCGCGAGCTCCCGCACCGCGGCCGGGTCGTTGGTCTCGTACCCCACCCGGCGGGCGGGTTCCAGCGACGACACGTGGACGCGTTCGTGGACGGGCACCTTCGAGGTTCGGGCGCACACCGCGCAGTGCAGGAGCAGCCAGACGTCGAGGAGCTTGCCGTTCGCGTTGACGCGGATCTTGCCCGACGGATGGTGACGCGTCCCCGAGCAGTTCAGGCAGGGTCGCACGACCATGGGCAGGGCGGACTGACGCACGGCCCACAGGGCCTTGCGGTCGATATTCATGGATGTGGTTGATTTCTGGCTCAGCAGGAGCTCTCGCGGGCCAAGCCGCGGCTCCCGGGCGGGATCTGGTGGTTGCACACGAGGGCGCGGTACCGCCTCGGGGGCCGAGTCGTCAGGCTCCGAGGTCGATCGCGCTACAGGTTGACTGTGGGTACGTGGCAGTCGTTACAGATCCATGCGGGCGATCATGGGCGAGGATGCCGCCCGCAGGCAACTCCTTTTCTGCCGGCCCGCCGCCGGGCCCTGGCAGCGCCTCACCATCCATCACTGTCACAGTCCCGTTGCCCTGGGTGTGAGGGCGGCGCAATTGAATCTCCCACGCGGCCTTACAGGTCGGAAACCGGCTGCTACGGCGGTCGGACTAGCTTCGTGAACATGAAGGTGTGCACGCCGTTACAGTCGGCGCTCGGCAGGCTTGGCGCCGCTGGCAAGGGCGCTTTGGGCAAGGGCAGTTCAGGGCGCCGCCGGACTGCCGGAACGTCTCAGGGCCGGCGGCCGATGCCTGGCTGGCGGAGTATCCGGGGTCGTGTGGCAGTGGTCATCACGGTCCCGATCTGTCTGCTGCTGGCGGTGGCCGGGCTCGCCGTGCAGGGTCGCGCCGAGGCCCTCGGCGATGCCCGGGCGACCCGTTCCGAGGTCGGCCTCAGCCTGCGCATCCAGGCCCTTGTACATCAGCTGCAACGCGAACGCGGCCTGAGCAACGGTCTGCTGGGAGGGGAGAGGGAGTTTCGCCCCGCGCTCGCCGCCACCCGTAAGCGCGTTGACACGGCGCTTCGTGGAATGCACAGCGACGGCGCCGTCGAGGCAGTCGTCCAGCGGCACTTGCAGCGCCTCGACGGCATCCGGGCAGCCGTCGACAGGGGCAGTCCGGAGACGAACACCAAGAAGACGGACACCGCGGAGACGGACCCCGCGGACCGGGCCGCGACCCTGGCCTTCTACACCGACGCCGTCGACGCCCTCAACTCCGTCGACCCGGTGGCAGAGACCGCCACCGGTTCCGATCGTCAACTGCGCGACGCACTGGCGGCGATGCGGGAACTCGCCGCTGCCAAGGAGTCGGTCGCTCTCGAACGCGGCTTCCTCAACGGCGTGTTCGCCGCTCGTGGCTTTCACGGCCGCGAGTACCTCACCTTCACCGAGATACGGGCCACCCGCGTCGCCGCCCTCGCCCGCTTCCGGCAGTACGCCACCGCACCACAGCGCGCGGCTCTGAACAAGGCCTTCGCCACCGCGGAGGCCCAACGCGCCACCGCCTACGAGAGCCGGGCAGAAGGCGCCGCCGACAGCTCGACACTGCGCGCGGACGCCGGCGCCTGGTGGGATGCGATGACCGTACTCGTCGACGATCTGTACGCCGTCCAGCAGTCGATCGGGGACGACGCAAGTCACCGGGCCGAACGGCTCAGTCACAACGCCGAGATCGGTCTCGCCGTCTGCCTCCTCGCGGGCGCGTTCATCGCCGCCCTGCTCGCGGGCCTGGCCGCATTCGCCTCTCGTTCCCTCACGCGCCCACTCGGCGCCCTCGCCGAGGCCGCCCACGACGTGGCGCGGCACCGGCTGCCCGCGACCGTCGCCCGCATCCAGCGAGCCCCGCAGGACCATGGTGAGTTGCTCCCGACAGCCGACGCGCCGGACGAGACCGACGCACGGTTGCTGGGCGGGGCGGCGGAGATCGCCGAGGTCGCAACATCCCTGCACCAGGTGGAACACACCGCCCTCCAACTGGCCGCCCAGCAGGCCGGCCTGCGCCGCAACACCACCGAATCGCTCGCCAATCTCGGCCGCCGCAACCAGAACCTCGTACGTCGTCAGCTCAGCCTCATCACCCGGCTGGAGCGGCAGGAACTGGACCCGGACGCGCTCGCCGAACTCTTCGAGCTCGATCACCTCGCCACCCGTATGCGGCGCAACGCCGAAAGCCTCCTGGTCCTGGCCGGGCAGAATCCGCCGCGGCCCACGGCCGCGCCCGCCGACGGCCTGGAAGTCGTCCAGTCCGCCGTCGCCGAGGTGGAGCACTACCGGCGGGTCCTGATCGCGCCCGTGGAGCCGGTGCGGGTGCGCGGGCACGCCGTCGCCGATGTCGCCCACCTCCTTGCCGAACTCATCGAGAACGGGCTGACCTTCTCGCCGCCGAACGAACCGGTCGAGGTGCACGGCTGGTACGACACCGAGGACGACACCTACTGCTTCGCCGTCGTCGACCACGGCATCGGGATGTCCGAAGCCGACAAGGAACGTGCCAACGCCCGCCTCGGCGACGCCGGCGAGGAAGCCCTCCTCACCACACCCACCCGGTTCCTCGGCCACCTCGTCGTCGGCCGACTCGCCCACCGCCTCGGTGAAGGCGTCCAGGTCCACCTCTTCGACACCACCGGGGGCGGCCTGTCCGCCCTCCTTGCCCTTCCCCGGCGCCTGCTCGCCCCCGCGGAGGGCTCCTCCACCACATCACCCCCCGCCAGGCCCGCTGTCTCCTCCCTGCTCAACGGCTTTCGAGCAGGCGTCGCCCGTGCCGAGGCCCGAAGTACACAAGGAGCGTCATCGTGACCACCGCCGTCCAGAATTTCGGGTGGCTCATCTCGGAATTCGTACGCACCGCCGACGGCGTCACGGCAGCCGTCGCCGTCTCCTCCGACGGGCTGCTCATGGCCGCCTCGGAGAGCCTCGGCCGAGACAGCGCCGATCACCTGGCCGCCGTTGTCTCCGGCATCACCAGCCTCGCCCAGAACGCGGCGACGGCACACGGCTTCCACGGTATGAAACTCGTCATGATCGAAATGCTCGGAGGCTTCCTCATGGTCGGTCGCATCCGCGACGGCAGCTGCCTCGGCGTCCTCGCCGCGGAGGGGTGTGACGTCGGCCTGGTCGGCTACGAGATGGCCGTCCTCGCCGGCCGCGTCGGCGAACTGCTCACCCCGCAGTTGGTACGCGAACTCAACGCCGCTCCCCTGGCCCCGGGACACCTGCAGCACGCACCGCACGTGTGACCGGCAACTGTCGGACGGGTAACTGACCGGTAACCGCACGCGGCGGTGAATTTGTTACGACAACATCTTGACGTGTCACATCATTCACCGCTTGGCTAACGGCCACTCGGGACGCGACGTTGCTCCCTGGTCCGGAAGGCACCCCCTGACGTGAATACTCGTACCATCCGCGGGACCGCTGTTCGCCGTACTGCCACAGCCCTGACCGCTTTCTCTTCCGCACTTTCACTTTCCGCGTGCGGAGCCATCGGTGGGAGCGGCGGGGGCGGCGGCTCCGCAGCCCCGGCGCGCGATGACATCACCGTGGGGCTGCTCCTGCCCGACCGGGACACGGCACGCTTCGAGAAGTTCGACTACCCCATCATCAAGAAGGAAGTCGCATCGCTCACGCACGACAAGGGGAAGGTCCTCTACGCCAACGCCGGGGCGAGCGTGGCCAAGCAGAGTCAGCAGTTCCAGCACATGGTGGATGAGAAGGTCGACGTCATCCTGGTGGATGCCGTGGATGCCAAGCGCATCGCACCGGACGTGCAGAAGTCGAAGAACGCAGGCATACCCGTCATCGCGTACGACCGTCTGGCGCAGGGTCCGATCGACGCGTATGTCTCCCATGACAACGAACTCGTCGGCCAGGTACAGGGCCGCGCGATCACCGAGGCACTCGCCTCGAAGGGGGCGAACAGCAAGGTCGTCATGATGAACGGCGATCCCGCCGACCCGAACACCGCGCAGTTCGAGAAGGGCGCGCTCGGCGAACTCCAGGGCAAGGTCGACATCGTCGAGCGGTACGACACCGACAAGTGGTCGCCCGCGGTCGCCAAGGCGCACATGAAGCAGGCGATCAAGTCGGTGGGCCTGGACCACATCGCCGCCGTCTACTCGGCGAACGACGGCATGGCCGCCGCCGTCATCGACGCGTTGAAGGAATCGGGCGCGACCAACATCCCGCCGGTGACCGGGCAGGACGCGAACCTGGACGCGGTGCAGCGGATCGTCGCCGGTGAGCAGTACATGACCGTGTACAAGCCGTTCCTGGACGAGGCCAACTATGCCGCGGAGATGGCGGTGAACAAGGTCCAGGGCCGTGACATCGCCTTCGACGCGCTGACTCGCGACACGGTCGACAGCCCGACGAAGAAGCACATCCCCGCGATGCTCGTGCCGGTGGTCTCCCTCACGAAGGACAAGATCAAGGAGACGGTGATCGCGGACAACGTCTACACCGTCCGGCAGATCTGCACGGCCCCCTACGCGGCGGATTGCGCGGCCATCGGGTTGAAGTAGCCGCGAAGGGTGACTCAGTGACGTCCCGTCAGTTCAGTCGCGTTCACGATTCGGTCGGCCAGCGCCGACACGGCCGTGAGGAGGGCTTCCGGGGGCTGCGCGAGGTCCATGCTGTGGGCGGTGACCGTTATTCCGGCGCGGCGGATGACATGGGCCGTCGCCGTCTTCCGGGGTGTCGTCGCAGCCTCTGCCGTCGCCGCGTAGACGAGGTGGCCGTGCGGGAGGCCCAGGGCGGTGCAGTAGCCGAGCAGTTGGTAGAGGTGTTCGGTGGGCGGTGCGGGGCGGTGGCGGAAGGCGTACTTGGCGTCGACGACGGAGACGGTGCGGCCCGCTCGGTACAGCACCAGGTCCGGGCGGAGGCGGACGTGACCGGCCAGGTCCAGACGGTGGTGCTGTTCCTGTGCGGCGCACCGCACCCCGTGACGGGCGAGGGCGCCGCCCAGCGCCGAGGTGACGAACTGCTCGAAGACGGTCGGCATGTCGAGTACGAAACCGTCGGCCGTGACGGCTTCGCCGCCCTCGGGCTGGACGGAACGGCCCGACAGCAGCAGCTCCGCCAGGCGGAGGGCCGGTGTGTAGCGGGCGTTGAGTCGGTTCGGTGTCCAGCGGGGCAGCGGTTCGCCGGGGCGCAGTGCGTGCACGCCGTGCAGGTGGTCGGCGAGGTGGCGCAACGCGACACCGGTGCGGGTGGGCACGCCGGGCAGCCGGGCGGCTAGGTGCAGGGCCGCGAGCAGGATCCGGTTCTCGTCGATGTCCGGGGTGTGGTCGTCGTAGCGAACGGCGACCGGCAGGGGCAGGCCCACGCGCCGTAGTTGGTCCTCGGTGCGGATACGGCCCCGGATCAGGGGCAGTTCCTCCTCGACCGTCCGGTAGCCGTGCAGGACCCCGGCCTCCAGGGTGCGGCGGGTGACGCGGGCGAGCAGGTCCGCCACGGCGGGCAGCAGGTCGTCGGCGCCGGCGGCCGTGACCGTCTCCGGGAGCCAGGGGTCGGCAGTCGTGTGGGAGAGCAGGAACAGCACGTTCCTGACCGGGAGTTTGGGGCGCAGCAGAAGCTGGATCGCTCCGCCGGAGGGGGTGCGCAGTCGCACCAGGCCCGCCTTCTGATTGCCGGTCACACGCCATCGGCCGCCGGTTGCCGGACTGAGTCGTACCAGTCCCGGCACCGTCAGCAGGCCGGCGATCTGGTCGCCCGTCAGCTCCCGCAGGGTGCCGGGCCCGGTCTCATCGACGGCGAGGTGCAGAGCGTCGGAGCCGGGTCTCACGCCTCCTCCACCGCGGCACGCAGGGAGGCGAGCCCGTATTCCTCCTCGACGTCGATGCCGGTTCCGTACAACTGGTCCTCTAGCAGGGGCAGGATCTGGGTGCGCCACACGAGTTCGAGGCCCTCCGGACGGGCCGCGGCCGGTTTCATCAGGTACGACGGCCCGATGGCGCGGTCGGCGTCGCCGAGGCGGGCGTTGAGGGCGTCCAGTAGCCGGGCCGGGGTGTCCGGCAGGCCGCGGGTGCGCAGCCAGCGCTCCAGGAGTCCGTCGACCGGTGGCTTCCCGGGCGACAGGCGGCGGAAGGCGAATCGGCGGCGCATCGCCGCGTCGACGAGCGCGATCGACCGGTCGGCGGTGTTCATCGTGCCGATGACGAACAGGTTGCCGGGCAGATGGAAGGGGTCGTGCGGGCTGTACTGGGTGGTGACCGGCTCCTCGCGATACTCCAGCAGGAAGTACAGCTCGCCGAAGACCTTGGCCAGGTTGGCCCGGTTGATCTCGTCGATGATCAGGACGTACGGGTTCGCCGGGTCCTTCCTGGCCCGCTCGGCCAGCAGTTTCAGCGGGCCCGGCAGGACGTCGAAGACCACCGAGCCGTCCTCGCCCCGGACCGGGCGGAAGCCCTCGAAGAAGTCCTCGTAGGTGTAGGAAGGATGGAACTGCACGAGCTCCACCCGGTCAGGTCCGGCCAGGTGCCGGGCCAGGGCCCGGGCCAGATAGGTCTTGCCGGTGCCGGGCGGGCCGTGGAAGACGAGCTGGCGCTGCTCCTGGAGTTGCTCGGCGGTCTCCCTCAACCACTCCTGCGGCATCAGCAGCTGCGCGGCCAACTCCTCGGTGACGGGCGGCAGTTCCAGCGGCTTGGTGACGTCGGCCTCCAACAGGGGCTCGGCGACGACATCTTCGAGGCCCGCTCGTTCCGCGAGTTCGGCGGTCACGCTGCTGATGTCGTACACCGTCGGCGGCCGCGTCAGCCGGGCCTGCACCGCCTCGGGCAGCTCCGAGCGGGACAGGGGACGACCGGTGGTGGCCCACTGGACGGGGCGGCGGCGGGCGTTGTGCAGGCCCTGCGAGGCGTCGTACCACGGCGGACCCTGGATCGTGCCGACGTGCACCTCGTCGGGGGTGACGGTGACGACGAGGTCGCCGGGCTGCATGACGGTGAGGAAGACATGGAGCTGGTACACCGACTGGCCGCGCGCCTGGACACTGGCGTCGGGCATCGCCTCCGCGACGGCCCGCTGGATCTCGGGCTTGCCGGCGCCCGCGGGGATCTCGGGTACTTCCAGCCAGGAGACCGCGCAGTATCCCTGTTCGAGCCAGTCGGGGACGAAGTTGTGGCCGTCCACGTTGGATCCGCGCACCAGCCAGCCCCGCTGTCCGTGCTCGACGGTGCCGCGCCGCCATCTGCCCACCCACGGTTCTTCGTAGAAGTGGACCTCCTCCCCAGTGCCGGCCTGCAGAATCCGGGAGAGTTGCAGGAGGTCCCGGTCGTCGTCGCCGGACAGCTCCGGGAGTTCGTCCGCGAACGCCTTGAGGATCGCCTGCTTGTGCATGACGCTGGCGATGGGCTGGAAGTCGTCGGGGAAGAGAAGGTGCAGTAGTACGTGGATCTGCGCGCGCCCCTTCTTGTGCCCCTCCGCCTCCTGCACGGCGAAGCACTCTGCGCGGAACCGCCACGGGTCGCTGAGCACGCTCTCGCGCTCCTGGCTCGGCATCCCCGCGAGCCGTTCCACGAGCAGGACCAGGATCTGGAACTGGGCCCACCGGTAGTTCAGGAACCCCTGGCCCCCATGTATGAAGCCCTTCAGCCCCGGCTCCAGGTCGGCCGGGATCGTCAGGGGTCGTTCGGCCCAGGAGAGCACCTCGCCCAGGATCTCCCGTTTCTTGGGTATCCCGATCTGCTCGGGCACCAGCGGTGCCATGTTCACGAACAGCAGCTCGGCGGCGAGCGCGATGGTCTCGTCCGGCGCGGCGTCCAACTGGCGGCGCAGCTTGACCAAAAACGTGTCCGACGACTCGTCCGGGCGGTCGACGAAGCGGGCGCGGAGGTCGGAGGCCGTCCGCTCGGTCCACGCCTCCAGCTCCCGTGCGAACGCGGACTTCCCGCTGAGCAGCCCGTCCCGGAAGACACGCTGCACCGCGGCCGCGACGTCGGCGCCGGCGGACCCTTCTGCCACCATTTCCACCCCCAGTGCTCGAAGTGCTCACATTAGACGCTCGCGGTCCCGCCGGAGAACGGGACCGCGAGGCGCCGGGTGGTGTGCGGACACCCGGGTGTCGGGGGGATGTCAGGCCGGTGGGAGGGTCCACCTCTGCGCGGCGGTCCCGTTGCAGGTGTAGATCTGCAGTCGTGTGCCCTCCGTGGTCGAGGAGTTGGGATCGTCGAGGCAGAGGCCGGAATTGGGGTTCGTCAGGGAGCCGTCGGTGCCGATCGTCCACTTCTGGGCGCCGGTGCCGTTGCAGGTGTAGAGCTGGACGAGCGTGCCGTTGGTCGTCCCGCTGTTGGACACGTCGAGGCACTTGCCGAGGGTGCGCAGGGTGCCGTCGGCCGCGATCGTCCAGTCCTGGGCGTAGGTGCCGTTGCAGGTCCACAGACGGATCGCGGTGTGGTCGCCGGTGCCGGAGTTGGCGTCGTCGATGCACTGCGCGGAGTTCACGCCGGACTTGACGGGACCCACCCGTGGTTTCGGCGGGGCGGCCGTGTCGCCGGGGTAGGAGGGCGGGGCCGCCGACGGGGCCGAGGCCCAGGCGGTGTTCGGGCCGGTGCCGAGCGTGTAGTTGAGCGTTCCGCCGGAGGTGATCGCGCTCGGGGGTGCGTAGGCGTTGTTCCACGCGGACCCGTTGAACGTCGCGGACTGCACATACGGTGCGTTGTCCGCGGCGCCGTCGCCGTTGATCGTCAGGGTCTTGCCGGAGGGCAGGGTGATCACGGCCTGGGGGAACAGGGGCGAGCCGAGTGCGAGGTCCGACGTTCCGGGCGTCATGGGGAACATGCCCAGCGCGGACCAGACGTACCAGGCACTCATCGCGCCGAGGTCGTCGTTGCCGTCGGCGAGTCCGGCGGGGGTGTTCGACCAGATCTGGTCCTGGATCGAGCGCACCGTCGCCTGGGTCTTGTACGGCTGGCCGATGTAGTCGTACTCCCAGGGCAGTTCGATGCTCGGCTCGTTGCCGACCCATGCGTAGCCGTTGGCGCCGGTGTAGCTGCGCAGCACGGTGTCGAGGTAGTCACCCATCGCCTTGTTGCCGCCCTTGGCGGTGGCGAGTCCGCCGACATTGAAGGGCACCATGCCCGAGTAGATCCACGAGTCGGCCTCGACCATGTCCGTGCCGCTGGTGGGGTCGAAGCCGCCCGTCCAGGAGCCGTTGGCGTTGCGGGGCTGGACGAAGCCGGACGCCGGGTTCAGCACATTGCGCCAGTCCTGCGCGCGATGGGCGTACGTCTGCCGGCTCCGGGTGTCGCCGAGGGCGCCGGCGAAGGCGGAGAGGGCGAAGTCCGCGGTGTTGTACTCCAGGGTGGTGGCCACCGGGCCGTAGAAGTTGCAGCAGCCGTAACTGCCGTCGTGCGGTTCGTAACCCGGGTTGTCCAGGTAGTTGAGACCCGGTCGGTCGTTGTTCGCGGTGCTCGCCTGTTTCAGCAGGCCGGCGAGTGCCTTCGCGGTGTCGAAGTTCCGCGCGCCGAAGGCGTGGTAGTCGGCGATGATCGCCGCCGCCGGGTCGCCGACCATGACGTAGGACTCCCCGTTGTTCTCCGACCACTTGGGGAAGATGCCGGTCTGGGCGTAGTCGTCGGTCATCGACTGGGCGGTGTCGGAGGCGACCTGAGGACTCACCAGTGCTTCGAGCTGGGCCTGGGAGCGGTAGATGTCCCAGCCGGAGTAGTTGGCGTACGCGGCGTCGTGTCCGGCGTCGACCTGGTGCGTCCTGCCGTCGAAGCCGTAGTACTGGCCGTTGGTGTCGCTGATGACGTTCGGGTGGAGCAGTGAGTGGTAGAGCGCCGTGTAGAAGATCTTCTGCTGGTCCGCGGTGCCGCCGCCGATCTGCACCTTGCCCAGTGCCGTGTCCCAGGCCTTGTGCGCCGCGGAGCGGACACTGTCGAAGTTCCAGCCGGTGTTCTCGGCGTTTCGATTGGCGGCCGCGTTCGCCACCGAGACGTAGGAGACGCCGACCTTCGCCTGGACGACCTGGTTCGCGCTCGTGTTGAACGTGACATGCGCGTTGGAGGCGGCGGCGCCCGGGGTCGCGTCGTGGGGCACCGCGTCGTGGGCGCGGGGTTTCGGCATGGAGCCGTGCAGGCGCGGCTTGTTGGGCGTCTCCGGGGCGTTCTTGTCGGCCCGCTCGGCGGAGGGCCCGGACGGTTTCGTCCGGGGGGCGAGCGTGCTGCCGCTGGAGGTGAACGGCTGGTCGAAGACCATGTCGAAGTAGACGGTGTAGGTGTTTCCCGCGCCGCAGAATCTCCCGCTGGTGACCTGGCCGCTGACCTCGGTGTCGGAGACGACGTCGAACTGTGTCGAGGTGCCGCCGTTCTGACTGCTGGTCAGCTTGAAGATCAGGTTGGCCTGGGAGGTCGCGGGGAAGGTGAAACGCGCCATGCCGCTGCGTGTGGTGGAGGTGAGTTCGGTGGTCACCTTGTTGTCGAGGGCCACCTTGTAGAAGCCGGGTGTGGCGGACTCGTCGGCGTGCGAGAAGGAGTCCGTGGCCGCGTTGTTGACGGTGCCCACCGTGGGCAGTACCGGTATGTCACCCGCGGCACCGCATCCCGGTCCCGCGATGTGGGTGAGGCTGAATCCGGTGATCGAGGAGTCCTTGTACTCGTACCCGCCGCCCGGTGGCCGTGACGGAGTGTCAGGACTCCACTGGACCATGCCGAAGGGCACGTCCGCGCCCGGGAAGTCGTTGGCGTCGTTCGTCGTTCCGATGAAGGGGTTGACCAGGTCCGCCGGGGACGACACGAGCTTCGGCGAGCTCGCCGGCGCCGCCCGGGCGACGGGGGCGGGCAGCGCGTACGCGCCGAGGAGTGCCGCGCCGGCGGCGGCGCCCAGGACCGTGCGGATCGGGCGGCCGCGGCACGGCCGTCTGCGCGCACCAGGCCGGCGGCCACCGGCCGGAGTCGATAACATCGCGATCTGCCTCCTGAGGGGATGCGTTCGGGAGCACACCGAGCCGGACGGACGACGAAAGACCCAGCGGGGGCGACCAGTTGGGGTGGTGGAGAGGGAAGCGGCGGAGTCCGGTAGGTGACAACGTTGTCTCCTGACAACGTTGTCTCACTCCTGACCGGCCGACTCGGAGCACTGTCGCAACGTAGCCACTGGACGTGCACACGTCAATAGTGACGACGCATCAGATCCTCGGCGCACAGGCCGTCGGGGTTGGGTTCAGCCACGTTGCAGCCAGCCGTCAACATGCCCTACATAAAAGGGAGTTGCACTCTACGACTCGTGGTCCCGCCCAAGCCGCCGCCGCTGAGTGGTCACCACATGGGCCGGGTCCTCGGCGGACGCGATGCCTGCCGCGAAGATGCCGAACCGGTTGCACAGTCCGGCTGCCAGGTACGACCCTCCGGCCAGGAGCCGGGCCGTTCGGCGACCGGCGAGAAGCGACAACCCGGCTCCGGCCGCGGTCAGTGCCTTGCTCAGGGTCAGCAGCCGACCCGGCCGGTCCATCAGGTAGGGCTCACCGGCCGGTCCGAGCCGTCGCTCGATGCGGCGCATCGCGGCGAGTTCCATGCCCACGCCGAAGAGGCTCATCCGGATCGGCGGCCTGTGGTCCGCGCCGGGGGCGCAGAGCAGTGCGGCACCCGCGGCGCTGGTCAGCGCGCTGCCCGCGAACACATACGGCAGTTCCGGATACGCCTCGTGCCACGCCGGCACCGCGGTGTCGGAGAGCAGCACCGCGGTGTACGTGCACATCGCAGGCCCCAGCACCCCGGCACCGAGTGCGGCGAGCCGGCCGAGCCTCGGCAGCCGTCCGGTCGCCAGCGAGGCGGCCGAAGCGGTGGCGAGCGTGGAGAACGGCGCGAGGATCCAGGAGCCCACCGACAGTGGCGAGGTGGGCTTGAGGACGCGCAGCATATGGGTGAACCGTTCGGGTCGGCCGAGGTCATGGACCAGTGCCGTGACACTGGCCACCGACGCGGCGGCGGCGACCCACCGGCCTGTTCCGGCCAGTTCCCGGCGGCCGGTCAGTTCGGCCACCGCAGCCATGGTCGCCGAGGCACCGGCCGTTCCTCCGAGGAACAGATAGGCCGGCACGTCCGGCACCTTCCACGTGGGACGCTTGAGGATCGGCCGGCCGTAGTACGACCGGAACTCCGCGCGCGGAACCATAAGGCGCTCCCGCTCACCGCTCCCCGTCACGGCTTCCTCCTCTCCACGGTCCCCCGCCCCAGGAAGGACAGCGCCACGCTCACGGCCACGCCCACGGCGGCCGTGGCCGCGTGCCGCCACATCGACGGCAGGTCGCGGGTGGTGACCACCGGGTCCGGCGGGAGCCCGTACACCTCGGGCTCGTCCAGCAGCAGGAAGAACGCGCCGTCACCGCCGACGCCGTCGTTCGGATCCCGGCCGTACAACCGTGCCTGGTCCACGCCGCGCTCGTGCAGCTCGGCCACGCGCCGGTCGGCCCGCTCGCGCAGTTCCTCCAGCGGGCCGAACTGGATGGAGTCGGTCGGGCACGCCTGGGCGCAGGCCGGTTCCCGGCCCGCTCCCAACCGGTCGTAGCACAGCGTGCACTTGAAGGCCCGGCCGTCGCCGGGACGGATGTCGATCACGCCGTACGGGCAGGCCGGCACGCAGTAGCCGCAGCCGTTACAGATGTCCGCCTGCACCACCACGGTCCCGAACTCCGTGCGGAACAACGACCCGGTCGGGCAGACGTCCAGGCAGGCGGCGTGGGTGCAGTGCTTGCACACATCGCTGGACATCAGCCAGCGCACCTGGCCGTCGCCGGTTTCCGCGTCGGGAACGGGCGGGCCGACGGTCGGCATGCCCAGATCGACCGGGGGCCGCTCCGGCGTCACCTTCTGCTCGATGAACGCCACGTGCCGCCAGTTGTTGGCGTCCAGCGCGCCCGTGTTGTCGAACGACTGCCCCAGCAGGTCGAGTTCCTCGGTCTCCGCCGGGACCAGGTTCCACTCCTTGCACGCCACCTGGCAGGCCTTGCAGCCGATGCAGACGGAGGTGTCCGTGAAGAACCCCATCCGGGGCGGGTGGGTGTCCGGGTAACCGGCGTCCGCGGCGGGGTCGGCGAGCGGGCCGGACAGCCTGTTGCGGTCCGCGGTCATGGCTGCCCCTCTCCTGGGCCCGGCGGGGTGTCGTCGCCCGGCGGGGTGTCGTCGCGGAGGCCGGCGCGCAGCCGGTAGGCCGCCACGTGGGCGACCAGCGCCGGGCCCCGTGGACGCCTGCCCGGCCGGATGTCGCAGGTCGCCGCCTTGGACTCCTGGATGCGTACGTTCGGGTCGAGCACCACGGACAACAGGTCGTTGGCCGAGTCACCCGTGGAGAGCCCGTCCGGGCCCCAGTGGTAGGGGATCCCCACCTGGTGGATGGTGCGGCCGCGGATCCGCAGGGGTTTGATCCGGTCGGTCACCAGGACTCTCGCCTCGACCGCCGTGCGGGCCGTGGTGATGGTCGCCCAGCCCAGGTGCTTCAGGCCTCGCTCCGTGGCGAGTTCCGGGGAGACTTCGCAGAAGAACTCCGGCTGCAGCTCGGACAGATAGGGCAGCGTACGGCTCATGCCGCCGGCGGTGTGGTGCTCGGTGAGCCGGTAGGTGGTGAACACGTACGGATACACCTCACTGCCCGCCGGGTGGTACCGGTTGGCCGGGTGGTCGTAGGCCTGGAGCGTGGGGTTCGTCTGCCGGCCGTACAGCGGGTTGTCCACCGGCGACTCGTACGGCTCGTAGTGTGCGGGCAGCGGGCCGTCGGCCAGTCCGGCCGGTGCGAACAGCCAGGCGCGGCCGTCGCTCTGCATGATGAACGGGTCGGTGCCGGCCAGGGCGTCCTGGGCCCTCGCGTCCGGTGGCGGCCGGTAGTCGGGCGGCTTGTCCGCCTCGAAGTCCGGGACGTCGTCCCCGGTCCACCGGCCTTGTCCGGCGTCCCACCACACGTACCGCTTGCGCTCGCTCCACGGTCGTCCCTCGGGGTCGGCCGACGCCCGGTTGTAGAGGATGCGGCGGTTGGCCGGCCAGGCCCAGCCCCAGTCGGGGGCGACCCGGCTCTGTTCGTCGCGCGGTCGGCGGTTCGCCGCGTGGTTGTGCCCGTCGGCGTGGACCCCGCAGTAGATCCAGACTCCGCAGGAGGTGGAGCCGTCGTCGCGCAGCTGCGTGAACGTCGACAGCGGCTGCCCGTCCGGCCCGTACCCGTTGATCTCGGCCAGCACGGCGTCGGCGCTCGGTTCGGCCGACGGGCCCGACGTCGGGTAGTCCCAGGTGAGGTCGAGCAGGGGGCGGTCGCGTGGGTCGGTGGATCCGGCGAGCTTCTCCCTGATGATCCGTCCGAGGTGGTGGTAGAACCACAGGTCGCTGCGGGCGTCGCCGGGCGGCTCGACTGCCGCGTGGTGCCACTGCAGCAGCCGCTGGGTGTTGGTGAAGCTGCCGTCCTTCTCCGTGTGCGCCGCGGCCGGCAGGAAGAACACCTCCGTCGGGATCTCCTCGGTGCGCAGCTCACCGGTCTCGGTCTCCGGGCCGTCCTTCCAGAAGGTCGCGCTCTCGATCAGCCGCAGGTCACGGACCACGAGCCAGTCCAGGTTCGCCAGGCCGAGGCGCTGGAGCTTGCTGTTGGCCGAGCCGACCGCCGGGTTCTCGCCGACGAGGAAGTACCCCTTGCACTCCCCCGAGAGCTGGTTGAGCACGGTCTGGTAGGTGCCGTGGTCGCCGGTCAGGCGGGGCAGCCAGTCGAAGCGGTAGTCGTTCGCCTCGGTGGCCGCCTCTCCCCACCACGCCTTGAGCAGACTCACCGTGTACGCGCGCATGTTGCCCCAGAAGCCGGTGGTGCCGGCGTCCGCGGCCACGAACGCGTCCAGGTCCTGGTGCTGGTGGGCGTGCGGCATGGGGATGTAGCCGGGCAGCAGGTCGAACAGCGTCGGTACGTCCGTGGAGCCCTGGATGCTGGCGTGTCCGCGCAGCGCCAGGATGCCGCCGCCCGGCCGCCCGATGTTGCCCAGCAGCGTCTGCAGGATGGACGCGGTCCGGATGTACTGCACCCCGACGGTGTGCTGGGTCCAGCCGACGGAGTAGCACAGTGCCGTGGTGCGCTCGCGTCCCGAGTTGGCGGTGATGGCGTCGGCCACGCGCGCGAACAGCTCGCGGGGAACGCCGCAGACGTCCTCGACCAACTCCGGCGTGTAGCGGGCGAAATGGCGCTTGAGCACCTGGTACACACAGCGCGGGTGGCGCAACGTCGGGTCCATGGCCGGCTTCCCGCGCAGGGCGGGGCCGCCGGAGCCGTACGACTGCGCGCGGGAGCTCTCGTGCGCCTCCCTGCCTCCGTGCTGCTGTCCGGCAGCCGTGCCCCGCTCGCCCTCGTCCCCCGATGCCCGCCACTGGTCCCGCTCCCCGGCCGCGGCCGCGACCCGCGCGCCCTCGTACATCCAGCTGGTGCTCTCGTAGTGGTGGCTGTCCGGGTCGTAGCCGGAGAACAGCCCGTCCAGGTCCTCGGTGTCGGCGAAGTCCTCGCGCAGGATCGCCGGGGCGTTGGTGTAGGCGACCACGTACTCGCGGAAGTCCTTGTCGTTGCTCAGCACATGGTTGATCAGGGCGCCGAGGAAGGCGATGTCGGTTCCGGCCCGGAGCGGTACATGGACGTCCGCGAGCGCGCTGGTGCGGGTGAAGCGGGGGTCGACGTGGATGATCGTGGCACCCCGTTCCTTGGCCTCCATCACCCACTGGAAGCCGACCGGATGGCACTCGGCCATGTTCGAGCCCTGGATGACGATGCAGTCGGCCTCGGCCAGATCCTGCTGGAACGTCGTGGCTCCGCCACGGCCGAACGAGGTCCCCAGACCGGGGACGGTGGCGGAGTGTCAAATCCGCGCCTGGTTCTCGATCTGGATCGCGCCCAGTGCCGTGTACAGCTTCTTCATCAGGTAGTTCTCTTCGTTGTCCAGCGTCGCTCCGCCGAGAGAGGCGATGCCGAGCGTGCGCCGGACCGGAACACCGTGGTGCGTGTCCTGCCAGGTCTGCCGACGGGTCTCGAGGACCCGGTCGGCGATCATGTCCATCGCCCGGTCGAGCGGGATCCGCTCCCATCCCGCGCCGTGCGGGGGCCGGTGCAGGACGGTGCTGATCCGGCCGGGGCCGGTCACCAGCTGTTTGCTGGCCGAGCCCTTGGGGCACAGCCGGCCGCGTGAGATCGGGGAGTCCGGGTCGCCCTCGATCTGGGTGAGCTTCCCGTCCTTGACGTAGACCTTCTGGCCGCAGCCCACGGCGCAGTACGGGCACACGGACCGTACGACCCTGTCGGCCTGCTCGGTGCGCGCTGACAGCTGCTCGGTGCCGCGCGAGCGGGCCGCGCTTCCCCTGCCCAGCACGTCGTCACCGGTGATCTGCCGGTACACCGGCCAGCCGTCGATCCACTGCCGCAGGCCCATGGCGAGCTCCCGCCTCGTGCCTTCCGCTGTCGCAGCCAACGTAACGCCGAGACTTGCGGGAGTCACATCGAGCACGCCTACCCTTGAGACATGACCATCGGCCGACCTAGGGTTTTGTGCCCTGTGCGGGAAGGCGGTGGCGTTCCGTGCCGTACGTGGCGGTGAGTGCGCTGAGCCATCCCGGGCTGCTGCGCTCCCGGAACGAGGACAGTCTCGTCATCGGACCGTGGACGCTGTGCGCCACGGTGACCGAGAGCCCGCAGACCCTGTACTTCCCGCTCGCGACGCCTCTCGTCGTCGCCGTCGCCGACGGGCTCGGCGGGCATCCCGGAGGCGAGGTGGCCAGCGCCCTGGTGGTCCGCCGGATCGCGTCGATCGGTCCCGCCCTGAGCAGCGAGGAAGCCGTCCGCGACGCGCTGAACGACTGCAACCGCGCCGTGTACCTGGCCTCCGGCGGTGACGAGGGAAGCGAACTCACCACCATGGGGACGACGATCGCCGGCGTCGTCGTACTGCCCGACTCGCTGCTGGTGTTCAACGTGGGCGACAGCCGGGTCCTCGCGGCCTCCAGCCGCGGGCTGCTCCAGGTCAGCGTCGACGACAGTCCTCCGCTCGAACCCGGGCGGCGCACCACCTCACTCGTGACGCAGTGCCTGGGCGGCACCGACACGTACCGCGCCGTCCAGCCCCATGTGGCAGCCGTCTCCCTGTCGCTCGGTGACCGCTACCTCATCTGCACCGACGGTCTGACCGATCCGGTGCCGCCTGACGTGATCGACGACGTGATGAGGGAGCACGACGACGGCCGTGCGGCGGTCGGGCTGTGGAAGGCCGCCATCGAGGCGGGCGGCCCCGACAACATCACGCTGGCGGTCGTGCGCGTCGCGGACGCGTAGGGAACTCCGCATCGCCCGGCAAAAAGGCGTATTGCCCCTGCAGTCGCACGAAGCACGCCCCGGTCACCATCCGCAACTGCTCCAGCCCCGATGAGGTGCGCTCGAAGCACACCACCTGCTCGTGCCCGCCGGGACCGATCGGCTGCACCAGTCGGCCGCGCGGCCGTACCTGAGCGACCAGGGGCGCGGGCACGTCCGGGTACGCGGCGGACACGAGGACGGCGTCGTAGGGAGCGCGGTCGGGCACGCCGCCGCTGCCGTCGCCGATCCGCAACTCCACGTTCCGTACGCCCTGCCGTGCGAGATTCTCCCGCGCCTGGTGGGCGATGCCCGGCCGCGTCTCGATGCTGACCACGTCGGCGGCCAGCCGGGCGAGCAGCGCGGTCTGGAAGCCGAGGCCGGTACCGATTTCAAGGACGTGCTCGCTGCCGTCCAGACCGAGGCTCTCGATCATCATGGCGGACAGCGACGGCTGAGTGGTGACCTGTCCCTGCCCGATCGCTATGGGTACGTCGCGGTAGGCGTCGGCCACGTATCCGGCCGGGACGAATGCGGCCCGGGGTGTCGTTCGCACGACTTCGAGCAGCCGCTCGTCCCTGATCCCGGCGGCTCTGAGGGCTCGTACGAGATCTGCCGGCTCCTTGGGCATGGTCTTCACGGGAGGGTCACCACACACCAGGCTAGGACTCGCTCGGCCGCGACGGTTCCGGCTGAGCAGGTCAGGGGTCACGCGGCGGTGTTATGAAGGTTGTATGGGACCTTTCGGGCCTTTTCGGAGCCCGTCGCGTCATCCCCTCATCCGGCGGCTGCGTGACCGGGATTCCCTGCTGAACCCACGCAGCGCGGCCGGACAGGGGTTCCTCCTCCAGATCATGATCGTGGTGCTGCTCGTCGTGGCGGCGGTGGTGGCTCTGGTGATCCAGGCGGATCGGGACGCCCTGCGGCAGGGACGTCGCGAGTCGGTCGTCGCGGCGCAGGCGTTCGCGAACGCCCCCGGCGTGGACGAAGCGCTGCTCAGCCGGGATCCGAGCGCGGTACTGCAGCCGCGAGCCGAGGCAGCACGCAAGAGGACGGGTGTCGATTTCGTCGTCGCCATGAGCACCGACGGGATTCGCTATACGTATCCCTACCCCGAGGAGATCGGGAAGAAGTTCGTCGGCACCATCAAGCCGGCGCTCGAAGGCCGCACCGTCATCGAGCAGGCCGGCGGTCCGCCCCTGCCCGCGGGCAAGGGGATTGCCGTGCAGGCCGTGGTCCCGGTGACCGACTCGCACGGAAAGGTCGTCGGGCTGGTCTCGGCCGGGATCACGGTCACGAACGTGACGCAACGCTGGATGCCACAACTGCCGATCATCCTCGTCTCCGGCGCCTTCGCGCTGGCGCTTGCGACGACCGGCACCACGCTGATCTCCCGGCGCCTGCGGCGTCAGACGCACGGTCTGGCGCCCGCGGAACTGGCGCGGATGTACGAGCACCACGACGCGGTCCTGCACTCGGTGCGGGAAGGAGTACTGATCGTCGACGCCGACGGGCGTCTGGTGCTGGCCAACGACGAGGCGCAGCGGCTCCTTGGCCTGCGCTCCGACGCGCTGGGGCGCCCGGTACGGGAGCTGGGACTTCCGGAGCAGCTCACGCAGGTGCTCACGTCACCGGAGATGGTGACCGACGAGGTGCATCTCGCGGACGACCGGTTGCTCGCGGTGAGCAAGCGGTCCACGCTCCGGGACACGAACCGGCGGAGCAACGTGGTGACCCTGAGGGACACCACGGAGCTGGTCGCGGTCTCCGGGCGGGCCGAGGTGGCGCGGGAGCGGCTGACGCTGCTGTACGAGGCGGGTATGCGGATCGGGACGACGCTGGATGTCCGGCGTACGGCCCGGGAGCTGGGCGATGTCGCGGTGCCGCGGTTCGCCGATCTCGTCACCGTGGATCTGCTGGACGCGGTGCTTCGCGGGCTGGAACCGACGGCGGAGGGATGGCGGCATCTGCACCGTGCGGCGCTGAGCGGTGAACAGTCGAGGATGCCGGTGTATCCACTCGGCGAAGTGATCACCTTCTCGCCGGACACCCCGCAGATGCGGACGCTGCAGGAGGGGCGGGGTGTGCTGGAGGCGGACCTGCGGCAGGCCCACGCTTGGCAGCGGCAGGATCCGGAGCGCACCGAGAAGGCCCTGGAGCGCGGGCTGCATTCCCTGGTGACCGTGCCGCTGCTGGCCAGGGGCGTGCCGCTGGGCGTGGTGAACTTCTATCGGACGGTGGATTCCCCGGCGTACGAGCAGGATGATCTGTCCGTCGCTGAGGAGTTGGGCGCGCGGGCCGCGGTGGCGATCGACAACGCCCGTAGGTTCGCCCGGGAGCACGCGACGGCGGTGACACTGCAGCGCAGTCTCCTGCCCCGGGGACAGCCGGAACAGGACGCGCTCGAGGTGGCCTGGCGGTATGTGCCCGCGGAGGCCGGAGTGGGCGGGGACTGGTTCGACGTCATCCCGCTGCCGGGCGCCCGGGTGGCACTGGTGATGGGCGATGTCGTCGGGCACGGGCTGCACGCGGCGGCGACGATGGGCCGGCTGCGCACCGCGGTGCACAATTTCTCCACGCTGGACCTGCCGGTCGACGAGGTGCTCGGGTACCTGGACGACCTGGTCGTACGCATGGACGAGGAGGAGGACACCGACGAACTCGCCGAAGGCCACGAGGGTGAGGGGGTGACGGGAGCGACGATCCTGTACGCGGTCTACGACCCGGTTTCGGGGGCGTGCACGATGGCCCGCGCGGGGCACCCCGAACCGGTGGTGGTGGGCCCGGACGGAACCGTCACCTGTCCCGGCGTGCCGGCCTCGGCCCCGCTGGGTCTGGGCGGCTACCCCTTCGAAACCGCCGAGCTGCACCTCACCGAGGGTTCCCAACTGGTGCTCTACACCGACGGTCTGGTGGAGGACCGTACCCGCGACATCGACGTGGGTCTGGAGAGGCTGCGCCGGGTGTTGGGCGGGGCCGGGGGCCGCACCGCGGAGGAGACCTGCGGCATGGTGATGGATGCCCTGAAGCCCAAGCACCCCGGCGACGACATCGCGCTGCTGACGGCGCGGACCCGGCTGTTCCCGCCCTCGCGCGTGGCCGAGTGGGACGTACCGTCGAACCCGGCGGTGGTGCCGTCCATCCGGGCCGAGTGCAGGGAGAAGCTGCGGGAGTGGGGGCTGGAGGAGGTCGCCTTCACCACGGAACTGATTCTCAGCGAGCTGACCACGAACGCCATCCGGTACGGATCACCACCGGTCAAGCTGCGGCTGCTGAACGGGCGCTATCTGACCTCCGAGGTGTCGGACGGCAGCAGCACCTCGCCCCGGCTGCGGCGGGCGGCGACCACGGACGAGGGCGGCCGGGGGCTGTTCCTCGTGGCACAGTTCGCGCAGCGGTGGGGCACGCGGTACAACCGTGGCGGCAAGGTCATCTGGGCGGAACAAGTCCTCCACGACGGCGCTTCCGCCACCGCCGCCTACACACCGGTCGACGTTCTCCTCGAACAGTTCGGCGATCCCACCCTGTGACCTCGCCAGGCAGACCCCGCCCGTGAGTCGGCGCATGCGAAGGGGGGGACGCGCCCGCGATGGGCGCGCCCCCTCGTGTCCGCGGCGACCACCGCTACAGCACGATGATCACGAAGGATCCGTTGTCGAAGAAGCGGTGATCGAAGCGGTGATCGAAGTGGTCGAAGCGATCAAAGCGGTCGAAGCGGTTGCCGAAGCAGAACCCGGGCCGGTCGAAGCAGAACCGGCTGTGGTCGAAGCAGCGGAAGTCGCTGCGGCCGAAGCACATGTTGGTGGTCACCTGGGGGTGCACGGCGGGGGCTGCCGCCGCGGCCGTGCCTGCTGCGCCGATCGAAGCGCCACCGGCCATCAGAATGCTGACCGCGGACGCCGCGACGAGACGCCTCGCGCGGTGTGCTCGCATGACGGATGCACTCTTCCTTCCATCGTCTCGCGCGACTCTCAGCGTCACGAGAGGGATGGCCGCAGCCGCAAGGGGCTGCGGTTGCGGCCCTACTTTCAGTACGTCGGCGGAGCCGTTTGGGATTGCGCTTCGAAGCGCCTGCGTCAAGTCCCGAGCTGTCGGAACATGACCCTGTCGTCCTGCGTGCGCATGATGCCGGACATAGGGTTTTGGCGTGAGTGGGCGGTAGGGGCAGGTGACGAGTAATGCGCGAGACGTTCGATCTGGTGGGGACGCAGATTGCCGGATACGAGGTGCTGCGTGAGATCGGGCACGGGGGAATGGCGGTGGTGTACTGCGCCAGGGATCTGCGCCTCGATCGGACGGTGGCGTTGAAGCTGCTCACTCCGGAAATGGCCCGCAATGACACGTTCCGCAAGCGTTTTGTGCACGAGTCGCGGGTGGCTGCCGCGATCGACCATCCTCATATCGTGCCGATTTTCGAGGCCGGCGAGAAGGACGGCGTGCTGTACATCGCCATGCGTTATGTGTCGGGGTGCGATCTACGGGCCTTGATCGACCGGGAGGGCGTGCTGAGCGTCGACGCCGCACTGCGCATCGCGGGTCAGGTCGCGTCGGCGCTCGATGCGGCCCATGAACACGATCTGGTGCACCGGGACGTCAAACCGGGCAATGTCCTGGTGGCACAGGGCACGGACAGCGAGCATCCCGAGCATGTTTATCTCACGGATTTCGGACTGACGAAGAAGTCCTTGTCGCTGTCGGGATTCACGACGGTGGGGGAATTCGTCGGAACGCTGGACTATGTGGCGCCGGAGCAGATTTCGGGTCGCCCGGTGGATGGCCGATGTGACCTTTACAGCCTTGCCTGCGTCGTCTACGAGATACTCGCGGGCAGGCCTCCTTTCCGTCAGGAAGATGACATTGCGCTGCTCTGGGCCCATCAGTACGACAGTCCGCCTCCCCTGAGTGAGATGCGGTCGGAGTTGCCGCCGGAGCTGGACGGTGTGATCGCGAAGGCGCTCGCCAAGGTTCCCGAGGACCGTTACGAGTCGTGCCTGGAGTTCGTGGGCGCATTGCGGGCTGCCACCGGCGGTTCCCGTACAAGGTCGCCCGCACCGACTCGCGGCGGTCGCCGGACGGTCACGGCCGTGCCGCATTCCGATCCGATCCCCGGCCCGCCGGCCTGGGCACAACCGGTCTTCGACGCGTCTCCCAGTTCTTGGTCGCCCGGTTCTTGAGCGTGTTTCAGGCCTCGCTGAGGAACTGCTCGGCCCAGACGGTCTTGCCCGCCGAGGTGGGGCGAGCCCCCCAGCGTTGCGAGAGCTGCCCGACCAGCAGGAGGCCGCGTCCTCCCTCGTCGAAGGTGCGAGCCCGCCGCATATGGGGCGCGGTGTTGCTGGAGTCGAACACTTCGCAGGTCAGGGTGTGGTTGTCGTGGATGAGGCGGAGCCGGATGGGGGGTCGGCCGTAGCGGATCGCGTTGGTGACCAGCTCGCTCACCACTAGTTCGGTGATGAACGCGGCCTCGTCCAGGTGCCAGGCGGAGAGCTGGTCGGTGGCGAGCTGACGCGCGTCGGCGACCGTGGCAGGGTCGAAGGGCAGGTCCCAGGTGGCGACCCGGTCGGCGTCCAGGGCCTTCGTACGGGCGATGAGCAGGGCGATGTCGTCGTCGGGGCGGTGGGTGAGCATCGAGGTGAGGACCCTGTCGCACACCGCGTCGAGGCTCTGGGCGGGGTGGGCGAGGGCGGCGAACATGGTGTCCAGGGAGTCGTCGATGTCATGGTCGCGGGGTTCCAGCAGGCCGTTCGTGTAGAAGGCGATCAGGCTGCCCTCGGGCAGTTCGGTCTCGATGGCTTCGAAGGGCAGACCGCCCAGGCCCAGCGGGGGACCCGCGGGAACGTCGAGGAAGCGGACGGCGCCGCCGGGCGTGACCACGGCGGGCGGGGGGTGGCCGGCCCGGGCGAGGGTGCAGTGGCGGGAGACGGGGTCGTAGACGGCGTACAGACAGGTGGTACCGACGCCACCGGCGGTTTCGGAGGCGTTGTCGGTGCCTCCCTCCTCGGCGGACAGATGGATGACGAGGTCGTCGATGTGGCTGAGCAGTTCGTCGGGCGGCAGGTCGACGTCGGCCAGCGTGCGGACCGCGGTGCGGACCCGGCCCATCGTGGCGGAGGCGCGGATCCCATGGCCGACGACGTCGCCCACGACGAGGGCGACCCGGGTGCCGGACAGCGGGATCACATCGAACCAGTCGCCGCCCACGCCGGCCTGGCTGACGGAGGGCAGGTAGCGGGTGGCGATGTCCATGGCCCCCTGCTCGGGCAGTGACTGCGGAAGCAAGCTGCGCTGCAGGGCCATGGTGGAGGTGTGCTGCCGCTCGGGGCGGCTGGCGCTGTGGATGCTGGTGGCCGCCTTCGCGGCCAGTTGCTCGGCCAGCCACAGATCGTCCGCGTCGAAGGGGTCCGGGCGCTGATGCCGCCCGAACAGGGCCACACCGAACGAGCTGTCGCCGGCCCGGATCGGCACCACCATCAGCGAGTGTGTGCGGCTGTCACGGATCCACGCGGCCTGCGGGTCCTCCTGAGCCCAGTGGATGACGGCGTCCTCGCCGCCCGAGTGCACCGCGGCCCGGCCCTCGGCCAGGCACCGGGCGAGCGGCGACCCGGCCGCGCAGCGTCGCGGTCGGTCCATGGGCCGGGGCGCGGGGTACTGCTCGGTCACAGCCTGCACCGCGACGCGGCTGAGAGTGAGGCCCACAGCCGACCAGGAGGGGGGCGGCTGGCCGCGCCGAGGGGTGTCCAGCAGGTCGACGGTGCAGGTGTCGGCGAGTCGCGGGACTGCGACGTCGGCGAGCTCCTGCGCGGTGCGATGCGTGTCGGGGCTGGTACCGATGCGCCGTCCCGCGTCGCTCAGCAGGCGCATCCGCTGCTGGATGAGCTGCTCGGGCGGATGGGAGTGTGCCGTCAGGGATACGGCTCGTACCTGGCCGGCGGAGTCGACCAGCGGCGCGAGACCGCCCTGCCAGGTGCGCTGCGGGTCGACGGGGTCCAGGCAGAGGGGGAGGTCCTGCGACTCACCGCCGTCGAGGATCCGTCGCATGCTCGTCTCGGCCTCGTGACTGGCCGGGTGCGGGACGATGTCGGGCAGACGCAGCCCGCGCATCGTGTCCTCGGTCAGGGACAGCGCCCGCTCCATTCCGGCGCTGGCCCGCACCAGTCGCAGATCCTGGCCGAAGACCGCGAGAAGGCAGGGAGAGCGGTCGAAGGCCCACTCCCCCAGTGCTCTGTCGCTGTCGGGATGCGACGGGCTGGTCACCGCGGACACGATCAGCCACTCCGCGCCCGTGCCCCCCGGTACGGGGCGACGGTGCGCCAGTACGTGGCGCTCCACCCGGTAGCCGTCCCGGTGGCGCAGTACGACGGCGCCGCCCCACCGCCGACGTGCGGCTGCCTCCCGCCACGCCCGGCCGACGGCCTCGCCCGGAACGTCGGCGAGCAGACGTGCGGCCTCGTGTCCCACGACCTCCGCGGGCCGGTAACCCAGCAGCAGCCTGGCACCGTCGCTCCATCCCGTCACGATGCCCTGCACATCGACGGTGGCCGTAGCGGAGTAGGCCCGAGGAGGCACAGCGTGTGCGTGAGCCTGCGCCTGCTTCCTGGGAGGGGTGGGAAGTCGCTCCATCGCCGCTCATCCTTCGACGAACCTGCCCGGCCGAGGCCCTCTAACCAGCATGATCCCGACGGCCACGGAGCACCAGTCCGCCGCCGGACGGCCTCGGGCGTCGGTACGAACCCCTGGCCACCGCCCCCCGGGGGCCCTGTGACACGCCTGTGACAGTCGGCGGACACCGTGATGACGTCGGCCGATCAAAGTATTTGGAAACGGACAAATTGCAGTTTTCGGGCATGTGTCCTGCTTCCGTCGACGTGAGCAGCGATGACCGAGCCGATCTGTCAGAGGAAACCTCATGAGCCTCACCGCTACTACGCAGCACGACGAAGACACCGTGCCCGCGCTGGCCCCGCGTGAGCGAGAGACCCTGCAGCACATCGCCGCGGGTCACACCTACCTGCAGACGGCTCGTCACATGGGACTGTCCAAGCACACGGTCGACGCCTATCTCCGCCGCATCCGCGCCAAGCTGAACATCAACAGCACCGCGGAACTCACCCGGCTGGCCATCTCCCTGGGCCTGTGACAGCCGGCGGGCAACTGTATGACTTCGACCCTCATACGGGTGAGTTGACGCAGGGTCGCCCGGGGCAGCCGCCTTCCGGACCGCTACGAAGATCACACGTAGCCGATGGCTCTGTCTCGCGCTAAGGAGAAGCCCGTGGCTGACGCGCCGCCTGCCCCGCCCCCACCTGCACGGTCCGGGCCGGAGGCGGTACTCCGGGGCGAGATCGCCCGCTGCGTCCGCCCGTGCGGAGCCGGAGTCCCGGTGCTCACAGAAGCATGCGCGGCCGCGCTCGACCCGCCGGGCAAGCTGCTGCGGCCCCTGCTGCTGGTGTACAGCGCCCTGGCCGTCGGCGGGGTGCTGGAGCAGGTGGTGCCCGCGGCGGCGGGGCTGGAGTGCGCCCATGCGGGGAGTCTCGTCCACGACGACCTCATCGACCGCGACGCGGTACGCCGGGGCCGGGCCGCCGTCCACGCGCGGTTCGGTCCCGGGACCGCGGTGGTGGCCGGTAACTCGCTGTTCTTCGCCTGGTTCGACGCCCTCGCCGAATGCGCCGACCGTGGCGTACCGGCCTCCCGCATCGTCGCGGCGATGCGGGTCCAGGCCCGCGCCGGGCGCGAGGCGTGCGAGGGCGCGGCCCGGGAGCTCGTACAGACCGGGGATCTCGGCATCCAGGTCGAGGAGTATCTGGAGATGGCGCGGCTGAAGACGGCGGTACTGTTCTCGGCGGCCTGCCGCATCGGTGCCGCCCTCGCGGGCGCCGGTGAGGGCGAGGCCGCGGCGCTGACCGGCTACGGCGAGGCACTCGGCATCGCCTATCAGATCCGTGACGACCTGCTCCCGTACACCGGCGGCCTGCCGGGCAAGCCGTCCGACAGCGACCTGCGCAACCAGCGGCCCACCCTCCCCGTTCTGCTCGCCCGTGACCATGCCGGCCCGGCACAACGCGAACAGCTCGCCCGTGCCTTCACCACCGCGCCGGACGAGCGGACCGGGAAACGGATCCGGGAACTGGTCACCACGACCGGTGGCCTCCACGCCGCGGCAGAGCTGGCGCAGCAGCACATCCGCCGGGCCCTCGCCCACCTCGACGCTCTGCCCGACACCACCGCCCGTGACCGCCTCTCCGCGTTCGCCGTCGACGGCACGGCCCGGACCCGCTCCGGCATCGAAGGCATCAAAGGCATCGAGGCCCCCGCAAGCGAGACCCGTACATGACGACGGCCACCGCCCGGGTGGTGCGGTGCGCGACGTTCGACGTGCTGCACGGCCGACGGCTGCAGCAGGACGGTCACGCGCAGTCCGCACACGTCGACGCGGCGCGGGATCCCCTCTCCGAAGCCGTCGCCTCGCTCGACGCCGACGTTCTCGCGTTGCCGGGGGCTGGGTCCTCGACCCGGCCGAGCCCGGGCTACGGGTGTACGGTCCCGGACACGGGAGTGCCGGGCACCACACCCCCTCGCACGTGATCGGCACGATTCCCGGGGCGGTGCTCAATGCCGCCGAGTTGGTGGAGCGATGGCGTACGGCTTCACCTGTGGCCGCGCCCGCGTTGCGCGGCTGGCGTGGAGCGCGCACACCTCGGACGGCGATCTCGGACCATCGGCCCTTGTTGGTCGAACTGACCCTGTGAACATCGGGACAACCCCAAGTACCGCCCGTAACAATGGGCATACACGCGGCAGTGTGACGACGGGGGCGTGCCATGGAAGGCGTGGTGGATGTCGGGAACAGTCCGGTCATGCAGAGCTCCGAGTGGCACGCCAGGATCGAGTGCGCGGGTCAGGTGGTCGGTGCGGGTTTCCTGGTGACCCCTGACAAGGTTCTGACCTGTGCTCATGTCGTGCACGGCAGTGCCGAGTCGGCGGTGGCCGTGTCCTTCCCGCAGCTCCCCGCCTCCCCTCCCGTTCCGGCGCGCGTCGTCGTGCACGGCGGCTGGTCCGGCGGCGTCACCGATGCCGGGGACATCGCCGTCCTCGAACTGGACCGCCCGGTGTCACTCGCCCCGGCCGCCTTCGCGCCTCCCGGGGCCGAGCGCGGAAGTCCCTCACCCGAACTGGTCGCGTACGGCTTCCCGGAGGGGTCCGACGAGGGCGTACTCGCCTCCTACCGTGCCGTGCCCGGCCCGCTGATCCTCGACGAGTGGGTCCAGTTGGAGGCGTTCACGGCGCACGGCCAGCCACTGGCGGCGGGGTTCAGCGGCGCGGCGGTGGCACTCGCCGACGGCACGGTGGTCGGCATGGTCTCGGCCATCACGACCGCCCCGGGCGTTCTGGTCGGCCGGATGCTGCCCACCCGGGTCCTGCAGCGCTACTGGCGCGACCTGCGCAGCCTGGTCCCGGAGTCGCCGCGCGCGGCCGCCGACCGGGCACGGCTGCGCGAGCTGGTCGAGAAGGCGGTCCGCGCGGGCCTGGAGTGCGATCCGGTGCGGCTCTACAACGCCGCCGCGGGCGACTACGACCCGCCCGCACCGCAGGACGGGTTCGACTCGCTCCGGTCGGCGGCGCTGTTCGTCCTGTGTGAACTCGACGGACGTGAGGCCAAGGACACCGTGACCCGGTTCGCCGACCGGCTGGCGGCCCTGCTCGGTGCCGGTGGTCCGCAGGAGTCCGGGCCCGACTGGTCGCCCATTCTCGTCGAGTTGGGGCCCAGTGGTGAGGGCGAGGGCCAAGTGCGCGTCGAGGTCTCGGCGTTCAGCGAAGGCCGTCGGCACCCTGTCGCCTCGGACACCGTGCCCCGTGCCGGGCTGAGTGCATACGTCCAGGACCGCATCGAGGCAGCCATCCTTCATCTCACGCCCGGGGCGGATGAGTTGATCACATTTTCCCTGCCCCGCGACTGGCTCCACTGGCCCGTCGACACCTGGGAGAGGGACCCCGACGACGAGCGTCCTCTCGGCTGCGTCCATCCCCTCGTCGTCACCGACCACGCGCGCCGCAAACCGACGGCCCGGAACGACCTCACCAAGGCGTGGAACCGGCTCGACTCCGCCACCGGCTGCCGGATGGAGCGCGTCGAGTGCGGGGGATCCGTCGGCCCCAAGCAACTCCTGAACAGGCTCTGGCAGGCGGACGCATGCCTCGCGGGCTTCGCCACGACTCCCCAGACGACCCGCACCCGCAGTCACTTCAACAAGTCGGTCACCGCACCGGCCCCGGTCATCGCCTGGTCGCGCAACGGCTGCGGCACCGGGGAGTTGGGAGAAGGGGACGCGTGCGCGGGCAACTGCGCCGGAACGGCGTTCCTGGACCGGCTCGACGACCGGGTCGCCGGCGTGCCGCCCGCCGAACTCCCGCTCCACATCCGCGAACTGCGCCGTGCCGCCTACACCACGGACGACCCGGCCGGACACTGGGCCGAGGGCATCCAGCTGCTGTGGGACGACCCACGCCGTTTCACCGACCCGCACGCCACCGCCGCCCACTCCCGCTCACCCGTCGCCTGAACCCAGCCCCGGAGAACCGAACCGGAGACCGCCCATGCCGCACTGGTCCGTCTACACCGGCAACAGCGAGCCGCACGACGGCATCGAGCAGTTGCCGGCCCCGCCGCCCTGGCGGGCGTTCGACGGCGGCCCGACGCTGCCGCCGCCCCGCGACAACGACGACGGAGCGGCCGTCTCACCCGACCGGGTGCACCGCGCCCGCACCTACGTCGCCACTGCGCAGAGCGTCCAGCTCGTCAACGCGGCGCTCTGTCTGCGCCGCCCGCTGCTGGTCACCGGACCACCCGGCACCGGCAAGTCCTCGCTGGTGTACGCGGTGGCGCGCGAGCTGTGTCTCGGCCCGGTCCTGCGCTGGAACATCACCAGCCGCAGCACGCTCGCCGACGGCCTCTACCAGTACGACCCGCTGTCCCGGCTCTACGCCGCCCGTCCCGGCGCCGGCCCCGACGCACCGCCCCATGGCGCGGGCGGCATCGAGAACCATCTGCGCCTGGGGCCCCTCGGCACCGCGCTGCTCCCCCACGACCGCCCCCGCGCGCTGCTCATCGACGAGATCGACAAGAGTGACCTCGACCTGCCCAACGACCTGCTGAACGTCCTGGAGGAGGGGCAGTACGAGATCCCGGAGCTGGTCCGTTCCGCGCGCTACGCCGGCGACGGCGACACGGCCGAGGTCCTGGCGGACGGCACGGACCGCCCGGTCACGATCAGCCGCGGCCTTGTCCGCTGTCGCGCCTTTCCCTTCGTCGTGCTGACCAGCAACGGCGAACGCGAGTTCCCGCCCGCCTTCCTGCGCCGCTGCGTCCGGCTGAAGCTGCTCCGCCCCGGCCGGGAGCAGCTCACCGAGATCGTCCGCGCCCATCTCGGCGACCCGGACGACCGGGCGGAGTCCCTCATCCGGGCGTTCCTGACCCGCGCCGGCAGCGGGGAGCTCGCCACCGACCAACTGTTGAACGCCATCTACCTCACCGGAGTCGCCGGCCTGGACACCGAGTCCCGCGAGGATCTCGCCGCGCAGCTGATGCCGTATCTCAGTGCGGCCGCGGACGGCGATGGCTTCTGACTCCAGGGGCGCCGCTGTGCCGGGAGACGCATCACTGGTCCCCCGGCTCGCCGCCGTGCTCGCAGCCGCCGCGGAAGCGACGGAGGCAGCCCACGCATCGGCGCCCGGCGACGGACCGACGCCTCGGGAGCTGGCCGAACTGCTTTGGTTGGCACAGCAGTTGGGGCCCGTCGAGGCACCAGCGGTGGCACGGGCGACGGCACCTGCCGCGGCACCACCCGTCGACCCCGTGCGGGACACGGAGACCGAGGTCCCGACGGAACAGGGTGCCACCGACGTCGTACCACCGAAGCCCCGCGCGCCACAGCCGGACCCCTCACCCGCCGCGCCTCGGGACGACCGAGTCCCCCTGCACATGCCCGCACCCCCCTCGGTCCAGCCCGAGCGTGCCGCCGACGGCCCCTCGCTGCTGGCCCCCGCACCCCCGATGCTGAAGCGACCTCTGGCGCTCCAGCGGGCCCTGCGTCCCCTCAAGCGCAGGGTGCCGTCCCCACATGCCCGCGTCCTGGACGAGCGCGCGACGGCCGATCGCATCGCCCGGCTCGGGGCTCATCCCGACGCATGGCTTCCCGTCCTGCGCCCGGCCCCCGACCGCTGGCTACGGCTGAGCCTGGTGCACGACACGGGCCCCACGATGCCCGTCTGGCGCCCCCTGGTGCGCGAACTGCACACCGCCCTGGCCCAGTCGGGCTTCTTCCGTACTGTCACCCTGCATCCGGCCACCCCCGACGGCCGGGCCCGGCACGTCCCCGACCTCGCCGACGGCCGCACCGTCACACTCGTCGTCAGCGACTGCATGGGTCCGCAATGGCGGCCGGGCCCGGCGGGCCGACGCTGGTACGAGACCCTGCGCCGCTGGGCGCTCCGCATGCCCCTGGCCGTCGTACAGCCGCTGCCCGAACGCCTGTGGCCGACCACGACCCTGCCCGCCGAGCCCGGTCTGCTCACGGCGCCGGCGACGGCCGCCGCAACCGCCGCACTCGCCTTCGCGCCGTACGACGCGGACGCCCCGCCTCCGCGCGCCGGCGCCGTCCTCCTCCCCGTCCTGGAACCGGGCCCGAAGTGGCTCGCGCACTGGGCCGGCCTGATCGCCGACCCGGGCGGCGGCCGGACGCCCGGCGCGGCGGCCTGGCTCCCGCCCGCACCCACCTCTGACACCGAACCGGCCCCGGACATCGCGTCGTTGCCGCCCGACGACCTGTTCCGCCACTTCCGCGCCACCGCCACCCCGGAAGCCTTCCGGCTCGCCGGACACCTCGCACTGGCCGTCCCCTCGGTGCCCGTGATGCGCCTCGTGCAGCACACCCTGCTCCGCGACCCGCGCCCTCAACACCTGGCCGAGGTCATCCTCAGCGGCATGCTGACCGCCGTCCCCGGTCCGCCGGGTTCGTACGACTTCCGTCCCGGGGTCCGCGATCTGCTGATGCGCACGCTGCCGCGTACGGCCCGGGAACGTGCACGCGAATTCCTGGCCCGGGTCGGCGGGTTGATCGACGAGCGCGCGGGGTTCGCGGCCGGGGAATTCCGTGCGCACACGGGAAACGACGGGGACGCGGACACGCCTTTCGCGACGGTGAGCGAGGAGACCGTACAGCGTCTGGGTGGAGGAGAGGACCAGGCGCGCGAAGGCACGGAGCAGGGGCTGCTCGGTGGACGGTACCGGCCGGTGGAGCGGCGGGGGCCGGGGCAGCGGATGTGGACGGCCGTGGATGTGGCCACGGACCAGCTCGTCGCCTTGCACCTGTATCGGGAGCAAACTGCGCCTCAGGACCGGTTCCTGCGCGAGGCACAAGCGTTGGCCGCGATCGACGATCCGCATGTGGTGCGGGTCCTGAGCTATGGGGTGGAGGGCGAAGTCCCCTATCTGGTCACCGAGTTCGTCGACGGGGTGACGCTGGCGGAGCTGCAGCGGGGCAGCGGTCCGGGGGTGGCCTTCGGGCTGTTCGCTCGTCTCGCTTCCCAGGTGGGCTCCGGGTTGCACGCCCTGCACGAGCGTGGTCTGGTGCACGGGCCCATGGGCACGGCCGGCCTGCTGCTGCGCCCTGACGGCACCGTCGTGATCAGCCGGTTCGCCCTGGGCGACGAGTCCCTGGGCAAGGACGCGACGTCGGACTTCCACGAACTCAACGCACTTCTACGGGACTTGGTGCCGCTCGTGACGGCACCCGGGGAGTACAGGGAGCTGCTGGCCGAGATCGGCAACGGCCGGCTGACGGCCGAGGCGGCGGCCTCGCGACTGGCCAGGGCGCAGGACCCCGACTCCTGGAGCTTCGGGATGCTCGGCCCACTGCGGATCACCCTCCCCGACGAGCCGGTCATCACAGTGCCGATCTCCGAGGCCCAGGCCATGCTGTGCATGCTGGTTCTCCGGCACGGGCGGCGCATCACCTACCCGGAGCTGGCCCAGGGCATGTGGGAGCAGCCGCCCACGGGCCCCGAGGCGGTCCGCCGTATCGATCTGCTGGCCAGCGAGGTACTGGGACGCCTGGGCCCGGGCACCGTCGCCGCCCTCCCGGACGGCTACGCGCTGCATGTGCCGGGTGCGTTCGTCGACGTACTGCACTGCGAGGACCTGCTCAGTGGCGCACCCGGCGAGCAGGACGCCCGTACCCGCCGCGCCGAAATCCGCCGGGCCCTCGATCTCTGGTACGGCCCTCCCCTCGACGGCATTCCCGGTCCGGCCGCCGAAGCGACCCGCGCCCGCGTGAACGCGCTGCGCCTGTCGCTGCGCGCGGCCGGTGCCGAACTGGACCTGGAGCTGGGTCACTTGGCCAGCGCGACGACCGATCTGGAGGTCCTCGTCCGAGACCATCCCGACCAAGTGCACCTCCGCCGCCTGCACATGCTGGCGCTCAGGGGCCAGGGACGCATTGCCGAGGCCGTCGCGTCGTACGAGTCGTATGCGGAGCTCCGGGAGCGGGACGGCGACCCGATCGATGCCGCCCTCGAAGTGCTGTACCGAGAGCTGCTCAGTGCGCCGAGCGCATCGCGTGGCTCCGACGACGACGCCCTCACTTCACTGCGCGAACTCGTCGAGGCGGCGACGGTTCGTGTTCATCACCCGGCCTCCGGGGACGACTTGGACGAGCCCGCCACATTCATCGCCAGCGGCTTCTTCGCCGCCCCCAACTGGGTGGTGACCAGCGCTCACGTGGCTTCCCGAGCGGTGGGGAACGACGTGACGGTGGTCTACGAAAGCGCACCGGACCGGAGCACGTCCGCCGTCCCCGGCCGCGTGGCGGCGATACTCCCGGAACTGGCACTCGTACGGCTGACAGAGCCCGTCCAGCACGAGTGCGCCTATCTCTCCGAACGCCCCACGGCGTTGCACCCCGGCGACTGGATGCTCTACGCGGGCTGGGCCGAGACGGACGGCCAGGTGCATCGCCAGGACGGCTCGCTCGCCGTGCAGGGCAGCATCGCCGGCCGGTCCGGTGCCGCCCGGATGCACCTGGCTCACGACGACCTCCCCCACGGCCTCTCCGGCGGACCCGTGATCGACCCCGTCCGCGGCGAGGTCGTCGGCGTGCTGACGACGCGACCGGATCACGTGCGCGGCGGAACCTGCGTGGGGATCTCCGAGCTGCGCGCCCTGCCGGTGTCCGCGGTGAACAGCGAGCACGCCGACCTCTATCAAGCGGTGTTCCACGCCCACGACCGATACCACCGCGACCGCCAGCGCCAACCGGACATCACCCGCCCCACCTGGGCCGAGCTGCAGGACCAACTCGGCGCACGGCCCGGCCGGATGCTGACGACGTACGAGCGCACCGAGTTGCTCGGTCTGCTCGCCGACCTTCCGCCGCCGGTCAGCACCCGCAGCCTGGTCGACATCCTGGCCTCCGTGCAGGAGCGCCGTACGCCCACTCCCCTGCCCGCGCCGCGCGGCTGGCGGGACGGCCTCGGCGTCCTGTACGAGAGCACGAGGAGACGAGAGCCCGTGCTCGAGTTCGCGATGCAGGCCCTGTCGACGGACCGGGCGGCCGGGGACGGGCCGCGGACTTCCGGTGCCGAGGAAGCACTCTGGCAGTGGGTGATGCAAGCCGCGCAGCCCCTCGGCACGGCCTACCGCCAACGCCTCGCCCATCAGCGGATCGAACGGCTCCAGTCGGCGCGGTCCAAAGAGGCGTCGCGGCCGGGTCCGGACTACCGGACGGGCTCCGGACCACAGCAGCCGACCCGCTCCGAGGCCCGCCCCTCGGGCACGATCCTGCTGGAACTCACGGAGCGGGGCTTCGAACCCGGCCGCGTCGACTGGCGGATCGCTCTGCTCGACACAACGCGGGATGAAGTACTGCCGCTCGCGGAAGGCTTCCGCACTTCGCTGGAAGCACTTGCTCCCACTCTGGTGACCCCGCTCGCAGAGGCGTTCCGCCGCTTCGACGAGCCCGGCCACCCCGCGACACTGGAGGTCGCCACCCCGGCACGGCTCCTGGACCTGCCTGTCGATGCCTGGCGCCTGGTGCCCAGTGATGACCGCCCCCTGGGAGCCACGCGCCCGATCGTCACGCGTTGGGCAGACCTCCTGCCCGACGAGGACTCCGAACTCGCGGTGGAGCGTCTCGCACGCTGGCGCGCCCTGCACACCCGTGTACCCGCCCCGGAATTGCTGGGCTGTCCGGACGGCATCGCGATGCCCCGGGGCGGGGTGGAGTCGTTGCGTGCCCTTCCCCCGACCACGATCCCCGTCCTGTGCGGCATGAGCCATGTCTACGCCGCGGAGACGGATGCGCTCAGCCGCCTCCTCCTTGCGGGCTTCCCCATCGTGCTGTGGCGCCGGCACCGCAGGACCGCCGGCGCAGGCTGCGGGGAGTACCACTGGGGCATCCACCAGACGTTGGCTTCCACCCGCGGGGTCGCCGAGCTGCCCCAAGCGCTCCTCGATGTGCGCGCTCGCACGGCGGCAGGCGATCCGGACGTCCACTGGTCCGACGGACTGATGCTGATGTACGACGACCCGACCCGGCCGTTGCCAGGGGCGGGCGATCTCCTGGAAGCACCCTGAGCCGCGGCCGCGACGGAAACCGGCTTGCGAGCCGTCAGTACGATTTCGTAATATCCGAAACCATGAAGTCCGAATCCGTGCCACCTGGCCGGTCGGTGCTGCTGACCTTGCAGCGCGCGACCCACGCCACCCTGCAGCTGATCACCACTGAACTCGTCGACCTCGACCTCACCGCCTCGGAGATCAACGCGCTGGCCAATCTCGCCGACGGCCGAGGCCGCACCGTGTCCCAGCTGGGCGCCGCCGTGGGCATCCGGCCCACCACGCTCACCAGCGTGCTGGACCGGTTGGAACGCCGCGGTCACATCACCCGCGGCACACGGGCAGGCGACCGCCGCTCGGTACTGATCGAACTCACCGAGTCCGGTCACGCCGCGGCGGCCTTGATCGAGCAGACGCTGGCCGACATCGAGGGCCGTGCGCTGGAGGGCCTGCCTGCCGAGGCGATCGCCGGTTTCCACGCCGTTCTGGACGCTCTGGTCGGGGGGGGGATGTGACCACGAGCGGCCACGACGTGGATGAGCAGTCCTCGCCGTTCACGGAACTCATGGCAGAGGTGATGGCCACCGCCGAGCGGTTCGGGCACCGCCAGCACGTCCACCTCACATGGCTGGCCGTCCGGCGCTACGGCACCGAAGCGGCGGTGGACCTGGTCAGCGACGGCATCCGGCGCACCGCCCGCTACGCAGGCGCACCGCAGAAGTACAACGCCACCGTCAGCCGCGCCTGGGTCGAACTGGTGGGCCACCACGCGACCCAGCCGGACACGACCGACTTCGACGCCTTCGCCGACCAGCACCCCGCACTGCTCGACAAGAAGCTGCTCACTCGCTTCTACCAACCCTCGACGCTGGCCGGCGCCCGGGCCAGGACGAGCTGGGTCGAGCCCGACCGGGCACCCTTCCCCTGGCAGCACACTGCCGCGTGAGGCACGCCAGGCAGCTGTACGCCGCGCTTCTGATTCGTTCATCGTTCACACGACACTCACCCATCGTAGGGAGCCCGTTCGGTCCGTGTCGGAAGGGTCCCGGCGGCCTGTCAGAACGATCCCAGGACGGACTTCGTGATCGAATCACGTGTTCCCCGGTGGCGCCGTAGCCTCCGTCTTCTCCTCACCGCAGTCGTCGGCCCGACGCTGGTCGTCGGCGCCCTGACGGCGTCGCCGGCCCACGCGGCCCCCGCCGACGACAGCAACGACAGCGGCCACGCACGGCGCAGGGGCACCATCACCTGCTGAATCCACCGCACGACCGCGGCCCGGGCCGACCTCTCGCCGGGGCCGCGGTCCCTTCCACGCGCCATCTCTTAATGAGTGGTTCGGCCGCCGCGCGGATGCGAGGGTTGTCGCAACCTGGGGAGGCACAGTGGGGCTGGGAACGTTGGCGGTCACGGGCGCGGCGGGGAACATCGGTTCCGTGGTGCGCGAGGCGTTGCGGGGCGAGGCGGCGCGTCTGGTCCTGGTCGACCGGGTGCCCTTGACGCCGCAGGCCGAGAACGAGACCGTCCACACCGTCGATCTGAGGGACGCGGCCGCCGTGGAGTCGGCGCTCGCCGGGGCCGACCGCGTGCTCCACCTGGGCGGTGTTCCGGACGAGGCGCCGCTTGCCGATCTGCTCGGAGCCAACGTGCTCGGCACCCACCACGTCCTGGAGGCGGCGCGGCGTACGGGGATCGGGCGGGTGGTGCTGGCCGGCAGCAACCGCGTCACCGGCTTCTACCCGGTGGGACATCACACCGGTCCGCGAGAGCCGGTACGCCCCGACGGCCTCTACGGGGTGAGCAAGGTGGCCGTCGAGGCCCTCGGGCAGTTGTACGCCGACAAGTTCGGCCTGTCCGTGATCTGCCTGCGTATCGGCAGCTTCGAGCACAAGCCCAGCGAGCCCCGGCATCTCGCGACCTGGCTGAGCGCACGCGACGCCGTCGGCTATCTGCGCGCCGCGCTGACCGCCCCGTCGACCACCCGTTTCGCCACGGTCTACGCCGTCTCCGCCAACACGCGCCGCTTCTGGGAGCTCCCCGATCCGGCCGTACTGGACTACACCCCCGTCGACGACGCCGAACTCCACGCTGCGGACGTTCCCGGAGCGGACCTCCCTGCCGACCCGGCCGCGCCCCAGGCCGGTCCCTATGCGCGGCCCGAGTTCACCCTCAGACACCTCAAGGCCTGATCCACTCGCCCCTCACAGGGGTGCGGACGCATGAAACGCTGCTCGTGGGCGATGCAACCGTATGGCCCGCTCGCATGTCTCCCCTGGTGAAATCGCTGTCCCCTTGCGAGAAAGATCGGGGGCGTCATGCACCGCCATCCACGCCGTACGGCCATCGCGGCCGGAATTCTTCTCATCGCTGCCTTCGGCGCCACGGTTCCCGCCTCCGCCGCCCCGCAGTCCCGGCAGGCTCCCGCGACCGCGCTGGTGGTCAACGCCCGTTGGGGCGGGCACTGCACCTACGACCGGCTCGTCATCGACGTCCGGGGCACCATGCCCCCGGTCACCGTGAAACCGGTCAAGGAGCTCCGCTACGACGCCTCCGGGAAGAAGGTCCCGCTCGCCGGGAGGTACTTCCTGGAGATCAAGCTCTCCCCCGCCGCCGCGCACAACGAGGCGGGCCAGTCCGTCTACCGAGGGCCCCAGCTGGTGAAGATCCACCTGCCGGCGCTCAAGGGCCTCGCCCTCACCGGTGACTTCGAGGGTGCGGTCACCTTCGGATCCGCTTTCCACACCAAGCCCGCCTACACGACGCTCAAGCTCCACTCCCCGGAGCGCTTCGTCCTCGACGTCAGGCACGCCAACCGCTGTGCCTGACCCTGCCTCCTGGCCCTGCCGTCACTGAACGGCAGGGCCTTTCTGCTTGACGGACGGTCCGCCGCTCTGTACGTACATGACAGAGAACTTGGTATGGACCAATCCTGCGCAGCCTCGCGCGCCCCCCGGCGCCCAACCCCCCAGTGGAGGCAGCATGCGAAGACCGTCAGCACTCATCGCCCTGTTCATCGGGGCGCTCCTCCTGTTCGTGGCCCCGCCCGCCGACGCCGCGGGATCGGCTACGGCCGCCTTCTCCAAGTCCGCTTCCTGGGACAGTGGTTATCAGGGCGCGTACACCGTCACCAACGGCGGCAGCACCGCACTGTCCGGCTGGACGGTCGAGTTCGACCTGCCCTCCGGCACCACGGTCGGCTCGTACTGGGACGCTCTGCTCACCCAGAGCGGCAACCACTACACCTTCAAGAACCGTGAGTACAACGGCACGTTGGCGCCGGGCGCCTCCACCACGTTCGGCTGGGTGTCCACCGGCACCGGCACACCCATCAACTGCCGGCTCAACGGCGGCTCCTGCACGGGTAGTTCGGGCGGTGGCGACACCACACCGCCCAGCGTGCCGACGGGAGTGACCGTCGGCTCGGCGACCGGCTCGTCGCTCACCGTGCGGTGGACCGCCGCCACCGACGACTCGGGATCGGTCGCGGGCTACGAGGTCTCACGCGACGGCGGCGCACCCGTCACCGTCACGGGAACCTCGTACACCGCCACCGGACTGACGGCGGGCACGAGCTACTCCTTCCGCGTCCGGGCCAAGGACGCGGCGGGCAACGTCTCCGCCTACAGCGCGGCGGTCAGCGGCACCACCACGTCCGGCGGCACCCCGCCGGGCGGTGGCGTACACACCGCGCCCTACATCGACATGGGCGCCTGGCCCACCCCGAGCATGCCCGAGATGGCCTCCGCGAGCGGGGTCACGAGCTACACCATGGCATTCATCACCGCCTCGGGCTGCAAGGCGATGTGGTTCAACGCCTATGACCCGCGCGACGGCTGGGCCAAGGACCAGATCGACGCGATCCGGGCCGGCGGAGGGGACGTCAAGGTCTCCTTCGGCGGTGCATCCGGGATCGAACTGGCCCAGGCCTGCGGCTCGGTGGACTCGCTCTACGCCGAGTACAACGCCGTCGTGAACGCCTACGGCCTGACGTACGTGGACTTCGACATCGAGGGCGCGGCCACCGCCGACCCGGCCTCCGTCACCCGCCGTTCCCAGGCCCTGGCACGTCTGCAGCAGGCCCATCCGGGACTGAGGATCTCACTCACCCTCCCGGTGCTCCCCGAGGGCCTCACCGCCGACGGACTGAACGTGGTCACGTCCGCCCGCGACGCCGGGGTCGACCTCGACGTCGTCAACGTCATGGCCATGGACTACTACCGCAGTGTCGACTACGGCGATGCCGCGCTCCAGGCCGCGCAGAGCACCTTCACCCAGCTCAAGTCCCTCTACCCGGGCAAGTCGGACGCCCAGGTGTGGGCGATGGTCGGGGTGACGCCGATGCTCGGCCAGAACGACGACGGCCACGTGTACGACCAGGCCGACGCCCGCCAGTTGGTCGCCTTCGCCCAGAGCAAGCATCTCGGCGAGCTCGCCTTCTGGGAGGCGACCCGCGACCGCAACGCGTGCACGGGTGCCCTGTACCGGTGCACGAACATCACTCAGTCGCCGTACGAGTTCGCGAAGATCTTCGCGGCGTACCGAGGTTGACGCCCCGTCGACAGGCCGGGAGGGACACCCCTGCCACGCCAGGCGTCCAGCCGTCCGGTGTGACAAGAGCCCCTCCCGGCCTGTCGGCGCTGCCGTATGCCGGAGTGGTCTGCTCGGGTTGGCCGACCGGTGGGGTACCGACGCGCCGATCGCCGATGCGATGATCGCGGCGATGCCGCTCGCGTCCGGGAGGATGTTGTCGTCGACCTCCTGGTCGCTCCGAGCACACCGCCCACCCACTACGGCAGGAGCCCAGCATGAGCACTGTCCACCATGACGTCACCGAGCTGCCCCCGCCGCGGGTCGAGGAGGTCAGTGACGGGGTGTTCGCCTACATACAGCCCGACGGCAGCTGGTGGATCAACAACACCGGCTTCATCGTGGGCGAGCGCGGGGTGATCAGTGTGGATTCCTGCTCGACGGTGCGTCGTACCCGCGCCTATCTGGACGCCATTTCCTCCATCACCCCACAGCCTGTACGGACTCTGATCAACACTCACCACCACGGCGACCACACCTTCGGCAACCATCTCTTCGACGGCGCCACGATCGTCGGACACGAGGCCACCCGGGCGAACGTACTGGAGTGGGGCGACCCGAAGGCAATAGCTCCGTTCTGGACCGAGGTCGACTGGGGTGACATCGTCCCCGAGCCCCCGTTCCTCACCTACACCGATGCGGTGACGGTCTGGTCCGACGAGCTGCGCGCGGACGTGCGCCACGTCGGTGTGGCCGCCCACACGACGAACGACTCGATCGTCTGGCTGCCGGAGCGGAAGCTGCTCTTCAGCGGTGACGTGCTGTTCAATGGCGGCACGCCGTTCCTCGTCCAGGGATCCGTGGCCGGTGCCATCCAGGTCCTGGAGGAAGTGATCAGGCCCCTGGGAGCGACGACCATCGTTCCCGGGCACGGCGGTGTCGCCGGCCCCGACCTCATCGACGACGTGCTCGGCTATCTGCGGTTCGTGCAGACCACCGCCCGCTCCGGCCGTGAGGCCGGGCTCACGCCGCTGGAGACCGCCCGCGAAGTGGACCTGGGCCCGTACGCCGACCTGCTCGACCGCGAGCGTATCGTCGGCAACCTCCACCGGGCCTACGCCGAGTTGGAGGACGGCCCCCTCGGCCGACCCATCGACGTCGCCGCGGCGATCGCCGACATGATCGCCTACAACGGCGGCCGTCCCCTCACCTGCCTCGCCTGACCCCGCACCCCGATCTCCAAGGACGTGGGTCGTCTCGCCCCTCGTCGCCGCGTCCACGGACGGCCCCCGGCGACGCGGGGCGGACCCGGGATCCGGACGGAACGGGCCGGCGGCCCGGGCCACTTCGACCAGACAGGGAGCCCTCCTGGTGGGACACACCACGCCCGGCGAGTGGGACACGTACTACGCGAGCGGCAAGAGCTTCCGTCCCCTCGGCGACGCCGAGCGCCGGCTGCTCGCCGAGCATGCCCCGGCCACCCCGGACGGCCTCGCCCTCGATATCGGCTGCGGGCTGGGCGAACTGGCCCGCCACCTCGCCACCGGCGGCTACCAGGTCGACGCCATCGACTACGCCCCCGCCGCACTCACCCAGGCCGAAGCCCGGAACACCGCCGCCACGGCGGTCACCTACCGGCTCGCCGACATCGAGCGGGACGGCCTCGACGATCTGCCCCACCCCGCCTACGACCTCATCACCTTCCGCCTCAGCTGGGCCTTCGTCCGGGACCGCACCCGCATCGTCAACCGGCTGCGCGAACGCCTGCGCCCGGGCGGCACGCTCTGCGTCATCACACCCGTCAGCGAGGCCGTGCCGGACAGCCGCCAGGACATCGCCCTCGACGAGAAGGAGATCGGCCTGCTCCAGGAAGGCTGGACGTTCGCCGAACGACACGACGCGGACGGGCTCGCCTTCGTCGTCCTGCGTGACCCCGCCCCCACGCGGGTCACCTGCGCCGACAGGGGGCGGCCTGCCGCGCACGCCCTCACCGGGGCCGGTGTCGTCGTGACCGACTCCGCGGGGCGGATCCTGCTGGGCTGGTCTACCCGGCGCGGTGTGTGGGAGCTGCCCGGCGGCAAGAACGACGGCGACGAGGACTTCCTCGACGCCGCCGTCCGGGAGCTGGTAGAGGAGACCGGGCTGCGGGCCGACCGCGCCGACGCACGTCTGCCGGCCCTCCTGATGGACTCCGTGCACGGCATCCCGCGGGTGACGGCAGCCGTGCGGGTCACCGCCTACAGTGGCGAACCGGCCGTGACCGAACCGCACTTGCTGAGCCGCTGGGAGTGGCACGAGCTCACCGACCTGCCAGCGCTCGCTCAACCGCTGTTCACGCCGAGCGCGCATGTCATCGACACCGTCTGGCCCGGTCTGCTGCCCGATCTGCCGCCCGTCCACCGCTACCCGATCGCGCCTGCCGAAGTACCCGAGCCCGCCCAACAGGCTCTGGAGGCTGCTCCCTTGCGGCAGGCGATGGCCGACCGGCTGCTGGCCGACGGCCGGATGGACGCCGGCGGCACGATCGAGGCTGCCGTTCGGCGCGTGCCACGTCACCGCTTCCTGCCCGGCGTCGCGCTCGACGAGGCCCATGACGCGTATCGGGCCCCGGTCACCAAGCGCACCGTGCGCGGGGCGCCCACCAGCAGCGTGTCGGCGCCCTGGCTGCAGGCCGAGATGATCCGCGACGCCGCCCTCCGCCCCGGCGACACCGTGGTGGAGATCGGCTCCGGCGGCTACAACGCCGCCCTCGTCCAGGAGGTCGTCGGCCCCCATGGAACCGTGATCAGCATCGACATCGACCCATGGGTCACCGAGCGCGCCCGCCGCTTCCTCACCGAGACCGGCTACCACCGGGTCCGCGTCCACCTCGGCGACGGCGAGCAGGCCCCGGCCCACCTCGTGCCGGCCGGGAGCGTGGACGCCCTCATCGTGACCGTCGAGGCCCGCGACATTCCGCCCGCCTGGGTCGACTGCCTCGCCGAGGGCGGCCGTCTCGTCGTCCCGTTGCGCATCCACGGCAACACGTGGTCCATCCCCTTCACCAAACGCGCCGGAGTGCTGATCGCGGACACGTACACCGTGTGCGGGTTCGTGCCCCTCCAGGGTCCCGGCTACCGCGGCGACGTCGTCACCCGGCTCCGCGGCGGCGAGATCACCGTACGGTTCGCCGACGGCACCCCTGCCGACACCAGCCGTCTCGATGCCGCCCTCGACATGCCCCGCACCGAACGCTGGACCGGCGTGACCATTCCCGGCGACGTGCCCTTCGACATGCTCCTGCTGTGGCTGGCGAACCATCTGGGTGACGGCTTCGCCCGCCTCGCCGTCGACGCCGACCTCGACACCGGCCTCCTCCACCGCTCCGGCGGCTGGGACACCGCCGCCCTGATCCGCGACGACTCCCTCGCCCACCTCCTCACCCGCAAACTCACGACCGACGGCTCCGGCCCCAGCGTGGCGGAGTTCGGCATCCATGCCCACGGCCCGCACGCCGACGCCCTCGCCGACGCGATGGCCGACCTGGTCGTCGCGTGGGACCGCGACGCCCGCGGCACCAGCCCACGACTGCAGGTGCACCCCGCAGGCAACCCCGACGGGGAGCTGCCTCACGGCCACCTCCTGAACAAGCCGCACAGTCGGCTCCTCTTCACCTGGGCGTCCAAGACGCGCCGAAGTGGCGCATCGGACCTACGGTGAATCCGAGAGGGGGCAAGCCGAACGCGTACTACGAAGGAAGCCGCCATGCAGGAGCACTACGTCTGGGTGACGACGCGCCGCATTCAGCAGGGCACGCTGGAGGAGTTCGAGAGGGCGTGGCGCCCGGCCCCCGCCCCGGAAGGGCTGCGCCGCGCTTTCGCGTACTGGTCCGAGGACGGCCAGGAGATCACCGGGGTGTCGTTCTGGGAGTCCCAGGAGGCGTGCGATGCATGGCGGACCTCGGATTTTGAGGAGCAGCGACGGGCGGCCATGGCCCCCTACGTCGTCGAGGAGACCGAGGGCTTCTACCGCGGCCGTGAACTCACCCTCCCCGGCGCCGGACACGGGTGAACGCGGGTGAACGCGTTGCTCGGCGGCTCAGCCGCGAAAGAGCCTGGCGTGGACACATGAGCGAGATCGTCGTCGTGTACGAGCTCGACAAGCCGGTGTCGGGGCATACGGCCGCGGCCGGCTCGCCCGATGCAGAACGGTTCCCCCGTCGGGTGCACGCCGCGCCCGCCGCCCCTGGCAGGCCCGATGCCGCGGGACCGCGGACGCTCTGCGGCAAGGACACCTTCGCCATGGAGAAGGCCCATGGGCAGCCGTCCGAGCGCCCTGGGGCTCCCTGGTATCCCGCCGAGTACGCGTCCGTCGTCTGCCCCGACTGCGATGCCGTCATGGAGATCTGAACCTTCGCGTGTCTTCAGCGCGTCCTGCGCTCCGCGTACGCCCGGTACTCGTAGCCTGACCCGCTTCCCTCCGCGGCCACAGCCTTCTCCACCAGGTCGTGGTCCGGGGACAGGCGGCACGCCGGGTCGGTGCGGGTGGCGTCGCCCGTAAGCGCGAAGGCCTGGCAGCGGCAGCCGCCGAAGTCCTCGTCACGGCGCGGGCAACCGCGGCACGGCTCGCGCATCCAGTCCGTGCCACGGTATCGGCTGAAGGCGCCGGAGTGCTCCCAGATCCACGCGAGCGGATGGTCCGCGACATTGGGCGGATCGAGGCCGGGCAGGGTCGCCGCGGCCGGACAGGGCAGCACGGTGCCGTCCGGAGCGACCGTGAGCGACACCGCACCCCAGCCACCCATGCACGGTTTCGCGACCCCGTCGACGTAGTCCGGTACCACCCAGACGAGTTCGGTCCGCTCGGCCGGCCGCTCCCGCCACCGTGCCACGGTCTCCGCCGCGCGGCGCAGCTGGTCGCGGCTCGGCATGAGTGCGGCACGGTTGCGCAGGGCCCAGCCGTAGAACTGGGTGTTGGCGAGCTCGATCCGGTCCGCGCCCCACTCCAGCGCAAGTCGTACCAGGGCGTCGATCGCGTCGAGGTTGTCGCGGTGCAGGACGACGTTGACCCCCAGGGGAAGGCCTGCCTGCCGGACCAGCGCGGCCGCGCGTTCCTTGGCGGCGAACGACCGGCGCCCGGCGATCCGGTCGGAGGAGACGGGGTCCGCGTGCTGTACGGACAGCTGCACGCTGCGCAGTCCGGCCGCCAGGAGCCCGGTGAGCCGGGCCCGGTCCAGTCCCAGCCCGCTGATGATGAGCTGCGTGTGGATCCCCGCGGAGTCCGCCGCGGCGACGATCGCCTCCAGGCCGTCCCGCAACAGCGGCTCCCCGCCGGACAGATGAGTGCTGACGACGCCCAGGTCCCCGGCCTGCAACGGCAACCAGCCCGACGGCTCGGACCAGGTGCTCGAAGCGGCTCTGAAGCCTACGGCGCCGTGATCCGCGCAGAGCGCAGGGTCCCCTCCCAGGCCGGATGGGCCGAGGTCAGTGAAGTCGCTCCGCGATGTGGTCGCCGACGCGCAGGGCGTTGGCCATCGCGGTCAGGGAGGGATTGACCGCTCCGATGCTCGGGAAGAAGCTCGTGTCGACGACGTAGAGGTTGTCGAGGTCGTGGGCCTTGCAGTTGACGTCCAGGGCCGAGCTTGCGGGGTCGCTGCCGAAGCGGACCGTGCCCGCCTGATGCGCGGTGGCACCGATGGGCATCCCCTTGTGCAGGTAGATGCTGCGCGACAGGAGATGGTGTTCGTGCATGCCCAAGTGGCTGAGCATGTCCTGCAGTTTGTGCCGCAGACGTTGCAGCCCGGCGATGTTGTTCTTCTCGTCGAGGGCCAGGTGGATGCCGCCGTCCCGGTCCAGGGTGACGCGGTTGTCGGGGGTCGGCAGGTCCTCCCCGCACAGCCAGAAGTCGACCGCGTGGTGGGCCAGTACCTCGAACGGCATGTCGGGGGTCACGGCCCCGGCCCAGCGGGGTGCTTCGCCGTGGATCTGCTCGGCGTCGGACTTGCCGAGCATCTGGATCCCGCCGAGGGGGTATTCCCAGTCGTCGGATCCCAGATACCAGTCGTGCAGCGCCAGGGTCTTCTGGAACTTGGTGTCGTTCGGTTCTCTGGACACGGCCATCAGTGCCAGGTTGTTGTGCCGCATGTAGTTCCGGCCCACCACGTCCGAGCTGTTGGCCAGGCCCTGCGGGTGCCGGTCGTTGGCCGAACGCAGCAGCAGGACCGCGGAGTTGACGGCGCCGCAGGCGACGACCACGATGTCGGCGCTGAACTTCACGGTCGAAGGGTCGCCGTCCCCCACGGTGGCGACGACCGAGGTGACACTCCGGCCGGTCGCATCGGTTTCCAGGCGCCGCACATCCGCATGAGTGATCATCTCGACGTTGGGGTGTTCGAGGGCGGGATCGACACAGATGACCTGGGCGTCGGACTTCGCGCTGACCAGACAGGGGAAGCCGTCGACGCGGTCGCACCGGATGCAGGCGCTGGTGTGCACGGCCCGGCCCCGGTCGTCCTGGCTGAGGTTCACCCCGATCGGGAGGTGGAAGGGGTGCAGGCCCTGCTTCTCCAGGTCGTGGCTGAGCTGCTGGATGCGGGGCTCGTGCTGGACCGGCGGGTAGGCGTACTGGGCGCTGGTGGGACCACCGGTGGGGTCTTCACCGTGCCGACCGTGCACGAGGTAGAGGTGTTCGGCCCGGGTGTAGTAGGGCTCGAAGTCCTCGTAGCGCAGCGGCCAGGCGGGCGAGATGCCGTCATGGTGACGGAGCTCGCCGAAGTCCTCGGGGCGCAGCCGGAAGAGCGCGGCGCCGTAGAACTTGGTATTGCCGCCCACGTAGTAATTCACCTCGGGCGGGAACTGGTTCCCGCTTTTGTCGAACCAGAATTCCGGAGCACGGTATTTGCCTTTGACGAAGACCGCGGTGGAATCCCAGTTGTCGCGTTCGCGGGGCAGATAGTCGCCACGTTCGAGAAGGAGGATCCGTTTTCCCGTGTCCGCCAGCCGGTGGGCGATCGTGCCACCGCCCGCACCTGTACCGATGACAATGACGTCGTAGTGCTGCGCTTCGGTCATCTCGGCCACCGCCCTCGGGTCCTGGACTCCCACACAAAGGTATCTCCGGGCGATATTTCCGGCGAGTTGGCCCATTCAAGTGATTCACGGCGTCCGGCTCGCCCGGATGATGCCGTGCTCATACCCTTGACCTGCACAGCTACCGCTGAACGAAGACGGGCCCGACGACATGGACCGTATCGCTACCAGGCCGAAGGTCGTGATCATCGGCGGCGGCTTCGCCGGGCTGTTCGCGGCCCGCGAGTTGCGCCACGCAGAGGTCGACGTGACTGTCGTCGACCGTGCCGGCCATCATCTGTTCCAGCCGCTGCTCTATCAGTGCGCCACCGGAATTCTGTCCGAGGGGCAGATCTCCGTGCCGCTGCGTGACCTGTTCAAACGCCACCGCAATACCGAGGTGGTCCTGGCCGAGGTGTTCGATTTCGACCTCGCGGGCCACAAGGTGCTGGCGCGACGGCCGGGCGGGGAGGAGATCGAGCTTCCCTACGATCACCTCGTTGTCGCGGCCGGTGTCCATCAGTCGTACTTCGGACACGAGGAGTTCGCGCGCTTCGCACCGGCTATGAAAACCCTGGCCGACGCGCTGGAAATCCGGCGACGCGTGTTCGGCGCCTTCGAACAGGCCGAGACGGCTGCGGATCCCGTCGAACGCAGGCGCCTGCTCACCTTCGCCCTGGTCGGGGCTGGACCGACGGGTGTGGAGCTCGCGGGGCAGCTGCGCGAACTGGCCACGCACACGCTCAGGTCCGAGTTCCGCGCCATCGAGCCCGAGGACGCGCGTGTCCTGCTCTTCGACGGCGCCGAGATGCCGCTGGCGCCCTTCGGACCCAAACTCGCCGCCAGGGCGGCGCGCACTCTGCGGGCTCTCGGAGTCGAACTGCACATGGGTGCCCTGGTGACCCACGTCGACGCCGACGGGCTGATCGCCCGGGACCGGCAGGGCAACGAAACGCGCTATGACGCGGGAACCGTGCTGTGGACGGCAGGGGTGCAGGCTCCCGCACTCGCCGGCGCGCTGGCGAAGGCCACCGGCGCCTCCTGCGACCGGGCAGGCCGCATCTGTGTCGAACCCGACCTGACCGTGCCAGGACACCCCGAGATCTCGGTCGTCGGCGATGTGATGAGCCTGGACAAGCTGCCGGGCGTGGCGGAGGTCGCCATGCAGGGCGGGCTGTACGCCGGACACCGGATCAGGCGGCTGACCACCGGGCACGACGCCCCCGGTCCCTTCCGGTACCTCGACCTGGGCTCGGCGGCGTACATCTCTCGGGGCCAGGCGGTGGTCAGCGTCGGCCGCCTGCAGTTCGGTGGCATGCCGGGCTGGCTGACCTGGCTCTTCATCCACATCGCGTTTCTCACCGGCTACCGCAACCGCGTGGGTGCGATCCTCACCTGGGCGCCGGCGTTCACACGCGGCATCCGCCGCGAACGGCCGTTCATCGGCACGGCCATCGATGTCCAGCACGACCCGTACACCCGCGCGGGTCGTCCCCCGGGCGGCTAGGCCTTCACCAGGTTCGCGAGCGGCTCCGGGCCACGGGTGACATTCACCAGGTGTCGACCGTGTGGCGAGAGGCGATAGTGGACGGGACCAGTGTCCCACCATGTCGGCAGGGAGGCCCGTTGAGCAGGCCCGTCGGACATGCGCCGGTGGTGGTCGTGATGGGTGTGTCGGCGTCCGGGAAGTCCACGGTCGGAACGCGGCTCGCGCAGTATCTCGGCGTGCCGTTCCTGGAGGGCGACGATCTCCATCCGGCCGCGAATCGCGCCAAGATGGCCTCCGGGCACCCTCTCGACGAGGCGGATCGCCGGCCTTGGCTGGCAGCCCTCACGGCCTGGATCCGGACGGCTGCCGAGGAGCGGGGCGGAGTCGTGTCGTGTTCGGCCCTCAGACGCACGTACCGGGATCAGTTTCGCCGCACCGGGGCGAACGTGCGGTTTCTCCATCTGGCCCTGGCCCCTGAGGTGGCGGCGGAGCGGATCGCCCGCCGGAAGGGGCACTTCATGCCCCCGGAACTGCTCGACTCCCAGCTTGAGACCCTGGAACCGCTGCAGGCCGACGAGCCCGGACTCACGGTCGACGCATCGCGCAGCACTGCGGACATCCTGGACGCGGCGCTGCGCCGGCTCACCCAGCCGGATGCGTAGGGTCCGGTTCCTGGGGCGGTGCGGTCACTCACCCCATGGGGTGATCCCCCAGCGCATGGTGTGCCGATCACCGGGTTCCAGGGCGACGACCGAGGTCCCGCTGGCGAACGCGTTCGGCGGGCACGACATCGGTTCGACGGCGATGGCCCGGCGCCGCTCCGGCTCCGCGAGCGTGTCGCCTGTGTAGATCTGCAGGTAGTCCGCTCCTTCGCCCAGCCAGAGGTCCACGCCGCGCTCGCCGGTGGGATGGGCGAGGCGGACCGACGTGCGTCCGTGTGCGTCTCGTACGAGTTTGCCGAACGACGTGTCCAACTGCTCGCGGCCGATGGCCCGCGCCGTGCGGAAGTCGTACGGCGTGCCGGCGACCGGCTCCTCCGCCACAGGTAGGCCCCTGTCGTCGGTACGCAGCCAGGTCTCCGCCGGGACGGTCAGCAACACCTCGTCCACCGTCGCCGTACCGACCGTGAGATAGGGGTGCTGGCCGACCCCGTAGGGCGCGGTGCTGTCGCCCCTGTTCCACGCGGTCACGGCCACCTCCAGGCCCGTGTCGGCGACCGCGTATTCCGCGTGGACCTGGAGGTGAAAGGGGTAGCCCGGCTGGGGCCACAGGGTGCTCCGGAGCACGGCCCGGTGCCCATCGGACTCGGTCACCTGCCATGAGGTCCAGCGGAGCAGGCCGTGAATGGCGTTCCCCTGTTCCGGTTCGGACAGCGGCAGTTGGAGGTCCTCGCCGTCCCACCGGTAGCGTCCGCCGCTGATGCGGTTCGGCCAGGGCACGAGGATCTGGCCACGGCCGCCGGTGACCCGGTCATCCGCGCCGAACCCGTGGAGCACCTGCCGCTCGCCGACGGAGTAGGACCGCAGTGTGCCCCCGAGCTCCACCACGACGGCCATATGGTCGTGGTGTCGCAGTGTCAGCTGACGTCCGGTCTGGTTCTCGTGCACCTGTCGAGCGTGCGAATCGCGCCCTTACCGAGCAAGCAGGACACATGGCCGGCGACGGAATCGGGCCCGGAAGTCGCCCATTGAGGTGATGAACGGACCCATGCGGCAAACACCGCGGCCGAGTCGGCGGCCGGCCATGGTCACCCAGCGGTCACAGGGCTCATGACTGTCCGGTGACCGGAGAGCAGATAGAACGTTGGGACCGTCGCGGCGCTCCTGCCGAGCCGCGCAGGAGCGACAGCGCGTCAGCGTGCAACGCCGGCAGATCAGCGCACACCCGCCCGCCACCCCCTCTGACACAGGAGATCAAGCGGATGGCTCATCGGCTCCGGACCTGTACCGCGTTAGCAGCGACCGCCCTGATGGTGGTCGTGTCCAACAGCACTGGCAGAACCCCGGCCGTGCGGGCAGCGGCCGCCACAGCTGCCACGTCGGCCGTCTCCACCCATGCCCCCGCCTCCGCGCGCCCGGGCTCCGTGTTGCACCCGGGAGACGTCGCCTCTTCGGCGGTGGACGAACCGCCGCCCGTCGACGTGCTGGTCCATCGCCCCGGACGGGCCCAGGGAGACCTCTTCGTCACGGCCCAGGGGCAGACCGAGTTCCCGCGAGGGCCGCAGATCATGGATGACCACGGCCGCCCCATCTGGTTCCGCAAGGTGCCGGACGGCAACTTCGCCAGCGACTTCCGTGTGCAGGAGTACCACGGGCAGAAGGTGCTGACGTGGTGGGAGGGCGAGTCCACGAACACCGGTGTCGGCGCCGGCATCGGATACATCGCCAACCAGAACTACGAGATCATCGCCACGGTGCAGACGCCTGATCCCGGCGAGGTGATGGACCTTCACGAGTTCCTGCTGACTCCGCAGGGGACCGCGCTCATCGTGAGCTACCAGCAGAAGCCGTACGACCTGAGCGAGTACGGCGGACCCAAGAACGGCTCGGTCGTCGACAGTGTCGTCCAGGAGATAGACATCGCCACCGGCAGGAAGGTGATGAACTGGAGCAGCCTGGCGCATGTGCCGCTCACCGACTCGGACTTCCGGCCCGCCCCCGGCAGCACCGTCCCCTACGACTACCTGCATGTGAACTCCGTCGACGTCGACACCGACGGGAACCTGCTCATCTCCGGCAACGGGGCCAGCACGATCTACAAGGTGGACCGTCGCACCGGCAAAATCATCTGGCGGCTGGGCGGGCGGCACAGCGACTTCCGGCTCGGCGCGGGCGTACGTTTCAGCTGGCAGCACGATGTCCGGTCCGTCGGCCACAACACGTACCGCGTCTTCGACAACGGCACGCGGCGCGGTCTGGAGGGCTACGAGTCGCGGGTGGCGTGGATCAGGATCGACCCCGCTCACGGCACGTCGAAGCTGATACGCCAGCAGGTCCACCCGAAACTGATGTCGAGCCCGGTGGAGGGCAACAGTCAGGCGCTGACCAACGGAGACACCTTTGTGAGCTGGGGTGTGGCGGGACCGGGCCGTATGTCGGAGTTCTCGCGCGACGGCAGGTTGTTGTTCGACGCCACATTCCCGTACAACGGCAGCAGTTACCGCGCCTACCGGCTCGGCTGGGAGGGCCGGCCGCTGACCAAGCCCGACCTGATCGTCGATGATGCCGCCTCCGGTGTGGTCAGGGCCAACTGGAACGGCGCCTCGGACGTGGCCCGTTGGCGGCTGCTCGCCGGTGAATCGCAGGGCGGCCTGAAGCCGGTCGCCAACGCGGCCTGGGACGGGTTCGACACGCCGATCAAGCTGCCCGCCGACGCTCGCGACGCGGCGCGGCTCCAGGTCCAGGCCCTCGACGAGCGGGGCAAGGTGATCGACAGTTCGCCCGTCACACCCGTCGGCACCGGCGCGTCCGGCGTCCGCTGAGCGGGGGTCGGGATGACACACGCACGGATCGCGGCGCTTTCCTTCCGGACGCCGCCGGTGGTGAGGATGGCGGAACTGGCGGGTCATGTCGCCTCCGACGTCGGCGGCCTCGCCATCGCCAAGGTCGTCGGCAATTCGGCCATCTCCACCAAGGGCATGGCGGTCAACATGCTGGCCGAAGACCCACGGTGGTGGTCCACCCGGCAGCGGATGGACCGCGGCCTCGCCGAGGCCTCCCGGCTGGGCGGCGCGGCGGTGCTGGAGGCGCTCGGCCGGGCCGGACTGCGCGCGCGGGACGTCGGGCTGCTGGCCACCGTCACCACCACGACCCACTCGGCCCCCGGCCTCGACGCCCTCGCCCCGGCGCTCGGCATGCGCGAGAACGTCGAGATCCTCTCCCTCGGTCCGATGGGCTGCTACGCGGCCCTGCCGGCCCTGACCACCTGCGCGCACTGGGTCGCGGCCCGGCGCAAGCCCGCCGTACTGCTCGCCGTGGACCTGTTCTCGCCGCACATGCAGCCGCCGCCGTACGACAAGGAGGCGGCGGTGGTGTGGACACTCTTCGGCGACGGGGCGGCGGCGGTCGTGCTGCTGCCCGACAAGGACAGGCGGGGCATCTGCGGGGCGCAGGTCGTCGACGCCGAGCAACTGACCGTCCCGGCGCATGCCGAGGACCTGCAGGTGCACGTCGGCGACCTCGGGCTGCGGATCCGGCTCGCCCCCACCATGCCGGACGTCGTGGCCTCGGCCGTCGGTGTCCCGGCGAAGGCGCTGCTGGCCAGGAACCGTCTCGCGTGGGGCGACGTGGTCTGGTGGGCTGTGCATCCCGGCGGCCGGCGCATCCTCGACCGCGTCGAGGATGCGATCGGTCTGCCCGAGGACTCCATGGCGGAGGCCCGCGCCGCGATGCGCGCATACGGCAACACCGCGGCCCCCGCCGTCCTCGGCGTGCTGCAGCGGCTGCAGGCGGCCCGGCCCCTGGCCCCCGGAGAGCACGGCGTCGTCCTGGCCTTCGGGCCCGGCGCCACGATCTGGGCGGTGCTGCTGCGCGGCGCGTGAGCACCCGTAAGACCCGTACGACATGAGGAGAGACGATGTTGGAGATCTTCGGCGTGGGCTTCGGGCGCACCGGAACCCTGTCGCTCAAGAAGGCCCTGGAGCAACTCGGGTTCGGCCCGTGCCATCACATGCTGGGCCTGTTCGAGGACCCGGACACCGTTGCGCTATGGCAGGCCGCCGCACGCGGGGAGCCGGTCGACTGGACGCGGGTGTACCAGGGCTACCGGTCGGGCGTCGACTGGCCGGGCGCCGCCTTCTGGCGGCAGATCACCGCCGCCTTCCCCGAGGCGAAGGTGATCCTGACCGAACGCGACCCAAACGCCTGGTACGCCAGCGCCGAGAGCAGCATCCACGCCGCCGCCGTGGCACCGCTGCCCGACGACGCCGACCCGCTGTTCGCCCGGGTGCGGCAGATGTCGCTCGACGTCGTCTGGGACGGCGTCTTCGGCGGACGGTTCACCGACCGACAGCACGCATTGGAGGTTTACGAGGCGCACATCGCCGCGGTCAAGCGGGAACTCGACCCCGCACGGCTGCTCGTCTTCGAGGTCGGCCAGGGCTGGGAGCCGCTGTGTGCGTTCCTCGGGGTGCCCGTCCCCGACGAGCCCTTCCCGCGCAGCAACGACCGGGCGGCCTTCGCCGAGCAGATCGCCCGGCTCAGGACCGCCGGCAGCACGGCGGAGCCGGCCGGCTGAGCACATTCCAGGCACACGCCGACGTGCCCGCGGTGGGGGCTCCCCCGCCGCGGGCACGTCGGCCTTCTTCACGTTGCTGTGCCGTTCTCGTCCACCCGCACCGTCACCTCTCGCGAGGCCCAGGTGGTCCGTTGTGGTGATGGACCGGCCCGGGGCCGCCGGGCCCGGCGCCGTCGGAATCGCCCGGGCCGCCGCCCGGGGGCGGGCCGTGGTGATGGAAGATCGGCGGAGGCCCCCCGGGAACGGCCCGGCTGAGGTCCGGCGAACCGGCCCCCGGACCGAAGTGGTGATAGCCCGGCCCGGCGGCACCGGCAGGCTCGGGAGTGCGCTCCGGCTCCGGCTCCGGCAGCGGCGCGTCGTCGTGTCGCGAGAACTGGGTGCGATACAGCTCCGCGTAGAGGCCGTTGCGCGCGATCAACTCGTCGTGCGTGCCGCGTTCCTGGACCCGCCCGTCGTCGATGACGAGGATCTGGTCGGCGTCCCGGATGGTGGAGAGCCGGTGCGCGATCACCAGCGAGGTCCGGCCCGCCAGCGCGGACTTCAGCGCCCGCTGCAGGGCCGCCTCCGACTCGGAGTCGAGATGTGCCGTGGCCTCGTCCAGCACCACGATCGGCGGTGCCTTCAGCAGCAGCCGGGCCATGGCGATGCGCTGCTTCTCCCCGCCCGACAGCCGGTAGCCGCGGTCACCGACCACGGTGTCGAACCCGTCGGGCAGCGACTCGATCAGCTCCCAGATCTGCGCCGCCCTGCACGCCTCGATCATGTCCTGTTCGGTCGCCTGGGGGCGGGCGTAGAGGAGGTTCTCCCGCAGCGTGGTGTGGAAGAGGTGCGCGTCCTGGGTGACCATGCCGACCGTGTCGTGCAGCGACTCCAGCGTCAGGTCGCGGATGTCGTGGCCGCCGATGCGGACAGTGCCCTCCACCGGGTCGTAGAGCCGAGGCACCAGGTGGGTGATGGTCGTCTTGCCCGCGCCCGACGGGCCGACCAGCGCGGTCAGCTTGCCCGCGGGCGCGGTGAAGTTCAGGTCGCGCAGCACCCATGCGTCGCTGTCGCGTTCCCGCGTCGGCATCGCGATGGACTCCAGGGAGGCCAGCGAGACCTCCGACGCCTTCGGGTAGCGGAACGACACGTTGCCGAACTCGATCTCCGGTGCCTTCTCCTTCGGTGCGGCGGAGGACGGCAGTGCCACCGCGTCCGGCTTCTCCGCGATCAGCGGCTTGAGGTCGAGCACCTCGAAGAGCCGGTCGAAGCTGACCAGCGCGGTCATCACATCCGCCTGGGCATTGGACAGTTGGCCGATCGGCGCGCCCAGCCGGGTGAGCAGCGTGGCCATCGCCACCAGCGTGCCGATCTGGAACGCGCCGTCGATGGCCATCGACCCGCCGAAGCCGTAGACCACGGCCGTGGCCAGCGACATCACCAGCATGTTCGTGATGAACAGCATCTTCATGGACACGGAGTTGCGCACTCCCACGTCCCGGCTGCGGCCCGCCAGCCCGGCGAAGAGCCGCGTCTCGCTGTGGGGACGGCCGTAGAGCTTCGCCAGGAGCGCCCCGGTGACGTTGAAGCGCTCGTTCATCATCGAGCCCATCTCGGCGTTGATCTGCATGTGCTGGCGCAGCAGCCGTTGCAGTCTGCGGCCGACGATCCTGCCCGGCAGCACGAAGAACGGGAGCAGCAACAGTGAGATGACGGTGATCTCCCACGACAGATAGAACATCGTGACGAGGACGAAGACCAGGGTGAGGCTTGCGGAGACCACCGTGGCGAACAGGTTCGTCAACGCCTGCTGGGCTCCGACCACGTCGGTGTTCAGCCGGCTCACCAGGGCGCCGGTCTGCGCCCTGGTGAAGAACGCGATCGGCTGCCGCTGCACATGGTCGAAGACGCGGGTCCGCAGGTCGTAGACGAGGCCCTCGCTCACCCGTGCCGAGAACCAGGACTCCGCGTACGCGAGGAAGGCCGCCGCGACGGCCAGTACGCCCACCGCGACGGCGATCCACACGACGACGGACTTGTCGTGGTCGGCGATTCCGTCGTCGATCAGGTACTTGAACATCAGCGGCATCGCCACGGTGATGCCGGCGTTCAGCGTGGTAATGGCCAGGAGAGCGCTGATGATGCCGCGGTATGGCCGTGCGTAGGGAACGATCCGTTTCGCCGTGCCGGGCTTGACCCGCATCTTGCCCGAGGGCGTCTCCGGCCCTTCCCCGTGGATCAACACCGGTCCCGGGCCACCCATCATGGCCACAGATACCACCTCTGTCTTGTCTCGGGATTGCTGTCGGGACGAGCCGGCTCAGTTGGCTGTCTCGTACTTGCTCATCTCGTCGATGAGGCTCTGCGGGCGCATGTCCGTCCAGTTCTCCTCGATGTAGTCGAGGCACTCCTTTCGGCTGCTCTCGCCGAAGACGGTCCGCCAGCCCGCCGGTACCTCGGCGAACGCGGGCCACAGCGAGTGCTGGTTCTCGTCGTTCACGAGCACCAGGAAGGAGCCGTTCTCGTCGTCGAAGGGGTTGGTCATGGTCACTCCTGTCAGATGGTTGTCGCACGGAATGTGCGCAAATGCCGTGGGAAACAGGTGTCTTGTGCGGCGAAGAAGTCGACGATCGCGGAATTCACCGCCTCCGGCTTCTCCAGATATCCGTAGTGGCCGCACCCCGCGATCTCGGTGTAGCGGCACCGCGGGATGGCGTCGGCCACTTCTCTCGCCAGCTGGGGCCGCATGACCAGGTCGTCGCCGAATCCGATCACCAGGCACGGACAAGCGATGGCCCGGTATGCGGGCCGCCGGTCCGGGATCATCTGGAGCGCCAGCTGTCCGCGCACGCTCGCGAGGTCGACCATCGACATCTCGAAGACGTCGAGCCAGTCGCGCAGCCGGGCTTCGTCGTTGAGCGTGGCGGGCGAGAGGTTCTGCAGCGCCTGTACGTAGGCCGCGTAGCGCGGCGGGACCTTGATGTCGCTGTCGCAGAGCTCCAGCTCCGCGGCTGTCATGGCGTCGGTGAGGGCGTCGGCTCTGGCCGTGGTGGCCATCAGCACGGCCTGCCGCACCAACTCCGGCCGGGCCACGAGCAGTTCCTGGACGACGACGGCGCCCAGCGAGAAGCCCACGACCCGGCACGCACCGATGCCGAGGTGGTCGATGAGCGAGGCGACGTCCGCCGCCATGGCGTCGAGCGTGAATCCGTCCGGACACGGATCGCTCGGCGGAATGCCCCGGTTGTCGAGTGTGATCACCCGGTGGCCCGCCGCCCTGAGGGCGGGCACCTGGTGGGTGCGCCACATCCGGCCCGGCGCTCCGGTGCCGGTGACCATCACGACGGGATCCCCCGTGCCGTGGTCGTCGTAGCCGAGGTTGATCCCGTTGATGCGGGCAACCGGCATGTCCTGTACCCCCCTTCATCCGCCGGGTTCGGTCACCCGGCGTGCCCCGCGAACCTGCCGACCTTGCTGATGACGTCCTCGCCGTACAGACGCAGTGCCTGTTGCAGCGCGAACTCGGCCATGTAGCGCCGGAAGTCCTCCGGCGGATCCTCGGCGACGCGCAGCATCTTGCGGTTGGGCACCACGGCCGGCGCACTGAGCCGGTCCGCGGCCCGGGCCACGGCGGTGTCGAGCTCCTCCGGCTCCACGGCCTCGTCGAACAGGAACCGCGCGTCCGGCTCGGTCGCGAAGACACGACGGCCCTGGAGGATGATCTGGCGGGAGGCGCGCGGCCCCAGCGCCCGGCCGAGGCGGAAGTTGCCCGCGCCCGGCACGATGCCCTCCCGGGCGGCCGGCAGGGTGAAGTACGCGTCCGACGCGGCCGCCACATGGTCGAGGACGAGGAGCAGTTGGGCCCCGCCGCCGATCGCGAAGGTGTCGACGGCGGCGACCCACGGCTTCTCGATCGTGGGCGACTGCCAGGAAGCCGCCTCGTCGACCAGCACCCCGCGCACGAGCTTGTGGATGTAGCCGATTTCGCGGCGGAGCAGAAAGCCGACCAGCGAGATGTCTCCGGCGTGCAGGCTCTTGAGGTTGATGCCCGCGCTGAACACCCGCCGCCCGCGGTAGCGGGGGTGGGTCATCTCCCCGCCGCGCAGCACGCCCACGGACACGTCCGGGTCGAGCAGCGCGACGTCGACGGCCGTCTCCATGTCCTCGACCTGGACCTCGTCCTCGGCGTTGAGGCAGTCCTGCCGGCACATGGTCAGATGCGCCACGCCGTCGCGCCGCTCCAGCCGCACCGAGCGTAGTTCGAGCCGGCCGGTGGTACGGAACTCCGGCAGCAGCTCCAGCGCCCGCGGCGTGGGCCGCAGCATGGCGTCGAGCAGGTGCGGACCGGCCACCGGCGACCGCAGGACCGCCCTGAGGAAGATCCCCTGGTCGATCTCGTAGCCTTCCTTGCCGGCCTGGCGGTGACTGCGCTCGGACGCCAGCTGCGCTGCCGTCGGCACCATGCCGGGGCAGGCGTCCGCGGCGGCCTCGACCAGCTCCGGCAGCCGCAGGAAGACCGAGCGGTTGTCGGTGAGTTCGTCGTAGACGGCCTCGGCATGCCGGTCCAGGAACCGGGCCCGCTCGGTGCGGGCCACGTTGTGCGCCGCGGCCATCTCGGCCCGCTGTGCGGGAGTTCGCTCGGCGGGCTCCGGCAGGGCGGCGACCAGCTCCGCCACCCGTGCGGTCGCTTCGCCCACGCCCGGCGGCACACGGAACGCGGTCTGCTCGGCGACCCGTACGGCGGTCATGAGGCCTCCTTGGCGGCGATCGTGCGCAGTTGGCGGTCGCAGGCCGCCAGGTGGGTGCCCAGCGCGTCCTCGAAGCTTGTGGTCGCGGCGTCGAAGAGCAGCTGCCGCCGGATCGCGATCTCCTTGCCAGACAGGCCGCTGACCAGCCCGGCCGTGGCGGCCACCGCGCTCGCCGGGTCGACGACCAGCTCGTCGACGATGCCCAGCGACACCAGTTCCGGCGCCTCGAGCGACAGCCCGAAGAGCACGGCCTTGCGGATCCGGGCGGCGCCGGCGAACCGGACGAGCCGGTAGCCGGCCATGCCCGGCCAGGTGGCCTCGCCGTCGTGCGGTATGCGCAGCCGCATGCCGGGCGTGGCCACCCGGATGTCCGCGGCGAGGAAGGCGTCCAGCGCCGTACCGCCGCAGTCACCGCGGGCCACCGCGACCGTCGCCACGGGCAGTCGCTCCAGTCGGCGCAGGGCACGCTCCCACTTGCTCACCAGCATCACGTCCAGGCCGTCGGCCCAGTCGTCGCCGGGGGCGCCGGACACATGCACGCAGACGATGCCGCCACCGCGGTCCTCGGCCTCGTCGCAGAGCGAGGCCAGTGCCGCGACCGTCGTGGCCGTGGGCGGCCGGGTCCCGTCGATCACCAGCGTGAGCGGTTCACTCATCACACCCTCCGCGCTCACCATCGGACCAGCGCCGTCTCGATCGTGGAGCCGGGCCCCATCGTCATGAGGACGCCGTACTCGCCGGGCCTGGTGACGCCTTCGTCCAGGAGCCGCTCGTAGGAGAACAGGAACGAGCCGCTGGAGACGTTGCCGTGGTCGCGCAGCACACCGCTGGTATGGCGCACGTCGTGCCGGGTCAGCCCGAGGTTGACGGTGACGGCGTCGATGACCTTCTTGCCGCCGGAGTGCACCAGCCAGTGCCTGATGTCGCTGCGGCGCAGGCCTGTGTCCTCCAGGAGGCGGTCGACGACGATCTCGGAATGGGCTCCGACCACATACGGGATGAGGGGGTCGAGATAGAAGCTGAACCTGCCCTGGTCACGGTCCCACTCGTAGCGCATGGCGTCGACGGCTTCGGGGATGATGCAGCTGGCGAACTTCAGGATGCCGGGACCCTCGCCGTCGGCCGATCCGCCCGGTCCGCGGCCGCCTTGGCTGATCAGCGCGACGGCGGCGGCGCCGTCGCCGAAGAGGCTGTTGACGACGGCGGTGCGCATCGTCCCGTCCATGGCGTACGCCGAGGAGCACGCCTCGGCGCACAGTACGACGGCGAGCTCGCCCGGGTGCGCGGCGGACCAGCCCGCGACCACATTGAGGGCGTTCAGGCCGGCGTTGCAGCCCATGCCGACGATGTCGGAGCGGCTGCAGTGGCGGTCGATGCCCAGTTCCTTGATGAGCAAGGCGCTCAGCCCCGGGGTGAGGAAGCCGGTGGAGGTGACGCAGCACAGATGGCGCAGGTCGGACAGCTCGGCGCCGGCCCGCTTCAGACAGGCCCGCAGGGCCTCCGCCCCCATCTCGACCGCCGACCGCTTGTGCTTGTCGAGCAGATCGCCCTGCGGCTCCGAGACCCGCACCCCGTTCTCGTCCTCGGGGGGCAGGACCAGGTGCCGACGCTCGATCGCACTGTTCATGAAGACCGAGCGGATCCTGGGATCGGTGATGGCGAAGGCGTCGAGCACCTCCTGCTGCGTGTACGAGGTGGCGGGCGCTGCCGTACCGACGCCGATCATCCTCGGACGGGCCGCGGCCGGGTCGAGGCGCACCCCGACCGGGACCGGTGACCCGAGCAGATCCGCTTCCGGCGCTTCAGGAATTGCAACATTGACGGTCATCGGAAAGTCCAACCCCACATTCGCGGCTTGCTGAACAGCCGTCGCCGCCGAGTGACACGAACGCTGATCACGTGCATGCCTTTCTGAATCGATCGCGAATTGGTACGGATACACCTACGGATAGGTGTACGAATGCGTGTCAGGACGCCTCTGCTTCCGCCTCGATGAAGCGGACGAGCCGCCCGATGCCCTCTTCGATTTCCTCGGGCGTCAGATAGCTGGTGGACAGGCGGAGGGCGCGATGGCCGCCGCCGTGCGGATGAAAGTTGCGCATCGGCGTCCAGATGACGCCGAATTCCTCCGCGGACCGGGTCAGGGCCGCGTTGTCCGCCTCGAAGGGCACCTCGACCCGCAGGAAGAACCCGCCGGTGGGCCTGTTCCACCGCACGCCGAGGGTCTCCCTGCGGGAGGCGGGCAGGCGCCGGTCGAGCTGTTCGAGCGTGGCGCGCATGGCGCCGCCGTAGTACGCGGCGGGGCCGGAGTTGAGCTCCGACACCCGGCCCCGCGCGGCCAGCAGGGTGCCGGCGACGGCGGCCTGGCCGAGGGACGAGGTGTTGACCGTCACCATGCTCTTGATCTTGGCGAGTTCATCGGCGAGCAGTCCGGTGCGGCCGGAGTCGTCCACGACCCGCTGATCCGCTATGACGAACCCGACCCGGGCGCCGGGGAAGACGGTCTTGGAGAACGAGCCGAGGTGCACGACATGGCGCGCTCGGTCGAGCGACTTCAGTGTCGGCAGCGGCGGCCCGGGGCTGACCAGCCGGTACGGGCTGTCCTCCAGGATCAGGATGCCGTACCGGTCGGCCAGTTCCAGCAGCTCGGTACGGGTTTCGAGGCTCAGCGTGGTCCCGGACGGATTGGAGTGGTCGGGGACCACGTAGAAGGCACGGGGCCGGCGCCCCCGGGCGCGCTCCTCGTGGATCGCGGCCTCGACGTCGGCGCAGTGGAGCCCGTCCGGGCGCTCCTCGACGCCATGGACGGGGACGTCGAGCAGCCGGGCCGCGCCGGTGATGCCCACGTAGCAGGGGCTGGCGTGCAGCAGCACGTCCTCGGGCCGCGCCATCAGGGCGCGCAGCACGAGCAGCATGGCCTCCTGGGCGCCGACGGTCACCACGAGGGACTCGGCGGGGACGTCGATGCCCTCGTCGACGCGCAGGGAGTCGGCGAGGATCTGGCAGATTCGGCCGGCCGTCGGGCCGTACTGGTACATGGCGGTACGGATGTCCTGCTCCGTGGCGCCCTGTTCGGCCAGGTGGTCCAGATAGCCGCGGACGTGGGTGAAGATCTGCTCCGTGGCGAAGAACCCGTCGTAGGGGCGGCCGGGCGCGAAGGAGATCGCGTCGGGGTAGCGGAACGTCACCTCGTTGAGGAAGTTCATGGTGTCCAGGACCGGGTCCGAGACGCTGGCGTGCAGGTCCGCCTTGCGCAGGACCGCCGCAGGCTCCGGCTGCGGCCCGGCCGCGGAAGGCTCCGGACGCGCGGAGCGGGTCGCGGTCGCGGTGCCCAGTCCGGCCACCACCTCGGGCCGGACGTCGGCGACCGTGCCGGTCCCGGTGAACGCCATGGCCTCGGCCAGTTCCGCGACGAGGCGGTCCAGGGCCCGCGGCAGGCCCTCGGGCCCGGCGGCGAGCGGTCCGGCCACGGCCGGGTGGCCGAGCAGCACGGCGTCGGCGCCGTGGGCGAGGGCCACCAGCACATCGGCGCCGCGCCGGATGCCGCCGTCGAGCAGGACGGGGCAACGGCCCGTGACGGTCGCCGCGATCTCCGGCAGCGTGTGCAAGGAGGCGGCCACGACGACGTCGGCGCCCGCGTCGAGCGCGCGTACGGCGTCCGCGGCCGTGTCGATGCCTGCGGCGAGCAGCGGAAGTCCAGCGGCCTCGCGTACTGCCGTGAGGGCGGACAGGCCGAGGTGATCGGGTGTCACCAGCAGTGCGCCGAACCCGGCTGCCGGCGCGCGGCGGGCGAGGCCCAGGGCCGTCTCCCGGTCGCCCACACCGTGGAGTCGCAGCCAGGGGGCGGGGCCGGCGGCCGCCGTCAGATCGGGGAGTTCGCGTGCGCCGTACGCGCTGACGACGGCCGGGAGACCGGCCGCGCCTGCCGTCTCGACCAGGGCGAGTTCGTCCTGGGGACGGGTCGGCGCGGCGAAGGGCCCGACAGCCACAGGCGCGGCCCACGTACGGTCGAGGATCTTGGTCGCCGTGTCGGGCCGGCCGATCGCGCCCGACGTCCCCTGGCGCAGCCCGGCCCGGGACAGCGCCTCGCGGTTCGCCGCCCAGGCGCGCTCCTCCGCGGCCAGGAACCCGTGCGGCACGCGGGCCTTGCCGTGCCATGCCGACGTCGTCCCGCCGGCCCCCCGTACCGCCATGAATTTCCCCCACAAGCAGCGGCCAATTGCGTTGCCTTTCCGGTGATTAGATTTTCATGAGCGACGCGTGTCTACAACGGCGTCCAACTCACCGGAACGCAACAGCACCCATGCGACGGGGGACTGTTCCTGCTTATTCTTGTGGGGGACTCAATTCAGCGGAATCGTAAACTCCGTGAAAGCCGTGGGCCGGATGTCCAACCGTGAAAAGCGCACGGTTGGACGGCACGGCCCCAGTCGTGGACAGAGCGGTGCTCCTGCGCACGGGGGGACACTCCGGCAGGAGCACCGCGGTCTAGTGGGCGGCCAGCGCCTCGGTGGGAGGCAGCCGGGCCGCTCGTACGGCCGGATAGAAGCCGGCCAGACCGCCGATGACCAGGGTGGCCCCGACGCCCCCCGCCATCGCCCAGACCGGCACGATGGAGGGCCAGTTCTGGTAGGCGGCGTAGCCGCCGGTGACCGCGATGCCCAGCAGTACCCCACCGACGCCGCCGAGGCCGGACAACAGCAGTGCCTCGGACAGGAACTGGGTGCGGATCTGGCCGCGGGTCGCGCCGAGGGAGCGGCGCAGCCCGATCTCGGCGCGCCGTTCGAGGACGGAGATGACCATGGTGTTGGCCACGCCCACACCGCCGACCAGCAGCGCCACGCCGCCGAGGCCCAGCAGCAGGCCGCTCAGGGCGTCGTCGGTGGCCTCCTTGGCGGCCAGCGCGTCGGAGGGCCGGGAGACATCGACCTCGCCGGGGCTCTCCGGGTTGGCCGTGGCGCCGAGTACGCCCTGGACCTCGGTGACGGCGCCCTCGTCGGCACGCGTGTAGATCGTCGTCGGGTAGCCGTCGAAGTCCAGCTGCTTCTCGGCGACGGGCCAGCCCACCAGGGCCACGGAGTCCATCGCGGGCAGCAGTTCGTTGGGGGCGAGCAGACCGACGACGGTGTACCAGCGGCCGCCGAGCCAGACCCGTACGTCGGATCCCGCCCGGTAGACCCCCAACTGCTCGGCCGTGTGGGACCCGAGGACCACCGCGGGGTAGCGGCTGCTCGCCTTGTTGAGCCACTGACCGTCGACGACCTCGCCGCCGATGGACTTCAGCAGGTCCAGGCGTGCGGCGTTGACGCTGAGGCCGCCGGTCTCCTCCTTCGGCATGTGGTCGTTGCGGTAGATCTTGGCCGTCGTCTTGCCGACGGCCGACACCGACTCGACGGACGGGTTGTTGGCGATCATCCCGATGGACTCCTCCGGCAGGTGCGCGGAGTCGCCGGCCAGGGTCTGGCCGGGGGTAACCGTCAGCAGGTTGGTGCCGAGGGCGGCGAGGCGGCGGTTGAGGTTCTCGGTGGACGAGCTGGAGATGCCGACCACACCCACCATGGCGGCGATGCCGATGGCGATGCCCAGCGCCGACAGGAACACCCGCATGGGTCGCGAACGCAGTCCGGAGCCGCCGACCCGCACCACGTCCGCGAACCCCATCCGGGCGGGCTTGGGCCGGCGGGGCGCAGGTGCCGTGGGGCGGTCGGCCCCCTCGGGCTTGCTCGTGATGTCCAGCGCGCTCATCCCACAACCTCCTCGGTGACGCGGGCGAGCGGTATCGGCCGGCGTCCGGAATCGTGCTCGATCCGCCCGTCCTTGACGCGTACCTCGCGGGGCAGCGACGCGGCGATGTCACGGTCGTGGGTGATGACCAGGACCGTCGTCCCGGACCTGTGCAGCTCGTGCAGCAGCGCCATCACCGTCGCTCCGGAGCGGGAGTCCAGCGCACCGGTGGGCTCGTCGGCGAGCAGCAGCGGCGGGTCACCGACCACGGCCCGGGTGATGGCCACCCGCTGCTTCTCGCCGCCGGACAGCTGGTGCGGCTGGTGGTAGAGCCGGTGGCCGAGGCCCACCCGCCGCAGCGCGCGGGCCGCCAGCCGCCGGCGCTCGGAGCGCGGCATGCCGCTGTAGAGCAGTCCGTCCGCGACGCTGTCCAGTGCCGGGACTCCGGGCGCGAGGTGGAACTGCTGGAAGACGAAGCCGATGGTGCCCGCGCGCAGCGCGGACAGCTCGCGGTCGCTGAGGTCGTCGATGTCGTGGCCGTCGATGCGCACCGTGCCGGCCGTCGGGCGGTCGAGCGTGCCCATGATGTTGAGCATCGTGGACTTGCCCGAGCCCGACGGGCCGACGATGGCGAGCAGTTCGCCGCGCTGGATGACCAGGTCGACGGCGTGCAGTGCGACCACGTCGCCGTACGTCTTGGAGACCCCGGTCAGATCGACGATGGGTCGGGTCACTTGGGGACCCCCACTTCCATCCCTTCGTGGATGCCACTGCCGGACACCTCGACCAGGCCGTCGGCGAACATGCCGGTCTTGACCGCGACGTACTCGACGCCCTTGTCCGTGACGGCCTCCACGGAGTACTGCCCGCCGGGCTGGACGACCAGCGCGTTGATGGGGACGGCGAGCACGTTCTTGCGTGTCTCCGACTTGAGGGTGACATCGACGCCGGCCGCCTGGTAACTGCCCAGATCGTGCTGGTTCTTGACCTTCAGCTCCACGGGCAGGGTGGGCGTCTTGCTGTCGCTGGAGTCACTGCCGCTGCCGGAGGAGTCCTTGTTGGCGGGCGCGGTCGGGCTGCCGACGTCCGTCACCTCGGCATCGACCGTGGTGTCGTCGGGGAGGGCCACGGTGGCTTTGACGCCCTTGTGGACCAGGCCCTCGTACTGGACGTCCAGGTCCACGGTGATGACGCGCTCGGTTCCGGTCCAGGACAGCACGGTGCCGCTCAACTGGTCGCCGGGTGAGGCGTCCACGGCGGAGACCCGTCGTGCGCCGGACGCCACGACGGCGTCGCCGGGCTGTACGACGCCGGTCTCGTCCCGGCCCAGGTCCTTCTGCCACTCCTTGACGGCGTCGGCGGTGCCGGAGGTGTACTCGTCGTCGACGGTGAATCCGGTGTAGCCGAGCTTGGCGAGGTTCTGCTCCAGGACCTTGACGTCGTCGCCCTCCACACCGTCCTTCAGGGTGCGGTAGAAGGGCACGGATCCGTAGAGCAGGGGCACCGACTCCTCGTCGACCTTGTACACGGGTTTGCCGCGCTTGATGACGTCGCCCTCGCCGGGCGTCCAGGTGACGGTCCCGGAGGAGGAGCCGCCGCCGGAGGTGCCGCTGCCTGCCGAGCCGTCGCCCTGCGAGGGCTGCCCGCCACCGCTGCTGCCGCTGCTGCCGCTGCTCCCGCCTGCGGAGCCCGGGGCCTTGACGGTGGTCACGTCGCCGTAGCCGAGGTTGCCGTCGACGGTCTCCGTGCTGGTGAGCGTGGTGCGCTTCACGTTCGCCGTGGCCGGCGGGCCCGACGGCGCCGCGGCGGCGGACCCGCCGCCGTCACCGCCGAAGGCACCCGAGGCGGCGGCACCGGCCGCCGCTGCGACCGCAATGGCGATCACCACGATCATTGCGAGCCGGGCGGGCCGGCGCGGCCGGCGGGCGGCCGGCGCCGGAGCCTCGTCGCCGCCCTGGCCGTCCCCGCCGTCGTCCGCGACGGCAAGCGTGCCGTCGTCGCCCGGCGCGGCGAGCGCCTTCGACGTCTCGCGCGGCGCCTCGCCGTTCTCGTGGAGTTCGAGGGCGCCGCGCTCACCGTTGGCCCGGTTCAGCTCGTGAGTGCCTTCGGACGTCACTGGGGACCGCCGGGGCCCGAGAGCCTGAGCATGCCACCGGGGAACTTGTCCTGGCACGCCTGCTGCGCCTTCTGGAACGCGGGGTCACCCGGTGTGATGCCGGAGTCGCCGACGTTCACGACCAGTTCGTTGCCGTTGATCTCGGGGTCGGGCATCTTGGGCAGACCGTTCTTGCGCATGCACTTGGCCCACTCCGCGGCCTTCGCCGAGTCGACGGTGCCGCCGTTGGGTCCGCCCTGGCCCTGCGGCATCTTGTCGCGGCAGGCCGACATCGCCTTCTGGAACTCCGGTGAGTTCGGGTCCACGCCGCTGCCGGGACCGATGCGGACGCGGCCGTCGCTGTCCGGCTCCGGGTCCGGGTACTTGGGCACGCCGTTCTCGCGCATGCACTGCGCGAAGGCCACGGCCTGGTCGGCACCGGAAGTGGACGAGGAGGAGCTGGGCTTGTCATTGGTCTGCGCCTCCGACTCACCGGAGCAGCCGCTCAATCCAAACCCGAGGATGACTGCGGACATGGCCACTAAGGTCTGCGAGATGACTCGCTTGCGTGTCGTGAACATGGGCCAAGTTCTACGGGTCGGGCGGTCACACGCCGGGCACAAAGTCCCGGGCACCCGATGAGGGCGAAGTCCCGTGGGCGGACATGGCTGCGCCCCCGCCCTCGGACGATCCATCGGGGCGGGGGCGCGCGGGGCCGGTCAGCTCGCCTCGGAGGCGCTGGGCTGCTTCGTGCGCTCGTCGTCGTGCCGTAGCGTGATCGCGCCGGCCGGGCATCTGGCGGCCGCCATCCGTACCGCCGTGACCTGCCCGGGGCCGGGAGAGGCGGTTGCCAGGAGCACCTTGCCGTCGTCCTCGGACTGGTCGAAGACCTCCGGCACCGCCATCATGCACTGGCCGGTGCCCAGGCAGGTGTCGCGGTCGACCCGTACCTCCATCCTCACTTCTCCTCTCACCAGGTGACGGGCAGCGCTTCGAGGCCGTACTGGGGGGCCAGTGGGCGGAAGCGCAGTTCGCCGAGCGGGACGGCCAAGCGGAGATCCGGGAAGCGGCGCAGCAGTGCCGCATAGGCGATCCGCAGCTCCATTCTGGCGAGGGCCGCGCCCACGCAGAAGTGGATGCCGTGGCCGAACGCGAGATGGTTGGTCTGTTCGCGGGTGATGTCGAGCCGGTCGGGCGGCGCGCCCGGCGGCTGGATGCGATTGGCCGCGAAGAGCGAGACGTCCACGAGGTCTCCGGCCTTGACGACCTGGCCGCCCATGGGCACATCCGCGAGCGCGGTGCGGGGTGAGGCGGTGGAGACGACCGAGACGTAGCGCAGCAGCTCCTCCACCGCACGGTCCATCAACTCCGGTCGTTCTCTGAGCAGTTGAAGCTGATCGGGGTGCTCCAGCAGTACGAGGGTGCCCAGCGCGAGCATCTCGGCGGCGTTCTCGAAGCCGCCCGCGACGAGCGAGGCGCAGACGCCGCCCAGTTCCTTGTCGTCCAGTTCCTCGCCGTGCCCGAGGATCAGCATGCTCAGCAGGTCGTCTCCCGGCGCGCGGCGGCGCTGCGCCACCATCCTGACCATGTAGGCGTTGAACGCCTTCATGGCCTGGATGTTCTTCTTGGCGCGGCCGGAGGAGCGGATGTCGAGGGTGCGGGCCAGCTCGGCCTGGTCGTCCCGGGGCACGCCGACCAGCGCGCAGCCGACCAGGCCGGGCACGGGCCGGGCGAAGTGCCGCATCAGGTCGGCGGGCTTTCCGGCCCGCTCCAGCACATCCAGCCGCTCCTCAACGATCTTCTCGATCAGCGGCTCCATCCGCCGCATCCGCCGCACCGTGAACTCCGGTGTCAGCATCTGCCGCAACCGGGTGTGCTCCGGCGGGTCGTACTGGAGCAGGTTGCCCGGCTCGACCAGCCGGCGGGAGGCCTCGGCGGTCTCCGCCGGCGGTCTGGTGGTGAACCGCTGTGCGTCACCGAGGACCGCGCGCACCTCCTCCCGGCCGGTGACGACCCAGTCGTTGGCCCCGGGCCCGTCGTCGCGGACGAGGGGCGTCTGCGCGGCCGTCCGGCACAGCTCGGGCACGGGGTCCACTCCGTCCCGGATCCGGTGGACGGGCACCTCGGGTGGCTTCGGCATGGCAGGCAACCTCACCAGACGACGGGCAGTGTCTCGACGCCGTACTGGGGCGCCAGCGGTTTGAAGCGCAGCTCCTGACGGGGCACGGCCAGTCGCAGCTCGGGGAAGCGCCGCACCAGCGCGGCGAAGGCAATGCGCAGATTCAGCCGTGCCAGTGCGGCCCCCACGCAGAAGTGGATGCCGTGGCCGAACGCGAGATGGTTGGGGTGCTCACGGGTGATGTCGAAACCGTCCTGGTCCTCCTCTCCCGGCTGCGCCCGGTTGGCCGCGAACAGGGAGCAGATCACGCTGTCGCCCGCCTTGATCACCTGGTCCCCGATCCTCACGTCCTCCAGTGCGGTGCGCGGGGAGGCCACCGGGATGACGGACACGTAGCGCAGCAGTTCCTCGACCGCCTGGTCCATCAACTCAGGCTTTTCCCGAAGCAGTTCGAACTGCTCGGGGTGGGCGAGGAGGGCGAGGGTACCCAGGCCCAGCATGCCGGCACTGTTCTCCCAGCCGGCGGCCATCTCCGAAGCGCAGATGCCGATCAGCTCCTCGTCGGTGAGCTCGTCGCCGTGCTCGCGGAGCAGCATGCTGAGCTGGTCGTCGGCCGCTCCCGGGTCGCGCCGTTTCTGTGCCACGAGCCGGCCCATGTAGCTCTCGAACGCCTTGGCCGCCGCCTGCTGCCGGGTGCGGTTGGCGCTGCGGCTGAGGTCGAGGTTGCGCGCCAGCTCGGCCTGGTCGTCGCGGGGCACTCCGAAGAGCGCGCAGCCGACCAGGCCGGGCACGGGCCGGGCGAAGTGCCGCATCAGGTCGGCCGGTTGTCCCGCCCGCTCCATGACGTCCAGCCGGTCCTCGACGATCCTCTCGATCAGCGGCTCCATCCGCCGCATCCGCCGCACCGTGAACTCCGGTGTCAGCATCTGCCGCAGCCGCGTGTGCTCCGGCGGGTCGTACTGCAACAGGTTGCCGGACTGGGTGCGCCGGGCCAGCGAGGCGCTCGCCTCCGGCGGCCGGTTGCTGAACCGCTCCGCGTCGCCGAGGACCGCGCGCACCTCCTCCCGGCCGGAGACGACCCAGTCGTGGAACCCGGAGCCGGAGTCTTCGAGGACCGGCGTCTTTTCGGCCATCCGGCGCAGCCCCGGCAGCGGGTCCATCCCGTCACGGCCCTGGTGCAGGGGAATGTCTGTCGGTTTCGGCATGGGTGGATCCCTTCCTTCGATACGCCTCGTGGAGCCGCCGGTCGTGCCGGTCCGCTACCAGGCGACGGGCAGCTTCTCGACGCCGTACGTGGCGAGCAGCGGCGGCCGGAAGCGCAGTTCCCGACGGGGCACGGCGAGGCGCAGACCCGGAAAGCGGCGCAGGAGTCCCGCATAGGCGGTCCGCAGCTCCATCCGGGCCAGCGCCGCGCCGACGCAGAAGTGGATGCCGTGTCCGAAGGCCATGTGCGAGACGTTCTCGCGATCGACCCGGAACTCGTCCCTGTCGGTGTCGTCGAGCTGCGCGCGGTTGACGGCGAGCAGGGAGCAGGAGACGATCTCGCCCTCCTTGATCTCCTGGCCGCCGATGGTCACGTCCTCCAGCGCGGTGCGCGGCGAGGCGATCGGTACGACGGCGACGTACCGCAGCACTTCCTCGACCGCCTGATCCATCAACTCGGGCTTCTCCTGGAGCAGTTCGAGCTGGCCGGGGTGGTCGAGCAGCGCGAGGGTGCCGAGGCCGAGCATGCCGGCGACGTTCTCCATGCCGGCGGCGATGACGGACGCGCAGATGCCGACGAGCTCCTTGTCGGTGACGTCGGCGCCGTGGTCCTGGATCAGCATGCCCAGCATGTCGTCGCCCGGGTCGCGGCGCTTCTGCTGGACGAACCTGGCCAGATAGCCGTCGAACGCGTTCACCGCGGCCTGCCGCAGTTGCCAGTTGCGGTTGGCGCGCCGGCTGAGGTCGAGGTTGCGCGCCAGTTCGGGCTGGTCGTCGCGGGGCACTCCGAGCAGCGTGCAGCCGACCAGGCCGGGAATGGGCCAGGCGAAGTGCCGCATGAGGTCGGCCGGTTGCCCGGCCCGCTCCATGACGTCCAGCCGGTCCTCGACGATCTTCTCGATCAGCGGCTCCATCCGCCGCATCCGCCGCACCGTGAACTCCGGCGTCAGCATCTGCCGCAGCCGGGTGTGCTCCGGCGGGTCGTACTGCAGCGGATTGCCGATCTGGGTGATCTGCCGGGACTCCTCCTCGCTGTCCGCGGGTGGCCGGGTGGTGAAGCGCTGCGCGTCGCCGAGGACGGCCCGCACCTGCTCCCGGCCGGTGACGATCCAGTCGTGGATGCCCGGTCCGGTGTTCTTCAGCATCGGTGTCTCGGCGCTCATCCGGCTCAGCTCGGGCAGCGGTTCCAGACCGTCCCGGGTGTGGTTCTGCAGAACTTCCGGCGGCTTCGGCATTGGCGGATCCCTTTCGTCGTCTTCGTCGTCGCGCCCGGTCAGGCGTCGGTCCCGGACCGGAGCGTCTCGGTGATGACGCGCCCGATGTCCGCCAGATGCGCGGACTGCAGCATGTCGTTGTGGGCGGCGGCGATCTCGTGCACCACCACGTCCCCCGCGGTGTAGGGACGCCAGCTGTCCACCGCCTCCGCCACCGGCAGGTCCTCGGGCCGGTCCTCGGTCGCGACGAACAGCAGGACGTCACCGCCGAAGCGAGGGGGCGTGTGGTTGCGGGAGATGCCGACCGCGTTCCGCATGACCTCCTCCATGTTGGTCATCAGCGGACCGCTCACACCCATCGGCATTTCGCCGCCGTCCGGGGAGGTGTGGAACTCGCGCCGCTGCTCCGGCGCCGAGTGGGTCTCCCCCGCCTCGTCGTCGCCGACGAGGGCCCGGCCGAGCCCGGCGGGGTACGAGTCGAGCAGGGCGACCAGGGCGGCCTGCTCGCCGAGTTCCTCCAGGCGAGCGGCGATCGCCTGCGCGATCACACCGCCGAAGGACCAGCCGAGGAGGTGGTACGGGCCGCTGGGCTGCAGCCCCCGGATCTGCTCGACGTAGTCGGCGACCATCTCCTCCATGCTCTGCGGCAGCGGCTCGGGCCCGGCCAGCCCGCGCGCCTGCACGCCGTAGACCGGCAGGTCCGACGGCAGGTGCTGGAGCAGGGCCGCATAGCCCCAGCTGAGACCGGTGCTGTGGTGCACACAGAACAGCGGCGGACGGCTGCCCTCGGCCCGCAGCGGCAGCAGCACCTCCAGGTCGTCGCGATTGCGGACCTTGCGGCGCGCCGCCACGGAACCTCCGTACCGGTCCTGCCCTTTGTCCCGCAGGGCGATCAGACCCTCGGCGGTGCGTTTCGCCCGCTCGCCGGTGCGGACCATTCGCGCCCCCGCGGGCCCGAACGGACACGCCACGAAGCGCGAGCCGGTCCGGCCGGGCCGACCCGCATAGCCGCGGGCCGACGAGGCACCCGCCACATACAGGTCGCCCACGGCTCCCGGCGGTACCGGGCGCAGGAAGTCGTCCAGCACGTACGCACGGGTGTTGGCGACCGGGCCGCCCGCGAGCGGCTCCGCCGGCAGCGTCCCGGAGGGGGTGCGGTGCTGCCCGGAGGGGGCACGCTCCTCCCCGGCGGCGATGCGCTGCTCCCACCACGCCCCGCCGGCCTCGGCCGCGCCCTGGACGGTCACCAGCCGTGACTGCGGGTGTTCCGCCCGCCGGCTGTGCAGGTCCTCCGCGACCACCGGGGTGCCGTGGCCCATGGCCCACACTTCCGCGAACTCCGGCACGCCGTCGGTGATTTGTCCGTCCGGGAGCTGACCGGCGGTGGTGACCAGCACCGCGGTGCCGTCCGTCGTGGCCGCCACCGGCCGCGCACCGGGCGCACCGAGTCGTACGCTCATGCCCGCGCACAGCGCCGCGAGCACCGGCGCGAGCAGGGCGGCCTGTGCCTGGACGGGGGCCCGCCCGTCGAGCACCAGCTCCGCCGACTCCGCCGGCAGCGACCGCATCCGGTGGGCCACCAGATTGAGCAGTGTCCGGTGCTCGATCACCGCGACCTCGCTGAGGCCGTCCTCCGGCGAGACGGGCAGCAGCAAGGCCGCGCTGCCCGGCAGCGGCCGCGGCACCGCCACGCTCTCACGCACCCCGGTCGCCTCCTGCTCCTCCTCCAGCGCGACCACCGGGATCATGACGTCCTCGGGCACCACCCCGGCGATGGTCGCGGGGCACACCAGCGCCGCGGCGCCGGACTCGCGCACCAGCTCGCCGACCTCCTCCACGGGCCGGTCCGGTCCCGCGAACAGACAGACGGCACCGGCCTCCAGCACGCCGAGCGCGCCGACCACGACGCCGCTGCTCGGCGGCACGGCCACCATCACCACGTCGTCGGCCCCGATCCCCCGCTCGGCCAGCCGCCGCGCGAGCCGCGAGCCCGCGTCCCGCAGCGCCGCGTACGTCAGCGCGGTGTCCTGGCCCTGCTCCACGAGGGCGACGGCGTCCGGGGTGCGGGCCGCCCGGGCTGCCAGCAGCTCGACCACGGTGCCGGCCGGCACCTCGGCCGCCGTGTCGTTCCACACCTCGACCACCTGCTGGTACTCGGCCGGGTCCAGGAGCACGTCCACCTGGCTCAGGCGCAGTTCGGGATCGGCCGCGACCTGTTCGAGCACCCGCACCAGCCGGCCGGCCAGCGCCTCGACGGTGGCCCGGTCGAACAGCTCCGTCGCGTACCGGATCACACCGTCGATGCCGTCCGGTGTGCCGTCGTCGTGGCTCCGCTCGGTGAGGCTGACGGTCAGATCGAGCTCGGAGGACTCCGTCCCCGCGTCCAGGCGCCTGGTGCTCAGGCCCGGCATCTCGGAGGTGTCCCACTTCTCCGCGTCGTCGTCGTGCACCTCCAGGAGCACCTGGAAGACGGGATGGTGCGGCGCCGCCGGGTCGGGCAGGGGCAGCACCTCCGCCATCCGCTCGAACGGCAGGTCCCGGTAGAGCAGTGCCTCCTGGTGGGCGTCCCGTGACCGGCCGATCAGCTCCAGGAAGGTCGGGTCGCCGGAGGTGTCGGTGCGCAGCGGCAGCGGGCCGGCGAACGGACCCACCACACCTTCCAGGCTGTCCTCGGCCTCTTGGCGCGGCAGTACGGTGCCGAGCGTGACGTCCGTGCCCGCCCCCAGCCGGCTGAGCAGCAGCGCGAGCGCCGCGTGCACCACGATGAACGCCGAGGGCGAGCCGCCGGACTGCGCCGCCTCCATCAGCCGGTCGTGCGCCTCGGCGCCCAGGCGCACCGGCACCGCGTCCACGCGACGCGACGGCGACGCCTGCCGCGGCCGGTCGGCCGGCAGCTCGGTCTCGGCGCCGACGCCCGCCAAGGTCTCGCGCCAGTACTCCACCTGATCGCTGATCAGGCTGTCCGGCCGCTCCTCGCCCTTGAGCAGCTCCCGCTCCCACAGCGCGTAGTCCGCGAACTGCATGGGCAGCGGCGCCCGTTCCGACACCCGGCCCTCGCGCCGCGCGCCGTACGCCGCGGCGAGGTCCCGGACGAGCAGGTCGAGCGACGCGTCGTCCGCGGCGATCCGGTGGACGACGAGGAGCAGCACGCTGTCCTCCTCGGACAGCGGGAAGAGGTACGGCCGCCAGGGCGTCTCCCGTGCCAGGTCGAACCGGTATGCGGCGTGGGCGGCCAGCACTTCCGGCAGCTCCTCCTCGGTCGCCGGCGTCACCGTGAGCGAGGGACGGGCCTCGTCGAGGTCCAGTACCCGTTGGTGGGGCACGCCTCCGGCCTCGGGGAACAGCGTCCGCAGCATGTCGTGGCGCGCGGCGACGTCCCCGAGCGCCGCCCGGAGTCCGTCCTGGTCCAGTGGGCCGCCCAGGCGCAGCGCGACCGCGCTCTGGTAGGCCGTCGCGTCCTCGTGCCGGCGGTCCATGTGCCACGTACGGAGCTGGCCTGCCGTGAGGGGGATCTCCGCCGGGCGCTCGTCGGCCGGGCGGAGGGCGGGGCGCACCTTCGAGCCGAGCATCCGGGCGACGCCGACCGGGGTCGGCGCGCCGAAGAACTGCCGCATGCTCAGTTCGGCGCCGAGTTCGGTGCGGATCCGGCCGGCGAGGCGCATCGCGAGCGCCGAGTTGCCGCCCAGGTCGAAGAAGTTGTCGTCCGCGCCGATGCGTTCGGCCTCAAGGACCTCGGCGAACAGTCCGCACAGGATCTCCTCCACCTCGCCCTGCGGCATCAGCGTGGACACCTGGCCGCCGAAGTCGGGGGCGGGCAGGGCGTCGCGGTCGAGCTTTCCGTTGGGGGTCAGCGGCAGCGCGGCGAGCGGCACGATCGCGGCGGGCACCATGTACTCCGGCAGGGCCTTGGCGATGTGCTCGCGCAGCAGGGCCGGGGCGAGTTCGGCGCCGGCCGTGGCGGGGACGGCATAGCCGACCAGCTGCGGGTCACCGGGGCCGTCGATCCGGGCGACGACCGCGGCCTGGCCGACGTCGGGGTGGGCGGCGAGCACCGCCTCGACCTCCCCGGGCTCGATGCGGAAGCCACGGATCTTGACCTGTTCGTCCGCCCGGCCCGCGAAGTGCAGCTGTCCGTCCGTGCTCCAGCGGGCCAGGTCGCCGGACCGGTACATCCGCCGGCCCGGCGCGAACGGGCAGGCCACGAACCGCTCCGCGGTCTGCCCCGGGCGGCCGACATAGCCGCGGGCCAGACCGGGACCTGCGATGTACACCTCGCCCACCGCGCCGACGGGCATCGGCTGCAGGAAATCGTCCAGCACATACACCCGGGTGTTGGCCAGCGGGCGCCCGATCGCGGGTGGCGCGTCCTCGGGGCGGATGCCCTCATCGAGCGGGACGGCGGTGGTGATCACGGTGGCCTCGGTGGGCCCGTAGGTGTTCCACACCGTCGCCTGCGGCCTCCACCGCGCGGCAAGGTCCGCGCTCAACCGCTCGGCGCCCAGCACCCAGTTGTCCACGCCGGGCACGGTGGCCGGGTCCAGCACGCCGAGCAGCGACGGCACCACGCTGGCCGCGCCGACCCCGGAGCTGCGGATCATCTTCGCCAGCGCGGCCGGGTCGCCCCGCTCCTCGCTGGAGGCGATGGCCAGCGTGCCGCCCGTCGCCAGGGTGACGGCCACGTCGAGGACGGCGGCGTCGAAGCTGAACGAGGCGAACTGCAGCGTGGTGATGCCCTGTTCGGCGCCGAGCACCGGGCGCATCGCCTCGGCCAGATTCGCCACTCCGCCGTGCGCGACGGCCACGCCCTTCGGGCGGCCGGTGGAGCCGGAGGTGTAGATCACATACGCCAGCCGGTCAGGGGACGGCAGCGCCTCCAGCGGTCGGCCGGAGCGGGCCGCGACGGCCTCGGCGGCCTGGTCGAGCAGCACCACGTGTTCGGCGTCCCACGGCAGCCCGGCCGGCGCCTCGGAGGTGGCGAGCACCACCGACGCACCGCTGTCGGCGACCATGAACGCCAGCCGGTCCGCCGGGTATTCGGGGTCCAGCGGCACGAACGCGCCGCCCGCCTTCCACACCGCCACTTCGCTCACGACCATGTCGATGCCGCGGGGCAGACACAGCCCCACCCGGGACTCCCGGCCGATTCCCAGATCGCGCAGATGGCGCGCCAACCGGTTGGAGCGCGCCTCCAGCTCCGCATACGAGAGCAGCTCGCGCCCGCAGCGCACGGCCACCACGTCCGGCGCCAGCTCCGCCTGCTCGGCGATCCGCTCCACCAGCGTGCCCGACGGCATCGGACCCGTGGTGGCGTTCCACTCCTCCACCACCCGCGCACGCTCGGCCTCACCAAGGAGGTCGATGGCGCTCAGGCGGGCGTCGGGGTCGGCGGCGACCTGCTCCAGCACCCGGGCCAGGCGCGCGGCCAGCCCCTGGACGGTGTCCTCGTCGAACAGGTCGGCCGCGTACAGGATGCCGCCGCCGAGACCGGCCGGGGTGCCATCGGCGTCGCGTTCCTCGGCCAGGGTGACCGACAGGTCGAACCGGGCCGGCGGCGCCTCGGCAGCCGGTATCGGGGTGATCTCCAGTCCGGGCAGCTCCCAGCGGGAGTCGGGGACGTTCTGCAGTGCGAGCATCACCTGGAAGAGCGGGTTGCGCGACAGCGAACGGGCGGGGTTCAGCTCGTCCACCAGCCGCTCGAACGGCACGTCCTGATGCGCGTAGGCCGCCAGATCCGCCTCGCGCACCCGCCCCAGCAGCTCGGCGAAGGTCGGGTCGCCGCTGAGGTCCGTGCGCAGCACCAGGGTGTTCACGAAGAACCCGGCCAGTTCCTCCAGTTGTGTGTCGCCACGCCCCGCGATCGGAGTACCCAGCGGGATGTCGTCCCCGGCACCCATGCGGGACAGCAGCACCGCGAGCGCCGCGTGCACCACCATGAACATCGTCGCCCGGCCCCGTCCCGCCAGCTCCACAAGCGAGGCGTGCGTGGCCGCGTCCACGCCGACGGGCACACTCCCACTGCGGAACGAGGAAACCGGCGGGCGCAACCGGTCGGCCGGCAGACGCAACTCCTGCGGCGCGCCTGCCAAGGCCTGCTTCCAGTAGCCCAGTTGACCGCTGATCATGCTGTCCGGGTCGTCGAGGTCGCCCAGCGCCTCACGCTGCCACAGCGCGTAGTCCGCGTACTGCACCGGCAGCGGCTGCCGGTCCGGTATCCGGCCTTCGAGACGCGCGGCGTACGCGGCCCGCAGATCCCGCGCCAGCACCCCCATCGACCACCCGTCCGACGCGATGTGATGCGTCACGACCAGCAGCACATGCTCACTCGCCGACACCCGCAGCAGCCACACCCGCCACGGCAGCTCCTTGCTCAGCTCGAACCCCCGCTTGGAGTACGTGGCCAGCCGATCCGCCAGCTCCTCCTCGCTCGTCTCGACCACGGACAGGCGCGGGCGGGCGGCCGGGCCGTGCAGGATGCGCTGTCGCGGGACGCCCTCGGACTGCGGGAAGACCGTGCGCAGGCTCTCGTGCCGCTCCGCGACATCGCCCAGCGCCGCGCGCAGGGCGGCCACATCCAGCTCACCGTCGAGCCGGAGCGCCAGCGGCAGGTTGTAGGCGGCCGCGGCCGCGCCCAGGTCGCCCTCGTCCAGCCGGTTGAGGAACCACATGCGCTGCTGCGCGTACGACAGCGGCAGCACCTCCGGCCGTACCTGCGGCCGCAACGGCAACCGACTGGTGCCGGACGCACCCTCGATCAGCCGCGCAACCCCCGCCACCGTCGGCGCACCGAACAACTCACGGATGCTCACCTCCGCATCCAGCACCGACCGCACCCGCGCCAACAACCGCATCGCCAGCAGCGAGTCACCGCCCAGACCGAAGAACGACGCCTCCGCACCGACCCGCTCCAGGCCCAGCACCTCCGCGAACAGTCCGCACAGCACCTCCTCGGTGGGCGTGGCCGGGGCGCGGCTCTCGTCGCGGGCGGTCGGGGCGAGGGCGGGCAGGGCGGTGCGGTCGAGCTTGCCGTTGACGGTCAGCGGCAGCGCCTCCAGCTCCACGACCGCGGCCGGAACCATGTACTCCGGCAGGGACTTGGCGATGTGTTCGCGCAGCAGGGTGCTGTCGAACTCGGCGTCGGTGGCGGGGACGGCGTACGCAACGAGTTGCCGGTCGCCGGGGCGGTCCTCGCGGACGACCACGGCACTCTGGCCGACGTCGGGGTGAGCGGCCAGCGCCGCCTCGACCTCGCCCAGCTCGATACGGAACCCGCGGATCTTGACCTGCTCGTCCGCCCGTCCGACGAAGTGCAGCTGCCCGTCGGCCGACCAGCGGGCCAGGTCCCCAGAGCGGTACATGCGCCGGCCCGGCGCGAACGGGCAGGCCACGAACCGCTCCGCGGTCTGCCCCGGACGGCCGACATAGCCGCGGGCGAGTCCCGGCCCGGCGATGTACACCTCGCCCACGGCACCGACGGGCACCGGCTGAAGGAAGTCGTCCAGCACATACACCCGGGTGTTGGCCAGCGGGCGGCCGATCGGAGGGGGCGCGTCCTCCGGAGACAGAGTGTCCTGAAGGAGAGTGGCGGTGCTGATGACGGTGGCTTCGGTGGGCCCGTAGGTGTTCCACACCCGTGCCTGCGCCCGCCAGCGGGCGGCCAGGTCGGCGCTCAACCGCTCAGCGCCCAATACCCAGTTGGACACCCCGGGCACGGCGGCCGGGTCGAGTACGCCGAGCAGAGAAGGCACCACGCTGGCCACCGAAACGCCCGACGTGAGGAGCATTTCCGCCAGCGCGGCCGGGTCGCCCCTCTCTTCGCTGGAGGCAACGGCCAGCGTGCCGCCCGCGGCCAGAGTCACGGCCACGTCGAGAACAGCCGCGTCGAAGCTGAACGAGGCGAACTGCAGCGTGGTGATGCCCTGTTCGGCACCGAGCACCGGACGCATCGCCTCGGCCAGGTTCACCAGACCGCCGTGCGCGACCGCCACACCCTTCGGACGGCCGGTCGAGCCGGAGGTGTAGATCACATACGCCAGCTGGTCGAGGCTCGGTGACGACCCCAGCGGCTCCTCCGGCTCCGCGGCCATCGCCTCCGCCGCCTCATCCAGCAGCAGCACGTGCTCGGCCTCCAACGGCAGCCCGGCCGACGCCTCGGAGGTGGCGAGCACCACCGCCGTACCGCTGTCGGCGACCATGAACGCCAGCCGGTCCGCCGGGTATTCGGGGTCCAGCGGCACGAACGCGCCGCCCGCCTTCCACACCGCAAGCTCGGCCACCACCATGTCCACCCCACGCGGCAGACACAGCCCCACCCGCGACTCCGCGCCAACGCCCAGGCGGCGCAGGTGTCGGGCCAGCCGATTCGCGCGGGCCTCCAGATCGCCGTACGAGAGCATCTCGTGCCCGCAGCGCACAGCCGTGGCCTGCGGAGTGCCCTCGGCCCGTGCGGCGATGAGGTCCACTATCGAGCCGGACGGCAGCGGCCGCGCGGTGTCGTTCCACTCCTCCACGACCCGCGCACGCTCGGCCTCACCAAGGACGTCGATGTCGCTGAGGCGCAGCTGCGGTGTGGCCGCGATCTGCTCCAGCACCCGGGCGAGGCGCTGGGCCAGCCGCTGGGCCGTGTCCTCGTCGAACAGGTCGGCGGCGTAGAGGATGCCGCCACCGAGACCGGCCGGGGTGCCGTCGGCGTCGCGTTCCTCGGCCAGGGTGACCGACAGGTCGAACCGGGCCGGCGGCGCCTCCATGGGCGGCAGCGGCGCCACCCGGAGACCGGGCAGGTCCCACTGTGCCTCCGGCACGTTCTGCAGCGCCAGCATCACCTGGAACAGCGGGTTCCGTGAGAGGGAGCGCGACGGGTTGAGCTCGTCCACCAGCCGCTCGAACGGTACGTCCTGATGCGCGTAGGCCGCCAGATCCACCTCGCGCACCCGCCCCAGCAGTTCGACGAAGGTCGGGTCGCCGCTGAGGTCCGTGCGCAGCACCAGGGTGTTCACGAAGAACCCGGCCAGCTCCTCCAGCTGTGGCTCCCCCCGGCCGGCGACCGGGGTTCCGAGCGGGATGTCGTCGCCCGCGCCCATGCGGGACAGCAGCACCGCGAGCGCCGCGTGCACCACCATGAACATCGTCGCCCGGCCCCGTCCCGCCAGCTCGACCAGCCGGGCGTGCGTGGCCGCGTCCACCCCCACCGGCACGCTGCCGCTGCGGAACGAGGCGACAGCGGGCCGCGGCCGGTCGGTGGGAAGGTCGGTCTCCTCGCCGAGGCCTGCCAAGGCCTGCTTCCAGTAGCCCAGTTGGCCGCTGATCATGCTGTCCGGGTCGTCGAGGTCGCCGAGCGCCTCGCGCTGCCACAGCGCGTAGTCCGCGTACTGCACCGGCAGCGGCTGCCGGTCCGGTGTCCGGCCTTCGAGACGCGCGGCGTACGCGGCCCGCAGATCCCGCGCCAGCACCCCCATCGACCACCCGTCCGACGCGATGTGATGCGTCACGACCAGCAGCACATGCTCACTCGCCGACACCCGCAGCAGCCACACCCGCCACGGCAGCTCCTCACTCAGCTCGAAGCCGCGCTCGGACAGCTCGGCGAGCACCTGTACGACCTCGTCGGCGGCGGTCTCCACCACCGTCAGTGACGGCCGGGCCGCGTCGCCGTCGAGGATCCGCTGCCGCGGTACGCCCTCGACGCTCGGGAAGACGGTGCGCAGGCTCTCGTGCCGCTCCGCCACGTCGCCGAGCGCCGCCTCCAGGGCGGCCGTGTCCAGTTCACCGGACAGCCGGAGCGCCAGCGGCAGGTTGTAGGCGGCGGCCGCCGTGCCGGAGGCGGTCTCCTCCAGCCGGTTGAGGAACCACATGCGCTGCTGCGCGTACGACAGCGGCAGCACCTCCGGCCGTACCTGCGGCCGCAACGGCAACCGACTGGTGCCGGACGCACCCTCGATCAGCCGCGCAACCCCCGCCACCGTCGGCGCACCGAACAACTCACGGATGCTCACCTCCGCATCCAGCACCGACCGCACCCGCGCCAACAACCGCATCGCCAGCAGCGAGTCACCGCCCAGACCGAAGAACGACGCCTGCGCACCGACCCGCTCCAGGCCCAGCACCTCCGCGTACAGTCCGCACAGCACTTCCTCGGTCGGGGTCGCCGGTCCCCGTCCGCCCTGGACCACCAGGTCGGGCGCGGGCAGCGCGGCGCGGTCGAGCTTGCCGTTGGGCGTCAGCGGCAGCGCGGCCAGCACCACGACCGCGGCCGGGACCATGTAGTCGGGCAACGAGGCCGCCATGAACTCCCGCAGTGCGCCGGTGTCCGGGGTGCCGTCCTGGCCGTTGGGGACGGCGTAGGCGATCAGGCGTGTGTCGCCCGACCCGTCCTCGCGGGCGACGACCGCCGCCTGGCCGACGCCGGGATGGGCGGCAAGTACGGCCTCGACCTCGCCAGGCTCCACTCGGTGCCCGCGGATCTTCACCTGCTCGTCGGCACGTCCGGCGAAGTGCAGTTGACCGTCCGCGCTCCAGCGGGCCAGGTCCCCGGAGCGATACATCCGCTGACCGGGCAGGAACGGGCAGGCCACGAACCGCTCCGCGGTCAGCTCCGGGCGGCCGACGTAGCCGCGTGCCAGGCCCGGCCCGGCGATGTACACCTCACCCACCGAACCCGCCGGGACGGGCTGAAGGAAGTCGTTCAGCACGAACACCCGGGTGTTGCCGATGGGCCGCCCGATCGCCGGAGGCGGGTCCGCAGGGGTGATGGCGCCGCCGAGGGGGGTGGCGGTGGTGATGACGGTGGCTTCGGTGGGCCCGTAGGTGTTCCACACCCGTGCCTGCGCCCGCCAGCGGGCGGCCAGGTCGGCGCTCAACCGCTCGGCACCCAGTACCCAGTTGGCCACCTTGGGCACCGTGGCCGGGTCCAGCACCCCGAGCAGCGACGGCACCACACTCGCAACGCTGACATCCGCCGTACGGATCAACTCCGCCAGTGCGGCCGGATCGCTCCGCTCCTCACTCGACGCGATGGCCAACGTGCCGCCGGCCCCCAGCGTGACAGCCACATCGAGAACGGCAGCGTCGAAGCTGAACGACGCGAACTGAAGCGCCGTCACACCCTGCTCCACGCCCAGCACCGGGCGCATCGCCTCCGCCAGGTTCACCAGACCGCCGTGCGCGACGGCCACGCCCTTCGGACGGCCGGTCGAGCCGGAGGTGTAGATGACATAGGCCAGCTGGTCGAACTCCGGGGGCGACTCCGGCGCGTCCGCGGATTCCGCGGCAATCGCCTCCGCCGCGTCGTCAAGCAGCACCAGGTGTTCGGCTTCCAGCGGCACGTCGCCGAGCGTGTCGCGAGTGCTGAGCACCACCGCCGTACCGCTGTCGGCGACCATGAACGCCAGCCGGTCCGCCGGGTATTCGGGGTCCAGCGGCACAAAGGCGCCGCCCGCCTTCCACACCGCAAGCTCGGCCACCACCATGTCCACCCCACGCGGCAGACATAGCCCCACCCGCGACTCCGCGCCAACGCCCAGACGGCGCAGGTGTCGGGCCAGCCGGTTCGCGCGGGCCTCCAGATCGCCGTACGAGACCGTCTCGTCCCCGCACCGCAGGGCCACCGTCTCCGGCGAGCGCCGCACCCGGTCCCGGAACAGGTCGAGCAAGGTGTCGGACGGCACGGGACGGGCCGTGTCGTTCCACTCCTCCACCACCCGCGCACGCTCGGCCGCGCCGAGAACGTCGATGTCGCGGACCCGGATCTGCGGATCGTCCGCAATCTGCTCCAGCACCCGCACCAGCCGGTCGACGACCGACGTGGCGGCGTCGCGGTCGAAGAGGTCGGGCCGGTAGTCGAGCTTGAAGTGCATCCGGTCGGCCGGGACCACGACCAGGGTCAGCGGATAGTGCGCCGCTTCCTGCGCCCCGCCTGCGCGGATGGCGAAGCCGTCCGGGCTGGGCGGCCCGGCCGGCGGGCGGGGGTAGTTCTCGTACACCACAAGGGTGTCGAAGACCGCGCCGGCACCGGCGAGGCGCTGGACCTCGGGCAGCCCCAGGTGCTGGTGCGCCATCAGCGCGGACTGCCGCGCCTGCAGATCGGCGAGCAGCGCGGCGACAGGCTGGGCGGCGCCGAGTTGCGCCCGTACCGGAAGGGTGTTGAGGAAGAGACCGACCATCGACTCCACGCCGGGGAGTTCCATGGGCCGTCCCGCCGACGTGGCGCCGAAGACCACGTCGGTGCGTCCGGTCAGGTGTGCCAGCACGATCGCCCATGCGCCCTGGATCACGGAGTTGACCGTCAGCCCCTGGCCACGGGCCAGTTGCACCACCCTCTGGGTCAGTTCCTCGGAGATCTCGTGGATCAGGTTCTCCGCGGCGACCGGCGGCCTGCCCGGATCGGCCGGCGCGACCAGGGTGGGCTCCTCGACCCCCGCCAGCTCCGCACGCCAAGCCGCCCGGGCCGCGGCCTTGTCCTGGCGGTTCAGCCACGCCAGGTACTCCCGGTAGGAGGTCGTGCGAGGTAATCCGGCGGTGCTGCCGCCCGCCGCGTACACCGCGGACAGCTCGGTGAGCAGGACCGGAATGGACCAGCCGTCCATGAGCACATGGTGACTGGTCATCACCAGCCGGTGCCGGTCCTCGGCAAGCCGGACGAGCAGCAGCCGCAACAGGGGCGCCACCGCCGGATCGAACCTCTGCGCGCGCTCCCGTTCCGCCAACCGCTCCAGCTCGGCGGCCGCATCGGTCTTGGCGAGGCCGGAGACGTCCGCCTCGTGCCACGGCAGGACGACCTCACGCGCGATGACCTGGACCGCCTCGCCGGACTTGCGCCGTCGGAAGCTCGCCCGCAGCGCCGCGTGCCTGGCCAGCAACGCCTCCCAGGAGGCCCGCAGTTGACCGGCGTCGACCGGCCCGATCAGATCGAGCATGCGCTGCCCTTGATACACATCGGGGCCCTCGTCGCCGAAGGCGGCGTGGAAGAGCAGCCCCTCCTGCAGCGGCGACAGCGGCCAGACATCCTCGACACGAGATCGGGTCATCGCTCTATCTCTCCTTACAGCGTCTCAAAGCGCGCGTTAGATGTGGTCCTCGGCGAATTCGGACTCGAGCTCGTCAACTTCTTCTTGTGCAAGGTCGAGGAGGGGGAAGTCGGACGGGGTGTGGCCGCCGGCGGCGGGGTCGGTGGTGTGTGCGGCCAGGCCGTGCAGCATCTCCAGCCACAGCCCGCCGAGGCGTTCGGCCTCGGATTCCTCCAGCAGCCCGCCGGCCCAGCTGAGGGTGACGGTCAGCTCGGGGCCGTCCGGGGTGTCGCGGACGACGGCGCCGGCATCGAGGGCGTGTGTGACGGGGGCGTCGGGTTCGGCGGCGCCGCCGACCGCCGTCTGGCCGGCCATCTGCCAGGCGCGGACGGGACGGGACTGCTCACCGGCGGTGAAGCGGCCGAGGTAGTTGAACCCGACCTGGGCGGTGGGGAGTTGGGCGAGCACCTGGGCCGTGTCGGGGTTGAGGTGACGCAGCAGACCGTAGCCCAGTCCGTCCCCGGGCACGGCGCCCACCTGCTCCTTGACTGCCTTGAGCAGCGCTCCGGCAGCCGGGCCGCCGGAGCGGGCCTGGGGCAGGTTCACCCCGGCGGTGTCCAGCCGGAGGGGGTGGACACCGGTGAACCAGCCCATCGTGCGGGACAGGTCCACCCCTTCCATCGGCTCGCGGCCGTGGCCCTCGATGTCGACCAGGACCCGGCCGGCCGGACCTGGCCGCCAGGAGGAGATCGCCCCGGCCAGGGTGGCGAGCAGCACTTCGTGCAGCCCGCAGTGGAACACGGCCGCCGTCCGCCCGGCCAGCACCGCCGCCTGTTCCACGGGCACGGTCCAGGAGCGGTGCCTGAGCGTTCGTACGGTGTCCCGGTCCGGATCCAACTGCCGGACGCCGAGCAGCGGTTCCTCACCTCGGAGCAGTTCGGTCCATCCCGGCAATTCGGCGCGCCGCTCGTCGCTGCGGGCCTGGGTGGTCAGCAGGTCCGCCCAGCGGCGGAAGGACGTACCCGTCGGATCGAGGGCCGGTGTCTCGCCCACGGCCACGGCCTCGTACGCGGCCTGCAGATCCGGCAGCAGGATCCGCCACGACACGCCGTCCACCGCCAGGTGGTGGACCACCAGCACCAGGCGGCCCACTCGTGCTGGCCCGGCATCGGCCCACACCACCTGCAGCAATACGCCCGAGGTGGGATCCAGCCGCTCCACCGCTTCGCGGGCCGCCCGGCCCACCACCTGATCGAGGTCGCCGTCGGTGGCGTCGACGCGGCTGATCAGCGCGGCCGCGTCCACCGACCCGGGCTCGCGCACCACCAGCCGCGATCCCCCGTCCTCGACGCGGGCGCGAAGCATGTCGTGCACATCGATGACGGCAGCAACGGCCGTGCCGAGCGCCTCCCGGTCGAGTCCGGCCGGTGCGCCGACGACCATCCACTGCGCGAACCGCGCGTCGGCGGCCCGCTCACCCATGGCCTTCATCGCGGGCGTCCAGGCGACCTCGCCCACGCCATCGTCGGCGTCGCCAGGCGACTGGCCGTCGACGGGCTGGGCAACGAGAGCCAGGCGCTCGACGGTCTTCTCCTCGAACACCTGCCGTGGCGTGACCACCCATCCGGCGCGCCGGGCCCTCGATGCCAACTGCATCGACATGATCGAGTCGCCACCCAGCTCGAAGAAGCCGGCATCGGCCGCGACCTCTTCCAGCCCCAGCACCTCGGCGAACAGCCCGCAGAACAGCTCCTCTTCGGGCGTGACCGGAGCCCGGCCCGCCCTGCCGCCGGGCGCCTCGGGCACGGGCAGAGCGGCCCGATCCACCTTGCCGTTGACCGTCAACGGCAGCGCCTCCAGCACCATCACCGCCGACGGGACCATGTACTCGGGCAGCGTCTTGGCGACGTGCTCGCGCAGCAGTGAGGTGTCGAGTCCGGCGCCGGTGGCCGGGACGGCGTAGGCGACCAGTCGCTTGTCGCCCGGCCGGTCCTCGCGGGCGACGACCGCGGCCTGGCCGACGTCCGGGTGGGCGGCGAGCACGGCTTCGACCTCGCCGGGCTCGATACGGAACCCACGGATCTTGACCTGCCCGTCCGCCCGCCCGGCGAAGTGCAGCTGCCCGTCCGCGCTCCAGCGCGCCAGGTCTCCGGAGCGGTACATCCGCCCACCGGGTACGAAGGGACAGGCCACGAACCGCTCCGCGGTCTGTGCCGCACAGCCCACATAGCCGCGGGCCAGGCCGGAGCCGGCCACATACAACTCGCCGGTGATGTCCGGGGGGACCGGCCGGAGAAAGTCGTCCAGGACGAAGACCCGGGTGTTGCCGATGGGGCGGCCGATCGGCGGCGCCGGGTCCTGCGGCCGTATGCCTGGGTCCAAGGCCGTCGCCGTGGTGATCACGGTGGCCTCGGTCGGCCCGTAGGTGTTCCATATCTTCGACCGGGCCGTCCACCGGGCGGCCAGGTCGGCGCTCAATCGCTCAGCGCCCAGCACCCAGTTCGTCACTCCGGGCACGGCGGCCGGATCCAGCACACCGAGCAGCGACGGCACCACACTCGCCACGCTCACACCCGCCGTACGGATCATCTCCGCCAACGCGCCCGGGTCGCCCCGCTCCTCGCTCGCCGCGATGGCCAGCGTGCCGCCGGCGGCAAGGGTGACGGCCACGTCGAGGACGGCCGCGTCGAAGCTGAATGACGCGAACTGCAGCGTCGTGACGCCCTGTTCCGCGCCGAGGACCGGGCGCATCGCCTCCGCCAGGTTCGCCACACTGCCGTGGGCGATGGCCACGCCCTTCGGACGGCCGGTCGAGCCGGAGGTGTAGATCACGTACGCCAGCCGGTCGGGGCTCGGTGACAGCGACAGCGGCTCCGCCGACTCCGCGGCGATCGCCTGCTCGATCTCGTCGAGCAGCACGACCCGCTCCGACGCCTGCAGCAGGCTGTCGAGTGCGTCGGTCGTGCTGACGGCCACCGTGGCCGCACTGTCGGCGATCATGAACGCCAGCCGGTCGGCCGGGTACTGCGGATCCAGCGGTACGAAGGCACCGCCGGCCTTCCAGACGGCCAGCTCGCCGACCACCATGGCGACCCCGCGCGGCAGGCACAGCGCCACGCGTGACTCCGGACCGACCCCGAGGCGGCGCAGACACCGGGCCAGTTGGTTGGAGCGCGCCTCCAGCTCCGCGTACGACAGCTGCTCTGCCCCGCAGCGGACGGCCACGGCTTCCGGCACGCGTCGCGCCCAGTCCTCGAACCGCTCCAGCACCGTGCCCGTCGGCACCGGCCGGGCGGTGTCGTTCCACCGCTCCACCACCGACGCCCGCTCCTCGCCGTCCAGCACGTCGATCTCGCCCACCCGGAGCCGAGGGTTCGCCGCGATCTGCCGCAGCACCCGTACCAGCCGACGCCCGGTCCGGGCTGCCGCGTCCCGATCGAACAGGTCCGGCCGATAGGTCAGTTCGATCTGGAGCCGGTCGTGCGGGGTGATGCCCAGGGTGAGCGGAAAGTTGGTGGCCTGACGCGTCTCCAGGCCGGAGAAGGTGAGCACGTCGGGATCGGACGGCCGTGCCGGGGGCCGAGGGAAGCTCTCGTACACCACCAGCGTGTCGAAGAGCGCCCCTGCTCCGCCGAGCTTCTGGACCTCTGCCAGGCCGAGGTGCTGGTGCGTCAGCAGAGCGGACTGCCGCGCCTGCAGTTCGGTGAGCAGATCACCCACCGGCTGAGCGGGGTCGAGCCGCACACGTACAGGGAGGGTGTTGATGAAGAGGCCGACCATCGACTCCACACCCGGCAGCTCCGGCGGCCGCCCGGCCACGGTCGCGCCGAAGACGACGTCACGGCGGCGGGCAAGGCGCGCCAGCACCAGCGCCCAGGCACACTGCACTACGGTGTTGACCGTCACCCCCTGGGCACGGGCCAGCTCCTCCAGCGCCCGAGTGGCCTCCTCGGACAGCTCGGTGGCGAACTCCTCCGGCAGCACCGCCACCCTGGCCGGGTCGGCCGGCACGATGAGCGTCGGCTCGTCGGCCCCGGCCAGCTCCGCCCGCCACGCGGCCCGCGCCGCCTCTTTGTCCTGACGGTTCAGCCAGACCAGATGGTCCCGGTACGACGCCGCCGCGGGCAGCGCCCGGGTGTCCCCGCCTGCCGCGTACACCGTGGACAACTCGCCCAGCAGGACGGGCATCGACCAGCCGTCCATCAGTATGTGATGGGTCGTCATGACGAGGCGGTGGCGGTCCGCTCCGAGGCGTATCAGCAGCAGCCTCAGCAGCGGCGCGACCGCCAGGTCCAGCGGCTGCGCCCGCTCCTCGGCGGCCAGGGCGTCGGCCCGGGCCGACATGTCCGCCTCCGGCAGGTCCGACAGGTCGACCTGCTGCCAGGGCAGCGTCACATCACGGGTGATGAGCTGCACGGGCTCACCCGATTTCCGCTCGTGGAAACTCGCCCGCAGTGCGGCATGGCGAGCCACCAGCGCCTCCCACGACGCCCTGAACCGATCGGCGTCCAGGCAACCGTCGACCGCCAGGACGCACTGCATGGCGTAGACATCGGGTCCTTGGTGATCGAAGGCGGCGTGAAAGAGCATCCCCTCCTGCAAGGGCGACAGCGGCCACACTTCTGCCAGGGCAGAGCCCTTGGCGGCGGTCGGCGACTTCACAGGGACCGTCCTCCTTCGAGTCGTGCGGCTATTGCTTCGAGTTCTTCGACCTCGTCCTGTGAGAGATCGAGGAGGGGGAAGTCGGACGGTGTGTGGCCGCCCGCGGTGGGTTCGTCGGTGGTGTGCGCGGCCAAGCCCCGCAGCATCTCCAGCCAGAGCCCGCCGAGGCGTTCGGCCGCCGCGTCGTCGAGCAGGCTGCCGGGCCAGCTGAGCGTGAGGGTCAGCTCCGGTCCGCCCGTGGTGTCGCGCACCACCGCACCGGCTTCCAGGGCGTGTGCCACGGGCATGTCGGGGTCGGCCGCGCCACCGACCGCCGTCTCGCCGGCCAGCTGCCAGGCGCGGGCGAGGCCGGACTGCTCGCCAACGGTGAACCGGCCCAGGTAGTTGAACCCGATCTGGGGGGTGGGGAGTTGGGCGAGGATGTCGGCCGTGTCGGGGTTGAGGTGGCGGAGCAGGCCGTAGCCGAGCCCGTCACCGGGGACGGAGCGCACCTGTTCCTTGACTGCTTTGAGCAGTGCGCCGGCCGCTGGGCCGCCCGTCAGGGCTTCTGCCAGGTCGGCAGGTGTTGTGTCCAGGCGGACGGGATGGACGTTGGTGAACCAGCCGACCGTTCGGGACAGGTCCACGCCTTGCACGGGTTCCCGGCCGTGCCCCTCGACATCTATCAGCATGTTGGTGGCGTCGGTGGGGCGCCAGTGGGCAACCGCTCCGGCCAGAGTCGCGAGCAGCACTTCGTGCAGGCCGCAGTGGTACATCGTGGGCGTCTGGCCGGCCAACACGGCTGACTGCGCGGCGGGTACGGCCCATGAGTGATGGTGCAGGGTGTGGACCGTGTCCAGGGCCGGATCCAACGCGCGGTCGGCGAGCGGCGGTTCGTCGCCTTGGAGGAGTTCGGTCCAGGCTTGGAGTTCCGCGTGCCGTTCGTCGCTGCTGGCCTGGGTGGTCAGCAGCTCCGCCCACCGGCGGAAGGAGGTACCCACCGCGTCGAGGGCCGGTGTGCCACCCGCGATCACTGTCTCGTATGCGGTCTGCAGGTCAGGCAGCAGGATCCGCCACGACACTCCGTCCACTGCCAGGTGGTGGACCACCAGCACCAGACGGCCGGTGCGGGACGGTCCCGCATCCACCCACACGACCTGCACCATCACGCCGGAGGCGGGGTCCAGGCGCTCCACTGCGTCGCGGGCCGCACGACCGGCAACCTCGTCCAAGTCACCGTCGGTGGTGAGGGTCGCGTCCAGGTGGTGGATCAGCTCGGCTGCCGTCACGGTTCCCGGCTCACCGACGATCAGCCGCGTCCCGTCGTCCTCGACGCGGGCGCGCAGCATGTCATGGGTGTCGAGGACCGCGCCCACGGCCGTGGCCAGTGCATCCCGGTCCAGCCCGGCCGGTGCGCCGACGACCGTCCATTGCGCGAAGCGGGATCCGATGACCGCCTGTTCGCCGAGTGTCCGCATCACCGGCGTCCAGGGCACCTCGCCCACGCCGTCGTCCGCCGTGTCGGCCGTATCGGCGCCGACGGGCTGGGCCACCAGTGCCAGGCGTTCGACGGTCTTCTCCTCGAACACCTGCCGCGGGGTGACCACCCAGCCGGCGCGTCGGGCTCGCGACGCCAATTGCATCGACATGATCGAGTCGCCGCCCAACTCGAAGAAACCGGCGTCGGCCGCCACCTCTTCCAGGCCCAGGACCTCGGCGAAGATCCGGCACAGGGTCTCCTCGACCACACCTTCCGGCGCCCGACCGGACACCTGCTGCGCGAAGTCCGGTGCCGGCAGGGCGGCCCGGTCCACCTTGCCGTTGACCGTCAGCGGCAGCGCCTCCAGCACCACCACGGCGGACGGGACCATGTACTCCGGCAGCGTCTCAGCCGCGTATGCACGCAGTGTGTTCGGCAGGTCCTCCTCGGACCGGTCCGAGAGATCCGCGACAACATAGGCGACGAGTCGGCTGTCACCGGGTGTGTCTCCGCGTGCGATCACAGCCGACTGGGTGACTCGCGGGTGACTGTCGAGGGCGGTTTCGATTTCGCCGGGTTCGATGCGGTACCCACGGACCTTGACCTGCGTATCGGCCCGGCCGAGGAACACCAACTCCCCCTCATCCGT